>NZ_AP022612.1:1958852-2611803 GCF_010729895.1 Mycolicibacterium confluentis
CGTCGGCGCCGACGCGGACCGCGCGTTCGCCGCGTTAGCGGCTGAACGGGACCGGGTACAGGCCGATTATCAGCAGTGCCTCGGTCTGTCCGCGGGGATGACGGGTGACCTCGAGGCGGCGGTCAAACATGGATCCACCTGTGTGCGTGTCGGAACCGCGCTTATGGGCCCTCGACCGCTAACGTCACCGTGAGTAGTCACTCCAGTCACATCTTCATCACAAGCACCATCGAGAGGGTCACGCGATGAGCGCACTGCACAAGGTCAAGGCCTACTTCGGGATGGCACCGTTGGAGGACTACGACGACGAGTATTACGACGACGACGACCGTGGCGCCGCGCGCGGCGGATACCCGCGCCGCGAGCGTTTTGAGGGCGCCGGATTCGACGGCGGCTACGAGCGTGGCGGCCGCTACCCGGAGCGCGAGTACGAGGAGGAGCCCGAGTACGCCGGCGCCTACCGTGGCGGCTACGCCGAGGATCCCCGCGACACCCGCTTCCGTCCGCGCGAGTTCGACCGCCCGGCAGCCGCGGCGCCGCGCCTGGGTGCCCTGCGGGGTTCGACCCGCGGCGCGCTGGCGATGGATCCGCGGCGCATGCAGATGCTGTTCGACGAGGGCAGCCCGCTGTCGAAGATCACGACGCTGCGCCCCAAGGACTACAGCGAGGCCCGCACCATCGGTGAGCGCTTCCGTGACGGCACGCCCGTGATCATGGACCTGGTGTCGATGGACAACGCGGACGCCAAGCGGCTCGTCGACTTCGCCGCCGGTCTGGCGTTCGCCCTTCGCGGGTCCTTCGACAAGGTGGCCACCAAGGTGTTCCTGCTGTCCCCGGCGGACGTCGAGGTCACTCCCGAGGAGCGTCGCCGGATGGCCGAGGCCGGGTTCTACGCCTACCAGTAAGCCCGCCGTTCACCACCGGTAGGCTGACGAGGGCCGATCACTCGTATCGGCGTCGTCACAACCTCGTCAGTAAGGTCGCTCAAGGTTGAAGATCTTCTTCGAAATCCTGGGTTTCGCGCTGTTTTTGTTCTGGGTGCTGCTCATCGCCCGGGTCGTCGTGGAGTTCATCCGGTCATTCAGCCGGGACTGGCATCCGCGCGGCCTGACCGTCGTGATCCTGGAAGCCATCATGACTGTCACCGATCCGCCGGTGAAGCTTCTGCGGCGGCTCATTCCCCAGTTGACCATCGGTGCGGTCCGGTTGGACCTGTCCATCATGGTGCTGCTGCTGCTGACGTTCATCGGCATGCGTCTGGCGTTTGCGGCCTCTATATAGGTCGCTCGGGTGGGCTGGCAAATCGCTCGCCTGAGATTGAAATTCGTTCTTAATTATCGCCCCCCAGGGCTACCGGCGGTTCTGGTGTGACAGGATGGACGCCAGTTACAGTCCGGCTACCAACTTGGTGGTCCGATCTAAACTTGTCAGACCGGTTCGACCGAACAGACCTCGAGGGGGCAGAGAATGCCGCTTACACCAGCCGACGTCCACAACGTCGCGTTCAGCAAGCCGCCGATTGGCAAACGCGGATACAACGAGGACGAAGTCGACGCCTTCCTCGACTTGGTCGAGAACGAGCTCACGCGCCTCATCGAAGAGAACGCCGACCTGCGCCAGCGGGTCAGCGAGCTCGATCAGGAACTGGCCAGCGCGCGGGCGGGCGGCGGCGTGCAGTCCGCGCAGGCCATCCCGCTGTACGAGCCTGAGCCCGAGCCCGCGCCGCAGCCCGTCTACGAGGCTCCGGCCCCGGCGGCGCCGCCCAGCGAGGAAGCCCACATCAAGGCCGCCAAGGTGCTGGCCCTGGCGCAGGACACCGCGGACCGCTTGACCGGCACGGCCAAGGCCGAGGCCGACAAGCTGCTCTACGACGCCCGCACCAACGCCGAGGCCATGGTCAGCGAGGCCAAGCGCACCGCTGAGACCACCGTGTCGGAGGCCAAGGCGCGCGCAGACGCGCTGCTCGCCGATGCGCAGACGCGCTCGGAGACCCAGCTGCGTCAGGCGCAGGAGAAGGCGGACGCCCTGCAGGCCGACGCCGAGCGCAAGCACTCCGAGATCATGGGCACCATCAACCAGCAGCGCACGGTGCTGGAGGGCCGGCTCGAGCAGCTGCGCACCTTCGAGCGCGAGTACCGCACCCGGCTCAAGACCTACCTGGAATCGCAGCTGGAGGAGCTCGGTCAGCGCGGGTCTGCGGCTCCGGTCGACTCGAGCGCCGGCGACGGCGGGTTCAACCAGTTCAATCGCGGAACCAACTAACTAGCGCCGGGGAGGCGTTGCGATGCTGATCGTTGCCCTGGTGCTGGCCGTCATCGGCCTGATCGCCCTCGTCACAGCAGTGGTGACGAGCAATGAGATTGTGGCGTGGGTGTGTATCGCGGCCAGCGTGGTGGGCGTGATCCTGCTCATCGTGGACGCCATCCGCGAACGCCAGCGTGTCGGCGTGGCCGCCGACGTGTCCGAGGACGGCGAGGATTCGGTTCTGCCACAGGACGACTCGACCGAGGCGACCTACCAGAACTTCGACGCCGATTACCCCGAGGAGTCCTCGGCCGCGGCGCCGTCGGACCTCGACACTGCCGAAGAGCCCAGGGGAAACCAGCCCTAGGCAAGCAGCGCGCGCACCTCGTCGTCGCCGGTCTGATCGAAGTCGTCGTAGGACATCCCGACCGCGGTGAACGGTCGTGGCGTGTGCGGGCAGAGGAACTCGTCGGCGACGTCGGCGAAGGCGTCGGCCGCCGAATCCGGCGCTGTCGGCACCGCGATCACGACGCGGCGGGCGCCCTGTGCTCGCGCGTCCAGTGCGACCGCCCGCATGCTCGCGCCGGTCGCGATGCCGTCGTCGACCAGGATCACGGTGCGATCGGTGAGGGGATGGGGATCTCGACCACCCCGGTAGGCCGACTCGCGGCGGATGAGCTCGCGACGCTCGCGGGCCACCACGTCGTCGATGTCCTTCTGCGACACCCCCAATGAGCGGATGAGCTTGTCGTTGAGCACGATCCGCTCACGAGTGATCGCGCCGAGCGCCAACTCCTCGTGGCCGGGCACACCAAGCTTGCGCACGACGGCGACGTCGAGGACCGCCCCGAGCCGACGGGCCACCTCGGCGGCCACCGGGACCCCGCCGCGGGCCAAGCCGAGCACGACGATCTGCGACGGGTCTTCGTCCCTAGCTGTGCTGTCGTCGGCCACGACCGCCGACAGCGCACGACCCGCCGCGGCGCGGTTGCGGTAGCGATGCATCGGTGTACTCCTGTGCGTCCCAGTCTGGCCAAACGGGTACCCGCGCCGCGTGAGTATCGAATTTTCGAGTGTGCTCGGCCATCCCCGTCCCACGGTGTACGCGTGGCACACCCGGCCCGGAGCGCTGCAGCGGTTGCTTCCACCGTGGCAGCCGCTCACCCCGGTGCGGGAGGCGCCGTCGCTGGCCGACGGCCACGCAGTGCTCGGTCTGCCGGGTGGCCTGCGCTGGGTGGCCCGGCACGACCCGACCGGATTCCGCCCGCCGCAGCAGTTCGTCGACACATGGGCGTTCGGCGCCCTGCAACCCTGGCGGCACGTGCACGAGTTCCTCGAGCACGACGGCGACACCACGCTGATGCGGGACCGGGTCACCGCACCCGTGCCGGCCGCACTGCTGCGGCCGATGTTCACCTATCGGCATCGCCAACTCGCCGACGACCTCGCGATCCACCGCGACGCCGCGCAGCGACTCGAACGTCCGCTGACGATCGCCGTGACCGGATCCTCGGGGCTGGTCGGGACCGCCCTATGTGCCCTGCTCAGCACGGGCGGACACCGTGTCGTGCGACTGATCCGCGGCGGCGAACCCGGCGCCGACGAACGCATCTGGGATCCCGACGATCCCAGCCCCGACCTGCTCGACGGCGTCGACGGCCTCGTGCACCTTGCCGGCGCCTCGATCGCGGGGCGGTTCACCGAAGCACACAAGGCCGCGATCCGCGACAGCCGGATCGGCCCCACACGTCGGTTGGCCGAGGTCGCGGCCCGCGCGTCGGATGGGCCCTCGGTGTTCGTGAGCGCCTCGGCCGTCGGGTTCTACGGGGCCGACCGCGGTGACGAGGTCCTGACGGAGGACAGCGCCGCGGGTTCGGGATTCCTGGCCGAGGTGGTGCGGGACTGGGAGGCCGCGACGGGTCCGGCCGCCGACGCAGGGGTGCGGGTGGTGCGCGTGCGCACCGGGATCGTGCAGGCCGCGCGGGGCGGCACCCTGCGTCTGCTGCGCCCGTTGTTCAGTGCGGGTCTGGGGGGACGCCTCGGCGACGGCGAGCAGTGGTTGTCGTGGATCGGCATCGACGACCTGACCGACATCCACTACCGTGCGCTGTTCGACGACCGGCTCAGTGGTCCGGTGAATGCCGTTGCGCCGCAACCGGTCCGCAACTCCGACTACACCGCCGCGCTGGCCCGCACGCTGCATCGGCCGGCCGTCCTGCCGGTGCCGTCGTTCGGCCCGCGGACACTTCTGGGCGCCGAGGGCGTCACGGAGTTGGCCGAGGCCTCACAACGGGTGCAGCCCACCGCGCTGTCGAACCTCGGGCACCGGTTCCGGCACCCCACGATCGCCGCGGCGCTCGCGCATCAACTCGGTCGGGCGTGAGCGACCGGTTGCCCGACCCGGTCCAGGAATCCGGAAACCAGCGTGCGCACCCGATCCGCCGTCGCGTCGCGCTGTGCCGCGGTGTCCGCGCGGAGCTTCTCCACGTCAGCGCCCGCGCGTTCGACCTCGTTGTCGCGGTCCTCTTCGATCCACAGTTCGAGCAGCGCGGCGTTGAGTTCGGGATGGAACTGCAGGGCCAGGGTGCGGCCCATGGTGAACGCCTGAGAGGCCGCGCTGCTGCGGGCCACCTCGACCGCGCCCGGGGGCACTGTCCACCGGTCGAAGTGCCACTCGAACCACGGTCCGCTGGAGATGAAATCCGGTGTGGTGCTGGATACTTCGTACCAGCCGACTTCCGGGGAGGGGGAGCGGGACACCGATCCGCCCAACGCCTGCGCGATCAACTGCCCGCCGAAGCACACGCCGAGCACCCCGACCCCGGCGGCCTGCGCGTCGCGAAGGAACTGCATCTCGGCACCCACCCACGTCGACAGCAGCGCCTCGTCGTGCACCGACCAGCGTGAACCGAGTGGCACCACGACGTCGTAGTCGGTCGGGTCGGGGAACACGACGTCGACCGCCGGATCATCCAACCGGTCCGCAGGGACCACGTTGAGGATGTCGATGTCGAACCCCTGCTCGGTGAACACCTCGCCGAGCAGGGCCTCGGGAGCCGACGGGTCGTTGTAGATGAAGAGAAGACGACGTGCCACGGGGGAGAACTTTACTGGCGCCTCCGTCACCGCGTGGGGTGGGTGGGTGGCGCGTGCTCGGGTGCGACGGCCGCGCCGATCCTGCGGAACAGCGTGTCGGCGGCGTTGGAGTAGTTCCCCTCGGGGTCGAAGGCTCGCTCATCGAAGGTGGCTGCCGTGGCGATCGAGATCCGGCGTTGAGGCAGGTAGGCCCCTACTGCGGCATACCCGAAGAACATCGGGTTCTGCAGCAGCCAGTCACCGGAGAGCACGATGCCCAGGCCGTACGTGTACTGCTCGGTCTGCGGGGCGCAGGTCGGGCATCCGGGCGCGCTGTGAGTCCTGCCACGCAGATCCTTCGACGCGAAGATTCGGTAGCTGTCGGCCGAAAGGAGTTCGCCCGATCCGATGCCGGCCGACGAGGTCGCGAGGTCTTCGATGGTCGTGGTCTGGATCGCGCCGTGTGTGATGGTCCACGACGGATTCCAGTAGGTGGAATCCTCCAAAAACGGCACCGTCGCCGGGATGTCCAGGGCGGCCCGCCGTTCGGCGGTGAACGCGTGCAGGGCGGGTTCGGGAATGGCTGGGGTGAAGGAGTTGGCGGTGTTCCGCAGCCCCAGCGGATCAAGGACCTTCTCCGACAACAGTTTCGGCATGGGCTCACCTGTCGCCCGCTCCAGCGCCAGGCCCAGCAGCACATAGTTGGTGTGGGCGTAGCTCCAGTTGGTGCCCGGTTCGTACTGCAGCGGCTTGGTGACCGCGAACTGCAGCAGCTCCTCAGGCGTCCACTGCCGGAAGGGATTCTCGTAGAGCTCGTCGCCGAAGGCGTCGTTGCCCAGGACGTAATCGTGGTAGCCCGAAGTCATCTGGGCCAACTGGCGCAGCGTGACGCGGTCGGCGTGAGCGATGTCGGGCAGGTAGTCGGACAGTGGGTCGTCGAGGCCGACCCTGTTCTCCTCGGCCAGGATCAGCAGAAGCGTGGACACATACGAGATCGCCACGGCGCCGTTGCGGAAGTGCATGTCCGTGCTGGCGGGCACGCCGGTCATGGACTCACCGAACGCCTCGCTGATGACCTCCTTGCCGTCGATCGTGACCCGCACCAGCGCGGACTCCAGGTGTTCGGAGGCCATCACATTGGTCACGATGGCCCGGATGTCGTCGGCCTGCGCGGTGCGCGTGGTGGGCGCGACTGTCGGCGGATTCTCGGGTGACACGCACCCGGTCAGGCATAGCGCGGCGACGAGCACGGCGGCACTTCTTCGGATCATGGTGCGAGCTTGCCTCCTCGGCGCTCCGTTTGGGGTTCCAGGTGGACGCGACGCGCCGTGCGGGCTCCCGGGCCGCGCGTAACATCGGGTGATCGAGGTCGTCGCGACAGCACTTGTGATCGGCACGGTTGCCGTACATTTCGCGTTCATCGGTTATCTGGTGATCGGCGGTTTCCTCGCGCTGCGATGGCGGCGCACTCTGGCCCTGCACATCCTGGTGGTCGCGTGGGGGATCGGCAGCACGGTGTGTGCGCTGCCGTGCCCGCTGACGTCGGTGGAGCGGTGGGCGCGCGCCCATGCGGGCATGGCGCCACTGCCCCCGGACGGGTTCATCGCCCACTACCTCACGGGTGTGCTCTATCCCGAGAACGCGGTCGGTGTGGTCCGCGCCCTGGTGGTCGGTGTGGTGCTGCTGTCCTGGCTACTGGTCCACAGGCACGAGTTCCGCGCCACACGTACATCGGTATGAACCGCCGCCGTCGGGGCAGTGACATTCGGACTCGATGCGTACACGACACCCGCAGCCCTCGTGCGAACACGTGAGCAGGGTTCCCTGTTCGTTTCCCATCCTTCGATGGTGCCCCTCACGCGGCCTCGGCGTGGGCGAACTCGACCGGCAGACTGGTCGGTCCCGTGATCCCGCTCAGGGGCTTCCAGGGATGACGCGCGATCACCCGCGGTTCGGGGATCCGCGCGGTGATCGTGACCAGTGCCTCTGACAGTTCGAGCTTGGCCAGATGAACACCCAGGCAGTAGTGGATTCCGCTGCCGAATGTCAGGATCGGCGCGGCGCCCTCGCGCGTGATGTCGAGGTGGTCTGGATCGTCGTGGACGGCCGGGTCGCGGTTGGCCGATGCGGTGTTGGCCAGCACCGTGGTGCCCGCCGGGACCCGGTGGCCGGCGAGCTCGACGTCCTCGGTCGTCACTCGCAGCGTGGAGAACACGATCGGGCGGTGCCGGATCAACTCCTCAACGGCGCGGGGTGCCAGTTCGGGGTTCTCGTGCAGCAGGCGCCACTGGTCCGGGTGGTCGCACAGGTCCTCGATCGCCGCGCCCAACTGGTTCCGGGTGGTGTCGGTCCCAGCCATCAGGAGCCCACCGGCCAACATCAGCAGTTCGTCGTGACTCAGTCGGTCCCCGCCGTCCTCGCAGCGGATCAGGTCGGAGAGCAGATCGTCGGTCAGGTGCTCCCGGCGGTCGGCGATCATTCCGTCGACGTGCGCGTCCAACTCGCTCCATGCGGTGAGGATGGCGTCCTGGTTCGCCGCGGCATCCCAGCTGAACAGGCGCAGCACGTCTTCGGCCCAGGCGGAGAAGCGCTGCCAGTCCTGACGCGGTGCCCCGAGCAGGGCGCAGATGATCGGCACCGGATACGGGCGGGCGATGTCGGTGACCATGTCGCAGGCCCCGGGCTGATCGTCCAGGAGTCCCGAGATGACGTCGATGCACGCGGCGCGCATCCGGGCCGCCGACTTCGGGGTGAACGCCTGGGCGACCAGCCTGCGCAGCCGGTGGTGTTCGGCGCCGTCCAGGCACAGCAGGCTGTTGGCCGCGCGGTCCCACAGCGGCCCTGAGGTGACGCCCTGCGGCGCCAGGGCGAAGCCCTTGGGCACCATGAACCGGTCATCGCGCATCACCGCGCGCACCAGGTCGTGGCTCAGCACCTCCAAACCATGCGGTCCCATCGCGATCGGACCGCGTTCCCGGGCCGTGCGGATCTCCCGGTGCGCGGCCTCGGGGTCGTCGAGGTGGTCGTAGGCCAGATCGGAAATCGCTGCAGTGCTCATGAGGCGATCGTCGGCGCGCAGGCGCCCGCGGGGGAGAGTAGTCGGCTACCTGTTTGCGCAGCACTGACACGGGTCACTCTGCACCTGTGACAGCACTGGGACGGCGCCTCGCCGGCGTGGTGGCCTTGCTCATCTGTGCGGCCCTGCTGGTGACGTCCTGCGGCGTGACCCGCGGCGATGACCCCGCTGGAATGCATCGTCTGCGGATGATGGTCCCGAACAGTCCGGGCGGCGGCTACGACCTGACCGCGCGCACCGCCGTGAAGATCCTGGAGGACGAGGACATCACGGGCCGGATCGAGGTCTTCAACGTCATCGGTGCGGGCGGCACGGTGGCGATGGCCCGGTTGATGAACGAACGCGGCAACGGCGATCTGATGATGATGATGGGCCTCGGCGTGGTCGGCGCGACGTTCACCAACGGGTCGAAGGCCAGGGCCTCGGAGGCCACGGCACTGGCCCGCGTGGTCGAGGAACAGGAGGGCATCCTGGTGCCCGCCGACTCACCGTTTAGGACGGTGCAGGACTTCGTCGCGGCGTGGAAGGCCGATCCGGCGAAGGTCACCATCGGCGGTGGGTCCAATCCCGGCGGGCCGGACCATCTGTTCCCGATGGAGACCGCCAAGGCAGTCGGCGTGGATCCGACGAGGGTCAACTTCGTCTCCTATGACGGCGGCGGAGATCTTCTGACGGCCCTATTGGGCAACAAGATCGCCGCGGGCACATCGGGTCTGGGGGAGTATGTCGATCAGATCGAGGCCGGGCAGGTTCGGGTGCTCGCGGTCTCGGGCGAGAAACGGGTCGAAGGCATCGACGCTCCCACACTGCAGGAGTCGGGTATCGACCTGACGTTCACCAACTGGCGCGGCGTGATCGCCCCGCCCGGGATCGCCGCCGAGGACCGGGCCTCGATGGTGCGGGTGCTCGAGGACCTGCACAAGACCCAGGCGTGGAAGGACGCGCTGGTCAAGAACGGCTGGAGTGACGCGTTCCTGACCGGTCCGGCGTTCGAGCAGTTCCTGCGGGACCAGGACAACCGCGTCGAGTCGACGCTGACAGATCTGGGGTTGGTATGAGCAGTCCCGAACAACGGGAGAAGGCTCCCCCGGACCGGGCGCAGTACATCGTCTGCGTCGTCCTGGTGGCGGTCGGCGGATTCCTGATTTATGACGCCGTGACGATGGCGGGTGGCTTCGCGGAGGTGGATCCCGTTGGGCCGCGGTTGTTTCCGCTCGCAATCGGGGTGGGCCTGCTGCTGCTGGCGGCCGTGCTGGCCGTAGCGATCCCACGGGGATACCGCGGTGAGGCGGATGCCGGTGAGGACGTCGACCCGGACATGCCCAGTGACTGGCGCACCGTCGCTCTGCTGATCGGGCTGTTCGTCGGACTGATCGTGCTGGTGGAGCCGCTGGGGTGGGCAGTCGCCGGTGCGCTGTTCTTCGCCGGATGCGCCACGGTGCTGGGCAGTCGGCACTACATCCGCAACCTCGTCATCGGTGCGGTACTGGCGGTGGGAACGTTCTACGCATTCTACTCGGGGCTCGGAATCCCGCTTCCCGCAGGCATTTTGGACGGGATTCTGTAGATGGAGAACTTCGACTGGCTGCTGCAGGGGTTCGCCGAGGCCGCGACCCCGATGAATCTGCTGTACGCCGTGATCGGCGTGCTTCTCGGTACCGCGGTAGGCGTGCTTCCCGGCATCGGGCCGGCCATGACGGTGGCTCTGCTGCTGCCGGTCACCTACAACGTCAGCCCGAGTGCGGCGTTCATCATGTTCGCCGGAATCTTCTACGGCGGCATGTACGGCGGATCCACCACGTCGATCCTGCTGAACACGCCGGGGGAGTCGTCTTCGGTGATCACCGCGATCGAGGGCAATCGGATGGCCAAGACGGGACGAGCCGCCCAGGCGCTGGCGACCGCGGCCATCGGATCGTTCGTCGCGGGGGCGATCGGCACCGCTCTGCTGGCGGGTTTCGCGCCCGCGGTGTCGCGGTTCGCGGTCACCCTGGGCGCGCCGTCGTACCTGGCGATCATGCTGTTCGCGCTGGTCGCGGTCACCGCGGTGCTCGGCTCGTCGAAGATGCGCGGCCTGATTTCGCTGCTGCTGGGGTTGGCCATCGGTGTGGTCGGCATCGACTCGCTCACGGGTCAGCCCAGGGCCACCTTCGGGATTCCACTGCTGTCCGACGGCATCGACATCGTGGTGATCGCCGTCGCGGTCTTCGCGGTCGGGGAGGCGCTGTGGGTGGCCGCGCACCTGAGACGCCGACCGGCAGAGGTGATTCCGGTCGGCCGGCCGTGGATGGGACGGCAGGACTGGGCGCGGTCGTGGAAGCCCTGGTTGCGTGGCACCGCTTACGGTTTCCCGTTCGGCGCGCTGCCAGCGGGCGGGGCAGAGTTGCCGACGTTCCTGTCGTACATCACCGAGAAGAGGCTGTCCAAGCACCCCGAGGAGTTCGGCAAGGGCGCCATCGAGGGTGTGGCGGGGCCGGAGGCGGCCAACAACGCCTCGGCCGCGGGCACGCTGGTCCCGATGCTGTCGCTGGGCTTGCCGACAAACGCGACCGCGGCCGTGATGCTGACGGCATTCGTCTCCTACGGCATCCAACCGGGGCCCACGCTGTTCGAGAAGGAGCCGTTGCTGATCTGGACTTTGATTGCCAGCCTCTTCATCGGCAATCTTCTACTGCTCGTGATCAACCTCCCGTTGGCCCCGCTGTGGGCGAAACTGCTCCGCACGCCGCGGCCGTACCTGTATGCCGGAATCCTGTTCTTCGCGGCACTGGGTGCCTTCGCGGTCAACCTGCAGCCCCTCGATTTGGTGCTGCTGTTGGTGTTCGGGCTGATGGGGCTGATGATGCGACGGTTCGGATTGCCGGTGCTGCCCTTGATCATTGGGGTCATCCTCGGTCCGCGCATCGAGCGCCAGCTTCGGCAGAGCCTGCAACTCGGCGGCGGCGAGTGGAACAGCCTGTTCACCGAACCGGTCGCGATCGTGACCTATGTGCTGATCGTCCTGCTGCTGGCGGCGCCGTTGGTGCTGCGCCTGATGCACCGCAGCGAGGAGACCCTGCTGATCGTCGAGGACGACGAGGACCAGAAAGCGAAGGCCAGGCACACATGATCGTGATCGGATACAGCGCCGACCGATACGGCGCCGCTGCCCTCGAGGCCGGCATCGCCGAGGCCCGCTGGCGCCAGACCGCGATTCGGGTCATCAACGCGACGTCGGGCCAGGCGTACGTGGACCCGCGGTTCGCGCGGTCCGGTCAGATCGTCGACCTCGCGACCCACCTGGCCGAGACGGGTGTGCCGTTCGAAGTGCATCAACCAGTGGGAGTCGACGTCGTCGAGGAACTGCTCGAAGCCATGGACCATCCGGGCGCCGAACTGCTGGTGATTGGCATCCGGCACCGCAACCCAGTCGGAAAACTGCTGATGGGAAGCGCCGCGCAGCAGCTCATCCTGGAGTGTCCCAAGCCGGTGTTGGCGGTGAAACCCGACGAGGACTGAGGCAGGTCAACCCGCTGTGGCGACGCGGCGGTGGCTCAGGGCCAGGCGCTCGAGGCGGGCCGAGGCGCTGTCGATGTCGGCACACATCGGCAGTTCGTGCGAGGTGTCGCAGATCCGAAGCATGCGCCGTACCGGTGGTCCGCCGACGAGCATCCAGTCGACGTCGCGGCGGGTGCAGTGCACGCTGATGTAGTAGAGCGCCGTGAAGCCAGCCGTGCCGAAGAAGTCGACGGCTCGGAGGTCGAGGACCATCTGCCGCGAGGTGCCGGTGTGGCGCTCGACGTACTGACCGAGCGAACGTCCGTTGACGGCGTCGACGTCACCGCACACCGCGATGTGAATGCGGGTCGAGGTCGCGGGGTACACCGAGTACGTGGCTCGGCCGTATCGCTTCGACTCGGTCAGGGTGGTGGGGTCTGGCCGATAAAGTCTGATGGTGCCGGTGGAAGCGTGCATCGCACTCCCTACACAACGTTGTGGATTTGGAGGGCCCCACAACGGGGGCGCGGCTGGAAGCTCAACCTGGTTGCAGACTTTACTACGGAATTCGTCGTGTGGGACCTGTTCAGCGGATTTGCCGAAAGTTACCCGCGTTTGACCAGGTACGGGAGGTCGAAAATTGCCGCTTGGAAACCGGAATCTTATTTTCAACACGAAATCAGTTGTTTGAGGTGGCTCAAACCACTCATACCGTGATCTGGATGTCTCCGTCGACCTCGGTCGCCGGGTAGCAGCGCACCGACAGCCCACTGCCGGACACCTCGGCGCCGGAGCACATTTCAAAGGAGTAGCTGTGCAGCGGACACACCACCACATCGTCGTCGGCGAGTCCGTCCGCCAAGGGCCCGCCGCGGTGTGGGCAGACGGCGTCCAGAGCGCGCAGTGAACCGTCCCGCAGGCGATACACCGCGATCTGCTCTGCGCCGACGGCGAAGCTGCGTCCCTCACCGACGGGGATCTCCTCGACGCGACCCACTCTGACCTCGCTCATCGGACCGGCACCTGCGGCAACGGCAGCAACGGCAGCGCCGTGCGGAACTGCCCCTCGGCCACCGGATCGCGCCCCTGAAGCCACGGATCACGATAGGCGGCAACGGATTTGGCCATCCTCCTGTCGAGTCCGGTGACCACGTCCTCGGTGCCGTCCACTACGACGGCGCGGATGTGCTCGATCCCGCGCCGCGGCACCCACGCATACGTGCGCTCCAGCCAGTTGGCATCCTCGCGGTAATACTGCAGGAACCGTCCGGTCAGCGTGATCACCTCCTCGGGGGTGTCCACCGTGGCCAGCAGGTCGCCCTTGCGGATGTGCGCGCCCGCGGCGCCGCCCACGTAGATCTCCCAGCGACCCCCGTCGACGGCGACCACACCGAGGTCCTTGCACAGCGCCTCGGCGCAGTTGCGGGGGCATCCGGTGACGGCGAGCTTCATCTTGGCCGGGCTGGCCAACCCCTGATAACGCTCCTCGATCGCGATGCCCAGGGCGGTCGAGTCGCCCAGTCCGAATCGACAGAAGTCACTTCCCACACAGGTTTTCACGGTGCGGAAGCTCTTGCCGTAGGCGTACCCCGAGGGCATATCCAGGTCGGCCCACACCGCGGGCAGGTCCTCTTTGCGCACGCCCAGCAGGTCGATGCGCTGTCCGCCGGTGCACTTGATCATCGGGATGTCGTACTTCTCGGCCACGTCGGCGATGCGGCGCAGTTGGCCCGGTGTGGTGACGCCGCCCTTCATCTGCGGGACGACCGAGAACGTGCCGTCGCGCTGGATGTTGGCGTGCACGCGGTCGTTGATGAACCGAGCCGAGGTGTCATCGACGAACTCGTCGGCCCACATCATCTCCAACAGGGACGACAACGCCATTTTGGAGTTGGCATCCGGCTTGCCGTCGGGGGCCAGTGCCGCGAACACCGAAGAGACGGAATGCAGTTCGAACTCGCGGATCATCCGCATGAGCGTCGGCTTGTCGTACGGGATGCTCGGGACGTACCACGACGCGGAGGGGTCCTCGGTGGCCGCGCCGCCCGCGGCCCACTCGACGACCTGGGTCACCAGTTGGCGGCACGCGCCACAACCCTTACCGGCTTTGGTCTTCGCCATGACGCCGGGCACCGACGTGGTGCCCTGGGCCACGCAGTCCACGATCGCGCACTTGGGCACGCCGTTGCAGTTGCAGATCTGCGCGTCGTCGGCCAGTTCGGCCACCCCGACCTCGACGTCGGGCGTGCCGAGGTCGAACATCAGCGACACCCGTTCGTCGGGCAGGGGCAGGCCATTGTCGAACGCCTGGGTCAGGAACGACACCTTGCTGACGTCTCCCACCAGGGTCGCGCCGACCAGCTTGCCGTCGCGGATCACCACGGTCTTGTAGACGCCGTGCCGCGGTTCGCTGTACTGGACGAACTCGTCGTCGGGGTGTTCGGGGTGTTTGAGGCCCATCGCGGCGACGTCCACGCCGGCGACCTTGAGCTTGGTGGCCACCCGCGAACCGTGATACGCGGCGCTGCGGTCGGTTTCGGTGATGTGGTCGGCAAGCACCTTGGCCTGCTCCCACAGTGGCGCGACCAGGCCGTAGACCTGTCCACGGTGTTGGGCGCACTCGCCGACGACGTAGACGTCGTCGTCGTCGACCGAACGCATGTGGTCGTCGGTGACGATCGCACGCTCGACGGTCAGGCCCGCGCGCTGCGCCAGGCCGACGTTGGGTCGGATCCCCGCGGCGATCACGAGCATGTCGCAGTCCAGCATCCCGCCGTCGGCGAACCGAACGCCGGTCAGGACCCCGTCTTCGACGACGACCTCGGTGGTGCGCTTGTCGACATGCACACCGATGCCGAGATCCTCGACGGACCTGCGCAGGATCGCACCCGCGGCATCGTCGAGTTGGGCGTTCATCAGCGTCGAGCCCGCGTGCACCACATCGACTGTCAGGCCGCGGTTCTGCAGGCCGCGGGCTGCCTCCAGACCCAGCAGGCCGCCGCCGATCACCACCGCCCCGCTGTGGTCGGCCGCCGCGGCGATCATCGCCGAGGTGTCATCCAGGGTGCGGAATCCGAAGACACCGTCGACCAGGTTCTTGTCGTCGGCCCACAGCCCGGCCATCGGCGGGAAGAACGAGCGGCTCCCGGTGGCCAGGATCAGCTTGTCGTAGCGCATCCGGGTGCCGTCGTCGGCGTGCACCATATGCGCGAAGGTGTCCAGGCGCACCACGCGCACCCCGGCCCGCAGGGCGATGCCGTTGTCGCGGTACCAGTCCAGGCCGTTGAGGTAGATCTCATCCGGATCATCCTTGCCGGCAAGGACATTCGACAGCAGGATGCGATTGTAGTTTCCGTAGGGTTCGTCGCCGAAGACCGTGATGTCGAACGCCGCACCACCGCCGCGGCTCAGGATCTCCTCGATGGCCCGGATACCGGCCATCCCGTTGCCCACGACCACCAATTGTGGCCTGCGCCCGCTCATCAGACCTCCACCAGACCCAGGTCGACGACGACGCTTCCCGACACACCCCTTGGCGCACTGACATACAACTCCAGCACGGTGTCGGCCAGCAGATCCTCGACCACGCGCAGCGCGACGTGGGTGGCGCCCTTGGCGGCAATGGGGAACCAGCGCATGGGTTTTCCGTCGCGGAACAACACCACGCTGACCATCTGCTTGGTCGAGTTCCCCCCGCGGAAGTACACCGGTTGGCTCACGGTGCCCGCGGGCACCACGTAGCGCAGTGACTCATCGAGCAGGACTGGATCGGAGTACCCGTTGCCCTCGAACTCGAAGGCGCCCTGCAGAAAGTGTGGTGTGCTGCCGTCCGACATGGGTCGAAGCTAGGTCCGATGTGTTTCCATCGGGTTGCGCAGGTGAGTCACCGACGAATACCCCTGCGCACCGCGCCCGAGTGCTCACCGTGAGGCCGAAAGCCCTGTGAGCCGCAATTGACCTTTCGGTCATGAACGTGCAACGGATGCGGAATCCGCAGGCCGTAGACCTGGAGACGACGCGAGAACCACCCCTGCATTCACGATCTTCGAAAGGCTGCCGATGCCCACCCTGTCCGCCACGGTCCCGGCCCGATGGAAACGCTCCCGTGACATCGAGCATTGGGACGCCGAAGATGTCGTGGCCTGGGAGAATGGCAACTCCAAGATCGCCAGGCGCAACCTGATCTGGTCGATCGTCGCCGAGCACGTCGGCTTCTCAATCTGGTCGATCTGGTCGGTCATGGTGCTGTTCATGCCGCAGGACGTCTACCACATCGACGCGGCGGGCAAGTTCTTCCTGGTCGCGATGCCCACCCTGGTGGGCGCGTTCATGCGGATTCCGTACACCATCGCCCCGGCGAGGTTCGGCGGCCGCAACTGGACCGTCGTCAGCGCCCTGCTGCTTCTCATCCCCACCGTGCTGACCTGGTATGTCATGAGCAACCCGGGCACGTCCTACACGACGTTCATGATCGTCGCGGCGGTCGCGGGTTTCGGCGGCGGCAACTTCGCGTCGTCGATGACCAACATCAACGCGTTCTACCCCCAGCGACTCAAGGGCTGGGCGCTGGGCCTCAACGCCGGCGGCGGCAACATCGGCGTCCCGGTGATCCAACTGATCGGCCTGTTGGTGATCGCCACGGTCTCCAACACCGCGCCGCACGTGGTCTGTGCCATCTACCTGGTGCTCATCGCGTTGGCCGCCCTGGGCGCCGCGCTGTTCATGGACAACCTGCGCAATCAGCGCTCCAATCTGGGCGCGCTGGCCGAGGCCCTGCGATTCCGGCACTCCTGGGTCATGAGCTTCCTGTACATCGGCACGTTCGGATCCTTCATCGGCTTCTCGTTCGCGTTCGGCCAGGTGCTGCAGATCAACTTCCTCGCCGGCGGGGACACCGCGGCGCAGGCGTCGCTGCACGCGGCACAGATCTCGTTCGTCGGCCCGCTGCTGGGCTCGATCTCGCGCCCCTTCGGCGGCCGTCTGGCCGACCGCATCGGAGGCGGGCGGATCACGCTCTACACGTTCGTGGCGATGATGTTCGCCGCGGGCATCCTCGTGGTCAGCGGCGTGCTCGACGACGCCATGGCGGGCGCGCCGACCAGTGCGCAGATGGTCGCCTACGTCGTCGGGTTCATCCTGCTGTTCATCCTTTCGGGCATCGGTAACGGGTCGACCTACAAGATGATCCCGTCGATCTTCGAGGCCAAGGCGCAGGGTCACGATGAGTGGAGTCCGTCCGAGAAAGCCGCGTGGTCGCGCGCGATGTCGGGGGCGCTGATCGGCTTCGCCGGTGCCGTCGGTGCGTTGGGCGGCGTGTTCATCAACATCGTGCTGCGTGCGTCCTACGTCAGCGACGCCAAGTCCGCCACCAACGCGTTCTGGGTGTTCCTCGGCTTCTACGTGGTGTGCGCGATCGTGACGTGGTTCGTGTTCCTGCGGATGAAGTCCGCGGCACCCACCGGCGAGCGCCTGCGCTCCTCGGTGTCGGCACCCGTGGCGGCCGGATGATCCGAAGCGCCCAGGCGACAAGAACAGCCTGCTCGTACTGCGGGGTGGGGTGCGGGATCTCAGTCGAGACCCGGCCCGACCCCGACACGGGCGCGCCGGTGATCGCTCGGGTCAGTGGTGACAAGCTGCACCCGGCCAACCACGGCCGGTTGTGCACCAAGGGCGCCACACACGCCGAGTTGATGGCCGCGGCCGACGGACGGTTGACGACGGCACTGCTGAGGCTCGACCGTGGTGCGGACCCCGTCGCGGTGCCGGTCGACGATGCCGTGGCCGAGGCCGCGGCCAGGCTGCGGGCCCTCATCGACGAGCACGGACCCGACGCCGTCGCGCTGTACGTGTCCGGGCAGATGTCCATCGAGGCCCAATATCTGGCGACCAAGCTGGCCAAGGGTTTTCTGCGGACCGTGCACATCGAGTCCAACTCGCGCCTCTGCATGGCCAGCGCCGGAACGGGATTCAAACAATCGCTGGGCGCCGACGGCCCGCCGGGCTCCTACGCCGACTTCGACCGCGCCGACCTGTTCTTCGTGATCGGCTCGAACATGGCCGACTGCCACCCGATCCTGTATCTGCGGATGGCCGAGCGCCTGAAAGCCGGCGCGACGTTGATCGTCGTGGACCCACGGCGCACCACCACCGCCGAGAAGGCCGATCTGTTCCTGCAGATCAGCCCGGGCACCGACCTCGCACTGCTGAACGGAATCCTGCACCTGCTGGTGGAGAACGGCGACATCGACCACGATTTCATCGCCGAACACACCGAGGGCTGGGCGGGCATGCCCGAGTTCCTGGCCGACTACTCGCCGGACCGGGTGGCCGAGATCACCGGACTCTCCGAGGCCGACATCCGCGAAGCGGCCGCAATGATCGCTGCGGCCGGGGACTGGATGTCGTGCTGGACCATGGGGCTCAACCAGAGCACGCACGGCACGTGGAACACCAACGCGATCTGCAACCTGCACCTGGCGACCGGCGCGATCTGTCGTGAGGGCAGCGGGCCGATGTCGCTGACCGGTCAGCCCAACGCCATGGGCGGCCGCGAAATGGGTTACATGGGAGCGGGTCTGCCCGGCCAGCGCAGTGTCCTGGTCGACGACGACCGGACGTTCGTCGAGGCGCTGTGGGACCTCGAGCCGGGCACCATCCGCCGCGACGTCGGGCCCGGCACCGTCGCGATGTTCGAGCAGATGGCGGCCGGCGAGGTCAAGGCCTGCTGGATCATCTGCACCAATCCCGTTGCGTCGGTGGCCAACCGGGCGACTGTGATCGAGGGACTGCGCAAGGCCGACCTGGTGATCACGCAGGACGCGTACAGCGACACCGCGACCAACGCCTATGCCGACATCGTGCTGCCCGCGGCGCTGTGGGCCGAATCCGACGCCGTGATGGTCAACTCCGAACGAAACCTGACGCTGCTGCAGCAGTCCATCCCGGCCGTGGGGGAGGCGCGGCCGGACTGGGAACTGATCTGCGATGTCGCCCAACACCTCGGTTTCGGTGAGCATTTCGCGTTCAAGTCCAGCGAGCAGGTGTTCGACGAGATCCGGCGATTCCACAACCCCCAGACCGGTTACGACCTGCGTGGTGCCAGTTATGAGCGGCTGCGCCGCACCCCGCTGCAGTGGCCGTGCCCGCCCGAGGACGCCCCGGGAGGCGGCGATGACCGGCATCCGGTCCGCTACCTCAACGACGGCGTGAGCCAGTACCTGTTCGTCGACGCCGACGGTCGTCAACCCCGCCTGGCGTTCGCCACCCCGTCGCGGCGCGCGAAGTTCTACGCCCGGCCCCACCTGAATCCGGCCGAGATGCCTGATGAGGCGTATCCGTTGACGCTCAACACCGGCCGCCTCCAGCATCAGTGGCACACCATGACCAAGACCGGTCGCGTCGAGAAGCTCAACCGACTCAACCCTGCGCCGTTCGTTGAAGTCCATCCCGACGATGCCGCCGCGCACCTCATCGCCGACGGCCAACCGGTGGAGTTGACGACGCGGCGGGGCCGGGCCGTCCTGCCCGCCGTCGTCACCGACCGCGTGCGCCGGGGCAGCATCTGGGCGCCGTTCCACTGGAACGACACCCACGGCGCCGACCTGACCGTCAACGCCCTGACCAACGACGCCGTCGACCCCGATTCACTGCAGCCGGAGTTCAAGGTCTGCGCCGTGCACGTGCGCCCAGTGGCGGCCGACCACCCGCTGATCGCAGCGTTCGGCCTGCAACATCAGCAGCCGCCCGTCCTGACCGAGGACGAGAAGATTTATCTGGCAGCGCTTCTGGGTGCCGTCGCGGCCGGGTCCCCGGGAGTCCCGGTGCTGCCCGAGACGGCGCCGGTGCGCGCGCAGGTCCGCCTGTGGGTCAACGGCCGACTCGCCGGTGCGCATTCGCGCCTGACTCCTGAGATGGCCGCACCGGAGGAGGCCGCGGTCTCGGGTCCGTTGGTGGTGTGGGCCTCCCAGACCGGCACCGCCGAGGAGTTCGCGGCCCGGGTCGCCCAGCAGTTGGGCGCCGGCGCGCGCCTGGTGGCCATGAACGACTGCACCGTGGCGGACCTGGTCGCGGCGCGCGAGGTTGTCGTGGTCACCTCGACATTCGGCGATGGCGGACCGCCCGACAACGCCGCCGACTTCTGGGACCGCCTGCGCGCACCCGATGCGCCCACCCTGACCGGACTGCGGTACGCCGTGCTTGGTGTCGGCGACCGCGCCTATGACGAGTTCTGCGGCTACGCCAAGGCCCTCGATGCGCGGCTGTCCGACCTGGGCGCAACCAGGATGTTCGAGCGCGCCGAGTGCGAGGCCTACGACGACGACCCCATGACGGCCTGGGCCGAGCAGGTCACCTCTGCACTCGCCCGGACCCCGTCGACCGCGCGCCCCAAGGCCGCCGCCGAACCGTTCACCCGCGCGTGGCCGTTGCCCGCACCCCTGGTCCGTAACGTGCGGCTCACCCCGGGCGGCGCGGCAAAAGAGGTGCGCCAGTTCGGATTCGACATCTCCGCACACGTCGCCGAGCACGGCGTCGGTTACGCCGCGGGCGACTCGCTCGGCGTGTTCGCCGTCAACAGTGACTACGCGGTGAACGCCTGGCTGTCCGCGACCGGGATGTCCGGCACCGAGGTCGTGGTGGTCGACGGAGCGGAGACCAGCCTGCGTGAGGCGCTCACCACGTCCTATGACATCTGCCGCGTCACTCCCGGGCTGCTGAGCTTCGTCGCCGAACAGTGCGGAGACAAGTCGGCCGCCAAGACGCTGCGTAAGGGCGGTTGGTTGTCCAACCGCAATGCGCTGGACGTGCTGCGTGAGATGCCCGTGCGCGCCGATCCCGAACGCTGGCAGGAGGTGCTGGTGCGCCTCACGCCGCGGCAGTACTCGATCTCGTCGAGTCCGTTGGTGAGCCCGCACGAGATCCAGTTGACGGTGTCGGTGGTGCGCTACCGCGGCAGTGACGGCGGTGCGCGGGGCGGGGTCGCGTCCACGTTCCTGGCCGATCGGGCCGACGGTGCGGGCGTGCCGGTCTTCCTGCAGAGGTCCCCGCACTTCCGTCCGCCCGCCGACGCGCAGACCCCGATGATCATGGTGGGGCCCGGCACCGGGGTCGCGCCCTTCCGGGCGTTCCTGCAGGAGCGCCGCGCGCTCGGCCATCCCGGGCGCAACTGGCTGTTCTTCGGAGACCAGCACCGGGCCGAGAACTTCTACTACCGCAGTGATCTCGAGGACATGGTGGCCGACGGCCTGCTGAGTCAGTTGGACCTGGCGTTCTCGCGCGATCAGAAGAAGCGCGTGTACGTACAGCACCGGATGCGTGAGGCCGGCGAGCAGTTGTGGCGCTGGCTCGAGGACGGCGCGCACTTCTACGTGTGCGGGGACGCGACGCGGATGGCCAAGGACGTCGACGACACCCTGACCGAGATCATCAGGGCACACAGTGGGATGTCGAATGAGGCTGCGCACGAATACAAGCGGATGCTGATCGCCGACAAGCGTTACGTGCGCGACGTCTACTGAGCCGCCACCGACCTGAGTTCGGCGAGTGACTCGCGGCCGATTCGGACGCCACGACGGCGCAGCCGGCTGGGCTGGCGGCCACAACACCCGACGCTGCTCGACGACCTCAAGGCCGGGCACGACTTCGAGCAGTGAGTTACTCGGGCACCTCGCGCACCGCACCCTTGTCGGCCGACAACGCCATCGCGGCGTAGGCGCGCAGGGCCGGCGACACGACACGCTCGCGGTTCTTGGGCCGGTAGCCGCCGGAGGCCAGCAGTGCCGCGCGGCGGCGTTCGAGTTCGGCGTCGTCGACGTCCACCACGATGGTGCGGTCCGGGATGTCGATCGTGATGAGGTCGCCGTCCTGCACCAGGGCGATGGTGCCGCCGGCGGCCGCCTCGGGGGAGACGTGCCCGATCGACAGGCCCGACGTGCCACCTGAGAACCGGCCGTCGGTGATCAGGGCGCACTGCGCGCCGAGTCCGCGACCCTTCAAGAACGCTGTGGGATAGAGCATCTCCTGCATGCCGGGGCCGCCCTTGGGGCCCTCGTACCGGACCACGACCACATCGCCGGCCTTCACGCGCTTCGACAGGATCGCGTCCACGGCGTCCTCCTGGGACTCGACCACGACGGCCGGCCCCGAGAACTTCCAGATGGACTCGTCCACACCGGCGGTCTTGACGATGCACCCGTCGACCGACAGGTTGCCGCGCAGCACGGCCAGGCCGCCGTCCTCGGAGTAGGCGTGCTTGACGTCGCGGATGCAACCCTGCTCGGCGTCGGTGTCGAGGGTGTCCCAGCGCTCGGACTGTGAGAACGCCGATGCCGACCGCACGCAGCCCGGGGCGGCGTGGAACAGTTCGACGGCTTCGGCGCTCGGGGAGCCGCTGCGAATGTCCCACTCGCGCAGCCACTGCGCCATCGACCCGGAGTGCACGGTGTGCACGGTCTCGTGCAGGTGGCCACCCCGCCACAGCTCACCGAGGATCGCGGGGATGCCGCCGGCGCGGTGCACGTCCTCCATCAGGTAGTGCCCGTTGGGCGCCACCTTGCACAGGCACGGGATCACCCGACTGCGCTTCTCGATGTCCTCGAGCGTGTAGTCCAGTTCGGCTTCGCGCGCGGCGGCCAGCAGGTGCAGCACGGTGTTGGTGCTTCCACCCATCGCGATGTCCAGCGCCATGGCGTTGTCGAAGGCGTCCCGGGTCGCGATGGCGCGCGGCAGGACGCTTGCGTCGTCCTGCTCGTAGTAGCGGCGGCACAGGTCCATCACGGTGCTGCCCGCGTTCTCGTAGAGCGCGCGCCGTGCGGTGTGCGTGGCCAGCGTGGATCCGTTGCCCGGCAACGCCAGCCCCAGCGCCTCGGTCAGGCAGTTCATCGAGTTCGCGGTGAACATGCCCGAACACGACCCGCAGGTCGGGCACGCCGCCTCCTCGATGCGGCTGATGTCGTCGTCGGACACCTCGGAGTTGACCGCGTCGGCGATCGCCGTCACCAGGTTCAGGCGCGTGCGCACCGTGCCGTCGACCAGCACGGCCGTGCCGCCCTCCATGGGCCCGCCGGAGACGAACACCGTCGGGATGTTGAGCCGCAGCGCGGCCATCAGCATGCCGGGCGTGATCTTGTCGCAGTTGGAGATGCACACCATGGCGTCAGCGCAGTGCGCGTTGACCATGTACTCGACCGAGTCGGCGATCAGTTCGCGGCTGGGCAGCGAGTAGAGCATGCCGCCGTGGCCCATCGCGATGCCGTCGTCGACGGCGATGGTGTTGAACTCGCGGGGGACACCGCCGGCGGCCGTGATCGCCTCGGAGACGATCCGGCCGACGGGCTGCAGATGCGTGTGGCCCGGCACGAATTCGGTGAAGCTGTTGGCCACCGCGATGATCGGCTTGCCGATGTCGGCGTTGGCCACACCCGCCGCGCGCAGCAGAGACCGCGCTCCCGCCATGTTCCGACCGTGCGTGACCGTACGCGACCTCAATTCAGGCATGACGACTACTCTCTCAGGTGCTGCCCGCCATCCGGAAGTCGGCGCTGATGCTAGTAGTGGCAGTAATACCCTTAAGCGGTTATGGACAAGCGGACGCAGCAGCGAGTGGTGCTCGGGGAGTTCCTCCGCGTGCGCCGCGAGGCCGCGCCGCGCGCGGAGCTCGGGATGCCGGAGGTTCCGCGCCGCCGCACCAGTGGGCTGCGCCGCGAAGAGGTCGCCGTCCTGTCCGGAGTGAGCGTGACCTGGTACACCTGGCTCGAACAGGGCCGTGACATCAACCCGTCCAAGCAAGTGCTCGACGCGGTGGCCCGCGCGCTGCGACTCTCACCCGCCGAACACGACTACGTGCTGGCCCTCGGCGGCCACCGCGGGGAGGGGGCGAGTCACGCGGGTCAGGCCGGCGGACCGCCGCCGCCACACATCCAGCGCTTCCTGGACGCCCTGCACGGTTACCCCGCCTTCGCGCTCGGGCCGGACTGGAGCATCGCGGCCTGGAACACCGCGTACGCCGCGCTGTACCCCAACATCGAGATCACCGCACCGGCCGACCGCAACCTGCTCTGGCTGGTGTTCATGGATCCGGCGATCCGGGACCTGTTGCCCGACTGGGACATCGACAGCGGCCGCTTCCTCGCCGAGTTCCGCGCCGAAGCCGGGCCACGGGTCGGTGAGCGGTCCTACACCGAACTCATCGACCGACTGCTGTCGTCCAGTGCGCATTTCCGGGCCGGCTGGGAAGCGGGCAGTGTGGAGCGCTTTGTATCGCGGGAGCGCCGGTTTTTCCACGAGGCCGTCGGGGAACTCCTGCTTGAGCACCATCAACTCGAACCCGCCGACGTACCGGAGATTCAGATCGTGGCCTACCTCCCCGTGCCCGGCAGCGGCGCCGCCGAACGCCTCGCGGAGTTGATCGCGCGCGCCCGAAGCGACTCCGGATGACCGAGGCGCACGAGGAGATCGACGCGCACGTCCGCGTTTACGGCTCGCGGGTGCACAACCTGCGAGGTGTCGACGTCTCGGCGCCGCGCAACGCGTTCGTGGTGTTCACCGGGGTGTCGGGGTCGGGGAAGTCCTCGCTGGCGTTCGGCACCATCTACGCCGAAGCCCAGCGGCGCTACTTCGAGTCCGTCGCGCCGTACGCCCGCAGGCTGCTGCTGCCCGACGACGCGCCCAAGGTCGACGACATCACGGGCCTGCCGCCCGCCGTCGCGCTGCAGCAACGCCGCGGCACCGCGACGTCGCGGTCCACGGTCGGCACCGTCACCACGCTGTCGAACCTGCTGCGGATGCTGTTCTCGCGCGCAGGCACCTATCCGGCCGGCGCGACCGTGCGCCTGGACTCCGACGCGTTCTCGTCGAACACCAGCGTCGGCGCGTGCCCAGAATGTCACGGGCTGGGCCGCATCCACCGGGTCACCGAGGACACCCTGGTGCCAGATCCGTCGCTGACCATCCGGGAGGGGGCCGTCGCGGCCTGGCCCGGCGCGTGGCAGGGGCAGAACCTGCGCGACATCCTCATCACGCTGGGCTACGACATCGACAAGCCGTGGCACAAAATGCCCAAGCGGCAGAGGAATTGGATCCTGTTCACCGACGAGCAGCCCACCGTCGAGATCGACCCGTCCCAGCACCCGGTGACCGCCGACTACTACTACAACGGCACGTTCTCCAGCGCCGAACGTCACGTCCGGCACACGCTGGCCAACTCGCAGAGCGCGACGATGCGCCGCCGGGTCCTGCAGTACGTCGACAGCGTCGACTGCCCCGAATGCCGCGGTTCCGGATTGCGACCGGAGGCGCTCGCGGTCACCTTCGCGGGCCACACGATCGCCGACATGGTCGCCATGCCGCTGACGGAACTGTCCGAGACCCTGGGCCCGGCGGCCACCCGCACCGAGTTCGAGGCCGCCTACGAGTCCCTGGAGTCCGGTGAGCACACCGAGGTGGCCACCATGATCGCGGCCGACCTGGTGGCCCGGATCGGCGTGCTGATCGACCTGGGCCTGGGCTACCTGAGCCTGCACCGGCGCACGCCGACGGTGTCCCCGGGTGAACTGCAGCGGCTTCGGCTCGCTACCCAGTTGCGGGCCGGGCTGTTCGGCGTCCTCTACGTGCTCGACGAGCCCTCGGCGGGGCTGCACCCGGCCGACGCCGAACCGCTGCTGGCGGTCCTGGACAAGCTGCGCGGCGCCGGCAACTCGCTGTTCGTGGTCGAACACGACATGGACGTCGTGCGCCGCGCCGACTGGGTGGTCGACGTCGGGCCCGGTGCCGGCGAACTCGGCGGTGAGGTGCTCTACAGCGGGCCCGTGGCCGGGCTCGCCGGTGTTGAGGCGTCCATCACCCGCCGGCATCTGTTCGCCGACGGCGCGGCTGCCACCCGGTCCCCGCGGGCATCGACCGAAATGCTTCGGCTGCAGCACATCTCATTCCACAATCTGCGCGATGTCAGCGTCGAGCTGCCGTTGGGGACGTTCATCGCGGTCACCGGCGTCTCAGGTTCGGGGAAGTCGACGCTGGTCTGCAAGGTGCTCGGTGACGTGGTGGCCCGGCACCTCGGTGGCCGCGCCGCCGACACCGCCGATGCCGACGCCGAACCCGACGGCGAACTGCTCGACATCGACGCTGACGCCAGCGTGGGTGTGACGGTCGAGGGCGTCGAGACCATCAGCCGCCTGGTGATCGTGGATCAGAAACCGATCGGCCGCACCCCGCGGTCGAACCTGGCGACCTACACGGGCCTGTTCGACGCGGTGCGCAAGGCGTTCGCCGACACCCCCGCGGCGCGTCGACGCGGTTGGAGCGCAGGACGATTCTCGTTCAACGTCGCCGAGGGCCGCTGTGAGACCTGTGCGGGTGAAGGCTTCGTGGCCGTCGAGTTGTTGTTCCTGCCCGGCACCTACGCGACTTGTCCGACCTGCGCCGGCGCCCGGTACTCCGAGGAGACGCTGAAGGTGCGCTATCGCGACCACACGATCGCCGACGTGCTGGCGATGACGGTCGAGGAGGCCCACGGCTTTCTGGCTGACATCCCCAGCGCGGCACGGAGTCTGACGACGCTGCGGGAGGTGGGCCTGGGGTATCTGCGTCTCGGGCAGCCCGCCACCGAACTGTCCGGTGGAGAAGCGCAGCGCATCAAACTGGCCACCGAACTGCAGCGAGCCCGGCGGGGGCACACCCTCTACGTGCTCGACGAACCGACCACCGGACTGCACCCGGCCGATGTCGAGCAGTTGGAACGACAGCTGCACCGCCTGGTCGACGCCGGAAACACCGTCGTGGTGGCCGAACACGATATGGGTGTGGTGGCTGGGGCTGATCTCGTGATCGATCTCGGCCCGGGAGGCGGAGATGCCGGCGGCCGGGTGGTGGCCACCGGCACGCCGGGGGAGGTGGCCGCAGCCAAGGGGAGCCGCACTGCGCCCTACTTGGCTGCGTGCCTGGGACATCAGGCCTCACGCCATCAGGCGTAACCCAGCGCGGTGTTCTCGGCGCGGATCCGGATGTTGAGCACCAGGGCATTGCCGATCGTGAAGACGATCGCGGTCAGCCATGCCGAGTGCACCAACGGCAGTGCGATCACCTCCGCGGTGACGGCGGTGTAGTTGGGATGGTGCAGCCAGCGGTACGGACCGCGTTGCACCAGTTGCGCATTCGGGATCACGATGAGCCGCGGATTCCAGTGCTTGCCCAGCGTGGCCACACACCACCAGCGCAGGACCGTGCTCGCCGCGACCACGGCCAGCATCGGCCAACCCAGCCACGGGACGAAGGGGCGGTGCAGCACCGCGACCTCCAGCACGCAGGCCACCAGCAGCAGGGTGTGCATGGCCACCATCACCGGATAGTGGCCCTGCCCGAACTCCCGGCCGCCGTGGTCGAACGACCAACGGCTGTTGCGCCGCGAGACCGCGAGTTCGACCAGTCGTTCGGCTCCGACGGCCAGGATGAACAGGTAGTAGAACATGTCGCCCCCTACCAGCTCAGCAGCAGCAGTTCGAAGCTGAACCCGGGCCCCATCGCCAGCATCACGCCGAGGCTGCCCGGGGGCGGCGGATCGGCGATGGTCCGGCGCAGCACGTCGAGCACCGAGGCCGACGAGATGTTGCCGTTCTCCCGCATGGACTCCGTGCTGTGCGCCAGGGCGTCCAGCGGGAGACCGACCGCCGAGGCGATCGAGTCGATCACCTTCGGGCCGCCGGGATGACACACCCACGTCGCGATGTCGTCGGTGGTCAGCCCGTGCTCGGCCAGGAAGCTGTCAACCTCGTCGCCGAGGAACTTGTCGGCCATCTTCGGGACGTCGCGCGTCATCACGAGCTGGAATCCGGACGAACTGACGTTCCAACCCATGACGTCGACGGTGTCGGGGAACAGCCGGCTTCGCGTGGCCAGCACGCGCGGATCGGCCTGCACACCAGGGTGCGACGGCACGCGGTCGGCGCCGGTGGCGACCACCGCGGCGGCGCCGTCACCGAACAGGCACACCCCGATGAGCGCGGGGATCGAGGTGTCGTCGCGCTGCAGCGTCAGCGAGCACAGCTCCACCGACAGCAGCAGGGCCACGTGGTTGGGGTAACCGCGCAGGTAGTCGTGCATGCGCGACATCCCGGCCGCGCCGGCGACACAGCCGAGCCCGAACAGCGGGATGCGCTTGACGTCCGGTCGCAGCCCGACCCGGGACGCGACCCTCGCGTCGATGGTCGGGACGGCCACGCCGGTGCTCGACACCGTGATGATGGCGTCGACTTCGTCGGCCCCGAGGTGGGCGGCGTCCAGGGCCCTGCGGATGGCCTGTTCACCGAGGTCGGTGGCGACTTCGAGGTAGGCGGTGTTGGCCTCGGTGAACCCGGACAGCTTGGGATAGCGGCTCAGCGGCAGCGCCAGACTGCGGGTGTCGACCCCGGCGGTCTGGGCGAAGCGCATGAATTCCGGGCCACCCATGGTGGTGAGTTCTTGGGCGACCTCGTCCTGCTTGTAGCGGTGCGACGTGAAGGCCACCGCGGTGCCCGCGATGCGGGGTGCGCCACTGCGGTGGTGGGCGATTGGATCGGTCAGCGGGAAATGCGTTGTATCGGTCATAGCGCTCAAACGTACGGAGTAAATACGCCATTTCAAGTGCTGGAATGGGTGACAAACTCCATTGTGAAAAAGTGCATTCGCCGGAATAAACAGACATTCTGTGAATCTGTGAATCGCCTGTTCAGGATGCCTAAATAAGTCCAGTTCGAGGTGCGCTAAACGCATAAATACTGTGGCCGTTCCCGGGAACTTCCTGTGCAGGCGCTGTGCAATAATCGCCGCGTTTAAACGGCGCGATTGTACGATCGGAAAAAGTCTGAGACTGGGAATTCGATCCCGACTGCCTGCCGATCGGCTGGCAACCGGCGGTGAAGAGAATGAGGTGAAGAGAGTGTCCGAGGGGGGACTTGAACCCCCACGCCCGTTAATAGGGCACTAGCACCTCAAGCTAGCGCGTCTGCCATTCCGCCACTCGGACCTGCTCGCCCTGCCGCGTCTCCGCGGTGGGGCGCCTAAGGCTAACGGATCATGCCTCGTTGGCCCAAACCCGACCCCCGGGGGTGCGACGCACGCTGGTAGTAATGGGAACTGTGACCCACTCCGTGCGCGCCGTCGACGAGGTGGTCGGCCTCGTCAGCAGCCTGATCCGGTTCGACACCTCCAACACCGGGGAACTCGAAACCACCAAGGGGGAGGCCGATTGCGCGCGGTGGGTGATGGCCCAGCTTGAAGAGGTCGGGTACTCCTGCGAGTACGTCGAATCGGGCGCACCGGGGCGGGCCAACGTGTTCGCCCGCCTTGCGGGCGCCGATCGCGACCGTGGCGCACTGCTGGTGCACGGACACCTCGATGTCGTGCCGGCCGAGGCCGCCGACTGGAGCGTGCACCCGTTCTCGGGCGCGGTCGAAGGCGGCTACGTGTGGGGCCGCGGCGCGATCGACATGAAGAACATGGTCGGAATGATGATCGCGGTCGCCCGGCAGTTCAAACGAGCCGGAATCGTGCCATCCCGAGACATCGTGTTCGCCTTCGTCGCCGACGAGGAGGCGGGCGGCAAGTACGGCTGCCGGTGGCTGGTGGAACACCGGCCCGACCTCTTCGAGGGCGTCACCGAGGCGATCGGGGAGGTCGGCGGTTACTCGCTGACCGTCCCGCGGCGCGACGGCGGCGAGCGCAGGCTGTACCTCATCGAGACCGCCGAGAAGGGCATGATGTGGATGCGGCTGACCGCGCGGGCCCGGGCCGGGCACGGCTCGATGGTGCACCAGGACAACGCCGTCACCGTTCTGGCCGAGGCCGTGGCGAAGCTCGGGCGGCACCGCTTCCCGATCGTCCTGAGCCCCGCCGTCGAGGAGTTCCTGACCGCGGTCGCTGAGGAGACCGGATACACCTTCGATCCCGATTCACCCGACATCGACGGCGCCATCGCCAAACTCGGGTCGATCTCCCGGATCATCGGCGCCACCCTGCGGGACACGGCCAACCCGACCATGCTCAAGGCCGGCTACAAGGCCAACGTCATCCCTGCCACCGCCGAGGCCGTGTTCGACTGCCGGGTGCTGCCGGGCAGGCAGGCGGCGTTCGAGCGTGAGGTCGACGAGATCATCGGGCCCGACGTCACGCGCGAGTGGATCACCGAGTTGCCCTCGTATGAGACCAGTTTCGACGGTGACCTGGTGGACGCCATGAACGCCGCGCTGTTGGCCGTCGACCCCGAGGCGCGCACCGTGCCCTACATGCTGTCGGCGGGCACCGACGCAAAGCACTTTGCGCGCTTGGGAATTCGCTGCTTCGGTTTCATCCCGCTGCGGTTGCCGCCCGAACTCGACTTCACCGCGCTTTTCCATGGCGTCGACGAGCGGGTCCCCGTCGAGGCCCTGGAGTTCGGCGCGCAAGTTCTCGAGCACTTCCTGACCCACTGCTAGACCGATCGCACCTCCCCCGAAAGGAACACCAGCATGGCCTTCGACTACAACCCCTACGACTTCCTGCCGAAGCTGCCCAGCTTCACCCTCACCTCGACGTCGTTCTCCGACGGGCAGCCCTGGGGCAACGACCAGGTCAGCGGTCTGATGGGGGCCGGGGGATCCGACGTCTCCCCGCAGCTCAGCTGGTCGGGCTTCCCCGAGGAGACCCGCAGCTTCGCCGTCACGGTCTACGACCCGGACGCCCCGACCGGATCGGGCTTCTGGCACTGGGCGGTGGCCAACCTGCCCGGGACGGTCACCGAACTTCCGGCCGGCATCGGCGACGGCAGCGAACTGCCCGGCGATGCCCTGACCCTGGCCAACGACGCGGGCCTGCGGCGCTTCGTGGGTGCGGCCCCGCCGGCCGGCCACGGATTCCACCGCTACTTCGTCGCGGTGCACGCGCTGCAGGTCGAGAAGCTCGAGATCGACGGGACGGCGACGCCGGCCTACCTCGGCTTCAACCTGTTCATGAACGCGATCGCGCGCGCCGTCATCCACGGCACCTACGAACAGCACTGATTTCTCGCGAGCGCCCTGGGGTCCCCCGCGTGCAGGGGCGTCTGTACGCGACCCGCCGAGGTTCTGCGTACAAACCCGGGCGCTCGCCGTCTCCTGGCACCGCTGAAGGACAGGTGTGCCGTGGCGACGAGCTGCGCGCAGTGCGCGACTGCCCTGCGCATAGCCACGCGGTTCTGCGACAAGCCCGCGTGACACCGTAGGGCTACGCCGGACACATCGCGCAGGCGCGACCGATGGGGTGACGCGGGCGTCAAATCAACGTCGGCCCAGTGTGTTCCGTTCACACCATGACCACTGGGGCGCATGACCAGGACACCGAGCGGCCGCCTTCGTACGTCCGGCGGCGGCGTGTTTTGTACAAACACGGGCGGTCGCCGGGATGGGGCGATACCGTAGCCGGGATGGTCGATGAGGTCTTGCGGGAACGGCGGCTGGCGGTGATTCGCGAGCACATGGAGACCGAGGTCACCAAGGAGTTCGACCGCACGCTGGCGACCTTCAACGGCCACCCGCGCTACGAGATCATGGCCACCGGGCAGGTCTTCGACGGCGACGACGAGGTCATGGGCTACTACCTGACCACCCGCACCGCGTTCCCCGACCAGCGCCACGAGAACGCGCGCTTCCACGTCGCCGACGACGCCGTGATCGTCGAATTCGACCTGCTGGGCACCAACCTGGGCGAGTTCTACGGTTTGCCCCCGACAGGGAAGTCGTTTCGGGTGCCGATCATCGCGGTGTTCTTCTTCGAGGGGGAGGGAATCATCAACGAGCGCATCTACTTCGACTCGGCGAGCCTGGTCTCCCAGATCGGCCGCGCCGAACTGCTGTCCTCCGCGGCGGGGGACTCCGGGGGATGAAGGTCCACCACCTCAACTGCGGCACCATGCACGCCCCCGGAAGTATGTTCGTGTGTCATGTGCTCCTGATCGAAGCCGGCACCGGCCTGGTTCTGGTCGACACCGGGTACGGCCTGCTCGACTGCGCCGATCCGCGCCGCATCGGCCCACTGCGGCACCTGCTTCGCCCGGCGCTGCGCGTCGAGGAGACCGCGGCCCACCAGATCGAACAGCTGGGTTTCCACCGCGAGGACGTGCGGCACATCGTCACAACGCATTTCGACTTCGACCACATCGGCGGGCTCGCGGACTTCCCGCACGCGCAGGTGCATGTGACGGCGGCCGAAGTGCAGGGCGCCGTGTCGGCGCCCACGCGGTCCGAAAGGTTCCGGTATCGCAGCTGCCAGTGGGCGCACGACCCGAAGCTCGTCGAATACTCACCCGACGGCGTAGCCTGGCGTGGATTCACCGCGGCCCGCGAACTGACCGACATCGCACCCGGCATCGTGTTGATCTCATTGCCCGGTCACACCCGCGGGCACGCGGGCATCGCGGTCGATGCGGGGGAGCGCTGGATCCTGCACTGCGGCGACGCTTTCTACCTGCGCGGCGCCGTCGACGGGCGGACCCCCGTGCCCACTAGCGTGACCGCCTCGGCGATGGTGAGCGCATTCAATTACCGGCAGATGCGGGCCAACCGGGAACGCCTGGCCGAACTGCATCAGCGCGGTGAACCCGACCTGCTGATGGTCAGCGCACACGATCCGGTGCTGCTGACCCGTGCGCAGCGTGGCCAGGCAACCGACAGCTAGGACCGGGAGGCCGAACCCACGGCGTCGCTCAGCGAGGCGAACCCGCCATCACGCAACCGCGCTGCGATGCCGTCGTGAATGTGCTTGGCCCACATGCCGCCGCCGTAGATGAAGCCGGTGTAGCCCTGCAGAAGCGTCGCACCCGCCGTGATGCGCTCCCAGGCGTCGTCGGCCGTCTCGATGCCGCCGACACTGATCAGCACCAGCTTGTCGCCCACCCGGCCATACAGTCGGCGCAGGATCTCCAAAGACCGTTGCGCGACAGGTGGGCCCGAGACTCCGCCCGCACCCAACGCGGTGACGTCGGGGGTGCGCAGACCCTCGCGGGAGATCGTGGTGTTGGTCGCCACGATGCCGGCCAACCCCAATTCGACCGCCAGATCCGCGATGTCGTCGACGTCGGAGTCCGAGAGGTCCGGTGCGATCTTGACCAGGACGGGCGTGGTGGTCTCGTCGAGCACCGCGGCCAGGATGGGACGTAGCGATTCGACGGCCTGCAGATCACGCAGCCCCGGCGTGTTGGGCGAACTGACGTTCACCACCACGTAGCTGGCCAGCGGCCCCAGAAGCCGTGCGCTGGTGCGGTAGTCGTCGGCCGCTCGTTCGGGGGGCGTGACCTTGGTCTTGCCGATGTTCACGCCGATCGGGACGTCCGCTTGATGCCGGGCCAACTGCAGCGCGAGTTCACCGGCGCCGTGGTTGTTGAAGCCCATGCGGTTGAGCAGGCCCCGGTCCTGCGGCAGCCGGAACAGTCGCGGCGCAGGGTTGCCCGGTTGAGCCTGCGCGGTGACGGTGCCCACCTCGGCGTAGCCGAATCCCAGCGCGCCCCAGGCGTTCAGCCCGTGCCCGTCCTTGTCGAAGCCGGCGGCCAATCCCAGCGGGCCGGGAAATCGCACGCCGAAGACCGTGCTGGCCAGGATCGGGTCGCTGGGGGCCAGCAGTCGGCGAAGTCGGCGGCGGGCCGGGCCCGCGGCCGTCGCGGCGCGCAGGGCCGCGAACGCGACGGTGTGGATGCGCTCGGCGGGAATGAGGAACAGTCCGCGGCGCAGCGTGTTGTACATCACAGCTCCGGTAGGTCGCCCGCATACGGATTCAGTACACGGGATTTCTTGCGTCGCAGCAGCACTCGCCGCGACCCGTCGGTGTAGAGCCGCACCTTGGTCAGCTCCCAGCCCCGGTACTCCGCCTCGATGGACAGCCGGGTGGACGCCGTCAGCCGCGTGACATCGGGGGGCAGCCGCAGCGGAATCCATTCGTACTCGTCGGCCAGGTCATGGTCCCAACCGAGAGGCATACGGCTGCGCGAGGCCCGCGCACCGCCTGCCGCACTCATCGGGTGCCTGACGCCCGCGCGATGATCTGCACCCCGGCACCGGAACCCGACACCACGTACAGGGTGTCGGTGTCGGCGTCGTAGCCGAGGTTGTTCGGTTGCTGCACGGTGGGGTGACGCACCTTCTCCACGGGGATTCCAGTCGACAGATCGTAACCAATCACCGTGTTGGACGCGGTCTGTGACACCCAGGCGAGCCCGTCGGACCCCGCGAGGCCGTACGGCGCCGCCGACACCGGGAACCGCTGACGCATGATCAGCGGGTCGGCGCTGAACACGAGCAGTTCGTCGCCGCGCGTGTCGGTCACCAGCACCCGCCCCGCGTCGTCGACGACGATCGTCGTGGCACCCTCACCGGCGCGCAGCGACTGGGCGGCGTTGCCCTCGGCATCCATCGCGGTGACAGAGGTCTGCCCGCGATCCAGGACCACCGTCGTATTGTCTTTGCTGACAAGGGAATCCACGCGCGCAAAAATCTTCGACCGGTGGCTCACGGTGGCAGGACTGTTCGCGGCATCGGCGTCGGCCAGAATGACCACCGCGCCGTCGGCCGTCCCCAGCACGATCCGCCCGTCGCCGCGCCGCGTGATCGCGGTGAAATCGGTGTCCGCCTCGTCGCTCACTTCGACCCGCGTCGTGTTGCCCGAGTCGATCTCGACGACCAGGTACCCGCCCCGGGTCGACAGGTACGCCAAACCCGCGCCGTCGGTCGTCAACGCGGTGGCCGGTGCCGGCAGGCCCATGGTGCGCGGGGCACCGCCGCCTGCGGGCACCACCACGAGGCTTGCGGCGTCCTCGGGTCGCGGGCCCGGGACCAACACCAGCAGCGCCGCCGACGCGGTGTCGAACGTCGCCGCGGTCGGGGTGCCTGCGAGGGGACGGATCACGCCGGCCGGGGCGGTCACCGCGGGCGGCGACTGGGCGGGCGTGGCGGCCGGGATGGTCGGCGGTGTCGAGTCGATGACGTCCGAGGAGCACGCCGTGCCGCTGACAAGCAGCAGCGCGGCGCTCGCGGTGGCCAGCGTGTGGCGCACCCATCGGGGGGACTGGAGAGCATTCACTGCCTGAGACTGTATCGGGAAGTGCAGCCCGGCCTGCCGAGCCTGGCGGTATCTTCGCCCCCATGGCACTGGCCGACAATCGCAACGCCGCGGAGGCCGAACTGGTCTTCGAGGACATCTCGACCGGAATCCATGCCAGTGGATTCGGTTCGCTGCCGGGCGGACGGACCTTCGCGTTCGGCGTCGTCGACCGTCAACACCTGGTCATCGAGGTGTATCGGCGGTCCATGGTGGGCCCGGTCCCGGACGCCGACGACGTCGTGGCCACCGCGGTCCGCAGCTGCCGCGGCATCGACCTCGCCGACGAACGCAGCCTCACCGCCACGGTGCGTGACGCGATCGCCACCGCCGCGCCCGGCACGCGCCTGCCCACCGTGGGGTGAGGAGGCAAACACAGGTACGGTCATCGGCGTGGATGTGGCGGCGATGTCCTGGCTGCAGGTCGTGGTGCTGTCCGTGGTGCAGGGGCTGACGGAGTTTCTCCCGATCTCCTCGTCGGGTCATCTGGCGATCACCTCGCGACTGTTCTTCTCCGAGGATGCCGGAGCGTCGTTCACTGCGGTGTCGCAGTTGGGCACCGAGGCGGCTGTTCTGGTGTTCTTCGCCAAGGACATCGTGCGGATCGTGCGTGCATGGTTCGCGGGCCTGTTCGACCGCGAACGCCGCGACGTCGACTACCGCATGGGGTGGTTCGTGATCATCGGCACGATCCCCATCTGCGTGCTGGGCCTGCTGTTCAAGGACGTGATCCGCTCGGGCGCCCGCAATCTGTGGATCGTCGCGACCGCGTTGATCGTGTTCGCGCTGGTGATCGCCGCGGCCGAGTACTTCGGCAGGCAGACCCGGCATGCCGAGCAGTTGACGTTCCGCGACGCCGTCATCGTCGGTTTCGCGCAGTGCCTGGCCCTGATCCCGGGGGTGTCCCGGTCCGGGGCGACCATCAGCGCGGGCCTGTTCCTGGGCATCGACCGTGAACTGGCGGCCCGGTTCGGGTTCCTGCTGGCGATTCCGGCCGTGCTCGCCTCGGGACTGTTCTCACTGCCGGATGCGTTCGAACCGGTCAAAGAGGGTATGAGCGCCACCGGCCCGCAGCTGCTGGTGTCGGTCGTGATCGCGTTCGCCGTCGGGCTGGCCGCGATCGCATGGCTGCTGCGATTCCTGGTCAGCCACAGCATGTACTGGTTCGTCGGGTACCGCATCGCGCTCGGTGTGATCGTGATGATCCTGTTGGGGACTGGAGTGATGAGCGCAACATGACGGTGATCCTGGTCCGGCACGGCCGGTCCACCTCCAACACCGCCCACACCCTGGCGGGTCGGTCCGCGGGCGTCGACCTCGACGACAAGGGCCGCGCACAGGCCCAAGAACTCGTCGACAGGCTGGCCGGGCTGCCGATCAAGGCCCTGGTGCGCTCACCGCTGCTGCGCTGCGAACGCACCCTGGAACCGTTGGCCGCCGCGCTCGGCCTGACACCGGTGGTGGACGAGCGCATCGTCGAGGTCGACTACGGAGCCTGGACCGGGCGGCCGCTGGGCGAACTGTTCAAGGAACCGCTGTGGTCGGTGGTGCAGCAGCAGCCCAGCGCGGCGATCTTCCCGGACGGCGAGGGGCTGGCCGACGTGCAGGCCCGTGCGGTCGCCGCGGTGCGCGAACACGATCGCAGGCTGGCCGAACAGAACGACGGCGCCGACGTGCTGTGGGTCGCGTGCAGCCACGGAGACGTGATCAAGGCCATCGTGGCCGATGCGCTGGGCCTGCACCTCGACGGATTCCAGCGCATCACCGCCGATCCCGCCTCGTGCAGCGTGATCAAGTACACCGCGATGCGGCCCTTTGTCGTCCACGTCAACCACACCGGTCCCGCGCTGGCCAGTGCACTGAGCGCGCCACCCACCCCCGACCACGACGGGTCCGCGCCATCGGCCGGTGACGCCGTCGTCGGCGGTTCGACGGACTGAAACCACCGGCGGCTCGGCAGCCGTCCGGGGTTTCCCGGTATTTTGGAGGGGCCATGGCCCGCGCAATTCATGTCTTCCGCACGCCCGACCGCTTCGTGGCCGGGACTGTCGGCCAGCCCGGAAACCGAACCTTCTATCTGCAGGCCGTGCACGACTCGCGCGTGGTGTCGGTGGTGTTGGAGAAGCAGCAGGTGGCCGTGCTCGCCGAGCGCATCGGCGCACTCCTGGTCGAGGTGAACCGCAGATTCGGCACCCCGCTGCCGCCCGAGACCACCGACGTCGAGGATCTCAGCCCGTTGATCACGCCGGTCGACGCCGAGTTCCGGGTCGGCACCATGGGCCTGGGCTGGGACTCCGAGGCGCAGACCGTGGTGGTCGAACTGCTCGCGGTGTCCGAAACCGAGTTCGACGCGTCGGTCGTGCTCGATGACGCCGAGGACGGCCCCGACGCGGTGCGGGTGTTCCTGACTCCGGAGTCGGCCCGGCAGTTCGCCAACCGGTCGAACCGCGTCATCTCGGCGGGGCGTCCGCCGTGCCCGCTGTGCGAGGAGCCCCTGGATCCCGAGGGGCACATCTGTGTGCGCACCAACGGTTACCTGCGTACCGAGGTGTTCGGTTCCGACGATGACGCGGCGGAATGACGCCGTGCGCTGACGCCGCCGCGGCAGAACAGGTCCTGCGCAGCGGTGAGCTGACGGTGCTGGGTCGGATTCGCTCGGCGAGCAACGCCACGTTCCTGTGTGAGGCCGAACTCGACTCCGTCACCGTGCACTGCGTGTACAAACCGGTGGCGGGGGAGCAGCCGCTGTGGGACTTCCCGGACGGCACCCTGGCCGGCCGCGAGTACGCCACCCACCTGATCTCGGCGGCATTGGGATGGGACATCGTGCCGCACACCATCATTCGCGAGGGCCCCGCCGGGTCCGGCATGGTGCAGCGCTGGATCGACCAGCCCGACCCCGACGCCGCGCTGGGGCCGGATCTGGTCGACCTGTGCCCGGCCGGCACCGTGCCCGGCGGTTATCTGCCCGTGCTGCGCGCCTACGACTACGCCGGCGACGAGGTCATGCTCATCCACGCCGACGATCCGCGGCTGGTCCGAATGGCGGTCTTCGACATCCTGGTGAACAACGCCGACCGCAAGGGCGGGCACATCCTGCACGGTGTCGACGGCCGTGTCTACGGGGTGGATCACGGGCTGTGCCTGCACCGCGAGGACAAGCTGCGCACAGTGCTGTGGGGCTGGGCGGGTAAACCCGTCGACGACGAACTGCTCGGCGCCGTGGGGGTCCTGCTCGACGCGCTGGACGGTGAACTCGGTGACCAGCTCGCCGAACACGTGACGCGCGGCGAGGTCCGCGCACTCTCCGAGCGGGTCCAGGGGATGCTCGACGATCCGGTGATGCCCAGCCCCGATCGGCGCCGGCCGATTCCCTGGCCGGCGTTCTAGGGAGCCGGCTTCCAGGTCAGGATGCCGCCGTCGGCCTTGAGTGACAGGTGCAGGCGGTCGTCCTGGAACAGATACCCCGCGACATTCGAGAGGGCCGTGGCGACCTCCTGGTCCAGCGAGGGCTGCGGACACAGCATCATCGTGGTGGCGATGGGACCGAAGCTGACCGACCCGGAGCCGTCCGCGCTGGGCTCGACCGTGTAGCCGCCGTTGCCGCGGTTGCAGTCGAGCTGGAAGAAGGCCTTGTCGTCGGTGCCGAATTCGACCGTGAACTTGGTGGGGTCCGGCACCGCGGTGCTGCCCTGTTCGTCGTCGGAGGATTCGATCGTCACGAGCTGCCAGGAAGTGCCGGCCAGGGTGCGCTCCTCATGGGCCGACGAACAACCCGCCAGAATCGCGGCCAAAGAAAGGAAGACTGCGGCGCCGCGGCGCGTTGTACGCATGTGCCGAATTTAGCGTCAGCCGCGCGTCTCTCTCAGCCCCACCCGCTGCCGACCGAGCCCATCGCGGATACTGGCACAGTGAGTGCGGCCGCCGACAGCATGGAACAGACTGATGCCGCACTGGCCGCTGACCTGGCTGTCGAGGCCGGAAAGCTGCTCGTGGCGATGCGCGACGAGGTCGGCTACGACTACCCCTGGATGCTCGGCGACGAGGGGGATGCGCGGGCCAATCGGCTGCTGTTGCAGCGCCTGGCCACCCACCGTCCCGACGACGCGGTGCTCTCCGAGGAGTCACCCGACAACCTGGCGCGGCTGAAGTCGGACCGGGTCTGGATCATCGACCCCGTCGACGGCACGCATGAGTACGCGACGCCGTACCGCAAGGACTGGGCCGTGCACATCGCGCTGTGGCAGCGCGTCGGAGGACCCGACGGCCGGATCACCGACGCCGCGGTGTCGCTGCCAGCCCACGGTGAGGTGTACCGCTCCGACACCGTGGTGGCGGGGTCCCGCCGCGACCCGAACGCGCCCATCCGCATCACCGCGAGCTCCAACCGGCCGCCGCGGGTCCTGTACCGCATGGCCGAGACGCTCGACTTCGAACTCGTGCGGATCGGCTCGGCAGGTGCCAAGGCGATGGCTGTGGTGCGCGGTGACGTCGACGCCTACATCCACGCCGGAGGGCAGTGGGAATGGGACTCTGCCGCACCCGCGGGTGTGGTGCTGGCGGCCGGCATGCACGCCTCCCGGCTGGACGGGTCCCCGATGATCTACAACCGTCCGGATCCCTATCTGCCGGACCTGCTGATGTGTCGCCCGGAACTCGCCGACGTACTGCTCGAGGCGATCAGGTCGGCCAGTTGATGACGCACAACTCGCCCCGCCTAGAGTCTTCCTCCATGCAGTCGTGGAGTGCCGCAGCCGTTCCGGAGTTGCCCGGGCGGTCCCCGCAGTTGCGTCTGTACGACAGCGCCGATCGACAGGTGCGTCCGGTCGCGGCGGGAGACGTCGCCAAGATGTACGTGTGCGGCATCACACCCTATGACGCAACCCATCTCGGCCATGCCGCCACCTATCTGACGTTCGATCTGGTCTACCGGGTGTGGCTGGATTCCGGTCATCAGGTGCACTACGTGCAGAACATCACCGACGTCGACGACCCGCTGTTCGAACGCGCGGCGCGCGACGGCGTGGACTGGCGCGACCTGGGGGCGCGCGAGATCCAGCTGTTCCGTGAGGATATGAGCGCGCTGCGGGTGCTGCCGCCGCACGACTACGTGGCCGCCACCGACGCCATCGGCGAGGTCATCGAACTCGTGGAGAAGATGCTGGTCTCCGGCGCGGCCTACGTCGTCGACGATCCGCAGTATCCGGACGTCTATTTCCGGGCTGACGCCACAACCCAATTCGGCTACGAGTCGGGCTATGACCACAACCTGATGCGGGAACTGTTCGCCGAGCGCGGGGGAGACCCCGACCGCCCCGGCAAGGCCGATCCGCTGGATGCGCTGGTCTGGCGCGCCGAACGCCCGGACGAGCCGAGTTGGCCGTCGCCGTTCGGCCCGGGCCGGCCCGGTTGGCACGTGGAGTGCGCCGCGATCGCGCTGACCCGCCTGGGCATGGGGCTCGACGTGCAGGGCGGCGGCAGCGACCTGATCTTCCCGCACCACGAGTTCTCCGCGGCGCACGCCGAATCCGTCACCGCGCAACGCCGTTTTGCCCGGCACTACGTGCACGCCGGAATGATCGGCTGGGACGGCCACAAGATGTCCAAGAGTCGCGGCAATCTGGTGCTGGTGTCCAAGCTGCGTGCCGAGGGCGTCGAACCCGCCGCGATCCGCCTCGGTCTGTTCGCCGGGCACTACCGCAGTGACCGGCATTGGAGCCCGCAGGTGCTCGCCGACGCGCAGGCGCGGTTGGAGCGCTGGCGCGCCGCGACGTCGCTGGCCGCCGCGCCCGATGCCACCGATCTGCTTGCGCGGGCGCGCGCTTACCTGGCCGACGATCTGGACACTCCGAAAGTCCTTGCGGCCCTTGATGGATGGTCGGCGGATGCCCTCGAGTACGGCGGTCACGACGAGGATGCGCCCGCCCTGGTGCGCACTGCCGTCGACGCGTTGTTGGGGGTCGCACTCTGACCTTCGCGTAGGTTCGGGTCATGAGGAGACTCGCCGTCGCGTTGGTCGCGTTGTTGCTCACGTCCTGTGCCACGACCGACAGGCCCACTGAGACCTCGAGCGCGCCGCCGCCCCCTGCCGAGGCCTCGGTCAGCCCGGAGCAGGCGCGTGAGATCGCCAAGGACGCCTACGTCTACGGCTTTCCGATGGTGGACAACTACCGCGTCCAGTACGCGTACTTCGTCGACAAGGACAACCCGGAGTACAAGGGCGGCTGGAACCAGATCCACAACGCCGCCCGGGTCTACACGCCCGAGGACACCGCGATTCAGACCCCCAACTCCGATACGCCGTATTCGATGCTCGGGGCGGACTTGCGCACCGAACCGCTGGTGCTGACCGTGCCGCCGATCGATCAGGACCGGTACTACTCCCTGCAGTTCATCGACGGCTACACCTACAACTTCGCCTACGTCGGAAGCCGCACCACGGGCAACGGCGGTGGCCGGTACCTGCTCGTGGGGCCCAACTGGCAGGGCGAGAAACCGGACGGCATCAACGAGATCATCCGCAGCGACACCGAGTTGGCCTTCGTGCTGTACCGCACTCAGCTGTTCGGGCCCGACGATCTGGACAACGTCAAGCGGATCCAGGCCGGCTACCAGGTGACACCGCTGTCGGTGCACCTCAACCAGCCGTCACCGCCCGCCGCGCCGCCCATCGACTTCGTCCCGCCGCTGTCGCGCGAGCAGCAGCGCACCTCGCCGCAGTTCTTCGACATCCTCAACTTCACAATGAAATTCGCTCCGACGCTGCCCGACGAGGCCGCGGTGCGGGAGCGGTTCGAGGACATCGGGGTGGGCGCCGGTCGCACCTTCGACGCCGAATCGCTGAGCCCCGAGACACGGACGGCGATCGAGGCGGGGATGGCCGACGCGTGGGCCGAACTCGACGCGCTGAAGAAGGACAAGATCGACACCGGGGAAGTCGGGTCGGCGGACTTCTTCGGCACGCGGAAAGACCTCAAGGACAATTACCTGTATCGCATGGCGGGCGCGGCGCTGGGCATCTACGGCAACACCGCGGCCGAGGCCGTCTATCCGAACTTCGCCAACGACTCCACGGGCGCGCCGCTGACCGGGGCCAACAAGTACGTCTACCGGTTCGCGCCGGGGCAGCTGCCGCCGGTCAACGCGTTCTGGTCGCTGACCCTCTACGAGATGCCGCAGAGCCTGCTCTCGGACAACCCGATCGACCGCTACTTGATCAACTCGGCGATGCTGCCCGACCTGGTCAAGGACCCCGACGGGGGCTACACGCTGTACGTGCAGCACGACCCGCCCGGGCAGGACAGGATGGCCAACTGGCTGCCCGCGCCGGAGGGGCCGTTCGCGCTGGTCATGAGGCTGTACTGGCCTAAGCCGGACGCTCTCGACGGACAGTGGCAGGCGCCCCAACCAGAGAAGGTCTAGCCATGGCACCGACCACGCGCGCGGACCTCGTGCTCTCCGGGGGTGGGGTCAAGGGAATTGGGCTGGTCGGTGCCGTCGCGGCACTTGTGGACGGCGGTCACCTGCCGCAACGCATCTCCGGCACGTCGGCTGGCGCCCTCGTCGGTGCGGTGCTGGCCGCCGCGGTGCACGCCAAACGGGTCGACGCGGACGAACTCAAGAGCATCGCGATGCGGATCGACTACCGCGCACTGCTCGACCCCGGGTTGGTGGAGCGGATCCCCATCCTGGGTCCGGTCTGGGGTGTTGCCTCGGGCGGCGGGGTCTACCGGGGTGAGGCCCTGCGTGACTGGGTCGCCGAGCAACTGGCCGACTATCGCGTGACGACCTTCGCCGATCTGCGGATCGCCGACCGCAGCCTGCCGCCCGAGCAGCGGTACCGGTTGGTCGTCACGGTCGCCGATGTGACGCTGGGCCAGTTGGTCCGGCTGCCATGGGACTACCAGCGGGTCTACGGGCTGGACCCCGATCGTCAGTTGGTGGCCGACGCCGTCCGCGCCTCGACGGCCATCCCGTTCTTCTATCGGCCGGTGACGCTGACGCACGCCGACGGGACGACGTCGACCCTGGTCGACGGCGGATTGTTGTCGAACTTCCCGATCGACTCGCTGGATCGGGTCGACGGGAAGGTGCCGCGCTGGCCGACGTTCGGGGTGACGCTGCTGCCGAACCTGCCCGCCGAGAATGCCCAGGTCATCCCCGCACTTCGGCCACTGCGCGCCCTCGGTGCGCCGACGCTGCTGGAGCAGGTGGTGACCACGATGCTCGTCGGGCGTGATCAGGCGCATCTCAACCAGCCGTGGGTGAGTGCGCGGACCATCCGGGTCGACACCACCGACGTCGGCGTCCTCGACTTCGATCTGTCCGACGCCGACAAGCTCGCGCTGTACGACAAGGGTGTCGCCGCGGGCCGCGACTTCCTGGCGACGTGGGATTTCGACGCCTACACCAGCAGGTTCCGTCAGCCCCTGAACCCAGGCCCGCGGCGGCGCAGGTAGCGCTCGAACTCCGCGGCCAGCGCGTCACCGTCGATCTTGCCCAGCGCCTCGTTCATGTCGACCTCGGCGTCGCCGCGCTGCTCCAGGGACGCCACGTACTCGGCGATCTCCTCGTCGTCGGCCGTCATCTCGGTGACCGCCTGCTCCCACTCCTCGGCCTGCAGGGGCAGGTCGGCCAGCGGCACCTCGATGTCGAGGACGTCCTCCACGCGGCGCAGCAGCGCCACGGTGGCCTTCGGGTTGGGCGGCTGGGACACGTAGTGCGGGACGGCGGCCCAGAACGTCACCGCGGGGATGCCCGCGGCCACACAGGCGTCCTGGAAGACGCCCGCGATGCCGGTCGGCCCCTCGTAACGGGTCTCCTCGAGGCCGAAGTACTTGGCTGAATCCGACGAATAGGCGGCCCCGGACACCGGCACGGGGCGGGTGTGCGGCGTGTCGGCCAGCAGCGCACCGAGGATCACCACGGTGTCGACGTCGAGTTTCTCGGCGATCGACAGCAGTTCGGCGCAGAAACTGCGCCACCGCATGTTGGGTTCCACCCCGTGCATCAGCACGATGTCGCGGTCGCCGCCGGGCGGACGGCAGTGCGAGATCCGCATGGACGGCCACACCAGTTCGCGGGTGACACCGTCAACCTGCCGGATCACCGGCCGATTCACCTGGTAGTCGTAGTAGCTCTCATCATCGATCTCGACGATCGTCGAGGCCTCCCAGATGGCATCCAGGTGCTCCAACGCGTCACTGGCCGCATCACCGGCGTCGTTCCAGCCCTCGAACGCGGCCACGATGATCGTGTTGTGGAGTTCGGGCAGATCTGCTCTGCGGGAATCCGACGGGGTCACTGATCCAGCGTACGGCCTGTCCGGCGCGGAAGTGGCAACGGGCGCAACGGAGAGAATTGCGTCGTGTGACTACCCTGAATGTGGTCGATCGTGGTGACCGGTTGGGCGTCCATGCGTCGATGCGTGACAACGTAGACTCGCGGGGTCGAGAGGCGTTGCAACGGATCCCGGATTCTGCCGGTTCCGCCACGCTCGGCGAAGTCAAGGACGCCTTCCGTTATGGAAGGAGTGCTCGTGCAGGACACTTTCGCGCCCAACATCCGCCCCGACTGCACTGACGAATTGTCGGCTGCACTGCGCGAGCGGATCCTGGTGATCGACGGCGCGATGGGCACGGCGATCCAGCGAGACCGGCCGGACGAGGCGGGCTACCGCGGCGAGCGGTTCAAGGACTGGGCGAGCCCCCTTCAGGGCAACAACGACCTGCTGACCCTCACGCAGCCGCACATCATCTCCGGCATCCACCGCGAGTACCTCGCGGCCGGCGCCGACATCCTCGAGACCAACACGTTCAATGCGAACGCCGTCTCGCTCTCCGACTACGACATGGCGGAGCTGAGCTACGAGCTGAACTACGCCGGAGCCGCTCTGGCCCGCACAGCCTGCGACGAGTTCAGCACCCCCGACAAGCCCCGCTACGTCGCCGGCGCGCTGGGGCCGACGACGCGGACCGCGTCGATCTCGCCGGACGTCAACGATCCCGGCGCCCGCAACGTCTCGTACGACCAGCTGGTCGCCGCCTACAGCGACGCCGCCCGCGGCCTGGTCGACGGGGGTGCCGACCTCCTCATCGTCGAGACGATCTTCGACACGCTGAACGCCAAGGCCGCGGTGTTCGCCATCGAGACGCTGTTCGAGGAGCGCGGACGCCGCTGGCCGGTGATCATCTCGGGCACCATCACCGACGCGTCCGGGCGGACCCTGTCCGGTCAGGTCACCGAGGCGTTCTGGAACTCGATCCGGCACGCCAGGCCGCTGGCGGTCGGCCTCAACTGCGCCCTGGGCGCGCCCGAGATGAGGCCGTACCTCGCCGAGATGTCGCGGATCGCCGACACCTTCGTCTCCTGCTACCCGAATGCGGGCCTGCCCAACGCGTTCGGCGAGTACGACGAGTCCCCGAAGCGTCAGGCGGGCTACGTCGCGGACTTCGTCGAGGCCGGACTGGTCAACATGGTCGGCGGCTGCTGCGGAACGGCGCCGGCGCACATCGCCGAGATCGCCAAGGTCGTCGAGGGCAAGCCGCCGCGTGAGGTGCCCAAGATTCCGGTGGCCACCCGGCTGGCCGGCCTGGAGCCACTGAACATCACCGACGAGTCCCTGTTCGTCAACATCGGTGAGCGCACCAACATCACCGGCTCGGCCCGGTTCCGCAACCTGATCAAGGCCGAGGACTACGACACCGCCCTGTCAGTGGCCCTGCAGCAGGTCGAGGTCGGTGCGCAGGTCATCGACATCAACATGGACGAGGGCATGATCGACGGCGTCGCCGCGATGGACCGGTTCACCAAGCTGATCGCGGCCGAACCGGACATCAGCCGCGTCCCGGTGATGATCGACTCCTCCAAGTGGGAGGTCATCGAGGCGGGCCTGAAGAACGTGCAGGGCAAGCCGATCGTGAACTCGATCTCGCTGAAAGAGGGCGAGGAGAAGTTCGTCCGCGAAGCCCGGCTGTGCCGCAAGTACGGCGCCGCCGTCGTGGTGATGGCCTTCGACGAGCAGGGGCAGGCCGACAACCTGGAGCGCCGCAAGGAGATCTGCGGGCGCGCGTACCGGATCCTGACCGAAGAGGTCGGCTTCCCGGCCGAGGACATCATCTTCGACCCGAACTGCTTCGCGTTGGCCACCGGCATCGAGGAGCATGCGACCTACGGCATCGACTTCATCAACGCCTGCGCGTGGATCAAGGCGAACCTGCCGGGCGTGCACATCTCCGGCGGCATCTCCAACGTGTCGTTCTCGTTCCGGGGTAACAACCCGGTCCGCGAGGCCATCCACGCGGTGTTCCTTTTCCACGCCATCAGGGCCGGCCTGGACATGGGCATCGTGAATGCCGGTGCGCTGGTGCCCTACGACTCGATCGATCCCGAACTGCGGGACCGCATCGAGGACGTCGTGCTGAACCGGCGCGAGGATGCCGCCGAGCGTCTCCTGGAGATCGCCGAACGCTTCAACAAGACGGAGAAGGGCGAGGATCCCGCCGCGGCTGAATGGCGCAGCCTTCCGGTCCGCGAGCGGATCACGCACGCGCTGGTGAAGGGGATGGACGCCCACGTCGACGCCGACACCGAGGAACTGCGAGCCGAGATCGCCGCCGCCGGAGGGCGGCCGATCGAGGTGATCGAGGGCCCGCTGATGGACGGCATGAACGTCGTCGGCGACCTGTTCGGCGCGGGCAAGATGTTCCTGCCGCAGGTGGTGAAGTCGGCCCGCGTGATGAAGAAGGCCGTGGCCTACCTGCTGCCGTTCATCGAGGCGGAGAAGGAAGCCTCCGGTGTCGCGGCGACCAAGGACACCAACGGCACGATCATCATGGCGACTGTCAAGGGCGACGTCCATGACATCGGCAAGAACATCGTCGGAGTCGTTCTGCAGTGCAACAACTTCGAGGTCATCGACCTCGGTGTGATGGTGCCTGCGCAGAAGATCCTGGACGCGGTCAAGGAGCACAACGCCGACATCGTCGGCCTGTCCGGCCTGATCACCCCGTCGCTGGACGAGATGGTCAACTTCGCCGTCGAGATGGAACGCCAGGGGCTCGAGATCCCGCTGCTGATCGGTGGCGCGACCACGTCGCGCGCCCACACGGCGGTGAAGGTGGCGCCGCGTCGCAGCGGTCCCGTGGTCTGGGTCAAAGATGCCTCGCGTTCCGTTCCCGTGGCCGCGGCGCTGCTGGACGACCGGCAGCGGCCGGCCCTGCTGGAGGCGACGGAGAAGGACTACGCATCCCTGCGGGAACGGCATGCCGAGAAGAACGAGCGGCCGATGCTCACGCTGGAGAAGGCCCGGGCGAACCGGACGCCGGTCGAGTGGGAGGGCTACACGCCCCCGGTGCCCGCGGTCGGCACGGGAGTCCGGGAGTTTCTGGACTACGACCTCGCCGAACTGCGCGAGTACATCGACTGGCAGCCGTTCTTCAACGCCTGGGAGATGAAGGGCCGCTTCCCGGACATCCTCAACAACCCGGCCTCGGGTGAGGCGGCGCGCAAGCTCTACGACGACGCGCAGGAGATGCTCGACACCGCGATCAAGGAGAAATGGCTGACGGCCAACGGGGTGATCGGATTCTTCTGTGCCAACGCCGTCGGCGACGACATCGAGGTCTACACCGACGAGACCCGGTCCGAGGTGCTGACGACGCTGCACAACCTGCGCCAGCAGGGCGAGCACCGCGACGGCATTCCGAACCGCTCGCTGGGTGACTTCATCGCGCCCAAGGAGACCGGCCTGGCCGACTACGTGGGCGCGTTCGCCGTCACCGCGGGGCTCGGCAGCCAGGACAAGATCATGGAGTTCAAGGCGGCGCACGACGACTACAGCGCGATCCTGCTGGAGTCGCTTGCCGACCGGTTGGCCGAGGCGTTCGCCGAACGGATGCATCAGCGGGTGCGCCAGGAGTTCTGGGGATACCAGCCCGAGGAGCAGCTGGACAACGAGGAACTCATCAGGGAGCGCTACGTCGGGATCCGCCCGGCCCCCGGCTATCCGGCCTGCCCGGAGCACACCGAGAAGGCGACGCTGTTCGACCTGTTGGACGTGACGAAACGGACCGGTATCGAGCTGACCGAGTCGATGGCGATGTGGCCGGGGGCCGCCGTCAGCGGCTGGTACTTCTCGCACCCGCAGTCGCAGTACTTCGTCGTCGGCCGGCTGGCACAGGACCAGGTCGCCGACTACGCACGGCGCAAGGGCTGGACCCTGCAGGAGGCCGAGCGTTGGCTGGCGCCGAACCTGGGCTACAACCCCGAGGACTGAGACTTCGCGAGCTGCTGTGGCGCCCGTTGCCGCGGCGTGAGAAGTGACCCAGGCCACAGGATTTCGGCTCAGTCCCAGATTTTGAGAGAATGGCACCATGCGTGCGGTGTTGTGGGACATGGATGGCACGCTCGTCGACTCCGAAAAGCTGTGGGATCTCGGCATTCAGGAGCTCTACCGGCGCCATGACCGCGAGTTGCCTGCCGAGGTTCGCACCGCGACCGTCGGCGGGTCTGCGGAGACGGTCATGGACATCGTCTACGCCGACCTCGGGTTGAACCCCGACCCGGACCACATGGCCCAGACCGCCGACTGGCTGCACGAGTACGTCGGTGAGCTGTTCGCGACCGGCCTGCCGTGGTGCGCGGGGGCCAAGGAGATGCTGGACCAGTTGCTGGCGGCGGACATCCCGATGGGGTTGGTGACCAACACCCGCCGCGACCTCACCGAGAAGGCGCTCGACAGCATTGGCCGCCACTACTTTTCGGTGTCGGTGTGCGCCGACGAGGTGCCCAGCGGCAAGCCCGCCCCCGACCCGTACCTGCGCGCCGCCCAACTGCTCGGGCTGAACCCAGCCGACTGCCTGGCCATCGAGGACTCGCTGATCGGGTCCGAGGCGGCCGTGCTCGCGGGCTGCGCAGTCCTGGTCATCCCCAACGACATCGAGGTGCCGACGAGCGCGCGGCGCCGTCGTGTCGACACACTGGATCAGCTCACACCCGCAGACCTGCGCGCGGTGCACACCGAGATCGGCGACCTGACCGAGCGCAGCGCCTGACCGCCGTCAAGATCAAGCTGAGTTTTTCCCTCGTCTAGACGGGCGCTGTCTTCGTACTGTTGCCCGTCGTGACCGGAGAATCCCCGCTGACTCGCCCACTGACTCGGCGACGCGCCCTGCAACTGCTCGGCCTCGCGGGCGGCGCGGCCGCGCTCGCACCTGCGCTCGCCGCCTGCGGATCGTCAGGCAGCGCCAACACATTGGCCGCCGACGCCCCAGTGGCGGGCAGATTCGAGGGCGTCACCCTCAAACTGCTCGTCAACCAGCCCCACGTGACATCGTTCCGCGACATCCTCGCGCCCGCCTGGAACAAGGAGACCGGCGGCACCCTCGAGGTCACCGCCGCACCCTACGATCAGCTCACCAGCAAGCAGATCCTCGATGTCCAAAGCGGCACAGGTGAATTCGACGTCTTCGACTACTTCTACTTCGGCCTCGGCGATCTCGTGGACGCTGGCGCGCTGGTCGACGTCACCGATTGGATCGACACCAACACATCCGCGATCGGCGTCGACGGCTACCTGCCGTCGATCTACGACCCGTACACGCTGCTGGACGGCAAGCGCTGGGGACTGCCGTACGACGGCGACATCCACATCCTGTTCTACAACGCCGAACTGCTGGAACGGCACCGCCTCCAACCGCCCACCACATGGGACGAGTACGACGAGATCGCGGCCAAGATCACCAAGGACTCGCGCGGGGCGGCCTACGGGGCGATCGTCTCCGGACAGCAGGTGCCGATGATCCTGGGCTGCTCGTACATCAACCGGCTGACCGGTTACGGAGGCAACCTCGTGGACGCGAACGGCAGGCCGGAGTTGACGTCGGACGCCTCGATTGCTGCCCTGCGCCACCTCGTGGACGTCGCGCCGGTGGCTCTGCCCACACCGCTGCAGATCGGCTTCGACCAGGCCAACCAGTCGTTCCTGAGCGGTCAGGGGGCACTGCTGGACACGTGGACCGATATGGCCCTGCGTGCCGAGGACCCGACGGCGTCGAAGATCGCCGGACGGTGGGGCGCGGTGTCGCTGCCGGTCGGGGGCACCAACAAGACGCCACGCACCGCGTTGGATGCGGGCTTCGGCCTGGGCATCTCGACGGCATCGAAGAACACCGAGGCCGCCGCGGCGTTCCTGAACTGGGCCACGGCCGCACCGCAGAACCTGGCTGTGTCGTCGACCGCGGGCGCCGGCATCGACCCCGTGCGCGGTGAGGTGCTGGACTCCGACGGTTACGCCAAGGTCGTCACCTTGGCCATCGAGCCCATTCGCGAAGGCCTGCACGGTGATCCGCTGGTGTGGCCCAAGGCCAACGGCGCGCCGAAGCTGCTGCAGGATCTGGTCGATCAGCTCGCGCTGGCGATCGCCGGGAGTCAGACTGTCGAACAGTCGCTCGAGAATGCGCAGACCAGCTGGGAGAACGCCGCGACATGACGCGTCGCGTCCCGCTGTGGCTGGCTCTGCCCGCCGTCGCAGGACTGGTGCTGTTTCTGGTCTATCCCACCGGTTACCTGGTGGCGTTGGCACTGACCGACTCATCGCTGGCCCACCCCCTGCGTGCGTTCAGCGGCGGGGACAACTTCCAGACCGCGTTCGCCGCGCCCGCCTTCGTGCCGTCGCTGTGGCGGTCGACGCTGTTCGCCGTGGTCGCCGCGGCGGCCACCACGGGCCTCGGCCTGACCCTGGCCCTGCTGCTGCGGGCCCGCGGGGCCCGATTCGGCGCCGTGGGGGCACTGCTGCTGTTGCCGCTGGTCACCGCGCCCGTGCTCATTGGGGTCGCGTGGAAACTGCTGCTGGCGCCGGTCGGCGGCGGGTTGGCCGATGTGTTCTCGGCGGTGGGCCTGCCCGGCTTCAACCCGTTGGGTTCGGGCGTCGGCGCGTTCGCGGGGGTGCTGCTCATCCACATCTGGCAATGGACGCCGTTCGCGACGCTGATCCTGTTCGCGGCCCTGGGTGTGGTGCGGCCCGAACTGCAGGAGTCGGCACGCATCGACGGTGCGGGACCGTGGCGCACGTTCACCACGGTGACCTGGCCTGCGATCGCGCCGACCGCGTGGGCGGTCCTGGTGCTGGAACTGGTGATTGGGTTCAAGGTGTTCGACCTGATCGTCGTGATCACCTCGGGCGGACCGGGATTCGCAACGACGCTGTCGCCGTACCTGATCTATCAGACCGGTCTGCGGGGCAGCTTCGACATGGGCGCTGCCGCCGCGCAGACCCTGGTGTTCGCCCTGGTGGTCGGGGCGGTCGCCACGGTGCTCACCGCGGCGCGGGCGCGGTCGGTCAAGGGGGAGCGGTCATGACGCGCCGCAGTCTGATCCGCGTCACGTTGGCGGCTGTCGTGCTGATCGTGCTGCTGCCGATCGGCTACCTGGTGTCGCTGTCGGTGCGTCCGCCCGGCGACGTGCTCAATTCGAGCCTGTGGCCGCAGGAGTGGACCACGTCGAACTTCACCTCGGTGTTCGACACCATCGCGCTGGGCACGATGCTGCGGAACTCGTGGGTGTCGGCGGTGGGGGCCGCGCTGCTCGCGGTCGCGATCGCGACGCCCGCAGCGTATTTCACCGCACGCCGATTCAACGGCGAACGGTTGTTGACCGCGCTGCTGGCCAGTTACTGCGCCCCGCCCATCGTGGCGATCATCCCGCTGTTCTTCCTGTTGCGAAACCTGGGACTGACCAACAACGTCGGGGGTCTGATCCTGGTCAACGGCATCGCCAGCGTCCCCGTCGCGGCGTGGCTGCTCGACGGTTTCGTCCGCCGCATCCCCGTCGAGATCGATGAGGCCGCCGTGATCGACGGCCTGTCGGTGGCCGCGGCGTTCCGGCGGGCCGTGCTGCCGTTGCTGTGGCCCGGCATCGTGGCCGCGCTGCTGGTGGTGTTCTTCCTGTCCTACAACGATTTCCTGTTCGCCGTGTACCTCGCCGTGACGAAAGAGAGCCAGACCTTGACCGTCGGACTGTCGCTGTTCCAGGGCGACCGCAATGTGCAGTTCGGTCAGCAGGCCGCCGCCGGACTGCTCGGCATCCTGCCGGTCTACGTGCTGGCGCTTGCGGCGCAACGCTTCCTGGTGGGCGGACTGACCACGGGGGCCACGAAGTGACCGCGGTCGAACTCGAGGGAATCAGCAAGAGTTTCGGCGGTGCGCCGGTGGTCGACGATCTGAGCCTGACGCTGCCGGACGGTTCGCTGACCGTGCTCGTCGGCCCGTCTGGCTGCGGAAAGTCCACCACGCTTCGGATTCTCGCGGGCCTCGAGGATGCCGACGCGGGAACGGTGCGCATCGGGGACCGCGATGTCACCCGTGCGACCCCGCGTGAGCGCGACATCGCGATGGTCTTTCAGAACTACGCGCTGTACCCACATCTGAGCGTCCAGCGCAACATCGAGTTCCCGCTGCGTAACGCGGGCGTGGGACGGTCCGACGCCGCCGAACGGGCCCGTAGAGCGGCCGAACGGGTCGGCATCACCGCACTGCTCGACCGCAAGCCCCGCCAACTTTCGGGCGGGCAGCAGCAGCGCGTCGCCATCGCCCGCGCGCTGGTGCGCACACCGTCGGTGTTCCTGTTCGACGAGCCCCTGAGCAACCTCGACGCCAAACTGCGGGTCGAACTGCGTTCCGAGATTCGGCGCCTGCAGCAGGAATTGGGCATCACCGCTCTGTACGTCACGCACGATCAGGAGGAGGCGATGACGATCGCCGACCAACTCGTGGTGCTCGACGCCGGCCGGATCGCGCAACGCGGCACCCCGGAGGAGTTGTACCGGCGCCCCTCGAATACGTTCGTCGCGGGCTTCATCGGGTCACCGAGCGCCAACCTGATCGAGGGACAGGTGCGCGCCGGCCGGTTCGCTGCCGACGGGCTGGACTGGCCGGTCGCCGCACAGGACGGCACCGTGACATTCGGTGTGCGCCCCGAAGATCTGGTGATCGAACCCGCCGAGGACGGCAACGGCCGGATCGAACTCGTCGAACTGCTCGGGCCGCGTTATGTCGTGATCGTCGAGATCGGGCCCCGGCGGCTGACCGCGGTGGTGGAGGCCGCGGTGGTGGCGGGGTGGAGCGCCCCGGCCGAACCGGGGACTTCCGTCCGGGTCACGGTACGCCCCAGCCGTGAGCACCTGTTCGACACCGCGGGCGAACGGCTCACCACCCCATGACGATTGAAGAGGAGAGACCGATGACACGCACCCCATGGACTACGCTGCCCGCACCCGACGAGCACCTGCACTGGGACGGGGTCGCCGCCGAGGTGGGTGCCGCGCTCGAGCGCGATGCCCTGGCCCGCGACCGGGCCAACCTGCAGCCTGACGCGGAACTGAAGCTGCTCAAGGAGTCCGGCCTGGCCACCCTGCTGATCCCCGCGCAGTACGGGGGCGGCGGTGGACAGTGGTCGAGTGCGCTGCGCGCTGTGCGCATCCTGGCCCGCTCCGACGCTTCGATCGCCCAGATCCTGAGCTACCACTACTGCAACCACGCCAGCATCGTGTTCTTCGGCGCCGGCGCGCAGTGGGAGCGATGGTTCACCGCGTCAGCGGAAGGCCGTTGGCTGTGGGGCGATTCCGTCAACCCAGTCGATCCCGATCTGGAACTCACCGCCGACGGCACCGGCTATCGACTCAACGGTCTCAAGCGGTTCTCCACGGGAGCATCCACCGGTGACGTCACGCTCGTGATGGCCGCCGAACAGGGCGCCGACCGGGTGCTGGCGGCGGTGGTTGAGCACGACCGCGCCGGCGTGGTCTTCCTCGACGACTGGGACGCCCTCGGGCAACGCCTGTCGGCCAGTGGCAGCGTGCGTTTCGACGATGTGGCGATCGCGGCAGGCGACGTGCTCGGCGAGGTCGCCGACGAACCGTACTCGACCCTGGTGACTCCCGGCGTGCAGCTCGGCTTCGCCAACCTGTACCTGGGCATCGCGGAGGGCGCGCTTGTCCGCGCACGGGAGCTGACCCTGGGCCGGCGCGGCGCATGGCTGCTCAGCGATGTCGAGCACTACTCGCGGGACCCGTTCGTGCAGAGGGTCTTCGGTGAACTGCTGGCCCGCACGGCCGCCGCCGAAGCGATCACGGATCGGTGGAATGCCGAGTTCGACCGCGCGATCGCCCGCGGCGCGGACGTCACCGCGGCCGACCGCGCCGACGTCGAGATCGGCATCGCGAAGGCCAAAATCGTCACGACCGAAACCGCGCTGGAGGTGGCGCACCGGGTGTTCGAGGTGACCGGATCCAGTTCCGCGCGCACCGAGGTGGGGCTGGACCTGTTCTGGCGCAACATCCGCACCCACACCCTGCACGACCCGGTCGACTACAAGAAGCTCGAGGTCGGTGCCAACTACCTGACGGGCGACGTCCAGCCGATCACGCTCTACACCTGAGCGTCAGCGACCGGAGACGGGCTGGCTCGCCACCGATGCCGACGACGACGGCGCGGTGGTGGGCCGCTCGATGATCGTCGAGTTCGGCCCGCCCACGCGGTAGCTCGCGCCACGGTGCTCAGCGGGCAGCCGGTCACCCTTCTCGAACAGCTTGTTGCGCAACGTGCCCGGGGTGTACTCGCCCTGGTGCGCGCCACGTGCGGTCAGCACCGGCACCACATGCTCGATGAAGTCGGCGAACGATCCCGGGGTGATGGCGTAGGCCAGGTTGAAGCCGTCGACGTCGGTCTCTTCGACCCACTCCTGCAGGGTGTCTGCGACGGACTCACCCGAGCCCACGACCAGCGGGCCCATGCCGCCGATCTTGCCCCACTTGGCGATGTCGGCCACGGCCCATTCGCCGCCGTCGGGGTCGGCCGACTGGAACGCCTTGACCGCGGAGAGGATCGCGTTGGAGTCGACGTTGCCGATCGGTTCGTCCAACCCGAACCGCGACAGGTCCACGCCCATCCATCCGGACATGAACGTCAGTGCGCCCTCGGAGTCGCCGTAGGACAGGTACTCGGCGTACTTGGCCGCTGCCTGCTCGTCGGTGGCCGCGGTGATGACGGTCGACAGGTTGTAGATGCGCGCAGAGTACGGATCCCGGCCGGCGAGTTCGAGTTCGCGACGGATGGTGCTGACGGTTTCGGCCAGCAGCGCCTTGGTCGGGGCCGCGGTGAAGATCGCCTCGGCGTTCTCGGCGGCGAACCGGACGCCGCGCGGCGACGAACCGGCCTGGAAGATCACCGGGGTGCGCTGCGGCGAAGGCTCCGACAGGTGGATGCCGGGCACGCTGAAATGCGTCCCCTGATGCCCGATGTGGTGCACCTTGTCGGGATTGGTGAAGACGCCGCCCTCGGCGTCACGGATCACCGCGTCGTCCTCCCAGGAGCCCTCCCACAGCTTGTAGAGCACCTCGAGGTACTCGTCGGCGTGGTCGTAGCGCGCGTCGTGGGCGGGTTGATCGGTCTGCCCCATGTTGCGCGCCGCGGCGGGCAGATACCCCGTGACGATGTTCCACCCGACGCGGCCATTGGTCAGGTGGTCCAGCGTCGAGATCCGGCGGGCGAACGGATAGGGGTGTTCGAAACCCGTTCCGGTGGTGACACCGAAGCCGAGGTGCTCGGTGACCAGCGCCATCGCCGACACCAGCAGCAGCGGATCGTTGACCGGGATCTGCGCGGCCTGGCGGATGGCGGCCTCGTCGCTGGCGCCGTAGATGTCATAGGTGCCCAGGACGTCGGCGATGAACAGCCCGTCGAACCGACCCCGCTCGAGCAGTTTCGCCAACTCGGTCCAGTACGTCAGGTCCTTGTAGCGGGCCGACTGGTCCTCGGGGTGGCGCCACAGTCCGGGGGACTGGTGGGCGACACAGTTCATGTCGAAGGCGTTGAAGCGGATCGTCCGGGTCACTGTGGGGATGGTTGTCCATGTATTTGGCCCGGTCACCGGTTTGGGTCCTCACGATTCGAAATCAATGTGATCGGGTGCACTGGTGTGCCAAGGTGGAACGTGACTCACCTCACGTCGCGCGGTGGAAAGGACGGCTGATGTCCCACGGTCCGATAGGCGGCTCCAGCGATCACGATCCGTTCGTCGGCGCGGAGCAGTACTCGTCCGGCCGCAGCGCCGTGCGCATCGCCTCGGCCGCCGCGTTGGGCGGCCTGTTGTTCGGCTACGACAGTGCGGTGATCAACGGTGCGGTGTCGGCGATCCAGAAGCATTTCGACATCAGCAACTTCATGCTCGGGGTGGCAGTCGCCTCGGCCCTGCTCGGCGCCGCGGCCGGTGCGCTCACCGCGGGCCGGTTGGCCGACCGGATCGGCCGCCTCGCGGTGATGAAGTTGGCCGCGGTGCTGTTCCTGCTCAGCGCGATCGGTGCAGGGTTGGCGGTCAACGTCTGGCTGATCATCCTGTTCCGCGTCATCGGTGGCATCGGTGTCGGCGTGGCGTCGGTGATCGCGCCGACCTACATCGCCGAGACCTCACCCGCCCACATTCGCGGCAGGCTGGGTTCACTGCAGCAGTTGGCGATCGTGTCGGGCATCTTCATCTCGCTGGCCATCGACTGGCTGCTGGCCCACTTGGCGGGTGGGTCCGACAAAGAACTGTGGCTGGGCCTGGAGGCCTGGCGGTGGATGTTCCTGGTGATGGCCGTACCCGCGATCGTCTACGGCCTGCTGTCCTTCACCATTCCCGAATCGCCGCGTTATCTCGTTGCCACACACCGTGTTCCGGAAGCCAGGCGCGTGCTGACCATGCTGCTCGGAGAGAAGAACCTCGAGATCACCATCAACCGCATCCAGCAGACGCTGCAGTCGGAGAAACCCCCGTCGTGGCGTGATCTCGGGAGACCGGGTGGCGGTCTCTACGGGATCGTCTGGGTCGGCCTCGGGTTGTCGATCTTCCAGCAGTTCGTCGGCATCAACGTGATCTTCTACTACAGCAACGTGTTGTGGGAGGCCGTCGGCTTCGACGAGAGTTCGTCGTTCACGATCACGGTGATCACGTCGGTGGTCAACATCGCCACGACGCTGATCGCGATCGCGCTGATCGACAAGGTCGGTCGCAGGCCCCTGCTGCTGGTCGGTTCGGCCGGCATGGCCGTGACCCTGGCGACGATGGCGATCATCTTCGGCACGGCTCCCCAGGTGGACGGTCAGCCGCAGCTCGACGGGGCCGCCGGACCCATCGCGCTGGTCGCCGCGAACCTGTTCGTCGTCGCCTTCGGCATGTCGTGGGGCCCGGTGGTGTGGGTGCTGCTGGGTGAGATGTTCCCGAACCGGATCCGCGCGGCGGCGCTCGGCCTGGCGGCCGCCGGCCAGTGGGTGGCGAACTTCCTGATCACCGTCACCTTCCCGGGTCTGCGCGAAGTGCTCGGCGTCGCGTACGGCTTCTACGCGCTGTGCGCCATCCTGTCGCTGGTGTTCGTGTGGCGTTTCGTGCGTGAGACCAAGGGGGTCGCGCTGGAGGACATGCACGCCGAACTGCTGCACGACGACGGCCACGACACGAGCCGGGAGGAGCCCACCGTCACCTGACGCGGGCCTGATCGACGGGCATGAAAGAATGAACGCCCGTGAAGACCTTCGAGGAGCTGTTTGCCGAACTGGGCGAACGCGCCCGCACCCGGCCCGCAGGCAGTGGCACCGTGGCCGCGCTGGACGCCGGGGTGCACACGATCGGCAAGAAGATCCTCGAGGAGGCCGGCGAAGTCTGGCTGGCCGCCGAGCACGAGTCCGACGACGCGTTGGCCGAGGAGGTCAGCCAGCTGCTGTACTGGGCACAGGTGCTGCTGCTGGCGCGTGGTCTGACCCTCGATGATGTGTACCGGAAGCTGTGAGCGACATGTTGCGCGTTGCCGTCCCGAACAAGGGCGCCCTGAGTGAGTCGGCCGCCGAGATCCTGGCCGAGGCCGGATACCGGCGTCGGACCGACCCCAAGGACCTGACGGTCATCGACCCGGTCAACCAGGTTGAGTTCTTCTTCCTGCGGCCCAAGGACATCGCGATCTACGTGGGGTCGGGTCAGCTCGACTGCGGAATCACGGGCCGGGATCTGGCCGCGGAGTCCAACGCCCCGGTGTCGGAGCGCTTGGCTCTCGGCTTCGGCTCGTCGACGTTCCGGTACGCCGCCCCGGCGGGGCGCGAGTGGACTGTCGCCGACCTGGCGGGCAAGCGGATCGCCACGGCCTATCCGAACCTGGTGCGGAAGGATCTCGCGGCCAAAGGCATCGAGGCGGCGGTCATCCGGTTGGACGGCGCGGTCGAGATCTCGATCCAGCTCGGCGTCGCGGACGCCATCGCCGACGTCGTCGGTTCGGGACGCACTCTGCGCCAGCATGATCTGGTGGCCTTCGGTGAAGTCCTGTGCGACTCCGAGGCCGTGCTGATCGAGGCCGAGGGCAGGCCCGCGGACCCGGCCCGGGATCAACTGGCCGCCCGCGTGCAGGGCGTGGTCTTCGGGCAGCAGTACCTGATGCTCGACTATGACTGTCCGCGTTCGGTTCTGGATCGCGCCACCGAGGTGACCCCGGGCCTGGAGTCTCCGACGATCGCGCCGCTGGCCGATCCGGACTGGGTTGCGGTGCGCGCGCTGGTGCCGCGCAAGTCCGTCAACGCCATCATGGACGAGCTCGCCGCGATTGGCGCCAAGGCGATTTTGGCCTCTGACATCAGGTTTTGCCGCTTCTGACGTGTTAGCGTCCGGATGTGACGCACTTCCTGGTACTGCTGCTGGCCCTGCTCATCGGCGTGGTCGCCGGTCTGAGGGCGTTCAGCGCTCCGGCCGCCATCGCATGGGCCGCAGCGCTGCAATGGATCAACCTGGACGGCACCTGGGCCTCGTGGATGGGCAACTGGTTCGTCGTCATCCTGCTGACCGTGCTCGCGGTCGTCGAACTCGTCACCGACCAGCTTCCCAAGACCCCGAGTCGCAAGACCCCCGTGCAGTTCGGTGCGCGTCTGGTCACCGGTGGCTTGGCCGGTGCCGCGCTCGGCACGGCGTGGGGCTACACATTCGGCGGTCTGGGCGCCGGAATGGTGGGTGCGGTGATCGGCACCCTCGTCGGCTACGAACTGCGGCGCAAGCTGTCTGACAAGGTGGGCGTCGACCTTCCCGTCGCGCTGACCGAGGATGCGATCGCGGTCCTCGGCGCATTCGGCATCGCCGCGTTGTCAGCAGTGCTGTGACACAACGCTTCGACGCCATCGTCGTCGGTGCCGGTCAGGCCGGGCCGCCCCTTGCGGGCCGGCTCACCGCGGCCGGTCGGACCGTCGCGGTCGTCGAACGCAGTCTCGTCGGGGGCACGTGCGTGAACTACGGGTGCATCCCGACCAAGACCCTGGTCGCCAGTGCGCACGCCGCGCACGTCGCCCGGCGCGGCGCCGAGTACGGCGTCGGGACCGCCGACGTCACCGTCGACATGGCAAAGGTCAAGGCGCGCAAGGACCGAATCATGCTGGGCGACCGGCACAGCGTCGAGGACTGGATCAACGGGATGCCGGGCTGCACGCTGATCCGGGGCCACGCCCGGTTCGTCGGTCCGAAGACGCTGCGTATCGACGACGACCAGACCATCGAGGCCGAGGAGATCTTCCTCAACGTGGGCGGCCGCGCCGTGGTGCCCGACATCCCGGGGTTAGCCGACGTAGACTTTCTGACCAATGTCGGGATCCTCGAACTCGACACCGTCCCTGAGCATCTCGTGATCATCGGCGGCTCCTATATCGCGCTTGAGTTCGCCCAGATGTACCGGCGCTTCGGCGCTGCGGTCACCGTCGTCGAGAAGGGGCACCGCCTGACCTCGCGTGAAGACGAGGACGTCTCGGCGGCCATCAAGGACATCCTCGAAGGCGAGGGCATCACCGTCGTGCTCGGCGCCGACGCGATGCGAATCACCCGCACAGACAGCGGTTTCGCGCTGACGCCGCGCGAGGGGGCCACGCCGATCGCGGGCAGCCACCTGCTGGTGGCCACCGGACGCCGGCCCAACACCGACGACCTGGGCCTGGCCGCCGCGGGGGTGCAGACCGACGAGCGAGGGCACGTCCTGGTTGACGACCAACTGCGCACCACCGTCGAGGGCATCTGGGCGATGGGGGACTGCAACGGCCGGGGCGCCTTCACCCACACGTCGTACAACGACTTCGAAATCGTGGCCGCCAACCTGCTCGACAACGAACCCCGCAGGGTCAGCGACCGCATCCCGACGTATGCGCTGTACATCGACCCGCCGCTCGGGCGCGCAGGGCTGACGGAGGCGCAGGTGCGGGAGTCGGGGCGAAAAGCCCTGGTGGGCAAGCGTCCCATGACCCGCGTCGGGCGGGCCGTGGAGAAGGGCGAGACGCAGGGGTTCATGAAAGTGGTCGTCGACGCCGAGACCGAGGAGATCCTCGGCGCGGCGATACTCGGAGTCGGCGGCGACGAGGTGATCCACGGCATCCTCGACACCATGTCGGCCCGGGCTCCGTACACGACGCTGACCCACACGGTGCACATCCACCCGACGGTCAGTGAGTTGGTGCCGACGATGCTCGAGGAGCTCACGCCGCTTCAGTGACCGCCCGCCCGGCGCGCAGTTGCGCGGTCACCTCCGCGACCCGGGTGCCCAGGTGCCGGCACGTGTCGAGGTCTGCTGGGTGGACGTCGGCGGCGCCGCGGTCCACGTCGGTGGCCGCACCCGCACCCAGCCAGAAGCCCAGCCGATTGAGGTCGTTCTCGCTGCCCCTGCTGCTGTTCCAGCCCGGCGGCAGTCCCAGGTTCACCCAATGCATGTGGTGCTGCGCGGCGAACACCGCCAGGCTGATCAGGGTCGACTGCTTGTCGCCGGCCTTGGCGCCGGAGTTGGTGAAGCCCGCGGCCACCTTGTCGCGCCAGGTTCCCTCGATGCAGCGGCGTCCGGTCTGCTCGGCGAACGCCTGGAACGCCGCCGCGACATTGCCCATGTAGGTGGCGCTGCCGAAGATGATCGCGTCGGCGGCGTCGAGGGCCTGCCACTCGTCGTCGGTGATGGTCTCGACGGGGATGGTCTGTATGTGCGCGCCCGTCGAGCGTGCACCCGCCGCCGCCGCGTCGGCCAGGCGGGCGGTGTGCCCGAACCCGGAGTGCACGGCGATGCAGATCTTCAGGGGATGGTCGGACATGGTTACTCCTCAGTGTGTGACTCGGCGACGATCGATTCGGCGACCTCGCGGTAACGAATGTCCCAGTCGGGCAGGGGTTCTCCGCCCAGGTGTGCCTCGAGGCGGTCCAGATAGGCGTGGGTGCCGGGCCGGAATCCTCCTGCGTTGCGGACGCCGAGGCCGCGGTGGCTGAAGGTCAGTCGGGTGCCGCCGTTTTCCGGACGCAGTTCGTAGCGCACGACGCCGGGTTCGACGACGCGCTGATTCCATTCGTGTTCGAACACATGCGGCGGATCCCACACCGTGATTCGACCGGTCACATGTTTGGCGTCGGCCGGGATGTCGGGTGAGGACGGGTCGATCTCGATGCGGCCACCAGGGCGTGCGTCGACCGTGGTGTGCCCGAACCACTGTGCGCGTTCGGCCGGGTCGGTGATCGCCGTCCACACCTTGGTCACGGGGTGGGGGAGCCACCGGTCGAACGTCAGGACCGCGCGGTCGCCCTCGATGGTCAGTCGTCCGTCACGCGGGCTCATCGCTGTCCTTCGCTTTCGCGTCAAGATGGCGTTCCAAGGCATCCAGGTGTGCGGTCCAGAAGCGGCGGTACTGCGCGATCCAGTCGTCGATCTCCACCAGACCGTCGGCGCGGAGGGCGTAGATGCGGCGCTGGGCGTCGGCGCGCACCTCCACCAGCCCCACCTCCCGCAGCACCCGCAGGTGCCGCGACACCGTCGGCTGCGTCAGGGCCGGCAGGGTGGCGACGAGTTCGCCCGCGGTGCGCTCCCCGGCGGCCAGTGCGTCCAGCAGGGCCCGCCGATTCGGTTCGGCGACGGCTTCAAAGACATCCACAACGCCAGTATGCACAATCATCTATATAGACGCAAGAGAATATATGGAGCACGTGTAGAACGCAACGATCGACTGGTCGGCAGTGCTCATGCCTGTGCGTCGACGGCACAGCCGGAACAGCCTGTTTGACTGTCCGTAATGGTTTGGATGTCAGAGCGTTTCGCAGCTCTGCCTTCCTCACAGCAGCCCGCCCCACGGGCACGCTGCCGGCCAGGCCTGAACCGCGTCAGCGCTTCTGCACCAGCAACGTCTGGGCAGACGTACCCACAAACCCCGTGCGGTCGAAGATCTCCGCGGTGGTCACGCCGATGCCGTCCGGGCCGATGGATCCGCGGGCCCGCACCGCGAACTCGTCACCTGTGGGCAGCCTGTGCAGGTGCAGGGCCGTGTCAGTGTTCATGAAGATGTACTCGTCGGGATTCAGTGCCGAGCCGATGCCGTTGGCCGAGTCCACCACCATGGTGAGGCGCTGCAGGCCCGTCGTCGGCTCGTCGTCCACCAGCCCGACCCGCGGACGCAGCCAGAACACCCGGGCCCCGGCGTCGTCCTGTTGGCGGCGCCAGTCGACCGACTCGAGGTATCCCGGCGCGTTCCACCAGTAGTCCGGGAGCGGTTCGTCGTCGGTGTCGGCCAGCGGCGGGAAGCGGTCACTGGCACCGGCTGCGGTGTCGCTGGTGGCCAGGGCCCACGCCGTGACCCGCGCCACCGGTCGATCCGGGGCGTCCAGCGTCGCCATCTCGGCGGCCACCAGGGCGATGCGCTTGCCGGGCCGGGGCACCGACGTCTGCACCCGCACCGGTGCCACCGGAATGGCACCCAGGATGTCGAGGGTCAACCGACCGACGCGCAGCCCGGAGCCGTCGAGGTGTTCCTCGATCGATTTGGTCAACAGCGCCAGCGGGGGAGACCCATGCTGGATCTCGGGTGTCCAGTTGCTGCGCGTGAAATCGGTTGACTCGTAGGTGTTCTCCGAGGTGCGCCGGAAATAGCACTCACTCACGCTGCAGACGCCTCCTGTGGCCAACCCGGGTATGGGGGCGGTGTTCCGCCGAACGCCGGGCAGTGCGCCTGATGTGCGCACCACCCGCACAACCGCGACGGATTGGGACGGAAATCCCCAGTGGCCCCGGCTGATTGGATGGCCCGCCAGATCGCGATCAGGGTCTTCTCGAAGCGCTCCAGCTCCTCGAGGTCGGGCGTGTAGTCCAGCACCTGCCCGTCGGCCAGGTACACCAACCGCAGCCGGGCCGGCAGCACGCCGCGCGAGCGCAGCAGCGCCACGGCGTAGAACTTCATCTGGAACATGGCCTTGGCCTCGGCGAAGCCACGGGCCTCGGGCGGCGCCTTGCCGGTCTTGTAGTCGACCACCCGGAGCTCTCCGGTGCCCGCGACGTCGATGCGGTCGATGAACCCGCGCAGCAGCGTGCCGTCTTCGAGTTCGACCTCGATGCGCTGTTCGCAGCTCTCCGGATCGAAGCGGGTCGGGTCCTCGAGCCGGTAGTAGCCCGACAGCAGTGCCTGTGCCTCGGCCAGCAGCCGGTCCCGCTGCTCTGGGGTGAAGGCCTCCGCAAACTCGGGTTCCTCGGCGGTCAGCAGGTCCCACGCCGGTGCGACGAGGCTCAGCGCGGTCTCGGGGCCCCGCTCGGCTGCGGGCAGCGCGTACAGGTGCTCGAGCGCCGCGTGCACTACGGAGCCGCGGACCTGCGCGGGCGAGGGCGGCTCCGGCAGCCGGTCGATGGCCCGGAACCGGTAGAGCAGCGGACACTGTTTGAAGTCGGCGGCCCGCGACGGCGACAGAGCGGGACGGTGCATACGTCGAGCCTATGCGGGGCCTCCGACAGAGCATGAGAGGCTGTTGTGCTGTGTCGCAAACCGGACCTTTCACCATCGGCGATCGTGTACAACTGACCGACGCCAAGGGCAGGCACTACACGATGGTGCTGAAGCCGGGCGACGAGTTCCACACGCATCGCGGCGCGATCGCGCATGACAACGTCATCGGCCAGCCCGAGGGCAGTGTCGTGAAGTCGACCAACGGCGATCAGTTCCTGGTGCTGCGGCCCCTGCTGATCGACTACGTGCTGTCGATGCCGCGCGGCGCCCAGGTCATCTACCCCAAGGACGCCGCCCAGATCGTGCACGACGGCGACATCTTCCCCGGCGCCCGCGTGCTCGAGGCCGGGGCCGGTTCGGGTGCCCTGACCTGCTCACTGCTGCGTGCCGTCGGCCCCACCGGCCAGGTCATCTCCTACGAGGTGCGCGAAGACCACGCGGTGCACGCGGAACGCAACGTCGAGACGTTCTTCGGAGAGCGGCCGGCCAACTGGGACTTGGTGATCGCCGACCTCGCCGACTACGACGGCCCGCAGGTCGACCGCGCGGTGCTGGACATGCTGGCGCCCTGGGATGTGCTCGACGCGGTGTCGCGGGCGCTGGTGCCCGGCGGTGTGCTGATCGTGTACGTCGCGACCGTCACCCAGTTGTCCAAGACCGTCGAGGCGCTGCGCGAGCAGCAGTGCTGGACCGAACCGCGCGCCTGGGAGACCCTGCAACGCGCCTGGGACGCCGTCGGCCTGGCCGTGCGGCCACAGCACAACATGCGCGGCCACACCGCGTTCCTGATCTCGGCCCGCAGGCTGGCCGAGGGCACCGTCACTCCGACACCGCTGCGTCGCAAACGGCTCACCTGAGCGGTCGGCCCTCAGTCGTCGCTGTGCACCAGGCCGCGCCGCGCGGACAGCAGCATGATCTCCGGGCGCGCCGCCACAAGGCGCTCGGCCGCGTCGAGCACCTCGACGACGTGGGCGCGGTCACCTGAGACCACCGACATGCCGATTCCCGCTCTGCGATGCAGGTCCCGCGACCCCGTCTCAGCGGCGGACACCGTGAACCGGCGCTGCAGTTCGGCCACGAGGGGTCGCACCACCGACCGCTTCTCCTTGAGCGAGTGCACGTCACCCAGCAGGACGTCGAACTCCAGCCAGCCGATCCACATGGCGGCGGGGCTCAGCGCGGTCCGTCACCGAGGGCCAGCAGCAGGTCGGCCGTCGTGCGGGACAGCTGCCAGCCGGTCGGGATCTGCTTGAACTCCATGGGGTAGCTGAACGGCGCGGTGTTCGGCTTACTCGTGGTCAACGTCACGGTCGCCTGAACCGTGCCCGGCGCGGACCCCGACCATGCCAGTTCGGTAGCGGTGAACGTCATGGGCAGCATGTGGTTGTCGGTCAGTGCCTGGGCGAAGTTGTCCAGGGTCGTGGCGTCGGCTGGTGTGGCCCCCTCGATCAGGGGCAGCTTGTCCTTTCCGGGCACCGCCGGATCTGTGAGCTTCATCACCACATCGGTCAGTGCCGCCGGGTCCGGCAGTGGTGCGGACGGCACGGTGGGGGCGACGGTGCTCGACGTGGGCGCCGGCGGCGGGGCCGGCTCGCGGGCCTCCGAACCGCACCCAGACAGCCCGAACGCCGCCACGAATATCGTGGCGGCGCTCAGTGCTGTGGTCAGGTGACGGTTCAACTCACGACGAGAAGAGCGAGAGCACCTGGGATGCGGAACCGCGGGAGAGCTTCCAGCCGCCCTGGTTCACGAACGTGATGGTCTGCGTGGTGGGTGCCATACCCGGTCCGGAGGCGGTCACGTTGGCGCTGGCCACGCCCGGTCCGTTCGGGGCGATGTCGGCCACCGAGAAGTTCAGCGGCAGCAGACCCTTGGCGACGGCGTTCTTCATCAGTCGGTCGGCGGTCTTGCCTTCGAAGATGCCGATGCCGTTCTCGACCAGATAGCTCTTGCTGGCGAAGGGGACTCCAGGGTTGGCCAGGCCGTTCAGCACGCCGTAGAGATCCTCAGCCGTGGGCACGTCGGCCACCGGGTTCAGGGGCATCGGGGTGCCGAACACCGCGAGCTGCGCCTGCGGCTGGGCCGGGGCGGCTGCAATGGAAGTCACACCTGCCGCTGCCGCGCCCGCGATCACCGCGGCACCGGCAATGGCTGCCACACCTGTGGCTAGGAATTTCATGTTCAAGGCGTCCTTTCGTTGGGCCGTCTCGCGTTCGAGGCTAACAGTGTCGCTGGTGTGTCGAATTCCTACAGCGCACACAATGACTGAATCGCCGGTAGCGTTGAAGGTGTTACTGCACCAATCTTTCGGTGCGGGAGAGGAGCGCAACATGAGTGAGTCGGAGCGTTCTGGAGCCTACTCAGATGGCTTCAACCCCTCGATGTCCAGCGAGGATGCTGCCGAGTTGGAGCAGCTACGACGTGAGGCGGCGGCACTGCGTGAGCAGATCGCCGAGATCGCCGCGGACGCCGAAGGGGGCCCCGGAGGTGCCTCAAATGCCCGCGAGGTGCATCAACTCGAGGCCCGGATCGACTCCCTTGCCGCGCGAAACGCCAAGCTGATGGACACGCTCAAAGAGGCGCGCCAGCAACTTCTCGCCCTGCGGGAGGAGGTCGACCGCCTCGGTCAGCCGCCCAGCGGGTACGGAGTGCTACTTGGCGTTGCCGACGACGACACCGTCGACGTGTTCACCTCCGGTCGCAAGATGCGCCTGACCGTCTCGCCCAACATCGACGTCAAGGTCCTCCGGAAGGGCCAGACGGTCCGCCTCAACGAGGCCCTGACCGTCGTCGAGGCGGGCACCTTCGAAGCTGTCGGCGAGATCAGCACGCTGCGCGAGATCCTGGCCGACGGCCAGCGCGCCCTTGTGGTCGGTCACGCCGACGAGGAGCGCATCGTGTGGCTGGCCGAACCTCTGGTCTCGGCCACCGACCTGCCGCCGGAGATCGCCGCGACCCTGACCGCCGACGAGTTGGAGCAGCGGCCCCGCAAGCTGCGGCCCGGTGACTCGCTGCTGGTCGACACCAAGGCCGGCTACGCCTTCGAGCGCGTGCCCAAGGCCGAGGTGGAGGACCTGGTCCTCGAAGAGGTTCCCGACGTCAGCTACCACGACATCGGCGGCCTGACTCGTCAGATCGAGCAGATCCGCGACGCCGTGGAGCTGCCGTTCCTGCACAAGGATCTCTACAAGGAGTACGCGCTGCGCCCGCCCAAGGGTGTGCTGCTGTACGGCCCTCCGGGCTGCGGTAAGACGCTGATCGCCAAGGCCGTCGCCAATTCGCTGGCCAAGAAGATGGCCGAGCTCCGCGGTGAGGAGTCACGCGAGGCCAAGTCGTACTTCCTGAACATCAAGGGCCCCGAACTGCTCAACAAGTTCGTCGGCGAGACCGAGCGGCACATCCGCCTGATCTTCCAGCGGGCCCGCGAGAAGGCCTCCGAGGGCACCCCGGTGATCGTGTTCTTCGACGAGATGGACTCGATCTTCCGCACCCGTGGCACGGGTGTGAGCTCGGACGTCGAGACCACGGTCGTGCCCCAGCTGCTCAGCGAGATCGACGGCGTCGAGGGGCTGGAGAACGTCATCGTCATCGGTGCCTCCAACCGCGAGGACATGATCGACCCGGCGATCCTGCGGCCCGGCCGCCTGGACGTCAAGATCAAGATCGAGCGGCCCGACGCCGAGTCGGCTCAGGACATCTTCAGCAAGTACCTGACCGAGAAACTGCCGGTGCACGCCGACGACCTCGCCGAGTTCGGCGGCGACCGCTCGCTGTGCATCAAGGCGATGATCGAGAAGGTCGTCGACCGGATGTACGCCGAGATCGACGACAACCGGTTCCTGGAGGTCACCTACGCCAACGGTGACAAGGAAGTCATGTACTTCAAGGACTTCAACTCCGGCGCCATGATCCAGAACGTCGTGGACCGCGCGAAGAAGAACGCGATCAAGTCGGTGCTCGAGACGGGTCAGCCGGGTCTGCGGATCCAGCACCTGCTCGACTCGATCGTCGACGAGTTCGCCGAGAACGAGGACCTGCCCAACACCACCAATCCCGATGACTGGGCGCGGATCTCGGGCAAGAAGGGCGAGCGGATCGTGTACATCCGCACGCTGGTCACGGGCAAGAGTTCGTCGGCCAGCAGGGCCATCGACACCGAGAGCAACCTGGGGCAGTACCTCTAGGTCGCCTCCGGCAGGTCTCTTCCGGGTCCGCGATTCCGTGGTCGCGCCGAGTCAACTCGGCGCACCATGGAGTCATGCCGTCGCTCTCCTGGGATGTGGTGCCCGTCGACAAGCCCGAGGACGTCAACGTCGTCATCGGACAGTCGCACTTCATCAAGACCGTCGAGGATCTGCACGAGGCGCTGGTCGGCGTCGGCGGGCCACTGCGGTTCGGGCTGGCGTTCTGCGAGGCGTCCGGCCCGCGCCTCGTACGGCGAAGCGGCAACGATCCTGAGCTGACCGATCTGGCGACCAGCGCCGCGCTGGCGATCGGTGCCGGGCACGGCTTCGTGATCTTCCTGCGCGACGGATTTCCGGTCAGCGTCCTCAACCAGATCAAGGTCGTTCCTGAGGTCTGCACGGTGTTCTGTGCCACCGCCAACCCAGTCGACGTTCTGGTGGCGGTCACCGAGCGTGGTCGCGGCATCGTCGGGGTGATCGACGGCGAACCGCCACTGGGTGTCGAGACCGACGACGACGTGGCCGCGCGCCGCGAGCTGCTGCGTGTGATCGGCTACAAGCTCTGAGTTTCTACCACTCCAGCGAGTAGCTGTTGGCGAAGTTGTCCTGGGTGACGTGGGCCTCGCGGGTGGTGGTGTCCACGCTCAACCGTTCGGTGAGCGTGCGGGTTTCGTAGCTCCAGCCCTCGGGCAGGGTCAGCCGTGACGCCAGTCGCGTCAGGCCGTCCAGATTCATCTCGGCATCCACAGCCTGGCTGTAGGTCTGCATGACCCAGCGTTGGCCCTGCGGGTCGATGAGTTCGAAGATCGGTCGGCCGGCATCGAAGTGGAACACCGTCCTCCGGTCCACTCGGTTGACGCTGTAGGGCGCGGGGTTCATCGACGACAGCTTCACTCGTGCTTGGCGGGCCATGGCGATTCCACCGAATGCCCTGGTGTCGGGGGCGGTGTCGCGCACCTTCTCGATGCTGCTCATCAACCAATGCCGTGGGCCGTTGAGCAGGGCCGCCACCGCGCCGTACTCCTTGGCGATCGCCTCCGCATCGAGCCTGTCCCACAGGTGCGCGGGGCAGTCATTGAGCGGAAAGCTGCAGTACACAGTGGCTTCCGGACCGTCTTCGCCAGCCGTGATGAGCAGCACCTCGCCGTAGCGCTTGTCGAACACGTCATCGTTGACCATGTCGTCGTTGAACACGTCACTGTCGGCCATGGCCGTCCTCCATCTCAAGGTAGGCGTCGCGGCCCGCCAGGCTGACCGCGACGTCGGCGATCAGCGGTTCGAAGAAGCGCTGCCGATACAGCGGGTCGACGCTGGTGCTGACGGTGAAGTACAGGCCGGACAGCACCGCGACGAACAGCGACGTGTGCACCACGGTCTGCGGGATCGGGATGTGAATACCGAACCACGTTCCCGCACAGGGCGGCTCGCCCGTCGTGCAGGTCTGCTCGGATGACCACAGCACCGTGACGTCGTCGGGGATCGCGATGATCCCGAGCGCCAGGAAGAACGCGAACAGGCCCGTGGTGAACAGCACCACCTGGATGGCCTGCGAAACCACCATTACCGCAACCACATTGGCCTGCTCGCCGAGTGACAGGGGGGTGCGGGTCGGCTGCTTCCCGGGCGCCAGAGCCAGGGGTGTGGCCCGCAGCAGCGAGGCCGGATCGGACTGGCCCGAGCGATCGTCGCGCAGCGCCAGCACCTCGTCGCGGATCGTGGCGATCATGAACACCAGCGCCACGAGCGCCAGGAATCCGATGGTCTGCCAGAGGCGTTCGCGGGTCATCCGGGCCGCCAGTTGCCACAGTTCACCGGTGAAGTAGACGACCACCGTGAGCATCAGCAGCGGCAGCGCCCGGCTCATCAGCGTGCCGAGCGCACCCAACTGGATCCACGCGAACCGGAACGCCCACAACAGGATCGAGCCGAACCCCAGATAGGTGAACCAGATGGTCAGCAGTGACACCAGGAGGAAGATCGGCACTTCGGCCAGGGCCGCCGAAGACCACCCCGACACTGCCACAGGCATGATCAGCACAAAGATCGCCATCACCAGCAGCGCCGCGGTGCGCCGGCCCGCCTCGGATGCCGTGGTGCCCGTGCGATGCAGCATGTGCAGCGCGAACGGTGCCGCGATGAGGACGGCTGCGAGCACCACCAACCGCGCGATGTAGCCGTAATCCGGTGCGTCGCCGGTCCAGTCCGCGAGCAGCATCGTGACCGCGGTCAGTGCGCCGACACTCGCGACGGCGGGCGCTGACCGGGGGATCAGCGCGCGTGAACGCACCCTCCGGGTGAGCACCAGGGGGAGACCACGGGCCAGGAACCAGTCGTGCACTCGGCGCCTCTCGGCGTGCGTGAGGGCCACGTCACTCGCCGACGGTCGCGGTGCGATAGCGGTCGCGGGCCACCAGGGTCAACCGCAGGTCGTCGATCACCGGATCCAGGAAACGGGTCGAGTACTCCTTGTCGGTGACGGCCCGGGCCGCCAGGTACATGAACGTCAGAGCCCCGAGGAACAGCGTGATCTGGATCAGGGCCTGCGGCACCGGGAAAGTCATGCCCAGGATCTGGCCGTCGCTCGGGCCGCCGCGGGTCCAGGCGTCCAGCACCTCGGGACTCAGCAGGATCAAGCCGAGCACGAAGAAGATCGCGGCCGTCACAATCGCCACGGTCAGCACCTGCAGGAGCTGTGAAACCCCAAGCACGAAGGCGACATTGGCCTGCTCTATCCGAGACAGCGGCTTGCGCACGGGCCGGTCGGGCAGATGCTCGAACGGAGTGCCGGCGAGGCGGGCATCGTCGTCGGGGGACTTGTCCGTCGAACGCAGCATGGGCCTGACTCGGTCCAGTGTGCTGGACAACAGGAACGCGGCGGCGATCAGGAACAGGAATCCCAGTGCGAGCCACAGTCGGGATCTGGTGATCAGGCTGACCATCGTCCACACCGCGGCGTTGAAGAACACCAGGACCGTCAACAGCACCACCGGCAGCGCCCGCACGAAGAGATCGCCGATCGAGGCGAGGTTGGCCACCGTGGTGCGCGCGCTCCAGCCCATGATGGAGCCGATTCCGCATGCCGTGCAGCCGAATATGACCGCCACGACCACCAGCTCGATGAGCAGGTCGACGACATGGAAGGGTGTCGGGCCGCCGAAGATCCCGCCGAGAGCGGCCACCACCAGAGCCACGCCCGACGCGACGGAGCGGGACGCCATGGACAGCCGGGACACCAGCCAGCCGACGAGTGCGCCCACCGGAAGGCCGAATACGAAGACCGCCAACACGAACCACTCGTTGCGGGTGGGGGTGCCGTCGATGTCGATGGTGTGTTTGCCGGTCAGCGCGACGATCAGGATGGACCCCGCCATCAGCACCGCGAACGCCGCCAGTGCCGGTGCGGATCTGGGCCACACCCGTCGCACCAATGCGCCAGGACGCAGCACCGCGGGCAATCCGTGTGCCAGGAACCAGGATTCGGCGGCAATGCGCTCAGGGGACTGCGAAGCCGCCACGATTGGATACCGTAGCGCCTTCTTTGACCACCAGCAGGATGTTTGCGGGTTCGCCGACTGAGTCGATGTCGGTCAGGGGATTACCGCGGACGACCACCAGATCGGCGATCTTGCCCACTTCAACGCTGCCCAGGCGATCGTCGACCCCGCACAACTGCGCCGACGTCAGCGTCCCCGCCACGATCGCCTGCATGGGGGTGAGGCCACCGAAGCGCACCAGCAGGCCCAGTTCGGCCAGGTTGGTGCCGTGGTCGGGGGACAGGCCAGCGTCGGTGCCGACGGCGATCTTGATGCCCGCTGCGGCTGAGGCCGCGATCGATTCGTGCGCCAACTCGTGCCAGTGCGCGCTCTTGCGTGCCCCCGCGGCCGACGCCGTCACCGGGCTCATGGTCTCCAGAAGTGTGGGCACCAGGAAGGTGCCCTGCTCGACCATCTGGGCGCGCAGGTCCTCGTCGAGGTCGTAGCCGTGTTCGACGCTGTGCACCCCGGCATCCACCGCGGCACGGATGCCCGCGCGGCCGATGGCGTGCGCGGCCACCGGTCGGCCGCCGTAGGCCTGACCCTCTTCGACCATCGCGGCGATCATCTCGGTGCGCATGCCCAGCCACGTCGGGTCGTCGTTGGGCGACGAGACCCCGCCACTGGAGGCCACCTTGATGACGTCGGCTCCGGCCGCGATCAGTTCCCGGGTACGCCGGCGCGCGTCGTCGACGGTGTCCACGAGTGCGCCGCCGACGTACGGCGTCAGATCGATCCCGGACGGCAGGTGGAAGTCGGCGTGCCCGGCGGTCTGGCTGAGCATGTTGATGGCGACCAGCAGGCGCGGACCGGGGATCAGGCCGTCGGCGACGGCGTCGCGCACGCCCGGGTCGATGCCCATCAGGTCACGGGCTGTGGTGACGCCGTTGTGCAGCGTGACGCGCAGGCGTTCGAGCAGTTCGAAGTAGAGGTAGGACGCGGGACGCATGGCGCGTTCCAGTGGGGTGCCCTTCTTGCCGGGCAGGCTGAAGTGCACGTGGCAGTCGAAGAACCCCGGGCAGACGCTGTTTCCCCCGAGGTCGACGCGCGTGGCGTCGGGGGTGTCAGGGGCGTCAGCGGACGGCCCGGCCCAGGTGATCCGGTCCTTGTCGACGATGACGGTGGCGTCGGGCACCGGGTCGCCGCCCGTGCCGTCGATGAGGGTCGCATTGTGCAGCAGCAGAGTTGTCATGGCGCCGCCCACTTCACCAAGCGGGCACGGCATACGCAAGCATCGACACGGCCCCTGGGCACTTGCCCTGCTTTGACCTCTAGGCTGGGCGCATGCAACGGATCATCGGTACCGAGGTCGAGTACGGCATCTCGTCACCGTCTGACCCGACCGCAAATCCGATCCTGACCTCCACTCAGGCGGTGCTCGCCTACGCGGCGGCGGCTGGGATTCAGCGGGCCAAGCGGACACGCTGGGACTACGAGGTCGAATCACCGCTGCGGGATGCGCGCGGCTTTGACCTCAGCCGGTCCTCGGGGCCGCCCCCGATCGTCGACGCCGACGAGGTCGGTGCGGCCAACATGATCCTGACCAATGGGGCCCGCCTCTACGTCGACCATGCCCATCCCGAGTACTCCGCGCCCGAGGTCACCGACCCGATGGACGCCGTGATCTGGGACAAGGCCGGCGAACGTGTCATGGAGGCCGCGGCGCGCCACGTCGCGTCGGTGCCGGGTGCGGTCAAGCTGCAGCTGTACAAGAACAACGTCGACGGCAAGGGCGCGTCGTACGGGACGCACGAGAACTACCTGATGAGCCGGCAGACGCCGTTCTCCGCGGTGATCTCGGGACTCACGCCGTTCCTGGTGTCGCGGCAGGTGGTCAGCGGATCCGGGCGCGTAGGCATCGGACCCTCGGGCGACGAACCGGGGTTCCAGCTGTCCCAGCGCGCCGACTACATCGAGGTCGAGGTCGGCCTGGAGACCACGCTCAAGCGCGGCATCATCAACACCCGCGACGAACCGCATGCCGACGCCGACAAATACCGGCGCCTGCACGTGATCATCGGTGACGCGAACCTGGCTGAGACGTCGACCTACCTCAAGGTGGGCACGATGTCGCTGGTGCTCGACCTGATCGAGGAGGGGCCGCAGCACGGCCTCGACCTGTCCGATCTGGCGCTGGCCCGCCCCGTACACGCCGTGCACGTGATCAGCCGTGACCCGTCGCTGCGGGCCACTGTGGCGCTGGCCGACGGTCGCGAACTGACCGCCCTTGCGCTGCAACGCATCTACCTCGACCGGGTGGCCAAGCTCGTCGACGCACGTGATCCTGACCCGCGCGCATCGCACGTCGTGGAGACCTGGGCGCACGTGTTGGATCTGCTCGAGCGCGATCCCATGGAGTGCGCCGAGATCCTGGACTGGCCCGCCAAACTGCGTCTGCTCGAAGGGTTCCGCAATCGGGAGAACTTGAGCTGGTCGGCGCCGCGACTGCATCTGGTGGACCTGCAGTACTCCGATGTGCGGCTCGACAAGGGCCTGTACAACCGGTTGGTGGCGCGCGGTTCGATGAAGCGACTGGTGACCGAGCAGCAGGTGCTCGACGCGGTCGACAATCCGCCCACCGACACCCGGGCCTACTTCCGCGGTGAATGCCTGCGCCGGTTCGGCGCCGACATCGCCGCCGCGAGCTGGGATTCGGTGATCTTCGACCTCGGCGGCGACTCGCTGGTGCGGATTCCGACCCTTGAGCCGCTGCGTGGCAGCAAAGCCCATGTCGGGGCGCTGCTGGACTCTGTCGACAGCGCCGTCGAACTGGTCGAGCAGCTCACGAACTGACGCTATGCCCGGCAATCCGGGCTCCGAACGGTAATGTGGAGTCACCGAGTACACAGGAGGCAGCGATGGCTCAGGAGCAGACCAAGCGCGGTGGTGGCGGCGGCGAAGACGACGATGTCACCCCCAGCACGGCCGCCGGCCAGGAGCGTCGCGAGAAGCTCGCCGAAGACACCGACGATCTGCTGGACGAGATCGATGACGTCCTCGAAGAGAACGCTGAGGACTTTGTGCGCGCGTACGTCCAAAAGGGCGGACAGTGACCTGGCCGAACGATCGTCTGCCCGGCCCTTCCTTCAACTCCCTCTCCGACCTCTCGTCGTTCTCCGACTTTCTGCGGCGGCAGGCTCCTGACCTGCTGCCCAACGTGCGGGACGGCGTCGGATCGGGCGCGGATCTGCCGCACGGCACCACGATCGTCGCCCTGAAGTACCCCGGCGGCGTCCTCATTGCGGGGGACCGGCGCTCGACCCAGGGCAACATGATCGCCGGGCGCGACGTGCAGAAGGTCTACATCACTGATGACTACACCGCGACGGGCATCGCGGGCACGGCCGCCATCGCGGTCGAGTTCGCCCGGTTGTATGCCGTGGAACTCGAGCATTACGAGAAGCTCGAAGGTGTCGCGCTGACGTTCCCGGGCAAGGTCAATCGCCTGGCGACCATGGTGCGCGGCAACCTCGGTGCGGCCCTGCAGGGGTTCATCGCGCTGCCGCTGCTGGTGGGATACGACCTCGATGATCCGAACCCCCAGGGCGCGGGCCGCATCGTGTCGTTCGACGCCGCGGGTGGTTGGCACATCGAGGTCGAGGGTTTCCAGTCGGTGGGCTCCGGTTCACTGTTTGCGAAGTCGTCGATGAAGAAGATGTATTCGCGCGTCCGCGATGCTGATTCGGCGCTCGCCGTGGCGATTGAGGCGCTGTACGACGCTGCCGACGACGACTCGGCCACCGGTGGCCCGGATCTGGTGCGCGGCATCTTTCCGACCGCCGTGACCATCGGCGCCGAGGGAGCCGAGGACGTGCCTGAGGACCGGATCGAGCAGTTGGCCCGTGAGGTGATCGCAGGCCGGTCGCGGGCCGACACGTTCGGTCCGGACGACAGCTCCAACATCAACGCAGCGCCGCGGGGTGACGCATGAGCTTTCCGTATTTCATTTCGCCCGAACAGGCGATGCGGGAGCGCAGCGAACTCGCCCGTAAGGGCATCGCCCGTGGCCGCAGCGTGGTGGTACTGGTCTATGACCAGGGTGTGCTGTTCGTCGCGGAGAACCCGTCGCGGTCCCTGCAGAAGGTCAGCGAGTTGTACGACCGCATCGGTTTCGCCGCGGTCGGCCGATTCAACGAGTTCGACAACCTGCGCCGCGGTGGCATCCAGTTCGCCGACACCAAGGGTTACGCCTACGACCGACGTGACGTCACGGGCCGGCAGTTGGCCAACGTGTACGCGAACACCCTCGGCTCGATCTTCACCGAGCAGGCCAAGCCCTACGAGGTCGAACTCTGCGTGGCCGAGGTGGCGCACCACGGCGAGACCCGGGCGCCCGAGCTGTACCGGATCACCTACGACGGGTCCATCGCCGATGAACCGCAGTTCGTCGTGATGGGTGGCACCACCGAGCCGATCGCCGTCGCGCTCAAGGACACCTACACCGAGAACCCGACGCTGGCCGACGCCGTGACCATCGCGGTCAACGCCCTGCAGTCCGCGGGCAACGGCGAGCCACGCGTGTTGGGCCCGGCCACTCTGGAGGTGGCGGTCCTCGACGCGAATCGGCCTCGTCGCGCGTTCCGCCGGATCACCGGTGCGGCGCTGGAGGAACTCCTGCCCGTGGCGGAACCGCCGGCAGAGTCCAAAGAGTGACCGCAACGGCCATTCGGCCCGCTCGCCGTAAAGACGCGGAGTAGTTTCACCGCTACGTTCTGACGTTCGGGGGCCCAGATGACATCGGCGGTCGACAGCTCAGGATCCGCCGACGCCGCCGATGCGGGTCATGAGGTGCCACGGCAGCCGGCCGGGCAACGGGCGGGCTGGCAGCCGCGGGTGCCCCTCTCGACGGTGACCCTCAAGCTGGTGATGGCGTTCACCGGGATCGTCTTCGCGCTGTTCGTGCTGGTGCACATGATCGGCAACCTCAAGGCGTACACCGGTGCCGCGCACTTCGACGATTACGCGCACTGGCTGCGCACCCTGGGGGAGCCGCTGCTGCCGTACGAGGGTGCGCTGTGGATCTTCCGGGTGGTGCTGCTGGCCTGCCTGCTCGCCCACGTCGGTGCCGCGGTGGTGCTCACCGTGCGGGGACGTCGGGCCCGCGGTGCGTTCCGGCGCACCGGGATGCGGTCGCTGCGGTCGTTCACCGGCCGCACGATGCTGGTGGGCGGCGTCGTGCTGCTGCTGTTCATCGTCTTTCACATCCTCGATCTGACGGTGGGTGCCGCGCCCGCGGCCTCCGGTTCCTTCGCCTCGGGGCAGGCCTACGACAATCTCGTCGCGAGCTTCGACCGCCCCGCGGTCGCTCTGTTCTATTTCCTGGCGATGGCCGTCCTCGGCGCCCACTTGGCGCACGGACTGTGGACGGTTGTCAACGATCTGGGTGTCACCGGGCGCCGCACCCGGCAGGTCGGTGTGGCGGTGGGAGGTCTGCTGGCGCTGGCGGTCATGGTGGGGAATATGACCATTCCGGTGGCCGTGCAGTTGGGCGCGGTGCGATGACCTCGCTCGAGTCGCGGTGGGGGGTGGGTGCCCCCTTGGCCGGCGGGGTTCCCCCGGGTGATCCGGCCACGGCCTGGGAACGACGCCTCCTGGACTACCGCCTTGTGAGTCCGTTGAACCGGCGGAAGTTCACGGTCATCGTGGTGGGTACCGGGCTGGCGGGTGCGGGGTGTGCGGCCGCGCTCGGTGAACTCGGCTATCACGTCGAATGCTTCACGTTCCACGACGCTCCGCGGCGCGCGCACAGTGTCGCAGCGCAGGGCGGCATCAACGCGGCACGTGGACGCAAGGTCGACAACGACAGCGTCGGGCGGTTCGTGAAGGACACCGTCAAGGGTGGCGACTTCCGCGGTCGCGAAGCCGACTGCTTCCGGTTGGCCCAGGAGTCGGCGCGCGTCATCGACCACATGAATGCGATCGGTGCGCCGTTCGCCCGCGAGTACGGTGGCAGCCTGTCCACCCGCTCGTTCGGTGGCGTCCAGGTGTCACGGACTTACTACACCCGAGGCCAGACTGGACAGCAGCTCCAGATCGCCGCGAGTCAGGCGCTGCTGCGCCAGGTGCATGCGGGCAGCGTGAACCTGCACACGCGCACCGAGATGCTCGATCTGATCGTCGATCACGGGGTGGCACGCGGAATCGTCACGCGCCACCTGGTGACCGGTGAGGTGCGCGCCTGGACCGGCCATGCCGTGGTGCTGGCCACCGGCGGCTACGGCAACGTCTTCTATCGCTCGACGCTGGCCAAGAACTCCAATGCCAGCGCGACCTGGCGGGCCCACCTGCGTGGTGCGGTGTTCGCGTCACCGGCGTTCATCCAGTTCCATCCCACGGCGTTGCCGGTGAACTCGGAGTGGCAGTCGAAGACCATTCTGATGAGCGAGTCGCTGCGCAACGACGGCCGGATCTGGGTGCCGAAGAAGGCGGGGGATGAGCGGGCGCCCAACGACATTCCCGAGTCCGACCGGGACTACTACCTGGAACGGATGTATCCGTCCTACGGAAATCTGTCCCCGCGTGATGTGTCCTCGCGGGCCGCGCGCACGCAGATTGAGGCCGGCCGTGGGGTGGGCCTCTTGAAGAACAGCGTCTACCTCGACTTCCGGGATGCGTTGGCGCGGTTGGGTCGAGACAAGATCGCGGAACGTTACGGCAACCTGTTCTCGATGTATCGCGATGCGACCGGCGAGGACCCGTATTCGGTGCCCATGCGGATCGCCCCGGGAGCGCACTTCGCGATGGGTGGGTTGTGGACAGACTTCGACCAGATGTCCTCGGTACCTGGTCTTTTCGTGGCGGGGGAGGCCAGCTGGGCCTATCACGGCGCGAACCGGCTCGGCGCCAACTCGCTCCTGTCGGCGTGTGTCGACGGATGGTTCACACTGCCGTACTCGATTCCGAACTACCTTGCCGGGCAGTTGGGGACCGCACCGCTGGCCCTCGACGCCCCGGCCGTGACGGCGGCGCTCACCGAAACGACCGTGCGGGTGCAGACGCTGCTGGACATCGGCGGCAGCCAGGGCCCGGACCGTTTCCACCGCAGGCTCGGGGAGATCCTCTACCGCGGATGTGGGGTGTCCCGGTCGGCCGCCGGGCTGACGGCGGCGATCGCTGAGATCGATGACCTGACTGCGGACTTCTGGGCCGACCTGCGGGTCGCCGGAACCGGTGCACAGTTCAACCAGGAACTCGAAAAGGCGGGCCGGGTGGCCGATTACCTCGGACTGGCGCGCTTGATGTGCATCGACGCCTTGGATCGCGACGAGTCGTGCGGTGCGCACTTCCGGGTGGAGCATCAGACCTCCGACGGGGAGGCACAGCGAGACGACGAGCACTGGTGTTTCGTCTCGGGGTGGCAGCACAGTGCCGACGGGCCGGTTCGTCGTGCTGAACCGCTGACGTTCTCGGCAGTGCCGCTGCAGACGAGGAATTACGCATGAGGTTGACGCTGGAGATCTGGCGACAGGCCGACGCCTCGTCTGCCGGCCGCTACGAGTCGTACACGGTCGACGACGCGACTCCGGAGATGTCGCTGCTCGAACTGCTCGACCGACTCAACGATGCCCTGGTGGCCGACGGCCGGGATCCGGTGGCCTTCGATTCCGACTGCCGCGAAGGAGTGTGCGGATCCTGCGGGATCACGGTCGATGGTCGCCCGCATGGGCCACTCCTCAACACGCCGTCGTGCCGTCAGCACGTTCGATCCTTTTCCGATGGCGCTCGAGTCCGGCTCGAGCCCTTCCGCTCGGCGGCCTATCCGGTAATCCGTGACCTGGTGGTCGACCGTTCGGCGTTGGATCGCATGATCACCAGTGGCGGCTATGTGGCGGTGGACGCCGGCACTGCCGGGGATGCCGACGCCGAACCCCTGCCCCACGAGGACGCCGAGTACGCGTTGGACTTCGCGGCGTGTATCGGGTGCGGCGCCTGCGTCGCGGCATGCCCGAACGGGGCCGCCCATCTGTACGCGGGTGCCAAGCTCCTGCACTTGGGGACGGTGACACGCGGTCGTCAGGAGCGCGGACGTCGCGCGGCAGCGCTGATCGCCCAGATGGACCAGGATTTCGGCCCCTGTTCCAGCTACGGCGAATGCTCCGCGGTGTGCCCGGAGAGCATTCCGTTGACCGCGGTGGCTGCGGTGAACCGTGAGGTTGTTCGGGCGCGCCTCCGAGGCAAACCCGACTGAGGCATGGGGCGGGGGATGTGAACAGGCCGTGGCTGCCGTACCTGTGGAAGGCCGGCGTGCCCATCGCGGTCGCGGTCCTGGTCTACGTCCTCCCGGTGCCCGACGGCGTGGAACCCACGGGCATGCGCATGCTCGGCATCTTCCTGGGCACGATCTTGGCGCTGATCCTGCAGCCCCTGCCGACCGGTTCGGTGGCGTTGATCGGCATGGCTGTGGCGATGCTGACGAAGACCGAGTCCGCGGCCAAAGCCTTGGCGGGCTTCGCCAATACAACGGTGTGGCTGATCGTCGCCGCGTTCTTCATCGCGGAGGGGTTTCTGCTGACTGGGCTGGGCCGGCGGATCGCGCTGCTGTTCGTGACGCGCCTGGGGCGATCGACACTGGGGTTGTCGTACGGCATGGCGCTGACTGATCTGATCCTGGCACCGGCGACTCCGTCGAACACCGCGCGGTGCGGGGGTGTGGTGTTTCCCGTCGTGGCCTCGCTGAGCCAGCTCGAGGACTCCCATCCCGAGCCGGAGGAGTCGCGTAAACGGCTGGGAGCGTTTCTCACCCTGACCGCGCTGCAGGTCAACGTCGTCACCTCGGCGATGTTCCTGACCGCGATGGCGGGAAATCCGGTGGCCCAGGAGGCGGCCCGGAAGCTGGGCGTCGAGATTTCCTGGGGGAGATGGGCATTGGCCGCGATCGTGCCCGGCATCGTCAGTCTGGTGGCGGTGCCGTGGGTGATGTCGAAGATCTATCCGCCGACGATCAAGAAGACGCCCGATGCACCGCAGCAGGCGCGTGATCAGTTGCGGGAAGCGGGGCCGATGTCCCGCGGGGAATGGATCATGGCCGGGACGTTCGTACTGCTGCTGATCCTCTGGTGCCTGGGCAGCGTGGTGAAGATAGACGCCACGACGGCCGCTTTCGTCGGGATCGCGATCCTGTTGATCACCGGGGTGCTCAGCTGGAAGAACCTCGCGGACAACGCCTCGGCCTGGAGCACACTGGTGTTCTTCGGCGTACTGGTCGGAATGGCTTCAGAACTCAACGATTTGGGTGTCATCGACTGGATTGGCAACTCGGTGGCCGGATCGGTCGACGCACTGCCGTGGCTGGTCGCATTCGCGATCCTGACGCTGGTCTATTTCTATTCGCACTATCTGTTCGCCTCCAACACCGCACACATCGTCGCGATGTACGCGGTGTTTGTCGGTGCCGCTATCGCGACCGGTGCTCCGCCGTTGTTTTCGGCGTTAGTGTTCGGATTCATCGGCAACCTCTTCGGTGGGTTGGCCCACTACTCCTCCGGCCCGGCGGGTGTGGTCTACGGCTCCGGGTACGTGAAGACCGCCGAGCTGTTCCGCATCGGTTTCGCCATCAGCATCGTCAACATCCTGATCTGGACGTTGATCGGCGGCGGCTGGATGAAGCTGATCGGAATTTGGTGATCGGCTCGTATCCTGTTGCGCGCGTGCGCGTCTCATGAGCGCGGCCTCTTCGGAGGTGCGCGTGCGCTTCCGTGTCGGCATCTGCAGACCCCGGTTGCCCACGGGTGCGGGTGTCTGCGTCGGCTGGACCGCTTCGGGCAGGGTTGCGGTGGTGGTGTCCCAGTGTGGGAACACGATGCGGCTGCCGGGGTGGGTGGTGTAGGTGTGGCCGGTCGGTGCAGTCCAGACGATGGTGCCGTCGGGATGCTGAACGTCCGACCAGCCCTGCTCATCGGTCCAGAATGTCTTGAGCAGGTGGTTCTTTCGGCACAGGCAGCGAAGGTTCGACGGGTGTGTCGGACCGGTTGGGTAGGCGATCGCATGGTCGATGTCGCAGAACTGCGCCGGGGTGGTGCAGCCGGGAAATCGGCAGAACATGTCCCGGTTGCGGACGAACGCCGCCAACGCCGCTGAGGGGCGGTAGCCGGGTTCGGGGTCTGTGGGTGGGGGTCTCATCGGTTTGACGGGGGCACCGTTGATCAACAGCTCTTCCAGTAACGGCTGGGGCACGATGCCGCCGCCCTGCAACACCGCCGCAGGCCGCCGGGACGGCGCGGACGGCGCTATGGGGATTTCGGGTGGTGCCGGCGGCGTTGCGGAGGTGTCGGCTGCCGGGGAACCAGCCTGGCCGCCGGCTGGTGACTCGACCTCGGTGCCGGCAGTCGAGCCTGTGGGCGTCTTGGTGGCCGTCTTGGCCGCGGCAATGTTGTTGCGGGCAGCGGTGATCGCCCGTTCATCGGCCAGCACATAAATCACCGCCGCACTGCGGCTCGGCGTCACCTTGGCGCCGACGCACTCCGGATTGCCGCAGCGGCACGTCAGGGGTCCGGACTCGGCAGCTATCGCCCCTATGGCATCGGAACGGCGTTCGCCGGCGTTTCGCGGGTCATCGGCACACAGGTGGCGGGTGAGCTCGGCGAAACGTTTCTTGATCAGCGCAGCGTCGGTCTTGAGGAGCCGTCCCCACATCGAGCAGGTCCCGGTTTCGTCCTCGGGCTTGCCGAACTGCACATCCCGACCCCGGGCGGCGGCTTCGAAGGCGTCCAGGGCATCGGGATCGTATTCGGCGAGCACTTTGTCGATCGCCTGATCCAACTGGGCATCCGACATCACGCCCCACCGCCTGGCCGCAAGGGCGAGCTCACCGTCGATGGCCGCCATCGGTTCGTCGTCGATCACCATGCGGGTGCGCCAGCAGATGGTCGAGGCGGTGCGCGCGGTGATCGTCCCGGCCTGCAGCAGCGTGAAGACCCGAGGCAGGCGGGTGTGCAGGGCTTGGGCCATGTGCATCTGACCGGAGGCTTTGCGGCCGCTGATGTTCAACGCGGCGCCGATTTCGGCCGCGCAGGCATCCCAGGTGTCACAAGCCCACAGGGCGCGCTCGTCCTCATCAGCGACCCGCAACTCCATCAACGCATGGATCGCAGCCAACCGACCCGCCGCGGCAGTCGCCTCCGCCCGTGCGAAACCACTGATCGCGGAGACGACAGCCACATCGTCCTCCGCATCAAACATCAGTTCGCACATACGTTCGATTGTTGTCGTTCGGCAACCCCGCCGCCACGCCGATCACCCCGCCTGTGGATGAAGTCGCAACTGTGAATAACTTCCGCCGGGACACCCCCGCGAGATGCCCGAAGATCAAAGGATGGACATCGCCAAGCGGGCCAACATCTACGCGGCCGTGGCGCTCGTGGTTCTCCTGAGCGCGGCGGCACTGCTGTACCCGTGGCCAGCAGCAGTGTGTTGACGGCAAATCTGATGGATGGGCAGTACCCCTCGGGGGCTGACGCGGTCATGCCGCAGACACTGATCGTCGTCAGCATCGTGGCCGCTCTCCTCGGCTGCGTGACCCTGGGCAAAGCGGCGGCCACACAGAGGACCGGGCTTGTGCTGGCGGCGACTGCGCTGGCGATGTGCCTGCTTCTGTTCTACGGCCCGGCGGCGGTGTTCCTGTGCGTCGTCGCCTTCGGATGACGGACGCGAACCGCAGCGCGAGACGCCTACGGCAGCGCGACAGCCCTGCAGTCCCACGGCGCTAGCCTGGAAAAGGGTCGGTCTGGGAGGTCGACAATGTCGCAGATTGCCATCAGCGGGGCCGGCGTCGCGGGGGCGACACTTGCGCACTGGCTGCACAGGACGGGCCATCACGTCACGCTGATCGAACAGGCGCCCGCCTTCCGCACCGGCGGGTACATGACCGATTTCTGGGGTGTCGGGTACCGCGTGGCCAAACGGATGGGTATCGAGGCGCAGATCCGATCCGCCGGTTACGACGTTCGGTACGTCCGGACAGTCGGAACACGCGGTGGCGCACAAGCAGAATTGAACGTCGACGTCATTCGTCGCATGATCGGGGAGGACTTCACGAGTCTGCCGCGCGGCGATCTCGCGTCCGCCATCTACTCCGACATCGCCCAGCAGGTCGACACCATCTTCGGCGATAGCATCGTGACGATCGACGAGCACCCCGACGGAGTCGGCGTCACCTTCGAGAACTCGGCTCCCCAACAGTTCGATCTGGTCGTCGGCGCGGACGGACTCCATTCCAATGTGCGTCGCCTGGTCTTCGGTCCGGAACAGAATTTCGAGCGTTACCTGGGCTGCAAGGTGGCGGCCTGCGTGGTGGACGGCTACCGCCCGCGTGACGATCTCGTCTATGTCACCTTCGCCGTGCCGGGCGGGCAGGTCGCCCGGTTCGCCCTGCGTGACGACCGCACGATGTTTCTGTTCGTGTTCCGCGATGCGCACGGTAGCGCGGGGCTTTCCCCAAAAGGCCAGCTGTGGAACATGTTCGGTGACGCCGGGTGGGAATGCCCCCAGATCCTGACAGCGCTCAACGAGGTCGACGATCTCTACTTCGATGTGGTCAGTCAGATCCAGATGGACCACTGGTCGCAGGGACGAGTGGCTTTGATCGGCGACGCGGCCGGTTGCATATCGCTGCTCGGCGGTGAGGGCACCGGGCTGGCGATGACCGCGGCCTACATCCTGGCGGGCGAGATCGAGCGCGCCGGCGACGACTATCGCCGAGCCTTCGAAGCCTATGAAGGGCTCATGCATCCGTTCATCGAGGGCAAGCAGGCCGGTGCCGAACGGATGATCGGTTTCTTCGCCACCCGGACGAAATTCGGGCTGTGGCTGCGCAACATGGCCATTCGCGTGATGAACTTCCGGCCACTGGCCCGGCTGTTGGCCGGCAGACAGCTCGACGATATCGAGTTGCCTGACTACCGGATCTAGTACGGCGCATTGTCAACGCGCGGTGCGGTTCTTCTGGTGCCCTCGGTGAGACTCGAACTCACACTGGACGGGTTTTGAATCCGTTTCCTCTGCCAATTGGGATACGAGGGCGTGCACCGGTCGGTGCGAGTACCCACCATAGTCGATGCCGATTCGGGCTCCCGCGCTCGCCCATTCGCGCGCCTCACGCGACAATGGTTCCCATGACGGGAACCACCGACGAGGTCAAACCCCATCGCGTGCTGATCGCCGAGGACGAGGCGCTCATTCGCTTGGACTTGGCAGAGATGCTGCGCGAGGAGGGATATGAGGTCGTCGGCGAGGCCGGCGACGGGCAGGAGGCGGTGGAACTCGCCGAGAAGCTCACGCCCGATCTGGTGATCATGGACGTCAAGATGCCGCGTCGCGACGGCATCGACGCGGCCGCTGAGATCGCCAGCAAGCGCATCGCCCCCATCGTGGTGCTGACCGCGTTCAGCCAGCGGGATCTGGTCGAACGGGCCCGTGACGCCGGGGCCATGGCCTACCTGGTGAAGCCGTTCTCGATCACCGACCTCATCCCGGCCATCGAACTCGCGGTGAGCAGGTTCAGTGAGGTCAGCGCGCTCGAGAACGAAGTCGCGACGCTGTCGGACCGCCTGGAGACGCGAAAACTCGTCGAACGCGCGAAGGGTTTGCTGCAGGCCAAGCAGGGGATGAGCGAACCCGAGGCGTTCAAATGGATCCAGCGCGCCGCAATGGACCGGCGCACGACCATGAAGCGCGTCGCCGAAGTGGTGTTGGAGACGCTCGACACGCCGCAGACCGAGCCTCCCACCGCCTGAATTCCGACCGCCACGCGTAAACAATGCGTTTCCTGACGTGCGGTTCTGCCTCGGGGGACGGCGCTGACCGTTCGGTTTAGGTGCGCATATCGAACGCCGGGCAGCACGCGTTCATCAACCACCACGCGATTCCGCGGTGTGACCGCTATGTTCTTTCGGAAGCGTTGATGGTCTTGGCCACACCCGGCCGGATCGCCAAAGCCGTCATCAACATCGACCCGGAGGTGAAACGTGCGCGGTCGTGCGACACGCAGTGCATTCGCTCTTGGCTCGGCCGCCCTGCTCGTATTCGGGGTCGCCGGCTGTAACCAGTCGAGTCCGGAGGAGGGGCAGTCCCAAACGAGCCTGAAGATCGTCGAGCAGATCCAGATCGACGAGAACGGCACCGAGGTCACCGCGGACGCCAGCCAGGCCCCGGCCGATCCTCGCGGCGACGGCAACGCGGCATGCTCGCCCCTGAGCCTCGCGATGGCCGGTGCGCTCACCGGCCCTGACGCGGCCCTGGGCATCAACATCCGCAACGGCGTGCAGTTGGCCGTCGACCAGCACAACGAGGCGAACCCGGGTTGCCAGGTCCAGTTGAAGACCTTCGACACCGAGGGTGACCCGCAGAAGGCGACCCAGGTCGCACCGCAGATCGTCTCCGACGCCTACACCATCGGGCTGATCGGCCCCGCGTTCTCGGGTGAGACCAAGGCCACCGGTCAGGTCTTCGACCAGGCGGGTCTGGTGGCGACGACGGCGTCGGCCACCAACGTCACGCTGTCGGAGAACGGCTGGAAGACGTTCTTCCGCGGTCTGGCCAACGACGGTGTGCAGGGTCCCTCGGTGGCGAACTACCTGAAGAACAACCTCGGTAACACCAAGGTCTGCGTCGTCGACGACAGCACCGACTACGGACTGGGTCTGGCCCAGGCCGTGCGCGACACCCTCGGCCCCGTCGCCGACGGCGCCTGCAACATCTCGGTCAAGAAGGGCGACAAGGACTTCTCGGCCGCGGTGAACCAGATCAAGGGCGTCGCGCCGGAATCGGTGTTCTTCAGCGGCTACTACGCCGAGGCTGCGCCGTTCGTGCAGCAGTTGCGTGACGGAGGCGTGACGGCCAACTTCGTCAGCGCCGACGGCAGCAAGGATCCCGAGTTCGTCAAGCAGGCCGGAGAGGCGTCCAAGGACGCGATCCTGTCCTGCCCCTGCGGTCCGGCCACCGGCAAGTTCGCCGAGGAGTACACGGCGAAATGGAACATGGAGCCCGGCACCTACAGCACTGAGGGCTATGACCTCGGCACGATCCTGCTCAAGGGCATCGACGCCGGAAAGCACACACGTGCCGAACTGCTGGACTTCGTGCGGACCTACAGCGGCCAGGGTGTGGCTCGCAAGTACGAGTGGACCCCGACCGGCGAGCTCACCAACACCTTGATCTGGGTGTACAAGGTGCAGTAGTTGTGACGACGGGACGCGTCCGAGACCGCAAGGCTCGGGCGCGTCCCGCTTTACAGCGCAGACGTTCCTCACCGCGTTAGGAGCCCGCCCCCGGATGATCCAGGACTGCCTCGACCGGCACGCGTGCTTGGCTGCCAACATCAACTTCAACGTGAGCGGCCTGCTGGACAGCTTCTGGCAGTTGACGATCGACGGGTTGTCCTGGGGTGCGATCTACGCCCTCGTCGCGGTTGGCTACACGCTGGTCTTCGGTGTGCTTCGGCTGATCAACTTCGCGCACTCCGAGATCTTCATGTTCGGAATGTTCGGCGCCTACTTCTGCCTGGACATGATCCTGGGCTTCACTCCCAGCGGCAACGCCTACAACAAGGGCGTCGCGCTGACCATCCTCTATCTGGGCATCGCCATGCTGTTCGCGATGCTGGTGTCGGGCAGCGCGGCCGTGGGTCTGGAGTTCGTGGCGTACCGTCCGCTGCGAAAACGCAATGCACGACCGTTGACCTTCCTGATCACTGCCATCGGAATGTCCTTCGTGCTACAGGAATTCGTGCATTTCATCCTGCCGAAGATCATCAAGGGATACGGCGGCAACAACGCTCAACAGCCGATCGTGCTGGTGCAGCCCAAAGTCCAGTTCACGATCTTCGGTGCGACGGTCACCAACGTCACGCTGGTGATCATCGGTGCGGCACTGGTGTTCGCGCTGATCACCGACATCGTGATCAATCGGACCAAGTTCGGCCGCGGTATCCGGGCGGTGGCCCAGGACCCGACCACCGCGACCCTGATGGGTGTCTCTCGCGAGCGGGTCATCATGACCACCTTCCTGATCGGTGGCCTGCTGGCCGGTGCGGCGGCGCTGCTCTACACGCTCAAGGTGCCGCAGGGGATCATCTACTCGGGCGGATTCCTGTTGGGCATCAAGGCATTCTCGGCTGCCGTGCTCGGCGGAATCGGCAACCTGCGCGGCGCCCTTCTCGGCGGTCTGCTCCTCGGCGTCATGGAGAACTACGGGCAGATCCTGTTCGGCACGCAGTGGCGGGACGTCGTCGCCTTCGTGCTGCTGGTTCTGGTGCTGCTGATCCGGCCCACGGGCATACTCGGGGAGAGCCTCGGAAAGGCGCGGGTATGACGGACTCCAAGCACTCGCTCGCGCGCACCGTCGGCGCACCGGGGGACCGGTTGCGCGACTGGTGGGCGGGTTTGGGACGTCCGCAGAAGTGGATCTTCGGTGCGGCAGGGTTTGCAGTCATGGCACTGCTGCCGATCTGGACGCCGGGCTTCCTCGACACCCCTGGTGTGAGTTTCGACGGGGTCATGGCCCAGTTCGCGATGATCGCCCTGGTGGCCATCGGGCTCAACGTGGTGGTCGGACAGGCTGGCCTGCTGGATCTGGGCTACGTGGGCTTCTACGCGGTTGGTGCCTACACAGTGGCACTGCTGACCAGCCCGGAGAGCCCGTGGAATCAGATGGGCCTCAGCGGGTTCTTCAGCTCCGACTGGGCGTGGTTGTCGGCGGTGCCATTGGCCATCGCGTTCACCGCGCTGGCCGGGCTGATCCTGGGTTTCCCGACGCTGCGCCTGCGCGGCGACTACCTGGCGATCGTCACCCTCGGGTTCGGCGAGATCATCCGACTGCTGGCCGACAACCTCAACGACATCACCAACGGTTCCCGTGGCCTGCACGGGATCGCTTTTCCGCGGATCGGTGAGGACAGCGTTCCCGGCGGATACTTCTCGGGCGCGAACGCGATGGACGAGGCCACCAATGGAACCTGGTGGTACTGGCTCGGTCTGGTGCTCGTCGCGATCGTTCTTCTGATCGTCGGCAACCTGGAACGCAGCCGCGTGGGCCGTGCCTGGGTGGCCATCCGCGAGGACGAGGACGCCGCGGAGGTCATGGGTGTCAACGCCTTCAAGTTCAAGCTGTGGGCCTTCACGCTCGGCGCCGCGATCGGCGGTCTGTCGGGCGCGCTGTACGCCGGCCAGGTGCAGTACGTCGCGCCCACGAACTTCAACATCATCAACTCGATGCTGTTCCTGGCCGCGGTGGTTCTGGGCGGGCAGGGCAACAAGCTGGGCGTGATCTTCGGCGCCTTCGTCATCGTCTACCTGCCGAACCGGCTGCTCGGCGTGCACCTGTTCGGCATCAACCTCGGTGACCTGAAGTACCTGTTCTTCGGTCTGGCGCTCGTGCTGCTGATGATCTTCCGGCCGCAGGGCCTGTTCCCGGTACGGCAACAGCTGCTGACGTACGGCAAGCGCGCGAAGGAACTTCTGCGCAGCGCTGACGAATCGAAGGCGGCCGCATGACCGAACCCGAGCCCTTGATCGACGAGGAGCTGGCCGCACTCCACCGGGAGGTTCATGCGGCCGAGGGCGAGACCCTCTTGGAGACTGTCGATCTGACCGTGAAATTCGGCGGTCTGACCGCATTGGATGCCGTCAACTTCCGGATCAAGCGCGGCGAGATCCTCGGCCTGATCGGTCCCAACGGTGCCGGCAAGACGACCTGCTTCAACGCCATGACGGGGGTGTACCGCCCCACGTCGGGCACCGTGATCTTCGACGGTGAACCGTTGGGTCGCATCAAACGTCACCAGATCACCCGCCGCGGCATCGCCCGCACATTCCAGAACATCCGGCTCTGGGGTGAGATGACGGCGCTGGAGAACGTGGTGGTGGCGACCGACGCCCGACATCGAACCTCGGTGCCCGGCGCCATCTTCCGCACTCCGCGCCACCGCCGCGAGGAGAACACCGCGATCGAGAAGGCCGCGGCGCTGCTGCAGTTCGTCGGCATCGCGCAGCGGGGTGAGGAGAAGGCCAAGAACCTCTCCTACGGCGACCAGCGGCGACTCGAGATCGCCCGCGCGCTGGCCACCGAGCCCAAGCTGCTGTGCCTCGACGAACCCGCGGCGGGCTTCAACCCGAGCGAGAAGGCCGCGCTGATCGACCTGATCCACGCGATCCGCGAGGACGGCTACACCGTGCTGCTGATCGAACACGACATGCGACTGGTCATGGGCGTCACCGACCGGATCGTGGTGCTCGAGTTCGGCCGAAAGATCGCCGACGGTCTGCCTGCCGAGATCCGAGAGGATCCGAAGGTGATCGCCGCCTACCTGGGAGTGCCCGATGACGAACTCGAGTGACCGTCCGGTGCTCCTGGAGGTGCGCGACGCCGTCGTGCACTACGGCAGGATCGAAGCGCTGCACGGTGTTTCGCTTGTCGTGCACGAAGGCGAGCTGGTCACGCTGCTGGGTGCCAACGGTGCGGGCAAGACGACCATGATGCGGGCGATCTCGGGTCTGCGACCGTTGACGTCGGGGTCGGTGTGGTTCGACGGCGTGGACGTCTCGAACGTCAAGGCGCACAAGCGAGTGATCGATGGGCTCATCCAGTCTCCCGAGGGCCGTGGTGTGTTCCCGGGCATGACGGTCGTGGAGAACCTCGAAATGGGCTGCTACGGGCGCAAGTTCCCGACCCGCGAGGAGCACAGGGAACGCCTGGACTGGATCTTCGAGACGTTCCCGCGGTTGGCCGAGCGCCGCGATCAGGTGGGTGGCACGCTGTCCGGCGGGGAGCAGCAGATGCTGGCCATCGGACGCGCGCTGATGGCCCGGCCCAAGGTGCTGCTGCTCGACGAACCGTCGATGGGCCTGGCGCCCATGGTGATCTCGCAGATTTTCAAGATCATCTCCGAGATCAACCGGCAGGGCACCACGGTGCTGCTGGTCGAGCAGAACGCGCAGCAGGCGCTGAGTCGCTCTGATCGTGCCTACATTCTCGAGACCGGCACCATCACGCGCGAAGGTGTCGCGCGGGAGTTGTTGGCCGACGATAGTATTCGCGCGGCCTACCTCGGGGTCGCCTGACCGTCGCCTGAGCGCCTAGTTCTCGATCCGGAATCGCTTGAGGCGGGACGCGGGACCCGACACCAGTTCCACCCGGCTGGGTGCGACATCGAAATGTGCGGCGAGCAGTCGGATCACGGCCGCGTTGGCCTTGCCGTCGACGGCACGCTCGCGCACGTAGACGATCAGCTCGCCCTCGGGTCCGGACTCGATCAGCGGACCCTTTCGGCTGCCCGGCTTCACGCGGGCGACGACGAACTCCGGCATGACTCAGGGTGATCCGGCGGCGGGAATTTCGACACGGGCCTGCATGATCCAACCCCGCGACACGCCTTTCAGCAGAGCGGCATGATCGGTGTCGTCGATCACGAGGTAGAGCGTGCGTCCGTCAGGCCCGCCGAGGGCGGGTGCCACGGCCCATCCCTCGTCGAGGGGGATGCGATGGGTCACGGTGCCCCCGGCTGTGACTCGGAGGAACTCGGCGGTGTCGTAGCAACCGACCCACACCCCGCCCTCGACGTCGACGCACAACCCGTCGGGGTGCCGGTCGGGGCCCAGGTCGGCGAAGACCTCAGCCTCGCCCAGGGTGCCGTCGGGTTCGACGGGATAGGAGAGAATTCGCGAACCTCTGGTCTCGCTGACGACCAGGGACGAACCGCCGGGCAGGAATCCCAGTCCATTGGGCAGGGCGAGGCCAGTGGCGACGATCTGTACGGCGCGGTCGGAGTCGAGCAGCGCGATATCGCCCACGAGGCCGTCATCGGTGACCCGGTAGAGGTCGACATAGGTTCTGCCGTCGGTCGTCACCACCATGTCGTTGGTCGACCAGGCGAGGTCACCCATGTCGGAGACGGTCACCGATCCGTCCGGGTCGACATAGTGCAGTGACGGCTCGAAAAGGGTTGACACCACCAGTGTTCGGTCCGGGAGCCAACCCAGCCCGGATGCGCGCGGAATCGTCGCTTCCACCACCACATCGCCGGCCACACCCGCCGAGCACACCTGGCCGGCGAGCCCGTCGGTGAACCACAGGCGGCCGTCGTGCCACCGTGGTCCCTCGCCGTAGACGAGTCCGTCGATGAACGGAGCCGGCGCGATGGAACCCACGCCGATAAGGCTAGCGGGCGACGATCACCGAGGAGCCGTGTCCGAACAAACCCTGGTTGGCGGTGACGCCCACCTTGGCGCCCTCGACCTGGCGTCCGGTGGCCTGACCCTTGAGCTGCCAGGTCAACTCGCAGACCTGGGCGATCGCCTGGGCGGGGATGGCTTCACCGAAGCACGCGAGGCCGCCCGACGGGTTGACCGGGACGCGTCCGCCCAAAGTGGTGGCGCCGCTGCGCAACAGCGCTTCGGCTTCACCCTTGGCGCACAGGCCGAGGTGCTCATACCAGTCCAGTTCCAAGGCGGTGGACAGGTCGTAGACCTCGGCGACGCTGACGTCTTCCGGCCCGATCCCCGCCTCGGCGTAGGCGGCGTCGAGGATCTGATCCTTGAACGCCCGCTCCGGCGCGGGCACCACGGCGGTGGAATCCGTTGCGATATCCGGCAATTCGGGGAGGTGCTGTGGGTAGCGCGGGGTGACGGTGCTGACGGCGCGCACCGACGGCACACCCTCGACCGATCCCAGGTGCTTCTCGGCGAACGACTTGCTGGCCACGATCAACGCGGCCGCACCGTCCGAGGTGGCGCAGATGTCGAGCAGGCGAAGGGGATCGGCCACGACGGGGCTCGCCAGGACGTCCTCGACGGTGGACTCCTTGCGGAATCGGGCGTTGGGGTTGTTCAGACCATGCCGGGAGTTCTTGACCTTGACCTGCGCGAAGTCCTCCAGGGTGGCGCCGTAGAGGTCCATCCGGCGGCGCGCGAGAAGCGCAAAGTAGACGGGGTTGGTGGCGCCGATGAGGTGGAACCGCTGCCAGTCGGGGTCGTTGCGGCGTTCGCCGCCGACGGGGGCGAAGAAGCCCTTGGGCGTGGTGTCGGCGCCGATCACGAGTGCGACGTCGCAGAAGCCGGCCAGAATGTGGGCGCGCGCGCTCTGCAGCGCCTGTGATCCGCTGGCGCAGGCCGCATAGCTCGACGACACCGGGACGCCGTTCCAGCCGAGCTTCTGGGCGAAGGTCGAACCGGCGATGAAGCCGGGGTAGCCGTTGCGAATGGTGTCCGCACCGGCGACCAGTTGGATTTGGCGCCAGTCGATTCCGGCCTCGGCCAGGGCCGCGCGGGCGGCCACCACGCCGTACTCGGTGAAGTCGTGGCCCCACTTGCCCCACGGGTGCATGCCGGCACCCAGGATGTACACCGGATCGGCACTCACGGGATCCTCCAGGCGTAGGTGAGGCGCTCGATGCCCTCGTCGTCGGTGTACAGGACTTCGGTGCTCAGTTCGACTTCCATGCCGACCTTGAGGTCGGTGGCCAGGGTGCCCTCGACGACCTTGCCGAGCACGATCAAGCCCTCGTCGGCCAATTCGACCGCGGCGACAGCGAACGGTTCGAACGGGTCAGGGGACGGGTACGGCGGCGGCGGTGCGTAACGGTTCTCGGTGTAGCTCCACACCTTCCCGCGGCGTGACAACGCGACGGCCTCCAGTGCGTCACTGTCACACGCCGGATTGGGGCAGTTGTTGGCGCGCGGCGGGAACACGTACGTTCCGCATTCCGTGCACTTCCCACCGATGAGGTGCGGTGATCCGGTCTCGTCGTGTGACCACCATCCGTCGATCGCGGGCTGGCTGGCGGCGTCCGTAGCTCCTGGCACCGACTCAGCGTAACGGAGCGCAGCAGCTGAACTGAAACGTGTTGCAGTTTTGTCCTACCCAGTGGGAGGCCGCGACATGGCCCGCGTCGTGCCCGCTGTCGGAGTGGGTGCCTAGAGTTGACCGCGTGAGTCCCGCCAAGACAGCAGAGTCCAAGAAGGCCTCCGAGCAGGCCGATGCCAAACCCACACTGATGCTGCTGGACGGCAACTCGTTGGCGTTCCGCGCGTTCTACGCGTTGCCTGCCGAGAACTTCAAGACCCAGGGTGGGCTGACCACCAACGCGGTCTACGGCTTCACGGCCATGCTGATCAACCTGCTGCGCGACGAGGGGCCCACGCACATCGCCGCCGCGTTCGACGTCTCGCGGCAGACGTTCCGATCGGAGCGGTACCCGGAGTACAAGGCCAACCGCGCCTCGACGCCGGATGAGTTCCGCGGTCAGATCGACATCACCAAGGAGGTGCTCGGCGCGCTGGGCATCACGGTGTTGGCCGAGGCCGGCTTCGAGGCCGACGACATCATCGCGACCCTGGCCACCCAGGCCGAGAACGAGGGCTACCGGGTTCTGGTGGTCACGGGTGACCGCGACTCGCTGCAGTTGGTCAGTGACGACGTGACGGTGCTCTACCCGCGCAAGGGCGTCAGCGAGCTCACTCGCTTCACTCCCGAGGCGGTCGTCGAGAAGTACGGGCTGACCCCGACGCAGTACCCCGATTTCGCGGCGCTGCGTGGTGACCCGAGCGACAACCTGCCCGGCATCCCCGGCGTCGGGGAGAAGACCGCCACCAAGTGGATCGCCGAATACGGTTCGCTGCAGGCCCTGGTGGACAACGTCGACGCCGTGAAGGGCAAGGTGGGCGACTCGCTGCGGGCCAACCTCGCGTCGGTGGTGCTCAACCGGGAACTGACCGACCTGGTCAAGGACGTGCCGCTGGCGCAGACCCCGGACACGCTGCGTATGCAGCCCTGGGACCGCGACCACATCCACCGGCTTTTCGACGACCTGGAGTTCCGCGTCCTGCGCGACCGGCTGTTCGACACCTTGGCCTCGGCCGATCCCGAGGTCGAGGAGGGGTTCGACGTCCGCGGTGACGCGCTGGCCCCGGGCGCTGTTGGGGCGTGGCTGGCCGAGCATGTCAGCGACGGGCGGCGCGCCGGCATCGCCGTGGTCGGCACGCACCTGGCCTTCGATGCCGACGCGACGGCGCTGGCGATCGCCGCGGCCGACGGCGAGGGCTGCTACATCGACACCGCGACGCTCACCCCAGAAGACGACGCCGCCCTCGGGCAGTGGCTGGCCGACCCGGCGCACCCCAAGGCCCTGCACGAGGCCAAGTTGGCGATCCATGATCTCGAGGGCCGCGGCTGGTCGCTGGCCGGCGTCACCTCGGACACCGCGCTGGCCGCCTACCTGGTGCGGCCGGGCCAGCGCAGCTTCACCCTCGACGATCTCTCGCTGCGGTACCTGCGGCGCGAGCTGCGCGCGGACACCCCTGAGCAGCAGCAGCTTTCGCTTCTCGACGACGACGAGGGCGTCGACACTCAGGCCGTGCAGACCCTGATTCTGCGGGCCCGGGCCGTCATCGACCTCGCCGACGCGTTGGACGCCGAACTGGCGCGGATCGACTCCTCGGCGCTGCTGGGCGACATGGAACTGCCCGTCCAGACGGCTCTGGCCGCCATGGAGTCCCGCGGCATCGCCGTCGACCTGGACCGGCTGACTCAGCTGCAGAGCACGTTCGGCGACCAGATCCGCGACGCGGCCGAGGCCGCCTACGGAGTGATCGGCAAGCAGATCAACCTCGGGTCGCCCAAGCAGTTGCAGGTCGTGCTGTTCGACGAACTGGAGATGCCCAAGACCAAGCGCACCAAGACCGGCTACACCACAGACGCCGACGCGCTGCAGTCCCTGTTCGACAAGACCGGCCATCCGTTCCTGCAGCACCTGCTGACTCACCGCGACGTCACGCGGCTCAAGGTCACGGTCGACGGTCTGCTGAACTCGGTGGCCTCGGACGGCCGGATCCACACGACGTTCAACCAGACCATCGCCGCGACCGGGCGCCTGTCGTCCACCGAACCCAACCTGCAGAACATCCCGATCCGGACCGACGCGGGCCGCGAGATCCGTGACGCATTCGTCGTCGGCGACGGCTATGCGGAGTTGATGACGGCGGACTACAGCCAGATCGAGATGCGCATCATGGCCCACCTCTCGGGCGACGAGGGGCTGATCGAGGCGTTCAACACGGGGGAGGACCTGCACTCGTTCGTCGCCTCGCGCGCGTTCGGCGTCGACATCGCCGACGTCACCCCGGAACTGCGCCGCCGTGTCAAGGCCATGTCGTACGGCTTGGCCTACGGGCTCTCGGCGTACGGGTTGGCCTCGCAGCTCAAGATCTCCACCGAAGAGGCCAAGGGCCAGATGGACCAGTACTTCGCCCGGTTCGGCGGGGTCCGTGACTACCTGCAGTCGGTGGTCGAGCAGGCCCGCAAGGACGGCTACACCTCGACGGTGTTGGGCCGGCGCCGCTACCTGCCCGAACTGGACAGCAGCAACCGGCAGGTCCGCGAGGCCGCCGAACGCGCCGCGCTCAACGCCCCGATCCAGGGCAGTGCGGCCGACATCATCAAGGTCGCAATGATCGAGGTGGAGAAGGCGCTGACGGAGGCGAACCTCACGTCGCGCATGCTGCTTCAGGTTCACGACGAACTGCTGCTCGAGGTCGCCGACGGCGAGCGCGAGCAGGTCGAGGCGCTGGTGCGCGACAAGATGGGCAGCGCCTATCCGCTGGACGTGCCGCTCGAGGTGTCGGTGGGATTCGGCCGCAGCTGGGACGCCGCGGCGCACTGATCTACCGCGGCGCGCGGTAGTTCGCCAGCCAACTCAGCGTCGGCGCGGCGTACGCGCGTGCGGCGTAGAGACGGTAGGTCTCATCGTTGCGGTAGGCCACCACGCGTTCGTCGCCGAAGCCGCGGTCGATCCGGTCCTGCGCGAAGGCCAACTCGACGACCTGCGCGGCGAAGTGCCGGACGCCTCGCGCTGCGGGTCGTCCGCCGTGGTTGGCCACGGCCGCGATCGCGGCCCTGCGGTCGCGCAGCGAACCCAGCCACGTCGCTTCGTTGGGGCTGAGAAGCCCGGCTGCGACCATGCCGGGCAGTTTCGCGGCGACGATGGTCTGTTCGCGACGGCGACTGCGGACGGCCAGCACGATCGCCAGGGTGAACACCGGCACCATCCACAGCAGGTAGACGCCGAAGTAGGCGCCCGGACCCAGCAGTGCCGATCCGTTCCACAGGCCGTGCAGGGCCACCGCGCCGAGGTAACCGGCCAGGATGTAGGCAACCTGCACAACGCGATGCCGGTGCTGCAGGGCGAAGTACACGCCGATCGCCGTCAGGGTCGTGAACAGCGAGTGTGCGAACGGCGCCATGACCAGGCGCAGCGCCGCGGTGGCCAGCGATGCGCCCAGCGTCTCGCCGCTGGCGATGTAGAAGATGTCCTCGATCCAGGCGAATCCCGCGCCGACCAGGCCCGCGAAGACCAGGCAGTCGGTCAGCGAGTTGAGCTCATGCCTGCGGCGTCCCGTCATCATCAGCAGCAGGAACAGCCCCTTGGCCGCCTCCTCGATGAGGGGCGCGCCGATCGCCACGGTGAAGAAGCTGGTGTGGGACTCGGTGGTGGACTCGGGATTCACCGCGGCCTCGAACACCACCTCGAGAACGATCGACAGCACGATCGCGATCGATGCGCCCCACAGGAAAGCCAGGATCAGGAGCCGGGGCGGTTCGGGTTCCCAGCGGTCCAGCCACAGGTAGGCGCCCACCACGACCGTCATCGCGATGCTGGTCAGGATCAGTCCGATCACCGCGCCTGCGGGGTTCGTCGCGGTGATCAGGATGAGGATCAACGCCACGAGCGTGCCGAGCGCGATGATCACGGCCAGAGGCGCCCCGACCTTGCGCACCTTCGTGGGCAGGGCGGGGGACAGCGGGGGTGGCGGCTGCGCGGGCTTCGCAGGATAGTGCACGCCAAGCAGATTAGAGGAGGTCAGCGGTAGAATCCGCTGAAACAGGCGGGGCGCACTGGCATTGTTGTGGCCCGAGTTTGTCCAGCGTGTGCCCAGTCGCGTAGTCTCATGTAGTACTCGTGTGCGATTTATCACCCGAGTTCGACGTGGGGGTTCGACACCGAATCAGTTCGACATCGAACCCGTGCGTCACAAGCCAAGAGAACTGTCCCTACGATTAAACCTGTCCGGAGCAACCCACCACATGCCAAGTCCCTCCATCACCTCGCCGCAAGTAGCCATCAACGACATCGGCTCGGCTGAGGATTTTCTCGCAGCGATCGACAAGACCATCAAGTACTTCAACGATGGCGACATCGTTGAGGGGACCATCGTCAAGGTCGACCGCGACGAGGTTCTGCTCGATATCGGTTACAAGACCGAAGGCGTCATCCCCTCCCGCGAACTCTCCATCAAGCACGATGTCGACCCCAATGAGGTCGTTTCCGTGGGCGATGAGGTCGAGGCCCTCGTTCTCACCAAGGAGGACAAGGAAGGCCGCCTGATCCTGTCCAAGAAGCGCGCTCAGTACGAGCGGGCCTGGGGCACCATCGAAGAGCTCAAGGAAAAGGACGAGGCCGTCAAGGGCACCGTCATCGAGGTCGTCAAGGGCGGCCTGATCCTCGACATCGGCCTGCGCGGCTTCCTGCCGGCGTCGCTGGTGGAGATGCGTCGCGTCCGCGATCTGCAGCCGTACATCGGCAAGGAGATCGAGGCCAAGATCATCGAGCTCGACAAGAACCGCAACAACGTTGTGCTCTCGCGTCGTGCCTGGCTGGAGCAGACCCAGTCCGAGGTCCGCAGCGAGTTCCTCAACCAGCTCACCAAGGGTGCCGTCCGCAAGGGCGTCGTGTCCTCGATCGTCAACTTCGGCGCCTTCGTCGATCTCGGCGGCGTCGACGGCCTGGTGCACGTCTCCGAGCTGTCCTGGAAGCACATCGACCATCCGTCCGAGGTTGTCCAGGTGGGCGACGAGGTCACCGTCGAGGTGCTCGACGTCGACATGGACCGCGAGCGGGTTTCGCTGTCGCTCAAGGCCACTCAGGAAGATCCGTGGCGCCACTTCGCCCGCACGCATGCCATCGGGCAGATCGTTCCGGGCAAGGTCACCAAGCTCGTTCCGTTCGGCGCGTTCGTCCGCGTCGAGGAGGGCATCGAGGGCCTGGTGCACATCTCCGAGCTGGCTGAGCGCCATGTCGAGGTCCCGGACCAGGTTGTCGCCGTCGGCGACGACGCCATGGTCAAGGTCATCGACATCGACCTCGAGCGTCGCCGGATCTCGCTGAGCCTCAAGCAGGCCAACGAGGACTACACCGACGAGTTCGACCCGTCGAAGTACGGCATGGCCGACAGCTACGACGAGCAGGGGAACTACATCTTCCCCGAGGGCTTCGACGCCGAGACCAACGAATGGCTCGAAGGCTTCGACGCGCAGCGCAACGAGTGGGAGGCCCGCTACGCCGAGGCCGAGCGCCGGCACAAGATGCACACCGCGCAGATGGAGAAGTTCGCCGCCGCCGAGGCCGAAGAGGCCGCGCGTCCGTCGAGCAGTTCATCTCGCTCGGAGGAGTCGACCGGTGGATCGCTCGCCAGCGATGCACAGTTGGCTGCTCTGCGGGAGAAGCTCGCGGGCAACGCCTAGAGCTTTCAGCGCCAACAGAACTCCCCGGTCCGTCAGGGCCGGGGAGTTCTGCGTTTGACCAGCCTGCAAGACTGTCGAAATGTTTCGTATCGGGTTGTCGGGCGGCATCGGCGCCGGAAAGTCCACGGTTTCGGCGACTTTCAGCAAGTGCGGGGGCATCGTCGTCGACGGTGACGTGATCGCCCGCGAAGTCGTCGAACCGGGCACCGAGGGACTGGCCAAACTCGTCGACGCGTTCGGGCACGACATCCTCCACGACAGCGGCCCTTTGGCCGGCGCGCTGAACCGGCCCGCCCTGGCGGCGATCGCCTTCAGCGACGAGGAGAAGCGGGCCACCCTCAACGGCATCGTCCATCCGTTGGTGGGCCGGCGACGGTCGGAACTCATCGCCGCGGCCGCCGATGACGCTGTCATCGTCGAGGACATCCCGCTGTTGGTGGAATCGCAGATGGCGCCGATGTTCCCGTTGGTGGTGATCGTGCACGCCGACGAGGAGACCCGGGTCAAGCGGCTCATCGAGCACCGCGGATTCAGCGAGGCCGACGCGCGTGCCCGCATCGCCGCACAGGCCACCGAGGAACAGCGCCGCGCGGTGGCCGATGTGTGGCTGGACAACTCGGGGTCGGCCGGGGATCTGACCGAACGCGCCCGAGGCCTCTGGTACGAGCGCATCCTGCCCTTCGCGCACAACGTCGCGATGCGGCGGGCCGCCGACGAATCGACCCAACTGGTGCCGTACGACGACACCTGGCCCGACCAGGCGAAGCGGATCCTGGCGCGGTTGAAGACCGCGTGCGGTCACCGCGCCGTCCGCATCGACCACATCGGGTCGACCGCAGTTCCCGGAACCGACGCCAAGGACGTCATCGACGTCCAGATCACCGTCGACTCGTTGGCGACCGCCGACGACCTGACGGGTGCGCTGCTCGACGCGGGATACCCGCGCGTCGACACCGTCACCTCCGACGTCCCGAAGGTCAACGGCCGCAGTACCGTCGGCGAGTTCGACGGCACCCGCAGCGGCGAACTGTGGCACAAGCGGTACTTCACATCCGCGGACCCCGGGCGCCCCACCCACGTCCACGTCCGCGTCGACGGGTGGCCCAATCAGCAGTTCGCGCTGCTGTTCACCGACTGGCTCGCGGCCAATCCCGGCGCACGCGACGACTATGTGGTGGCCAAACGTGCCGCGGCGACGGTCGGCGCCCACAGTCGCGGCGCGTACGCCGAGGCCAAGGAGCCCTGGTTCCTCGACGCCTACCGGCGCGCCTGGGAGTGGGCCGACAGCACCGGTTGGCGTCCGCGCTGATGGCGGCCGATCTGGCCTGGTTCGCCGCCGGTCTGGGCGCGTTGATCATTGGGTCGGAATGGCTGGTCAAGGGCGGCGCCCGACTGGCCGCGATGCTGGGCATCCCACCGATCCTGGTGGGCCTGACCGTGGTGTCGATCGGCACCAGCATGCCCGAACTCGCGGTCGGGATCCGGGCCGCCTCCGAAGGCAACGCCTCGCTGGCCGTGGGCAACATCGCCGGCACCAACATCGTCAACCTGCTGCTGATCCTCGGGTTGTCGGCTCTGATCGCACCGATCGTCCTGGAGATGCGGACGCTGCGGTTGGACCTGCCCATGATGACCGCCGCCGCGGTCCTGCTGTGGGCACTGGCCGCCAACGGCACGCTGTCGCCCATCGAGGGCGTCGTGCTGGTGCTGGGCGCCGTCGTCTACACGCTCATCCTGATCTTCAGTGCACGCCGGGAGAGCAGTGCGATCCAGGATGAGTTCGCGGGCGAATTCGCCGTGCCCAAGGATGAACCTCCCGGGGCGACGCGGCGGGACCTCATCGGGAACCTGGGACTGCTGATCGTCGGCATCCTCGTCGTGGTCATCGGCGCCGACTGGCTGGTCAACGGTGCCGTCGGCGTCGCGAAGGCGTTCGGGGTGTCCGATGCGTTCATCGGACTGACGATCGTGGCCATCGGCACGTCGGCCCCCGAACTCGTCACGACTGTGGTCTCCACGATCCGCGGCGAACGGGACATCGCGATCGGCAACCTGTTGGGCAGCAGCGTCTACAACATCCTGCTGATCCTCGGTGTCGCGGTGGTGGCCACCGGGCACGCCCTCGAACTCGAACCCGATCTGGTGCGCATCGACATCCCGGTGATGGCGCTGGTGGCGCTGGCGTGCATCCCGATCTTCGTCTCGGGCCGCCGGGTGGGCCGCGGAGAGGGTGGCGGCATGGTGGTCGCCTACCTGGCGTACCTGACGTTCCTGGTGCTCACGCAGACGTGAGGCTCAGGTCGCGGGCGGCGCCTCGGGTGCGGGCTCCGCGGCCGGATCCGGGGCTGGGGCGTCGCCCGTGCCGAAGTCGGTGGGGCTGACGAGCGGCGCGCCGCAGATGAGCTTGCCGTAGTCAGGATCATCGTTGGCGGGCGTGAGCCGCGGTTTGATCCACTGGTCGGCCTGCGCGACGATCTGGTCGTCGACCAGGATCTCGCAGTGCAGGTTGGCCGAATACGGCCACTGGATCGAGATCTGCATGCCCGCGAGGTTCGCGTCGGACAGCACGGTCTGGGCCTCGAACACGCGACCCGGCACCATCGTCGGGTCGACGCTCTGCACCTGGGTGTCGTTGATCTTGTAGGTGATGAGCGCGCCGCGCGAGACGCCGTCGACACGGGCGCGATACGTCACGTTGCGCAATGAATCCTCGGGCGTCGTCTGTCCGACGGGCACAGGCTCAGTGGTGGGTTCCGATCCGGGATCTGCCCACGCCGCCGGTGCCAGAGCTGCGCACACTAAACCCGCCGCCACAGTGGCGGCGACTCCTGCGGTGAACTTCACAGTTAGCCACACTACGCGTTATCGCCAGGACAGCTCCATGCCGTTACTGCCGAGCCAGGCGTGCAGGTCATGGCCGTGCCGCGCAAGCCCGTCGATGGCCGACACCGCGGTGTGCAGTGCCCGTTCGGCGGTCTCCGGCGACAGCAGGCCGATCCGATAGGCCTCGAGCAGTTCATCGACGTCGACGAGCTCCGTGCGGTCGCCGGTGTGCACCACCATGTCGAGGTAGTGGTCTTCGGTGCGCCACGTGTCACCGTGCACCGCGATGGATGCGACGTCGAGGTAGAAGTCCTGCTCACGCTCGTGGCCGGGATTCCAGTGGAACACCGTCGCCCGCAGGCTGAGGCTCGGCAACAGCCAGGACTCGAGGTAGTGGAACTGAGGCCGGCCAGGCGCAGGTCGGGCCATGTACAGGCCGCCCCACGGAGCCAGGGTGTAGACGTCCACCGTGCGGACGATGCCTTTTGGATCGGTGTTGGTCCGCGCGGCCAGATCGAATGTCTCGTTCTTGGGAGGGTGGATGCCGCTCAGTCTAGGACCCGAACTTCCGCGATATGCGCCGCAGATCGATGGTGCGTGGGGCCCTCCCGGCGGGACGCGTGGCGATCCGCAGCACCGCGCCCAACACCAGGGACAGCCAGACGCCGGTCCACAGCAGATCAGCCGCATCGAGCCATGAGCACTGGTACGTCGAACCGTGGCGATCGTTCGCGCACGTCTGCCCGAGGGCTTCGGCGACTCTGGTCGGGCCGGGGTAGAAGATGAGCACAAGGCAGGTCAGGCTGAGCACCAGCAGCGCAAGACCGAGCACCCGGAGTGCGGTGCGCGCGGGTTCGGGCACCGCGTCAGCCTAGTGCGCGCGAGGACATCCGGTGAACTTGTCGGCACCCCCGCCTACGCTGGACTTCATGGCTTTCGCTACCGAACATCCCGTACTTGCGCATTCGGAGTACCGCGCGGTCGAGGACGTCGTGCGCGTCGGCGGTCAGTTCGAGGTCGTCAGCGAGTACCAGCCCGCGGGTGACCAACCCGCGGCGATCGAGGACCTTGAGCGGCGCATCAGGGCGGGGGAGCGCGACGTCGTGCTGTTGGGTGCCACCGGCACCGGCAAGTCGGCCACCACGGCGTGGCTCATCGAACGACTGCAGCGTCCCACCCTGGTCATGGCGCCCAACAAGACCTTGGCGGCTCAGCTGGCCAACGAGCTGCGAGAGATGCTGCCGCACAACGCCGTCGAATACTTCGTCTCGTACTACGACTACTACCAGCCTGAGGCGTACATCGCGCAGACCGACACCTACATCGAGAAGGACAGCTCGATCAACGACGACGTCGAACGCCTGCGGCATTCGGCCACGTCCAGCCTGCTGTCGCGCCGCGACGTCGTCGTGGTGGCCTCGGTGTCGTGCATCTACGGCCTGGGCACGCCGCAGTCCTACCTGGATCGATCGGTGGAACTCAACGTCGGCGACGAGGTGCCCCGCGACGGTCTGCTGCGCCTGCTGGTCGACGTGCAGTACACCCGCAACGACATGTCCTTCACCCGCGGGACGTTCCGGGTCCGCGGCGACACCGTCGAGATCATCCCGTCATACGAGGAACTCGCGGTGCGCATCGAGTACTTCGGCGACGAGATCGAGGCGCTGTACTACATGCACCCGCTGACCGGCGACGTGATCCGTCAGGTGGACTCACTGCGGGTCTTCCCGGCCACGCACTATGTCGCCGGACCCGAGCGCATGGCGCAGGCCATCTCGACCATCGAGGCCGAACTCGAGGCGCGGTTGGCCGAGCTTGAGGGGCAGGGCAAGCTGCTGGAGGCGCAGCGGTTGCGGATGCGCACCAACTACGACCTCGAGATGATGAAACAGGTCGGGTTCTGCTCCGGCATCGAGAACTACTCGCGGCACATCGACGGCAGGCCCGCCGGTTCTGCACCCGCGACGCTGCTGGACTACTTCCCCGAGGACTTCCTGCTCGTCATCGACGAGTCGCACGTGACCGTGCCCCAGATCGGCGGCATGTACGAGGGGGATATGTCGCGTAAGCGCAACCTCGTCGACTTCGGCTTCCGGTTGCCCTCAGCCGTGGACAACCGCCCGCTGACGTGGGAGGAGTTCGCCGACCGCATTGGGCAGACGGTGTATCTGTCGGCCACGCCGGGCAACTACGAGCTCAGCCAGACCGGCGGTGAGTTCGTCGAACAGGTCATTCGGCCCACCGGCCTGGTGGATCCGCTGGTGGTGGTGAAACCGACCAAGGGGCAGATCGACGACCTGATCGGCGAGATCCGGTTGCGTGCCGAGCGCGACGAGCGGGTCCTGGTCACCACGTTGACGAAGAAGATGGCCGAGGACCTGACCGACTATCTGCTCGAGATGGGCATCCGAGTGCGCTATCTGCACTCCGAGGTCGACACCCTGCGCCGCGTCGAACTGCTGCGTCAACTGCGTCTCGGTGAATACGACGTGCTGATCGGCATCAACCTGCTTCGCGAGGGCCTGGACCTGCCCGAGGTGTCACTGGTGGCGATCCTCGACGCCGACAAAGAGGGCTTCCTGCGGTCGCCGCGAAGCCTGATCCAGACCATCGGCCGTGCGGCGCGCAACGTGTCCGGCGAGGTCCACATGTACGCCGACAAGATCACCGACTCGATGAAGGAGGCCATCGACGAGACCGATCGGCGCCGCGCCAAGCAGGTCGCCTACAACGAAGAACACGGCATCGACCCGCAGCCTCTGCGCAAGAAGATCGCCGACATCCTCGATCAGGTGTACCGCGAGGCTGACGACTCCGAGACCGTCGAGGTCGGCGGTTCGGGCCGCAACCGGTCGCGTGGGCGCCGGGCCCAGGGCGAACCGGGCCGCGCCGTCAGCGCCGGAATCGTCGAGGGCCGCGACACCAAGAGCATGCCGAGGGCCGAACTGGCGGACCTGATCAAGGACCTGACCGAGCAGATGATGACCGCCGCCAGGGATCTGCAGTTCGAGTTGGCGGCACGTTTCCGCGACGAGATCGCCGACTTGAAGAAGGAACTGCGCGGCATGGACGCCGCGGGATTGAAGTGATTCGTTGAGCGAGTCCGCGACCGTCCGCGTCGGTCGGTGGCGTGACCTCCTGGGACCGCGCCACCTCGGTGCCTCGGTGGTGATGGCCGGCGGGGTCGGCCTGTACGCGATCAACGAGTTCCTGACCATCAGCCTGCTGCCCAGTGCGGTGGCCGACATCGGTGGGCAGCGGTTCTACGCGTGGGTGACGGCGGTCTACCTGGTGGCCTCGGTCGCGGCGGCCACGACCGTCAGCGCGTTGGTGGCGCGGTTCGGGCCCCGGTGGACGTACCTGCCGGCGTTGGCGGTGTTCGGTCTGGGCAGCGTGGTGTGCGCGCTGGCGCCCAGCATGGAACTGCTGTTGGTGGGACGCGTGGTCCAGGGTGCGGCCGGTGGTCTGTTGGCCGGTCTCGGTTATGCGATGATCAATGCCCTACTGCCGCAATGGTTGTGGACCAGGGCGTCGGCACTGGTGTCGGTGATGTGGGGAGTCGGCACCATCGTGGGCCCGGCCGCAGGCGGGCTGTTCGCGCAGTTCGGGTTGTGGCGGTGGGCATTCGGTGCGCTGGCCATCATCACCGTGCTGATGGCCGTCCTGGTTCCCGTCGTGCTGCCCGGCCGGTCCGCCGAGAGCAGGCCGACCGCGTGGAACATTCCCGTGTGGTCGCTGCTGCTGCTGGGAGCCGCGGCGCTGCTGGTCAGCGTCGCGGGCATACCGCGGAACATCGCCGTCACCGCGGCACTGCTCGCCGCGAGCGTTGCCCTGGTCACGGTGTTTCTGCTGGTCGATCGGCGTTGTGCGGCAAGCGTTCTGCCGGCAACCGCGTTCCGGCCTGGGCCGTTGAAGTGGATCTACCTCACGTTGGGTCTGATGATGGCCGCGACCATGGCCGACATGTATGTGCCGCTGTTCGGGCAGCGGCTCGCGGGCCTGGTCCCGGTCGCCGCCGGCTTTCTCGGTGTGGCGCTGTCGGTGGGCTGGTCGGTCAGCGAGATTGTGTCGGCCTCGGTGAACCGCACCCGCGTCATCGCGCGGATCGTCGTCGTGGCGCCCATGGTGATGACCGCGGGTCTGGTGGTCGCGGCGCTCACCCAGCGCGACGGGGCGTCCCTCTGGGTGGTGGCGGCGTGGGTCTGCGCGCTGACGGCGACGGGCGTCGGCATCGGCATGGCGTGGCCACACCTGTCCGCCTGGGCCATGGGCGGTGTTGCCGACGCGGCCGAGGGCGGCACCGCGGCCGCGGCCATCAACACCGTGCAGTTGATGTGTGGCGCGTTCGGGGCCGGCGTGGCCGGAGTCGTGGTGAACCAGTCCGACCGCGGCGACGCGGCGGCGGCGCGGTGGATGTTCACGACGTTCGCGCTGCTGGCGGTCGTGGCCTGCTTCGCCTCGTACCGCGCCAGTCGCGGTCATGAGGAGCTGCGATCAGCGTGAGGTAAACCGTGGGCTCGGCGACGGGCCTACGGCAGAGTCGGTGTCAGTGCGGGTGTGGCTGAGTGGCTAGGCACCGGCCTGCAAAGCCGTTTACACGGGTTCGAATCCCGTCACTCGCTCGCATTCGGCCCACCCGGTGCCCGCCTCTCCAGGCGGGTGCCGGGTATGGCCGTGAAAGCCAGGATGTCGCCGTCGGCTAGCTTCGAGTCCCCACCGGCGTGTCGCGGATCAGCACCGACAGCGCCCAACTGACCAGCGACAGCACGATGGCTGCCCAGATGGCCGTCCACCAGAACTGGTCGATGTCCAGGCCCCAGTGGGTGGTGTTGCGGGTGATCCATGAGGTGATCCACAGCATCAGCGCATTGATCGCAACGTGCACCAGGCCCAGCGTGAGGATGTAGAGCGGAATCGCCACGATCTGCACGATGGGTTTGATGATGGCGTTGACCACGCCGAAGATCACCGCGACCACGAGGACGATGCCGACCTTCTGCCAGGTCTCCTGGCCGCCGACGAAGTACACGCCGGGCACGATCAGCGTCACCACCCAGAGCGCGAGTCCGGTCAGTACGGTGCGGAGGAGGAATCCCATGCCGTTGATCTTGACATGAGGATCGGCGTTCATCGCAGAGATCGGGTGACCTGGGCGAGGCTGAACTGCCAGCGCTCCACGACGTGGAACCCGAACTGTGCGGGTACGCGGTAGGCGGGTGCGCGCTCAAGCCGAGGACCGGGTACCAGTCGCGGTCCGGTTTCGTGGGCCGGGCGGGTGGGATCGCGTTCGGACACCGTCCACAACACTGGGCACGACGGAATCCGGTCGCGCCACGACCAGATGGACCTGTGCCTGTCCCACAGCATGTTTCGATCCAGCGCGGTGCGTCCCCGGCCGGGGTCCGTCAGCTTCGCGTACACGGAGGGTCGTGCGGCCGTGAGTGGGCGAATGGGGCCGGGTTCCCACCGCACGGTGTTGTCCAGGACCAGGCAGTCACCCGGCGAGGCGTGGCTGGCGATGATGTCGGCGACCTGGCTGTAGTCCATCTGCCCCTTGGCGTACGGGCCTCTCTGCGCCAGAAGGAGGTTCGGTGTCGCCGCAACCAGGCACAGCACGAGCACCGCAACCGTGCGCGACGGGGTGCGGGCGACCGCGACGATGCAGACCCCGAGCAGCAGCGAGACGGCGGGCGCGGTGAACGTCAGATAGCGCGGCCAGTAGACCGGCGCCGCAAGTGCCGAGTACCCCAGCAGCACTGCGGTGGGAAACAGAATCCATGCGAGAGTCACCGCGACCGTCACGCGCGCGCCGCCTTCGGGCAGCGCCGGGGACGGTCGGCGAAGGAACGCGGCCGTGACGATCAACAGTGCCGCCAGCACGGCGGCGGCAACACTGTGGTCGAAGTACTGATCCACCAACACTTCGCCGAAGGTGCGCTGCCGCAGCGGCGGTATCCAACCCACCTGGCGCATCTGGGATCTGCTGTAGGACAGGAACGGTACGACGGCGATGACCGCCACGCTCGCCGCGGCGCACCAGTGCGCGAAACCGCGGCGCCCGGAGAGCATCAGGGCCAACAGTCCGTGCGCCCCGGCGATCAACAACACGTACACGTTCAGCGCCGTCGACGCCGCCAACGCGGCGCTGTACGCGGCCCACAGCCACACCCCGCCGCGCCGAACCGCCCGCACCAGAAGCACTGTCAACCAGACGGCGGCCGCCATCGACAACGCATACGACCGTGCTTCGATCGCGGCGCACGTGACTCGGGGGAGGATCGCGAAAACCGCTGCGGCAGTGAGTGCCACGGCCCGCGTCGAAAGCTGTTTGCCGAGAACGACAACACCGGCGGCCGCGAGACCGACGGCGACGACACTGGACAGCCGCAGAAACGTCTCCGAGGGTGCGGCCAACAGCAGCCAGCCGTGCATCAGCAGGTAGTACAACCCGTGCACCGCATCGATGTTCTGCACCAGCGCCCACAGTTCGGGCAACGGACGGCTGGCCGCCGAAATGGTGGCCGCCTCGTCGTACCAGAGTGAGGGTCGGTTGATCCAGATCGCGCTGACGGCCATGGCCCCGACCGCCGCGAGCATCGGGTCGGTGACTGCGCCTGGGCGTCGAGTCCGGTCTGGGCCGACCTCGATGTCTTCCGAGATCGGATCGGGCAGTGAGGTCAGGACCACGCGGTGTTCCGTTGTGCGCTGGGGCGGGGAGCCACACAGTAACTTCCGCGCCGCCTGATCGCGCGGCGAGAACTCGTGAGGCCCAGACCCTTCCACGCGGGCGACGTGTGAAGTGAGTCATAGGACGGCCCCGCGTGAGGGCGGCGGCGGGTGCGGCGCGCCGGTGTCAGGAACCTCACCCTTACGCCGGAACAGGTGAAATCCTGCAGATAGCGGGGCAAACTAGCACGGACGCGCGGCAACGGTGTCGCCAATCGCGCCCATCGCAACAACGTGACGGGTTAGTGTTCCGGTTGGCGTTCTGTGACGCTTGAGACATTGGACCTTTTGGGAGGGTTTGGATGAGCGGCTATAAGACCGTGGTGGTCGGTACCGACGGCTCGGATTCGTCGTTGCGTGCAGTCGACCGGGCCGGCGCCCTCGCCTCGGGTCCAGACGCGAAGGTCATTGTCGCGACCGCATATTTCCCCTCGCATGACGACTCGCGCGCCGCCGACGTCCTCAAGGACGAGGGTTACAAGATGTCGGGCAACGCCCCGATCTACGCGATCCTGCGCGAGGCACGCGACCGCGCCAAGGCCGCCGGGGCCACCAACATCGAGGAGAAGGCCATCGTGGGCGCTCCCGTTGACGCCCTCGTCGACCTGGCCGTCGAGGTCAACGCCGATCTGCTGGTCGTCGGCAACGTGGGCCTGAGCACCATCGCGGGCCGCCTGCTGGGCTCGGTGCCCGCCAACGTGGCGCGCCGGTCCAAGGTCGACGTGCTCATCGTCCACACCACGTAGTCACCGCACCCCACATAAACGCGTAGCCAACTACGCGCCGACCTGAGCGTCGGCGGATTTAACGTGCCGACATGCAGGTCAAACTGGAGGTCGGCGCGGGCAATGGCTCAGTCGAGGGCCGGCCCAGTGTCGCGCCGGTCGCCGACTCCGAGTTCGGCATCGGTGATCTGAGCCGCCCACTGCGGGGGATGCTCATCGTCTGGGTGGGCCTGTGCACGGCGGTGGTGCTCTGGCTCGCATTCGAGAATGCGACGTTGACCACCGAGGTGTGGGATCTGATCGGCACAGTACTGCTGTTCGGAATCGGCATCACGTGCGCGCTCGCACTGGTGGCGATCCTTCGGCGCTCCACCAGCGCACTGATCGTGACGCTGGTGAGTCAGCTGTTCATCATCACGTTGGCGGGTTACGTGTGGTTGGTTGACCATCGCAGCCCGGTGAGCCAACTGCTGGGCGTGACAGGGGTGGCGCTGGCCGCCGGCGCGATCTCGGTGCTCTGGGTGTGTCACCTGGGTCGCCACGCGGGCAGTGCGGTCACCAAGGGTGCGGCGTTGGTGGCGGCGCTGTTCCCGCTTGTTGGTCTTGCCCAGTTCTGGATGCAGACGGACTACCTGCCCCGGAGTTCACGGCCGCTTGTCAATGTGCAGGCCGAGTTGACGCCGATGGGCTCCAGCGGGCCCATCGTGCACGCTCTCGCGAAGGTCACCCTGCACAACCGCGGTACGGTGCAGGCCGACATGCGCGGTGGCGTCATGGGGGTCGTGTCGTTCCCGCGGGACACCCCCACGCGGGAGCCCACTCGGGACGCGGTGGCCGCGGGTGTGAACCCGTTCTTGGGTTTTGCGGGCGTTGACTTCCGCCTGCAGCCCAGTGGGTACGACGAATCCCGGCTCCTCTACGCCGAGAACTTCGCCTCGCTCGGCACATTCCTGGCTCCCGGAGGCACCGAGGTGTATCAGGCGATCGTCGACATTGATACGCGGGTCGACCGGCTTGCCAGGTTGTCTGTGTACGGCGTGCTGGTGACACAGCGCGCCGTCGAGGACACGATGACGTGCTACGACCCGCAGTACTCGTACACCTACGATTCGATTGAGTTCCAACTCAATGCGCGACAGTCCCACGAATGGATGCCAGGCACCCACGTCCTGTGCTCAGACACACAGATCGCCTCCACGGGCGTCGTCCACGACCTGGTGTCCGACCATCCCGTCCTGCGCGTGCTTCACGTGATCGACAGCCCATTCCTGGACGCGCCGGTCATACTTCCGTTCTTCGGGACGAGGGACGCGATCGAGGATCCGCTGTCGCACATCGACTCGTTGGACAAGGGCGAGAAGGCCAACCCTTCGACCATGATCTGGGCCTCCGCCGAGTACGCGCCCAGCGACGCCGACGTGTCCGGCGGCGCGGTGTCCGGCGGGAAGCCCTGACTCACCAGCCGCGTTCGCGCCACTCCGCGAGATGAGGCCGCTCAGCACCCAGCGTGGTGTCGTCGCCGTGGCCCGGATACACCACCGTGGAGTCGTCGTAGACGTCGAACACCTTGGCGCTCACATCGTCGAGAAGCCGCTCGAAGTCGCCGGGCTGCCAGGTCTTGCCGACCCCGCCCGGGAACAGGCAGTCGCCGGTGAACAGGTGGGTGACCCCGCCGGTGGCGTCGCCGGACAGGGCCAGGGCGACCGATCCGGGCGTGTGGCCCTGCAGGTGGATGACGCCGAACGTGAGTTCGCCGACCGTGACGGTGTCGCCGTCGGCCAGGATCCGGTCCGGGGTCACCGGCAGCGGTTCGGCGTCGAGTTCGTGCGCCGCGGTCGGGGCCCCCGTCGCGGCGGCCACCGCCTCGAGGGCCTGCCAGTGATCGAAGTGCTGGTGGCTGGTCACGATCAGCGCGACATCGGGGGCATGTTCGCGGATGACCTCCAGCAGGGTGTCGGCGTCGTTGGCGGCGTCGATCAGCAGCGTCTTTCCCGTCGCGGAACACGTGATCAGGTACGCGTTGTTGTCCATGGGGCCGACCGAGACCTTCAGGATGGTCGCTCCGGGCAGCGCGCGTCGCGCCCCGGCGCCCGTTTCGACGTGACCGGTGTAGGTGTCCGCGATGGTGGTCATGGAAATCACGCTACTGGCCGCTGAAGGCTTGTCGGTAGGGGCACCTAGCATGGACGAGGGTCGGGGAAGGCCGATGGGCATGTCCGTCGGGGAAGTACTGAGAAAGGGTCCGGGTGGCTGACCGCCTCATCGTCAAGGGCGCGCGCGAACACAATCTGCGCAGCGTCGATCTTGACCTGCCTCGTGATGCCCTGATCGTCTTCACCGGCCTGTCCGGGTCGGGCAAGTCGTCACTGGCCTTCGACACGATCTTCGCCGAGGGCCAGCGCCGCTACGTCGAGTCGCTGTCGGCCTACGCGCGCCAGTTCCTCGGCCAGATGGACAAGCCGGACGTCGACTTCATCGAGGGTCTGTCCCCGGCGGTGTCCATCGACCAGAAGTCCACCAACCGCAACCCGCGGTCGACGGTCGGCACCATCACCGAGGTGTACGACTACCTGCGACTGCTGTACGCGCGGGCGGGCACGCCGCACTGCCCGGTCTGTGGTGAGAAGATCGCCCGCCAGACGCCGCAGCAGATCGTCGACCAGGTCCTGGCCATGGATGAGGGCCTGCGATTCCAGGTGCTCGCGCCCGTGGTCCGCACCCGTAAGGGTGAGTTCGTCGACCTGTTCGACAAGCTCAACAGCCAGGGCTACAGCCGTGTGCGCGTCGACGGCGTGGTGCACTCACTGACCGATCCACCGAAGCTCAAGAAGCAGGAGAAGCACGACATCGAGGTCGTGGTGGACCGCCTGACGGTGAAGGCCTCCGCCAAGCAGCGCCTCACCGACTCGGTGGAGACCGCGCTGGGCCTCGCCGACGGCATCGTCGTCCTGGAGTTCGTCGACCGCGAGGATGACCATCCCCATCGCGAGCAGCGGTTCTCCGAGAAGCTCGCCTGCCCCAACGCTCACCCGCTGGCGGTGGACGACCTCGAACCGCGATCCTTCTCCTTCAACTCGCCCTACGGTGCGTGCCCGGAGTGCATCGGCCTCGGCATCCGCAAGGAGGTCGACCCGGAACTCGTGGTGCCCGATCCAGACATGACGCTGGCCGAGGGCGCCATCGCGCCGTGGTCGATCGGGCAGAGCGCCGAGTACTTCACCCGCATGATGGCGGGCCTCGGCGAGGCCATGGGATTCGACGTCGACACCCCGTGGAAGAAGCTGCCGGCCAAGGCGCGCAAGGCCATCCTCGAGGGCTCCGATCACCAGGTGCACGTCAAGTACAAAAACCGGTACGGACGTACCAGGTCGTACTACGCCGACTTCGAAGGCGTCATGGCCTACCTGCAGCGCCGCATGGAGCAGACCGACTCCGAGCAGATGAAGGAGCGGTTGGAAGGCTTCATGCGGGACATCCCGTGCCCGGAGTGCCAGGGCACGCGCCTCAAGCCTGAGATCCTCGCGGTCACGCTGGCCGCGGGGGACCGGGGCGCGAAGTCCATCGCCGAGGTCTGCGCGCTCTCGATCGCCGACTGCTCGGACTTCCTCAACGCGCTGACCCTGGGCCCGCGTGAGCAGGCCATCGCGGGTCAGGTGCTCAAGGAGGTGCAGTCCCGGCTCGGGTTCCTGCTCGACGTCGGCCTGGAGTATCTGTCGCTTGAGCGTGCGGCGGGCACCCTCTCCGGTGGTGAAGCGCAGCGCATCCGGTTGGCCACCCAGATCGGGTCCGGCCTGGTCGGGGTGCTCTACGTGCTCGACGAACCGTCGATCGGCCTGCACCAGCGGGACAACCGCCGGCTCATCGAAACCCTCACGCGGCTAAGGGATCTGGGCAACACGCTGATCGTCGTCGAGCACGACGAGGACACCATCGCGCACTCGGACTGGGTGGTCGACATCGGACCGGCGGCCGGTGAGCACGGCGGCACCGTCGTGCACAGCGGCACGTACGCGGATCTGCTGAAGAACCCGGCGTCGATCACGGGCGCCTACCTGTCGGGCCGGGAGAGCATCGCGGTCCCCGAGATTCGCCGCCCCATCGACAAGCGCCGGCAGTTGACGGTCGTCGGTGCCCGCGAGCACAACCTCAAGGACATCGACGTCTCGTTCCCGCTCGGGGTGCTGACGTCGGTCACCGGCGTGTCCGGTTCCGGCAAGTCCACGCTGGTCAACGACATCCTGGCGACCGTGCTGGCCAACAAGCTCAACGGTGCCCGGCAGGTGCCGGGCCGGCACACCCGGATCAACGGCCTGGACAACCTCGACAAGCTGGTGCGTGTCGACCAGTCACCGATCGGGCGCACGCCGCGGTCCAACCCGGCCACCTACACCGGCGTCTTCGACAAGATCCGCACGCTGTTCGCGGCCACCACCGAGGCCAAGGTGCGCGGCTACCAGCCCGGACGATTCTCGTTCAACGTCAAGGGCGGTCGCTGTGAGGCCTGCTCGGGTGACGGCACCATCAAGATCGAGATGAACTTCCTGCCCGACGTGTACGTGCCGTGCGAGGTGTGCCACGGTGCGCGCTACAACCGCGAGACGCTCGAGGTGCACTACAAGGGCAAGACCATCTCCGAGGTCCTCGACATGTCGATCGAGGAGGCCGCCGAGTTCTTCGCGCCGATCACCGGCATTCATCGCTACCTCAAGACCCTGGTGGACGTCGGCCTCGGCTACGTCCGCCTCGGGCAGCCCGCACCGACGCTGTCGGGCGGTGAGGCGCAGCGCGTGAAACTCGCGGCCGAACTGCAGAAGCGCTCCACTGGGCGGACGGTCTACATCCTCGACGAGCCGACCACGGGCCTGCACTTCGAGGACATCCGAAAACTGCTCAAGGTCATCAACGGCCTTGTCGACAAGGGCAATTCGGTGATCGTCATCGAGCACAACCTCGATGTCATCAAGACGTCGGACTGGATCGTCGACATGGGACCCGAGGGCGGCGCCGGTGGCGGCACCGTCGTCGCAGAGGGCACGCCAGAAGATGTGGCCGCCGTGCCGGAGAGCTACACCGGCAAGTTCCTCACCGAGGTGTTGGAGGCCAAACCACCGCAGCCCGCACCCAAGAAGGCCACCCGCAAACGCAAGGTCAGCGCGTAGGCGGTCAGCCGGTCTGCTGAAGGTCCTCGCGTTCGAGGCAGATCTCGGCGAGTTCGTCGAGTGACAGGCCCAGTGCGCGCGCCAGGGCCGCCACCGCCGTGAAGGACGGGGTTGCCAACCGGCCGGTCTCAATCTTGCGCAGCGTCTCGGGGGAGATCCCGGCTGCCTCGGCCACGTCGGCGAGCGTGCGCTCGCCCCGCGCGTCGCGCAACTGCTTGCCGATCCGCTTACCGGCGGCGAGCTGTTCTGCGGTCAGGGGGAGTCGCACCATGGGAGCCACCCTACCTCGATCCGGTATGAAAATACCGATCTGATCGGTTAGGCTGGTATTTTCATACCGCTCTTGGCCCCAGGGTCGTGATTGCAGAGGAGGCCGCCCCGGTGTTGGAACTGAAGACACCTCAAGAGATCGCGGCGATGGACGTCACCGGAAGTTTCATCGCCGAACTGCTCGACGATCTCGCGCAGCGCGCCCGCCCGGGGGTCAACCTGCTCGACCTCGAACACCGCGCCAGGGACCTGATCGCCGAACGCGGCGCCGAATCCTGCTACTGGGACTACGCTCCCTCGTTCGGCAGCGGACCGTTCCGCAACGTCATCTGCCTGTCGGTCAACGACGCTGTCCTGCACGGACTTCCGCACGACTACGTCCTGGCCGACGGCGATCTGCTGACGATGGACATCGCGGTCTCCATCCACGGCTGGGTCGCGGACAGCGCCCGCAGCATCATCGTCGGCACGCCAAGGCCTCAGGATCAGCGTCTGATCAGGGCCACCGAGGAGGCCCTCGCGGCCGGCATCTCGGCGGCCCAGCCGGACAACCGCCTCGGCGACATCTCCGCGGCGATCGGCGCCGTGGCCGCCGACTACGGATACCGGGTCAACACCGACTTCGGTGGCCACGGACTCGGGCGCACCATGCACGAGGATCCGCACGTCCCGAACGTCGGGCGCGCGGGGCGGGGGCTGCGACTGCGGCCGGGGCTGACGCTCGCGCTCGAACCGTGGTTCGCCGCAGGCACCGACAGAATCGTCTACGACCCCGACGGGTGGACTCTCCGCTCGGCGGACGGATCCCGCACCGCCCACAGCGAACACACCATCGCGATCACCGACGGCGCACCGTTGGTGCTGACTCGCCGCGAGCGGGTCACCGAGCAGACTTCGACAGCGGCGACGGGAACCGCGGGCTGATCCGGGTGCCGTCCAGCCAGGCGGTCAGCTCGTCAGCCTTGCGGGACAACGCCTCACGGCCCTGTCGGCCGATGTCCTCGAGCAGTGTCACCTCGACGCGCGCATCCTGGTTCTGATGCCAGCCGCCGACGATGCGGCCGTTCCACCACGCGGTCGGTCCGGCGTTGCCGTTGGTGTCGAACACATGCGGCTTGTGGTCGCCCAGATACCAGTCCCGCTGCGCCCAACCCATGGTCGCCACGTCCAGTCCGGGCAGCAGTGCGGCCCACGGCTTGGGCTGCGGATCGTCGTCGAGGTCGGTGGGCAGCACGTATCCCGGCGTCCCATCCAGGTCGACTTCGACGGCCTCGACCGCGGCGAGGGCCTGGCGCGTGGCCGTCAGTGTCGTGCCGAACCACCACTTGATGTCGGCTTCGGTGGCTGGGCCGAAGGCATGCAGCCAGCGTCGCACCAGGTCGTCGCGCGCCGCGAGGTGGTCGGCTGGTTCGGCGGGCCGGCCCAGCCAGCCGCCGGTGCTGACCCACCGGGGACGCGAGTTGGTCCACGTACTGTCGTTCGGGCCGCGGACAAGCTCACCGTTCGCCGACAGGAACGTGAGAATCCGTGGCGCCAAATGAGTTTGACCACCCCACCGTTTGCCGGGCGCGGGGTCGTAGGTGCCCGCCAACTCGGGCAGTGCGGCGCGCAACTCGGCACTGCTGGCGTGCTCGTGCACACCGAGGTGACGGTGAACGGCACGCGCCGCGGTCTCCAGCCACGCCGCGCCGTCGTTGGCCACCCCGGCCTTCTCGACGTCGGCGATCAGTTTGCGCCGTTCGTTGTCGGCGACCCGGTCACTGGCCGCGGACTGCACCACCTCCAGCTGGTCGCTGGGCAGCACCCACAGCGTGCGTCGCATGGCGAGGTGCTTGACCACCGATCGTCGTTCGTAGAGTTCGGCGTCGAGGTGCTCGACCCGGAACTCCGGCACCCGGGCCCACAGCGAGAGGTACGGCGTCGCCGGGTCGGTGGCGTGCAGGCCCACCACCGACCGCGTGAGGTCGGTGATGCCGGGCGCGGGGCCACCGGTCAGAAAGTGGCGCTGCGCCAGTCGAGCACGTCGCTGCTCGGGGGAGAAGGTGCGCACCGCTCAGGCGCGTCCCTCGTCGGAGTCGTTCTGCTTCATCGACTTCCGGATCTGCTCGAGGCGTTCGGCGGCCGCCTTCTGGCGCGCCTCGTACTGCTCCTCGACCCGGCGCGCCTCGGCGGTCTCGGAGGCCAACTCGTGTGCCCCGAGGGAGGTGCCGTACCGAGTCTCGATCTTCTCGCGGACCGATTCGAAGGTGGGAACGCCGCGGTCGGTGTAACCGGGATCGGGGAGCGGCGCGGGTGCTGCACCGGGCGGCGTCTGCGCCGGCGGATCATCGGCGGCCTGAAAGCTTTCCGGCGCGTCCCGGGGTGTGGGCTCCTCATCGGGCATGGCTCAACAGTAGCGCCGATCAGATGCCGGTTCCGGTCACTTCCCGGCGGCGGCGAGAGGCTCCCGGTCCACGACGGCCTCCGTGGCCGGCGTCGCGGTGGTCACGCTGTGCCCGGGCAGCGCCACAGCCGGGGCGCCAGGGGTGCCGACGGCTCCTGCGAGCCACGGCAGGGCCGCGGTGAACGCGCGGGAGGCGAACGGCCAGTCGTGCTTGCCGGGCTGGGCCACCACCGCGCACGCGATGCCGTTCGCGCTGCCCAGCGCGCACAGCGAATTGGCTGCCGTGGTCTGATCGCCCGGGTCGCCCGTCGCGTCACGGCCCCCGACTCCGACGGCGTCCCCGGCCGCGGCAGCGCCCATGCCGGAGCGAGGTTTTTGCGGGTTGCCGGAGATCGCGAACCACCCGGACACCGCCTGATACGGGCCGTGCCTGGTGATGACGGAGGTGGGGTCGTAGGAGGCCCAGGCGGCCGCGTCACCGCCGAAGAGCCGCTGAATGGTCTGCGCCTTGGTACCGGAGTTCGGCGCGAGGTCACCGGCGATGTCGACGAACGAACTGAACATGTCGGGATGCATCGTGGCCAGGTCCACCGCACACGTGCCGCCCATGGACCATCCGACGACGCCCCAGCTGGCTCGGTCCGCGCTGACACCGAACCTGGACTCCACAAACGGCGCAACGTCTTTCGTGAGGTGATCGGCCGCGTTGCCGCGCGGGCCGTCGACGCACTCCGTGTCGTTGTTGAACGCGCCTCCGGAGTCGACGAAGACGAACACCGGCGCGTTGCCGCCGTGCGCCGCGGCGAACGTGTCGATCGTGGTGATCGCGTTGCCCGCGCGCAGCCAGTCCGCCGGGGTGTTGAACTCGCCGCCGATCATCATCACGGTCGGCAGCTTCGGCGGCGGGGTGCTGGCGAACCACGCCGGCGGCAGGTACACCAGTTCACCGCGATGCTTGAACCCGGACGCCGTCGAGGGGATGCTCACGGGCACCACGCTGCCCCTGCTCGGCAACGTGTGGCGCTCTTGGGACTGCTCGGCGGTCGTGACGATCGAGGCCTGATCGGTCTGGTCGGGCAATGGCCCTGCGGTCAACTGGTTCCACGCGGTCTGCACGGTGGGGAAGTAGCCCACCCAGAAGTTGAGCGCCAGGCCGGTGCTGAGCAGGCACAGTGGCACCGACAGCAACGCCATACCCCGGCGCCACCACTGCGTGCGATGCCAGCCGAGCACCAGCACGACGACCGCGGCCGCGCTCACGGCGATCCACACCCAGAGGCGGTGGGGTGCGGGGTCGCTCGTCAACCCGTCGGAGGCGATGCGCCAGTAGGACCATGCCGCCGCACCCACCCCCGCCAGCGCCGCCGCAGGCAGGCACAGCAGCCGCCACCTGCGACTGCGCCACCCGATGGCCAGCAGCAGCACCGCCACCGTGAGCGCCTGGACGGTGAACGGCACCCAGCCGTGCATCAGGGAGATGTGATGCTGCAACGGTGTCACGAGAATCATCGTGAACCGCGATGCTTACCGCCCGCTGTGAACTGCCTGCCTGCCTCGGCGGTCGACTGCCAGCTACCGCGGTTTGGCCAACGGGAACGGCAGGGTCTCGCGGATGCTGCGGCCGGTGATCATCATGACGACGCGGTCGACACCCATCCCGAGACCGCCGGTGGGTGGCATCGCGTACTCCATGGCCTGCAGGAAATCCTCGTCGAGCTCCATGGCCTCGGGATCGCCGTCGGCCGCCAGCAGCGACTGCGCCTGCAGCCGACGCCGTTGTTCGACTGGATCGGTCAATTCGCTGTAGGCCGTGCCCAATTCGACGCCCCAGGCCACCAGATCCCAGCGCTCGGCGACACCGGGCCGGGACCGGTGCGGTCGGGTCAGCGGCGACACCGACGTCGGGAAGTCGGTGTAGAACGTCGGAGCTTCGGTGCGGTCTTCGACCAGGTGCTCGTACATCTCGAGAACGACGGCCCCTTCGTCCCAATGGGTCTGATAAGGGATCTGCGCCTGATCGCACAGTCGGCGCAGCGTCGCGAGGTCGGTGTCCACGCCGACGGCCTCGCCGAGCGCCTCGGACACCGCCTCGTGCACGGTCTTGACCTGCCACGCGCCCGAGATGTCGACCGGTTCCAGGGTGCCGTCGTCGCGGGGACGCATCACCACGTGCGCGCCGTTGGCGGCCAACGCGGCGTTCTGGATCAACTCCCGGCAGCCGTCGATCCACACCAGGTAGTCCGCGTGCGCCTGATAGGCCTCCAGCAGCGTGAACTCGGGGTTGTGGCTGAAATCCACCCCCTCATTGCGGAACGCCCGCCCGAGTTCGAAGACCCGTTCCACGCCGCCCACGCAGAGCCTCTTGAGGTACAGCTCCGGCGCGATGCGCAGGTACAGGTCGAGGTCGTAGGCGTTGATGTGGGTGACGAACGGCCGCGCGTTGGCGCCACCGTGGATCTGCTGCAGGATGGGCGTCTCGACCTCGAGGAAACCCTTGCCGAACAACGTCTCTCGGATCGCGTGCAGCACCTGACTGCGCGCCCTGATCAGGTCACGGGACTCGGTGTTGATCGCGAGGTCGACATAGCGCGTCCGCACGCGGGCCTCGGAGTCGGTGAGTCCCTTCCATTTGTCGGGCAGAGGACGCAGACACTTACCCGTCAGCCGCCACTTCCGCACGAGCACCGAGCGGGTACCCGAGCGGCTGACTCCCATCGTGCCGCTGACCTCGACCAGATCGCCGAGGTCGATCGCCGCGGTGAAGTCCGCGGTCCCGGACGCGGTGTCCATGATCGAACTGTCCAGCAGCAGCTGAACGTCACCGGACCAGTCCCGCAGTGACGCGAACAGCACGCCGCCGTAGTCGCGCAGGCGCAGGATCCGGCCCGCGACCGTGACCTCGGCGCCGTCGGCCTCGTCGAGTGCCTGGGCGATCGTGTGGCTGGGTGCGCTGCCGACGGGGTACGCGTCGACGCCGGCGGCCTGCAGCGTCCTGAGCTTGTCCATCCGGACCCGGACCTGTTCGGGCAGGCGGCCTCCGAGATCCTCGGCCGCGGACTCGGGCGCCGGCAGCGTGGCCGGATCGACCAGCGCCTGCGGCGCCGACGTGTGGTGGCCGGTGTGCTGGCGGTTGCGCCTGCCGAACGGCAGCACCAGGAATCCCTCGGCGATCACCGAGGCCACCCCGACGCGCGGGACCAGGCGGGCGTCCTCGTAACAGGCGTAGCGCGGCACCCACTCCGGTAGATACTTCATGTTCGACCGGTACAGCGTCTCGAGCTGCCACCAGCGCGAGAAGAACACCAGCAGGCCGCGCCACAGCCGGGCCACCGGGCCCGCGCCCAGTTGGGCGCCCTCCTCGAACGCCGACCGGAACATCGCGAAGTTCAACGAGATTCGGCTGATCCCGAGATTCTCACCCTGTAGGCACAACTCACTGACCATCAGTTCGATGGTTCCGTTGGGTGATCCGGGGGAGCGCCGCATCAGGTCCAGCGACACTCCGTTGGTGCCCCACGGCACCAGCGACAGCATGGCCACGACCTCTGCGTCGTCGCCGCGGACGGCCTCGACCAGAAGGCAGTCGCCGTCGGCGGGGTCACCGAGACGGCCCAGCGCCATCGAGAATCCGCGCTCGGTCTCGGTGTCGCGCCAGGCGTCCGCCCGCGTGACGACCTGACTCATCTCCTCGGTGGACAACTCCCGGTGCCGACGGATACGCACCGTGAGTCCGGCGCGACGGGCGCGGGTCACGGCCTGACGCACGGGTTTCATGTCGGGGCCGGACAGCTTGAAGAGGTCGGGGTGCAGGATGGCTTCGTCGCCGAGTTCCAACGCCGACAGGCCTGCATTTCGGAAGGCCTGTGCCGCAGTGGAACTGGCACCCATGACGCCCGGTGCCCACCCGTAGGTCTGGCACAGCCGAAGCCACGCCGCAATCGCCTGCGGCCACGCGCGCGGGTCGCCGATCGGATCACCGCTGGCCAGACACACCCCGACCTCGACCCGATAGGTGATGGCAGCGCGCCCGTCGGGCGCGAAGACCACCGACTTGTCGCGGCGGGTGGCGAAGTAACCCAGCGAGTCGTTCTTCCCGTACGCGTCGAGCAGTCGTCGGATGGCGGTCTCGTCGTCACTGGTCAGCGCGTTGTCGGCGCGTTGGGACTGGAACAACACGATGGCCGCGGCCATCAACGCGAGCGCGCCGAAGAGGCCGAGCATCGCGTTGACGAAGACGTGCGGGTGGTGCCCGTTGAAGAGGTCGGCGTCGACGCCTGCGAAGAAGAACACCCGGTTGGCCGCATATCCCAACCGCTCGCCGCGTTCGAGGTTGCCGGGGAACAGCTCCAGCAGGCCCCAGCCGACCAGGATGCCGATGGCCATCCCCGTGAGCAGGACCGCAGCGGCCTTGAGCAGCGCGCCGCGGCGCACCCGTGCCCAGAACTCATTGCGGGCCAGCACCAGCAGCACGATCGCGGCCACGTGCACCACGAGGCCGATGACCTCACCTATCTCAGCCAGGAACGATTCGTCGCCGGTGAGCAGGTCGCCGAGGTTCACCCCGATGGCCGCCACCATGTACAGCAGCAGAATCCACCACGCGATTCGCTTGCGGGCGGCCAGTGCCGCGGCCAGCAGGGCCAGCACGAAAGCCCACGCGAAACTTGTGTCCGGGAAGTTGAAGAGGTAGTCGTTGACGAACTCTCGGGGGACCCGGATGAGCCCCCGAACGGATGACGACACACTGGCGATCAGGGAGAGTGTCGCGATGACGCCCACCGTCCAACCGGTGGCAGCGGGCACCCAGTGGAATCTCGAGGCGGCCTGTGTCACAGGACGCGCGGTGACAGTCATAGGCCGCAACGATATTCGCAGTGGGGGCCGATGTGGCGTTGGACGCGACTACCAGACTGGGCCGGTGTACTTCTCGCCCGGTCCATGGCCGGGCTCCTCGGGTGCGGCGCTGGCCTCGCGGAAGGCCAACTGCAGGCTGCGCAGGCCGTCGCGGACCGGGCCGGCGTGCGGACCGAGGAACTCCGCCGAGGCCGTGACCAACCCGGCGAGTGCCGTGATGAGACGGCGCGCCTCATCGAGATCCCGGTGCGGGCTGGCTTCGGGGTCGTCGTGCGAGAGGCCGATCTTCTCGGCGGCCGCGCTCATCAGCATCACGGCCGATCGGGTGATGACTTCGACCGCGGGAATCTCGGCGAGCTCCCGGACCGGGGCCTCGGACGGATCTGCGTCGCCGGACGGTTCGGGCGCGATTCTGGAATCATCGGTCATGCCTGCTAGACTTCCATGCGCGACCGTCCCGGGTGTAAGCCGGGGACACGACAAGTGGAGTCCCACTCCCACCGCTGACCTTACGGGTACAGCGGTCCGGTCACCGATATCAATGATGTCGGTTCTGTCGCGGGTTCGCCCGCAACAGGCAGCGTCTGCTGTGATCGGTCGGCATCTGGGCCCTGCTTCGGCAGGGTTTTTTGCTGATATTGCCTGTTGGCGGGTGGTGGCGGGACTCCTGAAATGATTGAACCAGGGAGGCCCCATCAGCACTGAGACCCGCGTCAACGAGCGCATTCGTGTGCCTGAAGTCCGACTGATCGGCCCGGGCGGTGAGCAGGTAGGCATCGTGCGCATCGAAGACGCCCTCCGCGTCGCCGCGGATGCCGATCTCGACCTTGTCGAAGTTGCCCCCGAGGCCAAGCCGCCGGTGTGCAAGATCATGGACTACGGCAAGTTCAAGTACGAGACGGCACAGAAGGCGCGCGAGTCTCGCAAGAACCAGCAGCAGACCGTCGTCAAGGAACAGAAGCTGCGTCCCAAGATCGACCCCCACGATTACGAGACCAAGAAGGGTCACGTCATCCGCTTCCTCGAGGCGGGGTCCAAGGTCAAGGTGACGATCATGTTCCGCGGTCGCGAGCAGTCGCGGCCCGAACTGGGCTTCCGACTCCTGCAGCGTCTGGGCGCCGATGTCGCCGAATACGGCTTCATCGAGACGTCCGCCAAGCAGGACGGCCGCAACATGACGATGGTGCTGGCACCGCACCGCGGCGCGAAGACTCGCGCCAAGGCCGCGCACGACGCCGACGCACCGACCCCGCGCCCAGGTGGCGCGGCAGGCGGAGCGGACGCGCAGCCCACCGACACACCAGAGCAACCACAGAACTGAGGACCAATGCCTAAGGCCAAGACCCACAGCGGTGCATCGAAGCGGTTCCGTCGTACCGGAACCGGCAAGATCGTGCGCCAGAAGGCCAACCGCCGGCACCTGCTCGAGCACAAGGCCACCAAGCGCACGCGTCGCCTCGACGGTCGCGCAGTCGTGTCGGCCAACGACACCAAGCGCGTCAACGCGATGCTGAACGGCTGATTGCCGACCAGCCCGACAATCTCGACTTTCTAGACCGACGATAGGAACACTCCATGGCACGCGTGAAACGGGCAGTCAATGCCCAGAAGAAGCGCCGCACAGTACTGAAGGCATCGAAGGGCTACCGCGGCCAGCGCTCGCGGCTGTACCGCAAGGCCAAAGAGCAGCAGCTGCATTCGCTGACCTACGCCTACCGGGACCGCCGGGCCCGCAAGGGTGATTTCCGCAAGCTGTGGATCTCGCGTATCAACGCCGCAGCCCGCGCGAACGGCGTCACCTACAACCGCCTGATCCAGGGCCTCAAGCTCGCTGGTGTCGAGGTGGACCGCAAGAACCTCGCCGAGATCGCGGTCAGCGACGCTGCCGCGTTCACCGCCCTGGTCGAGGTGGCCAAGGCCGCCCTGCCGGAGGACGTCAACGCTCCTTCCGGAGAGGCCGCCTGAGCGCGCTCACTGAACGATCGGCCCGCGTGGTCGCAGCAGCCAAGCTGCTGCGGCTCGCGGGCCGTCGTCGTGCCGGGCGCTTTCTGGCCGAGGGGCCCAATCTGGTCGAAGCCGCGGTGCGCGCCGGTGTGGTGGTGGAGCTCTTCGCCACCGAGGCCGCAGCCGAGCGGCACGCCGATCTGCTGACGGGCCAGCACGTGCACGCGATCACCGAACGCGCCGCGAAAGCCCTGTCCGACACCGTGACCCCCACGGGTCTGGTGGCGGTCTGCGAGACGCCCGAGCCTGCGTTGTCGACGGTGCTGACCGGCGCCCGACTGGTCGCAGTGGCCGTCGGGATGTCCGAACCCGGCAATGCCGGCACCCTCATCAGGCTCGCGCACGCGATGGGTGCGGCCGGCGTGGTGCTCGCAGGCCACAGCGTGGACCCCTACAACGGCAAGTGCCTACGGTCGTCGACGGGAAGCATCTTCGCGGTGCCCGTCGTGGTCGAGCCGGACACCGAGGCTGTGCTCGCCGCGCTCAAGGGGGCCGGATTGCAGGTGCTGGCCACGACATTGGACGGCGAGACCGAACTGGGCGACGCCGACCTGACCGGGCCGACCGCGTGGCTGTTCGGCCCCGAGGCGCACGGTCTGCCCGCCGAGGTCGCCGCCGCGGCCGATCACCGGGTCCGCATTGAGATGCCCGGCGACGCCGAGAGCCTCAACGTGGCCGCCGCGGCCGCCATCTGCCTGTATCAGAGCGCCCGCGCCGGGCGCTGACGCCCGGCGCGCGCAGCCCTCAGTCGGAGAGCAGCCCCCGCGCCACGTGGGTGATCTGCACCTCGTTGCTGCCGGCGTAGATCATCAGCGACTTGGCGTCACGCGCCAACTGCTCGACGCGGTACTCGGTCATGTAGCCGTTGCCGCCGAACAGCTGCACGGCCTCCATCGCCACGTCGGTGGCTGCCTGCGAGCAGTAGTACTTGATCGCCGAGGCCTCCGCCAGCGAGATCGGGGCGCCGGTCTGCTGGGACTCGATGACGCGGAACAGCATGTTCCGCACGTTCATCCGAGCCACCTCCATGTTGGCCAGCTTGAGCTGGATCAGCTGGAACTGGGCGATCTCCTTGCCCCACAGCGTGCGGCTCTTGGCGTAGTCCACCGACAGTCGCAGGCATTCCTCGATGACGCCGAGCGCCATGGCGGCCACGCCGATGCGCTCGGTCGAGAAGCTGGAGCGTGCGCTCTCGCGGCCGTCGCCCGCGCTGTTGTCCTCGGTCTCGCCGAGCAGCCGGTCGCGGCCCAGCCGGACGTTGTTGAAGAACAGCTCGCCGGTGCGGGACGAGTGAATGCCCATCTTGCGGAACGGTTTCGACTGCTCGAAACCTTCCATGCCGCGGTCCAGGACGAAGGTCAGCACCTTGCGGTCACGCTTGTCCGCGGGGGAGTCGCCCGCCCCGTCCTCCTGGAGCTTGGCGTAGACCACCACGACATCGGCGTCGGGTCCGTTGGTGATGAAGGTCTTCTGGCCGTTGAGGATGTAGTCGTCGCCGTCGCGGACCACATAGGACTTCATGCCGCCGAAGGCATCCGAACCGGAGTCGGGTTCGGTGATGGCCCACGCGCCGATCTTCTCGTACGTGACCAGGCCGGGCAGCCAACGCTCCTGCTGGGCCAGGGTGCCGCGGCTCTGGATCGTGGGCACGGTCAGGCCCAGGCTGACGCCCATGCCGGTGACCAGGCCCATGGAGACCCGGCACAGTTCGCTGATCACGACGAAGCCCATGCCGCCCGACGCGTTGCCGAACATCCCGCCTCCGCCGCGGGACTTCGATTCGCCGCCGTCGCGGAGCTTGGCCAGCCGCTTGTCCAGCGACTCCGTGGCCATCGCGTCGATTCCGAACGCCGCGAACAGCTTCCGGATCAGGGGATAGGGCTCCATGTCGCCGCTCTCGAGTTCGTCGAGATGCGGGCGAATCTCCTTGTCGATGAACTGGCGGACAGCATCACGGACGGCAAGGTCGACGTCAGACCACTCAATCATGGACAGCAGACTACGCGGCGCGCCGACGGCCCCTTGCGGGGCGCAGTGCCGCCAGCGAGAACGTGGTGTGCACAAGGGAACCGGCGCGCCCCACGAGCGCCTTCGGGCTGGGCGGCGCCGGGATCGGCGGCCGGAACGGCGACCGGCGCTGCGGCACGTAGTGCATGGGCATGCCCCGGCGGTCCCGCGGCGGGTCCATGAAGAACGGCGCCTCGACCAGAGGGGCGTCGGCGGCCAGGCGACCCTCGGCGCGGCGGTAGGCGGTCAGCGCGCGGGGATGCAGGCGGATGTCGTCGGGGACGGCCCAGAACGCGATCTCAACGGCCTTGCCGAACAGTCGCAGCAGTGCCTCGTCTCCGGGGGTCCAGCGCAGGCCGGCGCGCTCCCGGACCATCGGGTCGAACACTCCCGCGGCGATCCACCGCTGGGCCGCCACCATGGGCCGAAACATCTGGTCCCACACCGGCGTCGGCATGAGCACGAACTTCGGTTTGGGGATCTTCATCTCGAAGATGTCCAGGGTGGCCTGGTTGATCTCGAGTTCCTCGCGGCAGGTGCGCTCCCAGTACTCGCAGAAGTCCTCCCACGTCTCGGGCACCGGACGCATGCTCATGCCGTACATCCGGTACCACTGCACGTGTTCGTCGAACAGTTGCCGTTTCTCGGCCTCGGTCAGGCCGCCGCAGAAGTACTCGGCGACGTTGATGATCAGCATGAAGAACGTGGCGTGTGCCCAGTAGAACGTCTCCGGGTTCAGTGCGTGATAGTGCCGGCCCTGCGCGTCGGTGCCTTTGATGGTGTTGTGGAAGCCGCGCACCTGGGCGCCGGTCTGCGACGCCCGGTCCCCGTCGTAGACCACCCCCATGATCGGGTAGACGGACCGCGCGACGCGCTGCAGCGGTTCGCGCTTGAGGATCGAGTGGTCCTCGACGCCGGCCCCCAGTTGCGGGTACATGTTCTGGATCGCGCCGATCCAGACGCCCAGCATCCCGGTGCGCAGGTCGCCGAAGTACTTCCACGTCAACGAATCGGGGCCCAGCGGGTTCGCCAGCTCGGCATCGGCGACGTGCGGCGCGATCGTGGTCATCGGTCCTCCTGCTCGGTGGCCGGACAGCTTGAACATAGGACTGACAACTGGGGTTGTCAACGAGATCCGGCGTGGCGCGCCGGACCGTTATCGACCGGCGATCCGCCCGTCGCACCGGCGTGACCAGCGGGGATGTAAATGTACGCAGCGTCTCGGGCGCGCTGTCGTTGCCCGGTGCCCGCGGTACCACCTAACCTGACGCGGTGGAGTCCAACCCGCATTCCGACGCCGAGGAATCGGGATCTGCGCCACCGGAAGATCCGGCCGACGTCGCCCAGCGCCGGGCCGCCAACTGGATTCGCCAGACCAACCGCAATCCGGATCTGGTCGCGTTCGTCAGGCGTGCCCGCCGGATGCTTCCCGGTGACCCCGAGTTCGGTGATCCGCTGTCGGTGGCCGGCGACGGTGCACCCCGCGCCGCGGCCCGAACCGCCGACCGCCTGCTGCCCGACCGTGACGCCGCCTCCCGCGAGGTCGGCTTGGCGGGCCTGCAGATGTGGCAGGCGCTCACCGAACGGGTGTCGCGTCGCCCGGCGAACTCGGAGGTGACGATCGTCTTCACGGACCTGGTCGGGTTCTCGACGTGGTCCTTGGAACACGGCGACGAGGCGACGCTGCTGCTGCTGCGCCGCGTCGCCGCCGCGGTCGAACCGCCCCTGCTCGAACGCGGCGGTCACATCGTCAAGCGCATGGGCGACGGCATCATGGCGGTGTTCGCCCGTCCCGCGGTCGCCGTCGGCGCCGCGCTGACCGCCCGCGATGCACTCAAAGGCGTTGAGGTGCAGGGCTATACGCCGAGGATGCGGATGGGCATCCACACCGGACGGCCGCAGCGGATCGGCTCGGACTGGCTCGGTGTCGACGTCAACATCGCGGCCCGGGTAATGGGCCGTGCCACCCGCGGAGGCATCGTTGTCTCGGATGCCACGCTCGCGCTCATCACCGCCGAGGAACTCGACGATCTCGGGGTCACGGCCCGACGGGTCCGGCGCCAGATGTTCGGCCGGCCGGCCAGCGGCGTCCCCGCCGACCTGACGATGTACTGGCTGCGGTCCCGGCGCGACGCCGGAGACGACGAGTCCGACGACTGACGTCGCGGGCTACCGGAACTCTTCGGCGGAGGCCTCGATCCAGTCCGTGCGCCACGACACCGGCACCGGGTCTTCGAGCAGTTCACCGGGCAGCAGCCACTCGTAGAGTTCGGCGTAGGTGACGCTGCGCTGGCCCTCGATGCGGCGGTTGAGCATCGAGGGGTCAAGTTCGTCGAAGCTGTCGAGACCCATCGAGGCGACGATCTGCGCGGCGCTGGCGACCGTCGCGCGCTGGAAGTTGGTGACCCGCAGGGTCTTGTCGGGCACATGCAGCGCGCGGGCGCGCGCCTTGTCCTGCGTGGCGACACCGGTGGGGCAGTGATTGGTGTTGCATTTGAGCGCCTGGATGCAGCCGACCGCGAACATCATCGCCCGCGCCGACAGCGTGAAGTCGGCGCCCTGGCAGATCCGGGACACGATGTCGACGCCGCTGGCGACCTTGCCCGACGCCCCGACTCGGATCCGGTCTCGCAGTCCCACGCCGACCAGGGCGTTGTGCACCAGCATCAGGCCCTCGGTGAGCGGCATCCCGACGTGGTCCTCGAACTCCTGCGGTGCGGCCCCGGTGCCGCCCTCGGAGCCGTCGACGATGATGAAGTCCGGCGTGATCCCGGTCGCCAGCATGGCCTTGCAGATCGACAGGAACTCGGTGCGGGCGCCGACGCAGAGTTTGAAGCCGACGGGCTTACCGCCCGACAGGCGGCGCAGGGTCGCGATGAACTCGACGAGTTCCAGCGGCGTGGTGAAGGCGCCGTGCGCGGGCGGTGACACCACCGTCCGGCCTTCGGGGACACCGCGGGTCGCGGCGATCTCGGCGCTGACCTTGGGGCCGGGCAGCACGCCGCCCAGTCCGGGCTTGGCGCCCTGCGAAAGTTTGATCGAGACGGCCTTGACCGCATCGAGGGCGGCTTTCTCGGCGAAGGACGCAGGGTCGAACTCGCCCGCGGCGTCCCGGCAGCCGAAGTAGCCCGAGCCGATCTCCCAGATCAGGTCGCCGCCGGGGCTCAGGTGATAGGGGCTGATGCCGCCTTCGCCGGTGTCGTGGGCGAACCCGCCGCCAGCCGCGCCGCCGTTGAGGGCCAGGATCGCGTTCGCCGACAACGCTCCGAAGCTCATCGCGGAGACGTTGAGCAGCGCGATGTCGTAGGGCTGAGTGCAGTCGGGGCCGCCGAGGCGCACCGTGGGCGCGATGTCGGGGGCGAACTTGGCTCGCAGGGAGTGCCGCAGGAACTCGTAACCCAGCGCGTTGACGTCGCGTTCGGTGCCGAACGGTTCATCGCTCTTGGTGCCTTTGGCGCGTTCGTAGACCATGTCGCGGATCTCACGATCGAACGGTCTGCCGTCGGTGCTGGACTCGATGAAGTACTGCTGGATCTCCGGTCGGATGAACTCCATGAGGAATCGGACGTGCCCCAGAATCGGGTAGGCCCGCAGGATCGCGTGCCGGGTTTGCAGCAGATCCCACGTCCCGAGGGCCGCGAGCAGGGCGACCGGCACGGCGAGCAGCCACCATCCGGCGTTGACGGTGAGGCCGAGCAGGGCCAGCACGACCGCTGACGCCCCGACTGCGGCAACGATCGATGCGCGCACCACGGCGCGAGGGTATCAACGCCGGTCACCTATGATCGGCACTTGCGTCACAGGCGTGCCGCACGAAGTTTTCAGGAGGCTCTCACCCCGTGGGTGACGAAGTGAATCTGTCCGGCGAAACGCTGGACCAGGCGGTGGCAGCAGCCGAACAGGCCTTCGCGGCCGCGGCCGACCTTGACGAGTTGGCTCGCGCCAAGACCGAGCATCTCGGTGACCGGGCGCCGCTCGCGCTGGCCCGGCAGGCGCTCGGCAGCCTGCCCAAAACCGAGCGTGCCGACGCCGGCAAACGGGTCAACGTCGCGCGCACCGCAGCGCAGCAGCTTTTCGACGCCCGCCTGGAGGTCTTGCGCGCCGAGCGTGATGCCGCGGTGCTGGTGGCCGAACGCATCGACGTCACGCTGCCGTCCACCCGCGCGGCCCTCGGCGCCCGGCACCCGATCACGATCCTGGCTGAGCACGTGGCCGACACGTTCGTGGCGATGGGCTGGGAACTGGCCGAAGGCCCCGAGGTCGAGACCGAGCAGTTCAACTTCGACGCGCTGAACTTCCCGCCCGACCATCCGGCGCGCAGCGAATCGGACACGTTCCACGTCGCACCGGAGGGGTCGCGGCAGCTTCTGCGCACCCACACCTCACCCGTGCAGGTGCGGGCTCTGCTCGAACGTGAGCTGCCGGTGTACATCATCTCGATCGGCCGCACCTTCCGCACCGACGAGTTGGACTCGACCCACACGCCGGTCTTCCATCAGGTGGAGGGCTTGGCCGTGGACCGCGGGCTGACCATGGCGCACCTGAAGGGCACGCTCGACGCGTTCGCGCGTTCGGAGTTCGGCCCCGAAGCCAAGACCAGGATCCGTCCGCACTTCTTCCCGTTCACCGAACCGTCGGCCGAGGTCGATGTGTGGTTTGCCGGCAAGAAGGGCGGCGCGGGCTGGGTCGAGTGGGGAGGTTGCGGCATGGTCAACCCCAACGTGCTGCGTGCCGCGGGCATCGACCCGAACGAGTACTCGGGCTTCGCGTTCGGCATGGGTCTGGAGCGCACCCTGCAGTTCCGCAACGGCATTCCCGATATGCGCGACATGGTCGAGGGCGACGTGCGCTTCTCGCTTCCGTTCGGAGTGGGTGCCTGATGAAGCTTCCCTACAGCTGGCTGCGTGAGGTCGTGCGCGTGGGCGCCCCGGACTGGGACGTCGAACCCGCCGACCTCGAACAGGCGCTCATCCGAGTCGGTCACGAGGTCGAGGGCGTCATCACGCTGGGCCCGGTGAGTGGACCACTGACGATCGGTCGGGTCGTCGAGATCGAGGAGCTCACCGAGTTCAAGAAGCCCATCAGGGCCTGCAAGGTCGATGTCGGGGAGGCGCAACCTCGCGACATCGTCTGCGGTGCAACCAACTTCGTCGTCGGTGACCTGATCGTCGCGGCGCTGCCCGGCACCACGCTGCCCGGGGACTTCACAATCGCGACGCGGAAGACCTACGGTCGCACGTCCGACGGCATGATCTGCTCGGCCGCCGAGTTGGGCCTGGGCAGTGATCAGTCCGGCATTCTGGTGCTGCCCGAGGGCACCGCCGAACCCGGTGCGGACGCCCATGAGGTCATGGGTCTCGACGACGTGGTGTTCGACCTGGCCATCACCCCCGACCGCGGATACGGACTGTCGGTGCGGGGTATCGCGCGCGAGATCGCCTGCGCTTACGACCTGCCGTTCGTCGACCCTGCCGAGGTCGTGCCGGTCCTGCCCGCCGAGGGTGAGGCCTGGCCGCTGACGGTCGACCCCGCGACCGGCGTGAGTCGGTTCGCGCTGCGCCCGGTCACCGGCATCGACCAGCACGCCGCGTCGCCGTGGTGGCTGCGTCGACGGCTCATGTTGTCCGGCATCCGGCCCATCTCGCCCGCGGTCGACGTGACCAACTACGTGATGCTCGAACTGGGCCACCCCATGCACGCGCACGACCGCAACCGGATCAACGGTGGCTTCGCGGTGCGGTTCGCGAACCCGGGGGAGACCGTGGTCACCCTCGACGACATCGAGCGCAAACTCGATCCGGGCGACGTGCTGATCGTCGACGACGTCAACACCGCCGCGATCGGTGGCGTGATGGGCGCGGGCAGCACCGAGATCAACGACGACTCCACGGATGTGCTCCTCGAAGCCGCGATCTGGGACCCCGCCGCCGTGTCGCGCACACAGCGTCGCCTGCACCTGGTGAGCGAGGCGAGTCGTCGTTACGAGCGGTCGGTGGACCCGGCCATCTCGGTGGCCGCAGTCGATCGCTGCGCGGCACTGCTGGCCGAGATCGCCGGCGGCACCGTCGAACCGGTGCTGACGGACTGGCGCGGCGACCCGCCGCGCGAGGACTGGTCGCAGCCGCCGGTGCGGATGCGCTTCGACCTGCCCGATCAGGTCGCCGGCGTGCAGTACCGCGAGGGCGCGGCCTTCAGACGGCTGACGCAGATCGGCGCCGACGTCGTCGAGGACGACGCCGACCCGGCCGTCCTTGTCGTCACACCGCCGAGTTGGCGGCCCGACCTGGTTCAGACCGCCGACCTGGTCGAGGAGGTGCTCCGGCTCGAGGGCCTCGACGCCATCCCGTCGGTGCTGCCCACGGCCCCGGCCGGCCGCGGCCTGACGGCGGCGCAGCAGCGCCGTCGTGCGATCGGCAAGTCGCTGGCGCTGTCGGGGTTCGTCGAGATCCTGCCGACCCCGTTCCTGCCCGCCGGTGTCTTCGACACCTGGGGCCTGCCCGCCGACGACCCGCGGCGCAACACCACGTCGGTGCTCAACCCGTTGGAGTCCGACCGCCCGCACCTGGCCACCACGCTTCTGCCCGGCCTGCTCGAGGCACTGAGCCGCAACGTGGCCCGCGGCACGGTCGACGTCGCGCTGTTCGCGATCGCGCAGGTCGTCGAACCCACCTCCGAAACCAGGGCCGTCGAGTTGATCCCGACCGACCGGCGCCCCACCGACGAGGAGATCGCGGCGCTCGACGCGTCGCTGCCCAAGCAGCCCCAGCATGTCGGTGCGGTGCTGACCGGACTGCGCGAGCCGCGCGGCCCCTGGGGACCGGGCCGGCCTGTCGAGGCCGCCGACGCGTTCGAGGCCGTGCGCATCGTGGCCCGCGCCAGCGGGGTGGAGGTCAGCCTCCGGCCCGCGCAGCAGTTGCCGTGGCATCCGGGCCGATGCGCCGAGGTGTTCGTCGGCGATGTCGCCGTGGGCTTCGCGGGTCAGCTGCACCCGGCCGTCATCGAGCGCGCGGGCCTGCCCAAGGGCACCTGCGCGATGGAACTCGACCTTGACGCGATCGACCTGCGCCAGCTGCTCCCCGCGCCGCGGGTGTCGCCGTTCCCGGCGGTGTTCCAGGACGTCAGCCTCGTGGTTGACGGCGACGTTCCCGCCGCCGCGGTCATCGACGCGGTCCGCGAGGGTGCCGGTGAACTGCTCGAGGGCGTGAGCCTGTTCGACGTCTACACGGGTCCGCAGATCGGTGCGGGCCGCAAGTCGCTGACTCTGGCGCTGCGGTTCCGGGCGACGGATCGCACGCTCACCGAGGACGAGGCCAGCGCGTCGCGCGATGCGGCCGTGGCCCGGGTCGGCGAACTGCTGGGCGCCGAGCAGCGCCGCTGAATCACCCCCTCTCCGCCGAGACTGCGGGGACTGCGATTCTCCGGCGTGATGGTCGTAGTCACCGCAGTCTCGGCGGAGAAGAGTGGAGTCCGGCGGAGGCGCGGGCGTGTGAGGTCAGCCGCCAACCCAGAATAGATTTGCATATTTATGCACACGGGTGAAAAGATTTAGAACATGGTTTCGGTGGCGCTGGCGGGCGCAAGTGGATACGCGGGCGGCGAGATCCTTCGACTGCTGCTGGGGCATCCGGCATACGGCGACGGCCGCCTTCAGATCGGTGCGCTGACAGCCGCCGCGAGTGCGGGCACCGCCATCGGCGAGCATCACCCGCATCTGCTGCCGCTGGCCCAGCGTGTGCTGGACCCGACCGACATCGACACGCTGCGCGGGCATGACGTGGTGTTCCTGGCGCTGCCGCACGGGCACTCCGCCGAGATCGCCGAACAACTCGGCCCCGACACGCTCGTGATCGACTGTGGTGCCGACTTCCGGCTCACCGACGCCGCGGCCTGGGAGCGGTTCTACGGTTCCCCGCACGCCGGCAGTTGGCCCTACGGGCTGCCCGAACTGCCCGGCGGGCGTGAGGCGCTGCAGGGCACCAAGCGGGTCGCGGTGCCGGGCTGCTATCCCACCTCCGCTCTGCTCGCGCTGCTGCCCGCCGTCGCGTCCGGACTGGTCGAACCCGCCGTCACGGTCGTCGCGGTCAGCGGCACCTCGGGCGCGGGCAAGTCGGCCAAGGTCGACCTCCTTGGAGCCGAGATCATCGGTTCGGCGCGGGCCTACAACATCGGCGGCGTGCACCGGCACACCCCGGAGATCGCGCAGGGCCTGCGGCGCGTGACCGATCGCGATGTCACGGTGTCGTTCACACCCGTGCTGATCCCGACCTCGCGCGGCATCCTGGCCACCTGCACCGCGCCCACCACCGCGACCGTGTCGCAGCTGCGTGAGGTCTACGAGAAGGCCTATGCCGACGAGCCTTTCATTCATCTGCTGCCCGAGGGGCAGCTGCCGCGCACCGGATCGGTGCTCGGGAGCAACGCCGCCCAGATCGCGATCGCCGTCGACGAGGACGCCCGGACCTTCGTCGCGGTGTGCGCCATCGACAACCTGACCAAGGGCACCGGCGGCGCCGCCGTGCAGTCGATGAACCTTGCGTTGGGTTGGCCCGAGACCGAAGGACTGTCGACTGTGGGAGTGGCACCGTGACCGAACTGTCCAGCACATCGGCCGATGAGACCCGGTTGGTGCGGACCCAGGGCGTGACCGCGCCCGCGGGTTTCCGTGCGGCCGGAGTGGCCGCCGGGATCAAGAAGTCCGGAGCCCTGGACCTCGCTCTGGTGCTCAACGAGGGGCCCGATCACGTCGCGGCCGGCGTGTTCACCCGCAATCAGGTGAAAGCCGCCCCGGTGCTGTGGAGCCAGCAGGTGCTCACCACCGGACGCCTTCGCGCGGTGATCCTGAACTCCGGCGGCGCCAACGCGTGCACCGGCCCGGGTGGCTTCCAGGACACCCACGCCACCGCCGAGGCGCTGGCCGAGGCCCTGTCGCACTGGGGCACCGAGACCGGTGCGGTCGAGGTCGCCGTCTGCTCGACGGGCCTGATCGGGGATCGGCTGCCGATGGACAGGCTGCGTGCCGGTGTGACCGAGATCGTGCACGAGATGGCCGGTGGCCTGTCCGGTGGCGACGAGGCCGCGCGGGCCATCATGACCACCGACACCACGCCCAAACAGACTGCGCTGCACCACAGGGACAAGTGGACAGTCGGCGGCATGGCCAAGGGGGCGGGCATGCTCGCACCGTCGTTGGCCACCATGTTGGTGGTGCTCACCACCGACGCCGTCGCCGACGCCGAGGCACTCAACCTCGCACTGCGCTCGGCCGCTGCCAAGACCTTCGACCGCCTCGACATCGACGGCAGCTGCTCCACCAACGACACCGTGCTGCTGCTGTCCTCGGGTGCCAGCGGTGTCCGGCCCAGCCAGGACGAACTCGACGCGGCGGTGCGGCAGGTCTGTGATGACCTGTGCGCGCAGATGCAGGCCGACGCCGAGGGCGTGACCAAGCGGGTCCTGATCACCGTCGCGGGAGCGCACAGCGAGGACGACGCCGTGACCGCGGCCCGCGTCATCGCGCGCGACAGCCTGGTCAAGACCGCGCTGTTCGGGTCCGACCCCAACTGGGGCCGTGTCCTGGCCGCCGTCGGCATGGTGCCGTTCCCGATCGAACACAACCGGATCACGGTGTCGTTCAACGGTTCCCCGGTGTGCATCGATGGTGCCGGCGCCCCGGGCGCGCGCGACGTCGACCTGTCCGGACCCGATATCGCGGTGGAGGTCGACCTCGGCCTCGGTGAGGCCAGCGCCACGATCCGCACCACCGACCTGTCCCACGCGTACGTCGAAGAGAACTCGGCGTACAGCTCATGAGCGCCTCCACCCAGACCAAGGCGCAGGTGCTGGCCGCGGCGCTGCCGTGGCTCAAGCAGTTGCACGGCAAGATCGTCGTGGTCAAGTACGGCGGCAACGCCATGACCGACGACACCCTGAAGGCCGCGTTCGCCGCCGACATGGTGTTCCTGCGCAACTGCGGCATCCACCCCGTCGTCGTGCACGGCGGCGGCCCCCAGATCAGCGCGATGCTCAAGAGACTGGGCATCGAAGGCGATTTCAAGGGCGGCTTCCGGGTCACCACCCCCGAGGTGCTCGACGTCGCCCGCATGGTCCTGTTCGGTCAGGTTGGGCGCGAACTGGTGAACCTGATCAACGCTCACGGCCCGTACGCGGTCGGCATCACCGGTGAGGACGCCCACCTGTTCACCGCCGTGCGGCGCAGCGTCATGGTCGACGGCGTGTCCACCGACATCGGCCTGGTGGGTGACGTCGACAAGGTCGAGACCGGCGCGGTCCTGGATCTCATTGCCGCGGGCCGGATCCCGGTGATCTCCACGATCGCCCCCGACGCCGACGGCGTGGTGCACAACATCAACGCCGACACCGCTGCCGCTGCTGTGGCGGAGGCGCTGGGCGCCGAGAAGCTGCTGATGCTCACCGACGTCGAAGGCCTCTACACCGACTGGCCCAACCGGGATTCGCTGGTCACCGAGATCGACACCGCCGCGCTGACGCAACTGCTGCCGAAACTCGAGACCGGGATGGTGCCCAAGATCGAGGCGTGCCTGCGGGCCGTCACCGGCGGCGTGCCGAGTGCACATGTCATCGACGGTCGGGTCGAGCACTGCGTGCTCGTGGAGCTGTTCACCGATGAGGGAACGGGTACCAAAGTGGTCGCCGAGGGGGCACAGTCATGACGGAAAACAAGACGCTGCAACAACGTTGGTCGGCCGTGATGATGGACAACTACGGCACCCCGCCGCTGGCGCTGGCCAGCGGTGACGGTGCGGTCGTCACCGACCCGGACGGCAAGACCTACCTGGACCTGCTCGGCGGCATCGCGGTCAACCTGCTCGGCCACCGGCACCCCGCCGTGATCGAGGCCGTCACCAGCCAACTGAACACGCTGGGGCACACGTCCAACCTGTACGCCACGGAACCCGGCATCGCGCTGGCCGAGGCCCTGGTCGGCCACCTTGATGGCGAGCAGCAGGCGCGGGTGTTCTTCTGCAACTCCGGCACCGAGGCCAACGAGGTCGCCTTCAAGATCACCCGGTTGACCGGCCGCACCGACCTCGTGGCCGCCCAGGGCGGATTCCACGGCCGCACCATGGGCTCGCTCGCGCTCACCGGTCAGCCCAGCAAGAGGCAACCGTTCGAACCGCTGCCCGGCAACGTCACCCATGTGCCCTACGGCGATGCCGCCGCCCTGGCCGCCGCGGTCACCGACACGACGGCCGCGGTGTTCCTCGAACCGATCATGGGGGAGGGCGGCGTCGTCGTCCCACCCGCGGGCTACCTCGCGGCGGCCCGAGAGATCACGGCCAAGCACGGTGCCCTGCTGGTGCTGGACGAGGTGCAGACCGGAATCGGGCGCACCGGCGCGTTTTTCGCGCATCAGCATGACGGCATCACGCCCGACGTCATCACCCTGGCCAAGGGCCTGGGCGGCGGCCTGCCGATCGGTGCCTGCATCGGCATCGGCGCGGCGGCCGACCTGATGACCCCCGGGCTGCACGGCAGCACCTTCGGCGGCAACCCGGTGTGCACGGCGGCCGCGCTGGCAGTGCTGCGCACCCTGGCCGCCGACGACCTCATCACGCGGACCGACGTGCTGGGCAAGACGTTGAGCCACGGCATCGAGTCGTTGAATCATCCACTGGTGAGCCATGTTCGGGGCCGCGGCCTGCTGCTCGGCGTGGTACTGACCGACGCCAAGGCCAAGGCTGTGGAGACCGCGGCCCGCGAGGCCGGCTTCCTGGTCAACGCCGCGGCGCCCGACGTCGTGCGGCTGGCCCCGCCCCTGATCATCAGCGACAACCAGATCGACCAGTTCGTCGGCGCACTGCCCGGCGTGCTCGACAGCGCAGTGGAGGCGTCATGACGGGAACTCTTGTGAAGACCGGTGTTCGGCACTTCCTGCGGGACGACGACCTGACGCCCGACGAGCAGGCCGAAGTCCTCAAGCTGGCCGCCGATCTCAAGGCCGCGCCGTTCAGCCGTCGCCCACTGGAGGGGCCGCGCGGGGTTGCGGTGATCTTCGAGAAGAACTCCACGCGCACCCGGTTCTCGTTCGAGATGGGCATCGCGCAGCTGGGTGGGCACGCGATCGTTGTCGACGGACGCAGCACCCAGCTGGGTCGCGAGGAGACGCTCGAGGACACCGGCCAGGTGCTGTCGCGCTACGTCGACGCCATCGTATGGCGCACCTTCGCGCAGGAACGCCTGACCGCGATGGCCTCGGGATCGACCGTGCCGATCGTCAACGCGCTGTCCGACGAGTTCCACCCGTGCCAGGTGCTGGCCGATCTGCAGACCCTGGCCGAGCGCCGCGGCAGGCTCGCGGGCCTGAAGATGACCTACCTCGGTGATGGCGCCAACAACATGGCCCACTCGCTGATGCTCGGCGGGGTCACCGCGGGACTGCACGTCACGATCGCCGCACCCGTCGGCTTCGACCCGGACCCGCAGTTCGTCGACGCGGCGCAGCGACGCGCCTCGGAGACCGGGGGATCGGTGGCGCTGACCACCGACGCGCGCGCGGGCGCCGACGGGGCCGATGTGCTGGTCACCGACACCTGGACCTCGATGGGCCAGGAGAACGACGGCCTGGACCGCGTGCGGCCTTTCCGCCCGTTCCAGATCAACGACACGCTGCTCGGCTACGCCGACCCGGAGGCCATCGTGCTGCACTGCCTCCCGGCGCACCGCGGGCATGAGATCACCGACGACGTGATCGACGGTCCGCAGAGCGCGGTGTGGGACGAGGCCGAGAACCGACTGCACGCCCAGAAGGCGCTCCTGGTGTGGCTCCTGGAGCACTCACAATGACAGCCGGCCCCAAGTCCGCACCCGAGGTGGCCGCCACCCGGGCGGGGCGGCAGTCGCGGATCGTCGCGCTGCTGTCCGCACAGGCGGTGCGCAGCCAGGGCGAACTGGCCGCGCTGCTGGCCGCCGAAGGCATCGAGGTCACCCAGGCGACGCTGTCGCGTGACCTCGAGGAACTCGGCGCGGTGAAACTCCGCGGCGCCGACGGCGGCAGCGGCGCCTACGTCGTCCCCGAGGACGGCAGCCCCGTGCGTGGCGTGTCCGGCGGCACCGAACGCGTCGTTCGGCTGCTCAACGACCTGCTGGTGTCCACGGACTCCAGCGGCAACCTGGCGGTGCTGCGCACACCGCCGGGTGCTGCGCACTATCTGGCCAGCGCAATCGATCGTGCGTCGTTGCCGTACGTTGTGGGCACGGTGGCCGGAGACGACACGATCCTGGTGGTCGCGCGAGAGCCCATGACTGGTGCCGAGCTCGCCGACACCTTCGAGAACCTGCAGTAGACCCGTAGAAATAAAGGAGATCAACCCATGTCCGAGCGCGTCATCCTCGCGTATTCCGGCGGTCTGGACACGTCCGTGGCGATCAGCTGGATCGGCAAGGAGACCGGCCGCGAAGTGGTTGCTGTCGCGATAGACCTCGGCCAGGGCGGCGAGGACATGGAGATCGTGCGTCAGCGTGCGCTGGACTGCGGCGCCGTGGAGGCCGTCGTGGTCGACGCGCGCGATGAGTTCGCCAACGACTACTGCCTGCCGACCATTCAGTCCAACGCCCTCTACATGGACCGCTACCCGCTGGTCTCGGCGATCAGCCGCCCGCTGATCGTCAAGCATCTGGTCAAGGCGGCCCGTGAGCACGGCGGCGGCATCGTCGCGCACGGCTGCACCGGCAAGGGCAACGACCAGGTCCGCTTCGAGGTCGGCTTCGCCTCGCTGGCTCCCGACCTCGAGGTGCTGGCCCCGGTCCGCGACTACGCCTGGACCCGTGAGAAGGCCATCGCGTTCGCCGAGGAGAACGCCATCCCGATCAACGTCACCAAGCGCTCACCGTTCTCGATCGACCAGAACGTCTGGGGCCGTGCCGTCGAAACCGGCTTCCTCGAGCACCTGTGGAACGCGCCCACCAAGGACGTCTACGACTACACCGAGGACCCGACGATCAACTGGAGCACCCCCGACGAGGTGATCGTGGGCTTCGAGAAGGGTGTGCCGGTCTCGATCGACGGCCGACCCGTCACGGTGCTCGAGGCCATCATCGAACTCAACCGGCGCGCCGGTGCGCAGGGCGTCGGCCGCCTCGACGTCGTCGAGGATCGTCTGGTCGGCATCAAGAGCCGCGAGATCTACGAGGCGCCGGGCGCGATGGTGCTGATCACCGCGCACACCGAACTCGAGCACGTCACCCTGGAGCGCGAGCTGGGCCGCTTCAAGCGGAACACCGACCAGAAGTGGGGCGAGCTGGTGTACGACGGCCTGTGGTTCTCGCCGCTGAAGCGGGCGCTGGAGAGCTTCGTCGCGCACACGCAGGAGCACGTGACCGGTGAGATCCGGCTGGTGCTGCACGGCGGGCACATCGCCGTCAACGGCCGGCGCAGCCCGACCTCGCTGTACGACTTCAACCTGGCCACCTACGACGAGGGCGACTCCTTCGACCAGTCGTCGGCCAAGGGATTCGTGCACGTGCACGGGTTGAGCAGCAAGATCTCGGCCAAGCGCGACCTGGGCCTGTCATGACCCCCGACTTTTCCCCGCGAGCGGGCGTGTCTGTACTCAGGCACGCCGGGAAGACTGTGCAAAAGCGGACTGTCGGGGAGAAGTTGTGAGCACCAACGAGGGCGCGCTGTGGGGCGGCCGCTTTGCCGACGGCCCCTCGGCGGCGCTGGCCGCACTCAGCAAGTCGACGCATTTCGACTGGGCGCTGGCGCCGTACGACATCACGGCGTCCAAGGCGCACGCCAAGGTGCTGCACGCGGCCGGACTGCTGACCGATGAGCAGCGCGACGGCCTGCTCGCGGGCCTCGACAGCCTGGGTCAGGACCTCGCCGACGGCAGCTTCGGGCCCATCCCGACCGACGAGGACGTGCACGGCGCGCTCGAGCGCGGCCTGATCGACCGGGTCGGGCCCGACCTCGGCGGCCGCCTGCGGGCCGGACGGTCCCGCAACGACCAGGTGGCCACGCTGTTCCGGATGTGGCTGCGTGACGCCGTGCGTCGCGTCGCCGACGGTGTCCTCGAGGTGGTGGGTGCCCTGGCCACGCAGGCCGCCGCGCACCCCACCGCGATCATGCCGGGCAAGACGCACCTGCAGTCGGCGCAGCCGATCCTGCTCGCGCATCATCTGCTCGCGCACGCCCACCCGCTGCTGCGCGACGTCGACCGCATCGCCGACTTCGACGATCGCACCGCGGTGTCGCCGTACGGGTCCGGCGCGCTGGCCGGCTCCTCGCTGGGGCTGGACCCCGACGCGATCGCGGCCGACCTCGGCTTCGCGTCTGCGGCGGACAACTCCGTCGATGCCACCGCGGCACGGGATTTCGCCGCCGAGGCCGCGTTCGTCTTCGCGCAGATCGGCGTGGACCTGTCCCGGCTGGCCGAGGACATCATCCTGTGGAGCTCCACCGAATTCGGGTACGTCACGCTTCACGATTCGTGGTCGACCGGCAGTTCGATCATGCCGCAGAAGAAGAATCCCGACATCGCCGAGCTGGCGCGCGGTAAGTCCGGCCGGCTGATCGGCAACCTCACCGGCCTGCTGGCAACCCTCAAGGCGCAGCCCCTGGCCTACAACCGGGACCTGCAGGAGGACAAGGAGCCGCTGTTCGACTCCGTGGCCCAGCTTGAGCTGCTGCTGCCCGCGATGGCCGGCCTGGTGGCCACCTTGACCTTCGACGAGGCCCGGATGGCCGAACTGGCCCCGGCCGGCTTCACGCTGGCCACCGATATCGCCGAATGGCTGGTGCGCCAAGGTGTTCCGTTCCGCGTCGCGCATGAAGCGGCCGGCGCGGCGGTGAAGGTCGCCGAAGAACGCCTCGTGGGACTCGACGAGCTCACCGACGACGAGTTCGCGGCCATCAATCCCGCACTCACCCCGCAGGTGCGCGAAGTCCTGACCGTCGAGGGGTCGGTGAACTCGCGCAACGCGCGCGGTGGCACTGCGCCCGTGCAGGTGGCCAGGCAGCTCGGTGTGGTGCGCGCCGCGACGGAGGAACTTCGCATCCGGCTGAGTCGCTGACCCCGACACGGCCGTTGCGGCCTTAGGCTTCTCCGCATGCCACCCCGCAGTCGGGCCGCGGTCTACGCCCGACGCCGAAAACGCCGTATGGCCAAGGTCGACCACGACCTGACGCCGCAGCAGTGGGCCGCGCTCAAGCAGGCCTGGGGCGGTTGCGCCTACTGCGGTGCGGCCGATGCGGACCTGCAGAAGGACTGCATGCTCGCGATCTCCCGCGGCGGCCGATACACGCTCGACAACGTCGTGCCCGCGTGCGGTTCCTGCAATGCCAGCAAGTGCAACGCCGAGGTGACGGGCTGGCTGCGTCGAAAGAAGCTCGACGAGCGCGGATTCCTGGTGCGCCAGGCCGTGATCCTGCGGACGGTGTCCGCCGCGGAGTTCGACGACGCGTAGCGTGGCCGTATGGCCGAAGCGGTCACCTTCGACTCGGGCGGCGTGCGCTGCGTCGGCCATCTCCACCGTGCGGCGCGCGAGCCAGGACCCTGTGTCGTCCTGTGCCCCGGATTCGGTGGCACGCAGGACACCCCGGCGTTGATGGCCGCGGCGCACGGCTTCGCGGTCGCCGGCTATCACGCGTTGACATTCGACTACCGCAGCTTCGGCCTCAGCGACGGCACGCCGCGGCAGGTCGTGGATCTCAGCGGGCAACGCGCCGACATTGCGGCGGCGGTGGCGTTCGCCCGTGAACTCGACACCGTCGATCCGGCGGCAATCATCCTGTGGGGCACCTCACTTGGTGGTGCGCACGTGATCTTCTCGGCGGCCGGGGACCCGGGGATCATCGCGGTCATCGCCCAGGTGCCGTTCAACGGCTTCCCGCGTCGGGTCGAAGGCCGGTCCGCCCTCGGGACACTGCGAATGCTGGCGGTCCTGTCAGACGACTGGCTCCGCGGCAGGCTCCACCTTCCACCGCACCGCATCCCGCTGGTGGGCGCGACGGGGGAGTTGGCGGTCATGACCGGCGACGACGCGCAGGACGTGATCGCCGGTATGGCGAGTCCGACCTGGCGCAACGAGGCCGCGCCGCGAGCGCTGCTGGACATGATGCGCTACCGACCCGACACCGTGGCGTCGCACGTCGCGTGCCCAGTGCTGGTGTGTGCCGGCACCGACGACGTCCAGGCGACGTCGGAGAGTACAGACGTGTTGGCCGAGCGCGCGCCCCACGGACAGCTGAGGCGATACGACGCCACACATTTCGACTTCTACCGTGAGGAACTGCGGGCCGTGGTGCTCGCCGAGCAGATCGCGTTCCTGGATCGAGTGTTGGCCTAAGCCTGCTCAAGCTGTTCGGACAACTCCATCCACCGGGACTCCAGCTCGGTGACCTGATCCTCGAGTTCGCGCAGTTCTGCCGTGAGCTTGCCCAGCCCGACATGGTCGGACTGGTCGTAATCGGCCAACTGCTGATGTTTGGCCGCGATCCGATCCGACAGCTTCGCCAGCGACCGGTCGATCGAGGTGATCTCCTTTTCGACCGCACGTTGCTGAGCCCCCGAAAGGCCCTGTGCAGCAACTGGTTCGGTGCGTGAGGTCAGTGCCTCGGGTCGCCGGCCGGCCAGCGTCAGGTACTCGTCAACGCCGCCCGGCAGATGCCGCAGGTGTCCGTCGAGGATCGCGTACTGCTGATCGGTGACGCGTTCGAGCAGATACCGGTCGTGGGAGACGACGATCAACGTGCCGGGCCAGGAGTCCAGCAGGTCCTCGGTCGCGGTCAGCATGTCGGTGTCGACATCGTTGGTGGGCTCGTCGAGAACCAGAACGTTCGGTTCGGCCAGCAGCGTCAGCATCAACTGCAGCCGGCGTCGCTGACCACCGGAGAGGTCGGACACCCTGGTCGACAACTGGTCGCGGGCAAAACCCAGCCGTTCCAGAAGCTGGGTGGGCGTCATCTCCCGGCCATCCACCATGTAGCTGGTCTGCAGCCGGCCGACCACCTCGCGGACCAGGTCACCCTCGAACTCGGCGAGGATCCCGGCCTGCTGGTCCAGCATGGCCAACTGCACGGTCTTGCCGCGCTTGACGCGTCCGGAGTCCGGCGTCACGGTCCCGGCGATCAGACCCAGCAGGGTCGACTTGCCCGCCCCGTTGGCCCCCACGATGCCGGTCCGCTCACCGGGCCCGATGCGCCACTCCACATCCTGGAGAATCGGGCGCCCGTCGAACGACACCGAGACGTCGAGCAGGTCGATGACGTCCTTGCCCAGCCGTGCCGTGGCGAGCTTCGCGAGTTCGACGTTGTTGCGGATCGGCGGGACATCGGAGATCAGCGCGTTGGCGGCGTCGATGCGGAATTTGGGCTTGGACGTGCGCGCGGGTGCCCCGCGGCGCAGCCAGGCGAGTTCCTTGCGCATCAGGTTCTGCCGCTTGACCTCGGTCGCGGCGGCGATCCGATCGCGTTCGACGCGCTGCAGCACATAGGCCGCGTAGCCGCCGTCGAAGGGCTCGACGATGCCGTCGTGGACCTCCCACGTGACGGTCGCGACCTCGTCGAGGAACCAGCGGTCGTGCGTCACGAGCAGCAGTCCGCCGGTGTTGCGGGCCCACCGGGTCTGCAGATGGGCGGCCAGCCAGGTGATGCCCTCGACGTCGAGGTGGTTGGTGGGCTCATCGAGCGCGATGACGTCCCAGTCGTTGATCAGCAGCGCGGCCAATTGGACACGACGGCGCTGCCCGCCCGACAGCGTCGAGACCTTGGCCGTCCAGTCGATGTCGGCGACCAACCCCGCGGTGACGTCTCGGACGCGAGGGTTTCCGGCCCACTCGTGTTCTGGGGTGTCGCCGACGAGCACGTGGCCGACGGCGTCGTCGTCACCGAGGATGTCGGCCTGTTCCAGCGCGCCCACGCGCAGCCCGGACCGGCGCGTCACGCGGCCACCGTGCGGGGTCACCGCGCCGGTGAGCATGCCCATGAGGCTGGACTTGCCGTCGCCGTTGCGGCCGACGATGCCGATCCGGTCGCCGTCGTCGATTCCCAGTGAGACGGAGTCGAAGACGACCTTGTTTGGATACTGCAGATGCAGGCCTTCGGCGCCGAGTAGATGTGCCATCGCCGCCGACGTTAGCCGGTGGCACCCTGTCGTCGCGATTCGCTGGACCTGACAACGCGGTGTGCCAGAATGTGCAGGCCTGTCGGGGCATACGACCAAGTGCAGGGGAGCAGCGGGTGGAATTGAATCTGTCAGCGGTGACCAAACCGGTCGAGCGCCTGATCGCGACCGCCCAGAACGGGCTGGAGGTGCTTCGCCTCGGAGGGCTCGAAACGGGCAGCCAGCCGTCGCCGTACCAGATCGTCGAGAGCGTCCCGATGTACAAGCTGCGTCGGTACTTTCCGCCGGACAGCCGTCCCGGCCACAGTCACGTCGGTGAACCGGTGCTGATGGTGCACCCCATGATGATGTCGGCGGACATGTGGGACGTCACCCGTGAGGACGGCGCCGTGGGCATCCTGCACGTCGCGGGTCTGGATCCGTGGGTGATCGACTTCGGGGAGCCCGACAAGGTCGAGGGCGGCATGCGGCGCACGCTGGCCGACCATCTCGAGGCCCTCAACGAGGCGATCGACACCGTCAAGAAGATCACCGGCAAGGACGTGCACGTCGCCGGCTACTCGCAGGGCGGCATGTTCTGCTACCAGACGGTGGCCTACCGCCGGTCCAAGGACGTCGCCAGCATCATCGCGTTCGGTTCCCCCGTCGACACCCTCGCCGCGCTGCCGATGGGCATCCCGCCCAACCTCGGAGCGCTGGCCGCGGACTTCATGGCCGACCACGTCTTCAACCGACTCGACATCCAGGGCTGGATGGCGCGTACCGGGTTCCAGATGATGGATCCGCTCAAGACCGCGAAGGCTCGACTGGACTTCCTGCGCCAACTGCACGACCGCGAGGCACTGCTGCCGCGTGAGCAGCAGCGCCGGTTCCTGGACTCGGAGGGCTGGATCGCGTGGTCCGGGCCGGCTATCTCCGAACTGCTCAAACAGTTCATCGCGCACAACCGCATGATGAGCGGCGGGTTCGCGATCAACGGACAGCTGGTGACGCTGACCGACATCACCTGCCCGGTACTGGCATTCGTGGGTGAGGTCGACGACATCGGGCAGCCCGCCTCGGTGCGCGGCATCCGCAAGGCCGCACCCAACGCCGACGTGTACGAGACCATGCTTCGCGCCGGTCATTTCGGTCTGGTGGTCGGCTCGAAGGCCTCGGAGATCACCTGGCCGACCGTGGCCGACTGGGTGCTGTGGCACGCGGGTCAGGGCCCCCGTCCGGCGAACGTCGTCCCGATGGAGGATCAGCCCGCGGTGCGCAGCGAGACCGACACCGGTGTCGCGCTGGCCTCCCGCGTCGCACACGGCGTGGGGGAGGCCTCCGAGGTGGCGCTGTCGCTCGCGCGCGGCGCCGCCGGAGCGGTGGGTGCTGCCGGAAAGTCAATGCGCACGTTGGCTGTTGAGACCGCCCGGACCCTTCCCCGTCTGGCCCGATTGGGGCAGATCAACGACCACACGCGAATCTCGTTGGGACGCATCATCTCCGAGCAGGCGCTCGGCGCGCCCGATGGCGAGTTCCTGCTGTTCGACGGCCGCGTGCACACGTACGAGGCCGTCGACCGCCGCATCAACAACGTGGTGCGCGGTCTGATCAACGTCGGCGTGCGCCAGGGCGACCACGTCGGTGTGCTGATGGAGACCCGGCCCAGTGCGCTGGTCGCGATCGCGGCGCTGTCCCGTCTGGGTGCCGTCGCGGTGCTGATGCCGCCCGACGGTGACCTCGAGGAGGCCGCGCGCCTGGGTGGTGTGGCCGAGATCCTCACCGATCCGACCTATCTGGAGGCCGCCAGCAGGCTGTCGCTGCAGGTGCTCGTGCTCGGCGGCGGTGAATCGCGCGATCTGCAGTTCGCCGAGGACGCCGACGTCATCGACATGGAGCAGATCGACCCGGACATGGTCGAGCTGCCCGGCTGGTACCGGCCGAACCCCGGTCTGGCCCGCGACCATGCGTTCATCGCGTTCAGCACGTCGAGCGGCAAGCTCGTCGCCAAGCAGATCACCAACTTCAGGTGGGCGCTGTCGGCGTTCGGCACGGCCTCGACCGCGTCGATCGGCCGCAACGACACCGTCTACTGCCTCACCCCGCTGCACCATCAGTCGGGACTGCTGGTGTCCCTGGGCGGCGCGGTGGTCGGTGGTGCGCGGATCGCGTTGTCGCGTGGCCTGCAACCGGAGCGCTTCGTGCAGGACGTGCGGCGCTACGGCGTGACCGTGGTGTCGTACACGTGGACCATGCTGCGCGAGGTCATCGACGATCCCGGTTTCGCGCTGCACGGCAACCATCCGGTGCGCGTGTTCATCGGCTCGGGTATGCCCACGGGCCTGTGGCAGCGCGTGACGGAGGCGTTCGCGCCGGCCCGCGTCGTGGAGTTCTACGCCACCACGGATGGGCAGGCCGTGCTCGCGAACGTCTCGGGTGCGAAGGTCGGCAGCAAGGGCCGCCCACTGCCGGGCGGCGGCCAGATCGAGCTGGCGGCCTACGACGCCGACAGAGACCTGATCCTGGAGGACGAGCGCGGCTTCGTCCAGGTGGCGGGCACCGACGAGGTGGGCGTGCTGCTGGCTCGCCCGCGCGGCCCGGTGGATCCGACGGCCTCGGTCAAACGGGGCGTCTTCGCACCCGCCGACACCTGGGTGTCCACTGAGTCGCTGTTCCGGCGCGACGCCGACGGCGACTTCTGGCTGGTCGGCGGCCGCGGCAGCGTGATCCGCACCGAACGCGGCGTGGTGTTCGCAGAACCCATCACGGACGCCGTGAGCCTGATCGGCGCGGTCGATCTGGCTGTCACCTACGGCGCGTCGGTGGGCGACGGCGACACCCAGGTTGCGGTCACGGCCGTGACCCTGCGTCCCGGGGCCACAGTGACCACCGCCGACCTCACCAATGCGCTCACGAACCTGCCCGTCGGCCTCGCCCCGGACATCGTCCACGTCGTTGCGGATCTGCCGCTGTCGGTGACGTACCGGCCCGTGGTGGACGACCTGAAGGCCGCGGGCGTGCCGAAGGCTGGCCGGCAGGCCTGGTACCTCGATGCCGAGCGCGGGGAATTCAAGCGGTTGACCGCTTCGGTCCGCTCGCAGTTGGCGAGTGGCCAGTAACGAGACCGTGCCGGGCGCCGACAGCGCTGTTAGGCTCCCCACATCACCCTTCGGAGGAATCGCATGACTGAGAAGTTGACGTCACACCTGCGCCGCGCGGCGGTCGCCGGAGTGGCCAGCGCCGGAATGGCGGTGACCCTCGCGCTGGGTTCGCTGGGATTCGGCACCGCAACGGCCAACGCGGACGTCCTCGACGATCTCGCCCAGCAGTACAGCACGGGAGCAGGCGCCGGACAGGTCGCCAACCTGCTGCGCACCTCCTTGCAACTGCGCGCTCAGGGGTACAGGCCCAAGCCGGCCGACTACCAGGCCATCAAGTCCGCGATGGACCGCAACGCCAACCAGGCGCCCCTGATCGAGGCCCTGCAGGGTGCGGTCAACAGCCAGCTCAAACAGCAGCGGCAGATGTCGGGCGCCGGCGGTCAGTCGCCGATCCAGCTCGGCGTCACCTCCAACCCGAACTGGGCTCCGGGCAACCCCATGCAGCAGGACGATCCGATCTTCCCGATCCCGGGTCGCTGAGTTGTCGCTCGACGACCGACTCCTGCAGATCCTGGTCTGCCCCGAGGATCGTGGTCCGCTCGTGCACGCCGGGGACGTGCTCTACAACCCCCGACTGCACCGCGCCTACCGCATCGAGGACGACATCCCGGTGTTGTTGATCGACGAGGCACGTGATGTCGACGACGAGGAGCACGCCCGGTTGGTGGCTGGCACCTAGGTCGTGACGGCGGCGATGTCCCCCGTGAGGTACCGCTGCAGGGTTGGCGCGATGGTCTCGATGACCTGGTCGATCGGCACGCGGGCAAAGGGCTGCAACTCGAAGATGTACCGCGCCATCACCACACCCAACATCTGGGTGGCGGCGAACTCCGCGCGGACGATGCCTGATCCTGGCGGTTCGTCGATGCGTGGCGCGATCCCGGTGAGGACCACCTCCCGGAGAAAACCGGCAAAGATCGACTGCTGATCGCCAGCCAGCGCCGCGCGCAGGGTCGCCTTGAGATGAGCGCCCAGGTCGGATTCCCACAGCGGCAGGATCAGCGCGGGCACGGCGTGCCCGAGACTCTCGACCGGGGTGGCGCGCAGCACCGTCAGAACCCGTTCCGGGTCGATCGGAATGTCGATGGCCGTGGCGATCAGCTGAGCCTTCGTGCCGAAGTAGTGATGCACGAGGGCCGGGTCGACCCCGGCCTCGGCCGCGATGGCGCGGATCGAGGTGTTGGTGGTGCCGTCGCGCGCGAACAGGTCCCGAGCGCTGCGCAGGATGCGGTCGCGGGTGTCTGACGTGCCCGCGGGACGTCCGCGCCGTCTGTGACTGTCGATCTGCGTCACGCCGGTCAGGCCGTCCGTCGTCGCAGGGTCGCGGCGGCCAGTGCCATCGCCACCGCGGCGAACCCGACCACGATCACCATGTCTCGGATCGCGGTGGCGGTCAGCGCCGGATGTCGGGCGACCTCCTGCAGCGCTTCCAGTGCATAGGTTGCGGGAAGCAGGTCGCTGACCCACTGCAGCCAACCGGGCATCGTGTCGCGCGGCACGATGATGCCGCACAGCAGCAGTTGCGGGACGATCACCAGCGGCATGAACTGCACGGCCTGGAATTCGGTGCGGGCGAAGGCGCTGCACAACAGGCCCAGGCCGACGCCGAGGGTGGCGTTGATGATGGCGATCAGGAACACCCAGCCGGGGCTGCCCGCGGTACTCAGGCCCAACGCCCAGAACGCGACCAGGCAGGCGACGGTCGCCTGGGCCGCAGCCGCGAGCGAGAACGCTGTGCCGTAGCCGCCGAGCAGGTCGATCCGGCGCAGCGGCGTGGTCAGGATGCGTTCGAGGGTGCCCGACACGCGCTCGCGCTGCATCGAGATCGACGTGATGAGGAACATCACCACCAGCGGCAGCAGTCCCAGCAGGATCAGGCACGCATTGTTGAACGGCGACAGACCGCCCGGCGGCCCGGGTGCGTCCTGAAACATGAAGTACATCAACGTGATCACCGCGCCCGGGACGATGAGGATCATCGCGACACTGCGATGGTCGTTGGCCAGTTGGCGCAGGATCCGCGCTGTCGTGGCGAAGTAGGGGCGCAGAGTCAGCCCGCCGCGTTCTGGCCGTCGTCGGTGCTGTGCCGGATGATCGACAGGAACGCCTGCTCCAATGAGTCGCATCGAGTCTCCTCTCGGAGTCGGGTGGGGGTGGTCTGGGTCAGCACGCGGCCCTCCCGCATGAGCAGCAGATCGGCACAGTGGTCGGCTTCATCCATGACGTGGCTGGAGACCAGCAGGGTGGTGCCCTGCCCAACGAGTGCGTCGAACTGTTCCCACAGGTCGACGCGCAGCACAGGATCGAGGCCCACCGTCGGTTCGTCGAGCACGAGCAGTTCGGGATCGCCGACAAGCGCGCAGGCCAGCGAGACGCGACTAAGTTGGCCGCTCGACAGGGTGGCGCAGATGTCGTCGGCGTGGCTGCGCAGGCCGACCACGTCGATGACTTCGCCGGCGCGCGCTGCCGGCCGGCCATACAGCGCCGCGAAGTACCTGACATTGTCGAGAACCCGCAGGTCGGAGTAGACCGTCGGATTCTGGGTGACGTAGCCGACTCGATGCCGCAGGGCTGGCGACCCAGCGGGCAGTCCGAGCACGGTGACCGCGCCGGATGCGGTGATCTGGGTGCCGACGATGCAGCGCATAAGCGTCGTCTTGCCGCACCCTGACGGGCCGAGGAGGCCTGTGATGGTGCCGCAGGCGATGTCGACGGAGACATCACGCAGGGCCGGTCGACGGCCTCGGATCACGGTGAGACGGTCGGTCGTGATGGCCGGTGCGGATAATTCACCAGGCGGTGAACCCATGTGATGATGCTTCGCCGCCGCATGGCTGAGGTCAAGGGGCAGAATGTCGGCCGTGAACGTCCAGGCCCTGGCCAGCGATCCGCAGACGGCTGCACGACTGCTGGTGGGCGCCACCCTCTGGGGGCGTGACGCGGCGGCGCTGATCGTCGAAGTCGAGGCCTACGGCGGCACGCCCGACGGCCCCTGGCCTGATCCGGCGGCGCACTCCTACCGCGGTCCCACGGTGCGCAACGACGTCATGTTCGGCCCCGCCGGACGGCTCTACACCTACCGCAGCCATGGCATCCACGTGTGTGCCAACGTCTCGTGCGGGCCCGACGGCACCGCCGCGGCGGTGCTGCTGCGGGCCGGCCTGATCACCGAGGGAGTCGAGGTCGCGCGTACCCGCCGGGGACCGGTTGCGGACCGGGCGCTGGGCCGCGGCCCCGGAAATCTGTGTTCTGCGCTGGGAATCCTATTGTCCGACAACGGGATCGATCTTCTTGACCCTTCCAGTCCGGTCCGGCTGGAACTCGGGTCGGCGCCGGAGGTCGTCGCTGGACCCCGCGTCGGGGTGAGTTCGGCCGCCGACCGGCCGTGGCGGTACTGGCTGGCCGGACACCCGGAGGTTTCGGCCTATCGGCGCAGCCCGCGCGCGCCCACGCATGGCCTCAGCGACTGACCCCGCGACGAGTGCGGAAAGATCGAGGCATGGCCTCCATCCTCGATGAGCTGGACTGGCGCGGTCTCATCGCGCAGTCCACCGAGCGTGACACCCTTGCCCACCAGCTGGCCGCTGGGCCGGTCACGGTCTATTCCGGTTTCGATCCGACCGCGCCGAGCCTGCACGCTGGGCACCTGGTCCCGCTGCTGACGCTGCGCCGGTTCCAGCAGGCCGGACATCGGCCCATCGTGCTGGCCGGTGGCGCGACCGGCATGATCGGCGATCCCCGAGACAGTGGTGAACGCACCATGCAGACCGCCGACACCGTCGCGGACTGGGCAGGCCGGATCCGCGGTCAGCTGGAGCGCTTCGTGGAGTTCGACGACTCGCCCACCGGTGCCGTCGTCGAGAACAACCTGTCCTGGACAGGGGAGTTGTCGGCGATCGAGTTTCTGCGCGACATCGGCAAGCACTTCTCGGTGAACGTGATGCTCGACCGCGACACCGTGCGGCGACGACTCGAGGGGGAGGGGATCTCCTACACCGAGTTCAGCTACATGCTGCTGCAGGCCAACGACTACGTGGAACTGCACCGCAGGCACGGCTGCTCACTGCAGGTCGGCGGCTCCGACCAGTGGGGCAACATCATCGCCGGCGTCCGACTGGTGCGCCAGAAGCTGGGTGCGACGGTGCACGCGCTCACCACGCCGCTGGTCACGGACTCCGAGGGCAAGAAGTTCGGCAAGTCCACCGGCGGCGGCAATCTGTGGCTGGACCCGGAGCTGACCAGCCCCTATTCCTGGTACCAGTACTTCGTCAACACCGCGGACGCCGACGTCATCGGGTACCTGCGCTGGTTCACGTTCCTGACGGGCGACGAGATCGCTGAACTGGAGACTGCGACCGCCGAACGTGCGCATGAACGTGCCGCGCAGCGGCGTCTGGCCCAGGAGTTGACGACGCTTGTGCACGGCGAGGCCGCGACCCGCTCGGTCGAACTGGCCAGCCAGGCCCTGTTCGGCCGGGGCGAACTGACCGAACTGGACGAACCCACGCTCGCGGCGGCGTTGACCGAGGCCTCGGTGGCGGAGCTGCGCCCGGGTGGTCCGGACGGAATCGTCGACCTCCTCGTGGCGACGGGACTGTCCGCCAGTAAGGGCGCCGCACGCCGGACCATCGCCGAGGGCGGGGTGTCGGTGAACAACGTTCGGATCTCCAGCGAGGAATGGGTGCCGGCCAATTCGGACTTTCTGTTCGGCCGTTGGCTCGTGGTGCGCCGCGGGAAGCGGAATGTCGCCGGCGTGCAGCGGGTCGGCTGAGGTTCGGCGTTGATCTTGAAGCTCCGGAAACCGCCTCTGACCAGGCGATTTGACTCCGAGTTTCCAAGCACGTAACTTATTCCAGGTCAGAGCGACACGGCCTAGCCGGGAAGCGAAGACAAAGTCCGAGAGAGAAACCCATTAAGGTGGGGCTCCTCACTGCCCGCAGGAACGACAGCGGCTTTTAGCCGCTTAATTTTTGCGCGGTGAGATCTGGTCTGTTGTTTGAGAACTCAATAGTGTGTTTGGTGGTTTTTGTTTGTTGTTTTTTGCCACATCTTGCACTCCCCGTGTGTGGGGTGTGGTGTTGTTTTTTTGATGCCAGTTTTTGGTGTCTTTTTGTTAGGTCAGATTTTCTCTGATTGTGAATTCACCTGTCTTTGGATGGGTTGTTTTTGTTTGGAGAGTTTGATCCTGGCTCAGGACGAACGCTGGCGGCGTGCTTAACACATGCAAGTCGAACGGAAAGGCCCCTTCGGGGGTACTCGAGTGGCGAACGGGTGAGTAACACGTGGGTGATCTGCCCTGCACTTTGGGATAAGCCTGGGAAACTGGGTCTAATACCGAATACACCCTTCTGATCGCATGGTCTGGGAGGGGAAAGCTTTTGCGGTGTGGGATGGGCCCGCGGCCTATCAGCTTGTTGGTGGGGTGATGGCCTACCAAGGCGACGACGGGTAGCCGGCCTGAGAGGGTGTCCGGCCACACTGGGACTGAGATACGGCCCAGACTCCTACGGGAGGCAGCAGTGGGGAATATTGCACAATGGGCGCAAGCCTGATGCAGCGACGCCGCGTGGGGGATGACGGCCTTCGGGTTGTAAACCTCTTTCAGCATCGACGAAGCGCAAGTGACGGTAGATGCAGAAGAAGCACCGGCCAACTACGTGCCAGCAGCCGCGGTAATACGTAGGGTGCGAGCGTTGTCCGGAATTACTGGGCGTAAAGAGCTCGTAGGTGGTTTGTCACGTTGTTCGTGAAAACTCACAGCTTAACTGTGGGCGTGCGGGCGATACGGGCAGACTAGAGTACTGCAGGGGAGACTGGAATTCCTGGTGTAGCGGTGGAATGCGCAGATATCAGGAGGAACACCGGTGGCGAAGGCGGGTCTCTGGGCAGTAACTGACGCTGAGGAGCGAAAGCGTGGGGAGCGAACAGGATTAGATACCCTGGTAGTCCACGCCGTAAACGGTGGGTACTAGGTGTGGGTTTCCTTCCTTGGGATCCGTGCCGTAGCTAACGCATTAAGTACCCCGCCTGGGGAGTACGGCCGCAAGGCTAAAACTCAAAGGAATTGACGGGGGCCCGCACAAGCGGCGGAGCATGTGGATTAATTCGATGCAACGCGAAGAACCTTACCTGGGTTTGACATGCACAGGACGCTGGTAGAGATATCAGTTCCCTTGTGGCCTGTGTGCAGGTGGTGCATGGCTGTCGTCAGCTCGTGTCGTGAGATGTTGGGTTAAGTCCCGCAACGAGCGCAACCCTTGTCTCATGTTGCCAGCACGTAATGGTGGGGACTCGTGAGAGACTGCCGGGGTCAACTCGGAGGAAGGTGGGGATGACGTCAAGTCATCATGCCCCTTATGTCCAGGGCTTCACACATGCTACAATGGCCGGTACAAAGGGCTGCGATGCCGTGAGGTGGAGCGAATCCTTTCAAAGCCGGTCTCAGTTCGGATCGGGGTCTGCAACTCGACCCCGTGAAGTCGGAGTCGCTAGTAATCGCAGATCAGCAACGCTGCGGTGAATACGTTCCCGGGCCTTGTACACACCGCCCGTCACGTCATGAAAGTCGGTAACACCCGAAGCCAGTGGCCTAACCCCTTGTGGGAGGGAGCTGTCGAAGGTGGGATCGGCGATTGGGACGAAGTCGTAACAAGGTAGCCGTACCGGAAGGTGCGGCTGGATCACCTCCTTTCTAAGGAGCACCGATACCGAAATGGTTTCCCCCACCCCCACACCTGTGGGCTTGAGTGTGGTTGGGATATTTCAGCCGGGGGTCTGTAGTGGACGCTCGGTGGGTGCACGACAAACAGACTTGTCCAGTTCGGCGGGGAGCCGGCTGGTGCCACCAGACACACTGTTGGGTCCTGAGGCAACAGGCCCAGGGTCTGCCCGGAGCGCTCGTTGGAGTGCGATGGGGGATCGCCATCGACTTTGGTTGGTGGTTGCGTGTTGTCGCTCCATCTTGGTGGTGGAGTGTGGTGTTTGACTTGTGGATAGTGGTTGCGAGCATCAAGCCGCATGGATTTCTCGGTTCTCTTCGGAGCGCCGGGTGATCAGCCGCGGGTGAGCTGTTTGGTTCATCGTCGGTGTGTGGTTTGTTGTGGTGTAATTTCTTTTTTTCTGTATCTGGTTTTTTGTGTTGTAAGTGTTTAAGAGCGCATGGTGGATGCCTTGGCACTGGGAGCCGATGAAGGACGTTGGAGGCTGCGATAAGCCTCGGGGAGCTGTCAACCGAGCTTTGATCCGAGGATGTCCGAATGGGGAAACCCAGCACGAGTGATGTCGTGTTACCCGTCACTGAATACATAGGTGGCGGGGGGGAACGCGGGGAAGTGAAACATCTCAGTACCCGTAGGAAGAGAAAACAAAAGTGATTCCGTGAGTAGTGGCGAGCGAAAGCGGAGGATGGCTAAACCGCGTGCATGTGATACCCGGCGGGTTGTGTGTGCGGTGTTGTGGGCGTTTCTTCTCAGGTCCGCCGACCTGGGCAGGAGTGAGAAACCGTTGTGTTAGTCGAAGTGGTCTGGGATGGCCTGTCGTAGAGGGTGAGAGCCCCGTAGACGAAAACTCAACGGCTCCTGTGGAATGTTCCCCGAGTAGCAGCGGGCCCGTGGAATCTGCTGTGAATCTGCCGGGACCACCCGGTAAGCCTGAATACTTCCCAGTGACCGATAGCGGACAGTACCGTGAGGGAATGGTGAAAAGTACCCCGGGAGGGGAGTGAAATAGTACCTGAAACCGTGCGCTTACAATCCGTCAGAGCCTTCGACTTGTTCGTGGGGTGATGGCGTGCCTTTTGAAGAATGAGCCTGCGAGTCAGGGACATGTCGCGAGGTTAACCCGTGAGGGGTAGCCGCAGCGAAAGCGAGTCTGAATAGGGCGTATCCCCGTGAGGGGTGTAGTGGCGTGTTCTGGACCCGAAGCGGAGTGATCTACCCATGGCCAGGGTGAAGCAGCAGTAAGATGTTGTGGAGGCCCGAACCCACTTAGGTTGAAGACTGAGGGGATGAGTTGTGGGTAGGGGTGAAAGGCCAATCAAACTCCGTGATAGCTGGTTCTCCCCGAAATGCATTTAGGTGCAGCGTTGCGTGTTTCACACCGGAGGTAGAGCTACTGGATGGCCGATGGGCCCCACAGGGTTACTGACGTCAGCCAAACTCCGAATGCCGGTGTGGCAGAGCGTGGCAGTGAGACGGCGGGGGATAAGCTCCGTGCGTCGAGAGGGAAACAGCCCAGATCGCCGGCTAAGGCCCCTAAGCGTGTGCTAAGTGGAAAAGGATGTGCAGTCGCAGAGACAACCAGGAGGTTGGCTTAGAAGCAGCCACCCTTGAAAGAGTGCGTAATAGCTCACTGGTCAAGTGATTGTGCGCCGATAATGTAGCGGGGCTCAAGCACACCGCCGAAGCCGCGGCAATCAGCGTTAGCTGGTTGGGTAGGGGAGCGTCCTGCATCCGGTGAAGCAGCCTAGTGATGGAGCTGTGGAGGGTGTGGGAGTGAGAATGCAGGCATGAGTAGCGATTAGGCAAGTGAGAACCTTGCCCGCCGAAAGACCAAGGGTTCCTGGGCCAGGCCAGTCCTCCCAGGGTGAGTCGGGACCTAAGGCGAGGCCGACAGGCGTAGTCGATGGACAACGGGTTGATATTCCCGTACCCGTGTATGAGCGCCCATGATGAATCATCGGTACTAACCACCCAAATGGTGGTCCACCAATCCCTTCGGGGTGCGGGGATCGCCGGCTGCGTGGGACCTTCGGTGGTAGTAGTCAAGCGATGGGGTGACGCAGGAAGGTAGCCGTACCAGTCAGTGGTAATACTGGGGTAAACCTGTAGGGAGAAACCTAGGCAAATCCGGGTTTCACATATCCTGAGAGGTGATGCATAGCCGTTGAGGCGAATTCGGTGATCCTATGCTGTCGAGAAAACCTCTAGCGAGCACATTCACGGCCCGTACCCCAAACCAACACAGGTGGTCAGGTAGAGAATACTAAGGCGTACGAGTGAACTATGGTTAAGGAACTCGGCAAAATACCCCCGTAACTTCGGGAGAAGGGGGACCCACATGGCGTGACGGATCTTCGCGGTCCTGAGCGTGAGTGGGTGGCACAAACCAGTGAGAAGCGACTGTTTACTAAAACACAGGTCCGTGCGAAGTCGCAAGACGATGTATACGGACTGACGCCTGCCCGGTGCTGGAAGGTTAAGAGGACCGGTTAACCCTTCGGGGTGAAGCTGAGAATTTAAGCCCCAGTAAACGGCGGTGGTAACTATAACCATCCTAAGGTAGCGAAATTCCTTGTCGGGTAAGTTCCGACCTGCACGAATGGCGTAACGACTTCTCAACTGTCTCAACCATAGACTCGGCGAAATTGCACTACGAGTAAAGATGCTCGTTACGCGCGGCAGGACGAAAAGACCCCGGGACCTTCACTACAGCTTGGTATTGGTGTTTGGTTCGGTTTGTGTAGGATAGGTGGGAGACTGTGAAGCTCAGACGCCAGTCTGGGTGGAGTCGTTGTTGAAATACCACTCTGATCGTATTGAACCTCTAACCTCGGACCGTATATCCGGTCCAGGGACAGTGCCTGGTGGGTAGTTTAACTGGGGCGGTTGCCTCCTAAAATGTAACGGAGGCGCCCAAAGGTTCCCTCAACCTGGACGGCAATCAGGTGTTGAGTGCAAGTGCACAAGGGAGCTTGACTGTGAGACTGACACGTCGAGCAGGGACGAAAGTCGGGACTAGTGATCCGGCACCCCCGAGTGGAAGGGGTGTCGCTCAACGGATAAAAGGTACCCCGGGGATAACAGGCTGATCTTCCCCAAGAGTCCATATCGACGGGATGGTTTGGCACCTCGATGTCGGCTCGTCGCATCCTGGGGCTGGAGCAGGTCCCAAGGGTTGGGCTGTTCGCCCATTAAAGCGGCACGCGAGCTGGGTTTAGAACGTCGTGAGACAGTTCGGTCTCTATCCGCCGCGCGCGTCAGAAGCTTGAGGAAACCTGTCCCTAGTACGAGAGGACCGGGACGGACGAACCTCTGGTCCACCAGTTGTCCCACCAGGGGCACCGCTGGATAGCCACGTTCGGACAGGATAACCGCTGAAAGCATCTAAGCGGGAAACCTTCTCCAAGACCAGGCTTCTCACCCATTAAGTGGGATAAGGCCCCCCGCAGACCACGGGATTGATAGGCCAGACCTGGAAGCACAGCAATGTGTGCAGGGAACTGGCACTAACCGGCCGAAAACTTACAACAACCAACAACAAATCAGAAGTTGGCAGAAAGTAAGAGACGCACCGCCTCGCAACCACGAAACCACAGTGATCACATCACACTCCACCACCAAAAACACCCATCCATAAATGGAGTGAAACCTTGGGGACACCGCACCCAGTGCGACCCCCAGGGCCCCACAAAAAAATAGAGTTACGGCGGTCATAGCGACAGGGAAACGCCCGGTCCCATCCCGAACCCGGAAGCTAAGCCTGTCAGCGCCGATGATACTACCCAATCGGGTGGAAAAGTAGGACACCGCCGAACACACACATAGAAACACCCCCCACACACGTGGGGGGCGTTTCTATTTCCAGACCAGAATTGCGAATTCTTTCGCCGATTCGTCCGTTTATGAAATGGCGAATTGTCGCTCAATCGGTGTACCCCGTATCCTGAACACGAGGTTTTCCGGGAAACGGGCAGGAACAGACGTGGTCGACAACAGACAGGGCGGCGAACGACGGCCGGCACGAGATCCTCGTGGAGGCGGCCCGCGCGGTGAGCAACGGCGCGGACAACGCAGTCAGATGCCGCAGCGGGGCGGTCCCGACCGCGTCCGTCGTGCGCAACCGCGGCCGGCAGGCGATGGCCGGCACGACGACGATCGGCGGATCGGTCCCGCGATTCCCCAGGAGATCGAAGCCAAGCAGTTGGATCCTGAGGTTCGCCGTGAGTTGAGCACGCTCGACAAGAGCACCGCCGACACCATCGCGCGGCATCTGGTGATGGTCGGCGAACTGCTGGACGACGATCCCGAGGCGGCACTCGCGCATGCGCAGGCCGCCCGCACTCGCTCGGGTCGCATCGCGGCCATTCGCGAAGCCGTCGGCATCGCGGCCTATCGCTGCGGCGACTGGGCCCAGGCGCTGGCCGAACTCCGTGCCGCTCGCCGCATGGGGAGCAAGTCCACCCTGCTGCCGCTGATCGCGGACTGCGAACGCGGTGTCGGACGCCCCGAACGTGCCATCGAACTTGCCCGCAGCCCTGAGGCTGAGGCCCTCACCGGCGATGACGCCGATGAGCTGCGCATCGTGGTGGCCGGCGCCCGCGCCGACCTCGGTCAGTTGGAGCAGGCCTTGGCGCTGCTGTCCTCACCGGCGCCGGACCCGTCGAAGTCCGGCCAGACCGCGGCCCGGCTGTTCTACGTGTACGCCGAGACGCTGCTCGCGCTCGGCCGCAAAGACGAAGCCCTGCAGTGGTTCCTGCACTCGGCCAGGGCGGACATCGACGGTGTCACCGACGCCGAAGAACGAATCGGCGAGCTCGCCTGACGTGACGACGCTGGCGCAACTTCACGACTGTCTGCTGCTCGACCTCGACGGCACGGTCTTCCGGGGGCACGAGCCCACAGAGGGCGCGGTCGGGGCCCTGGCGGACACGTCGTCTCGAACCCTGTTCGTCACCAACAACGCTTCGCGCCGCGCCGAGGAGGTCGCCGGCCACCTGCGGGACCTGGGCTTCACAGCCAGCGCCGAGGACGTCGTCACCAGCGCGCAGAGCGCGGCCCATCTGCTGGCGCAACAACTTGCGCCGAAAAGCCGGGTGCTGGTGGTGGGCACCGACGCGCTGGCCGAGGAGATCAGCACGGTCGGTCTGACCCCGGTGCGACTGTTCGCCGACGAACCCGTCGCCGTCGTGCAGGGGCATTCGGTCGAGACGGGCTGGCCACAGTTGGCCGAGGCCGCATTGGCCATTCGGGCCGGTGCGCTGTGGGTGGCCGCGAACGTCGACAAGACCCTGCCGTCCGAACGCGGCCTGCTGCCCGGTAACGGCTCGATGGTGGCGGCGCTGCGGACCGCGACCGACGCCGTCCCGCAGGTGGCGGGCAAGCCGGCACCCGCGCTCATGAACGACGCGCTGTCCCGCGGCACCTTCACGACCCCGTTGGTGGTCGGGGATCGGCTGGACACCGACATCGCCGGTGCCAACGCCGCCGGCCTGCCCAGCCTGATGGTGCTCACCGGCGTCAACACCGCTCGGGACGCGGTCTTCGCCGTTCCGGAGCAGCGTCCGACGCACCTCTCGGAGACGCTGACCGGCCTGCACGCACCCGCCGGCGACCTCGAGGTCGCGGAGAACGCCGCGTGGCGGGTCACGGTCTCCGACGGTGTCGCGACTGTCACCAGCGCCGGTGCAGCCGTCGACGACCTCGCGGTGGTGCGGGCCGTGGCCCGCGCGGTCTGGGACGCCCAGGACGGTCAGGTGGTCTCGGTCCGAGGCGACGACGACGACGCGGCGGCAGCACTGGCCCGGTGGGCCCTTTCTGACTGAGCAATCGACTAGCGTAGGCGTCGAGATGACCACCGACCCGAACCAGATCCGCTCCTTGATCAGCGCGATCCTTGCTGAACTGCCCGACACCGATTCGGAGTCCGGGCCGACCACGGCTGGCGAAGTAGACATCGACACGATCGCTCAACGACTCGAAGAGGCGCACGACGTGTTGGTGATTGCGCTGGAGTCGGTCGAGAAGGGCTGAGCAGACCATGGCACGGCGTACGCGGGTGGACGCCGAGTTGGTCCGCCGTGGACTGGCGCGGTCGCGCCAGCAGGCGGCCGAACTCATCAGCGCGGGTCGGGTCAGTATCGACGGCCTGCCTGCCGCGAAACCGGCGACCTCCATCTCGATTGATGCCTCCCTCAAGGTCGCCGACGACGGCGAGCGGTCGTGGGTGTCGCGAGGCGCCCACAAACTGATCGGCGCCCTGGACGCCTTCGGGATCGACGTGTCGGGTCGGCGCTGCCTGGACGCCGGCGCCTCCACTGGTGGCTTCACCGAAGTGCTGTTGGATCGCGGCGCTCGCGAGGTCGTCGCGGTGGACGTCGGCTACGGCCAGTTGGCCTGGTCATTGCGCTCGGACGAGAGGGTCGTCGTCATCGAACGCACCAACGTCCGCGACCTGACACCCGAGACCATCTCCGGGCCCGTCGACCTGGTCGTGGCCGATCTGTCGTTCATCTCGCTGGCCACGGTATTGCCCGCGCTGACCGCGTGCTGCGGGCCCGACGCCGATATCGTTCCTATGGTGAAGCCGCAGTTCGAGGTCGGTAAGGGCCTGGTGGGCGCGGGAGGTGTGGTGCATGAACCGGACCTGCGCGCCGACGCGGTGCTGCGGGTCGCGCAGCGTGCCGCCGAATTGAACTGGCACACCATGGGTGCGGTCGCCAGTCCGCTGCCGGGTCCGTCGGGCAACGTGGAGTACTTCCTCTGGCTGCGCGGCCACGCCGAGCAGGCGCTGTCCGATGAGGATCTGGAACCGGCGATCCGACGCGCCGTCGACGAAGGGCCCCGATGACCGCCGAACGCACTGTGCTGATGGTTGTCCACACCGGCCGTGACGAGGCCACCGAGGTCGCACGTCGCGTGGAGAAGGTGTTGAGTGACAACGGAATCGGGCTTCGGCTGCTGACCGCTGCGGCGGTCGACCGCGGCTCGCTGAAGTTGGCGCCCGACGATGTGCGCACCCTGGGCGTCGAGATCAACGTCATCGACCCCGAGGAACAGGGCGCGCACGGCTGCGAACTCGTGCTGGTCCTCGGTGGCGACGGGACCTTCCTGCGGGCCGCGGAACTGGCCCGCGACGCCGACATCCCGGTGCTGGGGGTCAATCTCGGCCGCATCGGTTTCCTTGCCGAGGCGGAGGCCGACGCGATCGACAGCGTGCTGGAACACGTCGTCAAACGCGACTATCTGGTCGAGACCCGGATGACGCTCGACGTCGCGATCAGCGTCGACGGCGTGGTGCTCAGTCGTGGCTGGGCCCTCAACGAGGCCAGCCTGGAGAAGGGCCCGCGGTTGGGTGTGCTGGGCGCATTGGTCGAGATCGACGGTCGCCCGGTGTCGTCGTTCGGTTGTGACGGCGTGCTGGTGTCGACGCCGACGGGGTCGACGGCGTACGCGTTCTCATCCGGCGGTCCGGTGCTGTGGCCGGATCTGGAGGCCATCCTGGTGGTGCCGAACAACGCGCACGCACTGTTCGCGCGGCCCATGGTCACCAGTCCCGCGGCGGTGATCGCCGTGGAGAGCGACGCCGACAGCCATGACTCCCTGGTGTTCTGCGATGGCCGTCGCGAGATGGTGCTGCCAGCGGGCGGCCGGATGGAAGTCACCCGGTCGGCCAAACCAGTCAAGTGGATTCGTCTCGACAGCGCCCCGTTCACCGACCGCCTGGTGCGCAAGTTCCGGCTGCCGGTCACCGGGTGGCGCGGAAGGTAGACCGTGCTCTCCGAAATTCGCATTGAGTCTCTGGGCGCGATCAGTGCCGCCAACGCCGAGTTCGACCGTGGCTTGACCGTGCTGACCGGCGAGACCGGCACCGGCAAGACGATGGTGGTCACCGGCCTGCACCTGCTCGGCGGCGCCCGCGCGGACGCCAACCGGGTGCGCTCGGGTGCGCAGCGGGCCGTGGTGGAGGGTCGGTTCACCACGACCGACATCGACGGCGACCTGGTCTCGCAGGTCGACGAGATCCTGGACGCCTCGGGCGCCGAACGCGACGAGGACGGCAGCGTCATCGCGTTGCGCTCGGTCAGCCGCGAGGGCCCCTCGCGCGCCTACCTCGGTGGGCGCAGCGTGCCGGCGAAGTCGTTGAGCACCTTCACGACCCAGCTGCTGACGCTGCACGGCCAGAACGACCAGTTGCGGTTGATGCGCCCCGATGAGCAGCGCGCGGCGCTCGACCGGTTCGCTGATGTCACCGACAAGCTGCAGCGCTACCGCGCGCTGCGCGACGAGTGGCTGCAGGCGCGGCGTGATCTGGTCGAGCGCACCAACAGCGCCCGTGAACTCGTGCAGGAGGCGGACCGGCTGACGTTCGCGCTGGAGGAGATCAACGCGGTCGATCCCACTCCCGGCGAGGACGAGGCGCTGGTCGCCGAGATCCGGCGGCTCTCGGAGTTGGACGCCCTGCGGGAGGCCGCAGCGTCAGCACGGATGTCGCTCAGCGGTGGCGACGAGGCCGACGGGGCGACGGACACGTCGTCGGCCGCGCAGGCCCTGGCGCAGGCCTCGGCCGCGCTCGAGCACACCGACGACGCGACGCTGCAGGGCCTCGGTCAGCAGCTCGCCGAGGCGCTGACCGTCGTCGCCGACGTGTCCCGTGAAGTCGGCGCCTATCTCAACGACCTGCCCAGCGACGCCAGCACGCTCGAAGCCAAGCTCGCGCGCCAGGCCGAACTGCGGACCCTGACTCGCAAGTACGCCGCGGACGTCGACGGGGTTCTGGCCTGGGCCGCGCAGAGTCGCGAGCGGTTGGCCCAACTCGACGTGTCCGAGGAGGCGCTCGCGGGCCTGCAGAAGCGCGTCGACGAACTGGCGGCCCGGGTGGCCGAGGCCGCCGGGGGATTGACCCGGGCCCGCACCAAGGCCGCGAAGTCACTGGCGAAGGCCGTCACCGCGGAGTTGGGTGGCCTGGCGATGGCGCAGGCCGACTTCACGATCGGCGTCGCGCCGATCCCGGCGGCGGTCGACGACTCCGCGCCGTTGACGCTGCCGACGGGTGAGGTCGTGCATGCCGGGTCGGCCGGTGTCGACGCGGTCGAGTTCGGGTTCACCGCGCACCGCGGTGCGACGGTGCTGCCGCTGGCCAAGAGCGCCTCGGGCGGTGAACTGTCGCGCGTGATGCTCGCACTCGAGGTCGTGCTCGCGGCCTCGGTGGAGGGCACCACGATGGTGTTCGACGAGGTGGACGCCGGCGTGGGTGGCCGTGCCGCGGTGCAGATCGGGCGCAGGCTTGCGCGGTTGGCGCGCACGCATCAGGTGATCGTCGTGACGCACCTGCCGCAGGTCGCGGCCTACGCCGACACACACCTGATGGTCGACGCCGTCGGCGGGAACGGTTCGAGCAGGGTGCGTCGACTCGACGACGACGAACGGGTCGCCGAACTGGCACGCATGCTCGCCGGGTTGGGCGAGTCGGACACCGGACGAGCGCATGCGCGGGAGTTGCTGGCCGCTGCACAGGAAGATCGCGTTTCCGCTTCATAGCTGTTGCGGATGTGACGCAATGTGACTTCTGAGGCAGATGTTACGGCGCGCCTCCCGGGGTGAACCGAGATCGCCCGACAGAATCGGCGCCATGAGGATGGCAGCGCTTCTGACACGTAATGGCACCTCTCGGCCCGGCGTGGTCGGTACGGCACGGGTGGATCGAGACATCGACCGCCTGCTGCGCCGGATCGAGCCTGGCGACATCGTCGTCATCGACGTGTTGGACCTCGACCGCGTCACCGCCGATGCCCTGGTCGACGCGCAGATCGCGGGTGTCGTCAACGCCTCGCCGTCGATCTCCGGCCGCTATCCGAACCTGGGCCCCGAGGTTCTGGTCAACAACGGCATCGTGCTCATCGATGAGACCGGCCCCGAGGTGTTCAAGAAGGTCAAGGACGGGGCCAAGGTGCGCCTGCACAACGGCGGCATCTACTCCGGTGACCGGCGGCTCATCCTGGGCACCGAGCGCACCGACGAAGAGGTCATCGAGAAGATGCACGAGGCCAAGAGTGGCCTGGTCAGTCACCTCGAGGCGTTCGCGGGCAACACCATCGAATTCATCCGCAGTGAGAGCCCCCTGCTGATCGACGGCATCGGCATCCCCGACATCGACGTCGACCTGCGTCGCCGCCATGTCGTCGTGGTCGCCGAGGAGCCCACCGCGGCCGAGGACCTCAAGAGCCTCAAACCCTTCATCAAGGAGTACCAACCCGTTCTGGTCGGGGTCGGCACGGGCGCCGACGTCCTGCGCAAGGCCGGTTACCGACCCGCGCTGATCGTGGGCGACCCCGAGCAGATGAGCGCCGAGGTGCTCAAGTCCGGCGCCCAGGTCGTGCTGCCCGCCGACGCCGACGGGCATGCCCGCGGCCTGGAGCGCATCCAGGACCTCGGTGTCGGGGCCATGACCTTCCCGGCGGCTGGGTCGGCCGCGGATCTGGCCCTGCTGCTGGCCGATCACCACGGCGCGGCCCTGATCGTGACCGTGGGCCACACCGCCACGATCGAGGAGTTCTTCGACCGCACGCGGCAGCAGAGCAATCCCTCGACGTTCCTGACACGGCTCAAGGTGGGCGAGAAACTCGTCGACGCCAAGGCCGTCGCGACGCTGTACCGCAGTCGGATCTCCGGCGGGGCCGTCGCGCTGCTGGTGCTTGCGATGCTGGTCGCGGTGATCGTCGCGCTGTGGGTCTCGCGCACCGACACCGTTGTCATCGAGTGGGCGACGCACTACTGGAACCGCCTCACACTGCTGGTCCACGGCTGGATCACCTAGGCCGCGCGGGCACTTCTTCGGCAGAAAGGAATCGCCGTGATATCCCTACGCTCGCATGCCATTTCGCTGGCCGCGGTCTTCTTGGCGCTGGCGGTCGGCGTGGTGCTGGGGTCGGGTCTGCTCTCCGACACGCTGCTCTCGAGTCTGCGGGAGGAGAAGCGCGACCTGCACGGACAGATCAATGCGCTGACCAACGACAAGAACGCACTCAACGAGCGCCTGCGGGCCGCGGACGACTTCGACACCCAGGTGGCGCCGCGGATCGTGCGCGACGCGCTGGCAGGCAGATCGGTCGTGCTGTTCAGGACGCCGGACTCGAATGACGACGACGTCGACGCCCTGGATCGGTTGATCCGCGACGCGGGCGGCACCGTCGGCGGGACGGTCAATCTGACACAGGAATTCGTCGATGCGAACTCGGCTGAGAAGCTGCGGACCGTGGTGAACTCGCCGATCCTGCCCGCAGGCACGCAGTTGAGCACCACGTTGGTGGACCAGGGCTCGCAGGCCGGCGACCTGCTGGGCATTTCGATGCTGATCGACCGGGACCCGAAGGCGCCGCGCGTCGATGACCTGCAGCGCCAGACCGTGCTCACCGCCCTGCGCGACACCGGGTTCATCACCTACTCCGGTGACAACGTGGGCGCGGGGGACACCGCGATCGTCATCAGCGGTGGACCGCTGGGAGACGAGGGCGGCAATCAGGGCGCCACCGTCGCGCGCTTCGCGGCGGGCCTGGCCCCGCACGGTTCGGGCACCGTGCTGGTCGGCCGGACGGGGTCCGCGACCGGTACGGGAGCGGTCGCGGTGCTGCGTTCGGACGCCGGTCTGACCGCGGCGGTCAGTTCGGTCGACGACATCGACGCCGAGTCGGGTCGCATCACCGCCGTCCTGGGCCTGCAGGACCTGATCAAGGGCGCAAAGCCCGGTCAGTACGGCGTGGGTCAGGGCACCACCGCCCTCACCGTCGCCCAGTAACCGCCCAAGCGGACACGTGGGCGAATTTGTGCGTGCGAGTGGCCGCCGCCATATCGTCGATCTCGGTGTGAAACGGACAACCCCCGGCGCGTCAGCAACGACCTGTCGGGGTCGGTGTTAAGGTGGACTTCCGTGGGTCAGCAGGCCCAATTCCTGCTCCATCTCCACGGAGGTTGCACTTGCCATCGCTACGCAAGCATCCACAGACCGCGACTAAACACCTGTTCGTCAGCGGCGGTGTGGTGTCCTCGCTCGGCAAGGGTTTGACCGCCAGCAGTCTCGGACAATTGCTCACCGCGCGTGGGCTTCAGGTCACGATGCAGAAGCTCGATCCCTATCTCAACGTGGATCCGGGCACCATGAACCCGTTCCAGCACGGTGAGGTGTTCGTCACAGAGGACGGCGCCGAGACCGACCTGGACGTCGGGCACTACGAGCGGTTCCTGGACCGCAACCTCTCCGGTTCGGCGAATGTGACCACGGGACAGGTGTATTCGTCCGTCATCGCCAAGGAGCGCCGCGGCGAATACCTCGGTGACACCGTGCAGGTCATCCCGCACATCACCGACGAGATCAAGCGCCGCATCGTGGCGATGGCCGAACCCGACAGCGACGGCAACCGTCCCGACGTGGTCATCACCGAGATCGGCGGCACGGTCGGCGACATCGAGTCGCTGCCGTTCCTCGAGGCCGCACGGCAGGTGCGACACGAGGTGGGGCGCGACAACTGCTTCTTCCTGCACGTGTCGCTGGTGCCGTTCCTCAAGCCCTCGGGTGAGTTGAAGACCAAGCCGACGCAGCACTCGGTGGCGGCACTGCGCAGCATCGGCATCTCGCCGGATGCGCTGATCCTGCGCTGCGATCGTGACGTGCCCGAACCGCTCAAGAACAAGATCGCGCTGATGTGCGACGTCGACATCGACGGTGTCATCTCGACTCCCGACGCGCCGTCCATCTACGACATCCCCAAGGTGCTGCACCGCGAGGAACTCGACGCCTACGTCGTCCGTCGGCTCAATCTGCCGTTCCGCGATGTGGACTGGACGCAGTGGAACGATCTGCTCGAGCGCGTGCACGAGCCCAACGAAACCGTGCGAATCGCTCTGGTGGGCAAGTACATCGACCTCTCGGATGCCTACCTGTCGGTCGCCGAGGCGCTGCGCGCGGGCGGCTTCAAGCACCGCACCCGTGTCGAGATGCGCTGGGTGGCCTCCGATGACTGCGAGACCGAGGCGGGCGCCGCGGCGGCCCTCAGCGAGGTCGACGGCGTGCTGATCCCCGGCGGATTCGGCATCCGCGGCATCGAGGGCAAGCTCGGCGCCATCCGCTACGCCAGGACACGGGGCATCCCGTTGCTGGGCCTGTGCCTGGGACTGCAGTGCATCGTGATCGAGGCGGCCCGGTCCGTCGGGCTCACCGAGGCCAGTTCGGCCGAGTTCGACCCTGACACGCCGGACCCCGTCATCGCGACGATGGCCGATCAGGAGCGCATCGTCGCCGGCGAGGAGGATCTCGGCGGCACCATGCGCCTGGGTGCCTATCCCGCTGTGCTGCAGAAGAAGTCGATCGTCGCGGAGGCGTACGAGGCGACCGAGGTCTCGGAGCGGCACCGGCACCGCTATGAGGTCAACAATGCCTACCGGGACAAGATCGCCGAAAGCGGACTGCGGTTCTCCGGGACGTCTCCGGACGGTCACCTGGTCGAGTTCGTCGAGTATCCGCCCGAGGTGCACCCGTTCCTCGTCGGCACTCAGGCACATCCCGAACTGAAGAGCCGGCCCACGCGGCCGCACCCGCTGTTCGCGGCGTTCGTCAAGGCGGCGATGGAATACAAGGCGGCCGAACGTCTTCCGCTGGACCCCTCGGAGCTGAAACACCGCCACGACGGCGGCGACAGCGATCACGCCGCTGAGGACGAGCTGATCTCCGAGTCCGCGGCGCGTGGCTGAGCACGGGTTCGACACGGTCTCCAGCGAGACCGTGTACACCGGCAAGATCTTCGCGCTGCGCGCCGACGACGTCCTCATGCCCGGCGGCAACGTCGCTCGCCGAGAGGTGATCGAGCACTACGGTGCCGTGGCCGTCGCGGCGATCGATGAGGACGACAACGTCGTGCTGGTCTACCAGTACCGGCACGCGCTGGGCCGACGCCTGTGGGAACTGCCAGCGGGCCTGCTTGACCTCGACGGTGAGCCGCCTCAGGACACCGCCGCGCGCGAACTGGCCGAGGAGACCGGCCTGGCGGCGCAGGACTGGTCGGTGCTGGTCGACCTCGACTCCACACCGGGCTTCACCGATGAGAGCGTGCGGGTGTTCCTGGCCACCGGCCTGAGCGAGGTGCAGCGCCCGGAGGCCGACGACGAGGAGGCCGACATGCGCGTCGAGCGCGTCCCGTTGGCCGACGCGGTGCAGAAGGTGTTCACCGGCGAGATCGTGAACTCCACTGCGGTGGCGGGCATCCTGGCCGCCCACGCGGTGCGCACCGGGGTGGCTCAGGCGCGGCCTGTCGGCGCCGACTGGCCCGACCGTCCGCATCGGTTCGCGGCACGGAAGCGGTCGGCCACGACGTGACCACGTTCCGGCCCGCGCTCGACGCACAGTTGCAGGGGTACCTCGACCACCTGGCGATCGAGCGTGGCGTGGCCGCGAACACCCTGAGTTCCTATCGGCGCGACCTGCGCCGCTATCAGGACCACCTGACGCTGCGCGGAGTCGACGACTTGGCCAAGGTCAGTGAGGCCGACGTCAGCGAGTTCCTGGTCGCGTTGCGGCGCGGGGACCCGGATGCCGGGACCACACCCCTGTCGGCGGTGTCGGCCGCGCGGGCGCTGATCGCGGTCCGCGGCCTGCACCGGTTCGCGGCCGCCGAGGGACTCACCGACGTCGACGTCGCGCGGGCCGTGAAACCGCCCACCCCGTCGCGTCGGCTGCCGAAGGCGCTGTCAGTGGACGAGGTGCTCGCACTGCTCGAGGGCGCCGGCGGCGACAGCCCGTCGGACGGGCCGCTGACCCTGCGCAATCGGGCGCTGCTGGAACTGCTCTACTCGACGGGTGCGCGCATCTCCGAGGCCGTCGGCCTGGACGTCGACGACGTCGACACCCAGTCCCGTGCGGTCCTGCTGCACGGCAAGGGGGGCAAGGAGCGCCTGGTCCCGATCGGCCGACCCGCGGTCGCGGCGCTGGACGCCTACCTGGTGCGGGGCCGTCCCGACCTGGCTGGCCGGGGTCGAGGCACTCCGGCGATCTTCCTCAACGCCCGCGGCGGGCGTCTGTCCCGGCAGAGCGCCTGGCAGGTGCTGCAGGACGCCGCCGAACGCGCCGGGATCAGTGCCGGGGTGTCACCGCACACCCTGCGGCATTCGTTCGCGACGCACCTCCTCGAAGGTGGCGCCGACGTCCGCGTCGTGCAGGAACTGCTCGGTCACGCATCGGTGACCACGACGCAGATCTACACCATGGTGACGGTGCACGCGTTGCGCGAGGTGTGGGCCGGAGCCCACCCACGAGCCCGTTAGGCGACTCCCGACGCGAGCGCGGAGAGCACCGCGTGGCTCGACTGCCGGGTGCCGATGGTGATCCGCACTCCGCCGCCCGCGTAGCCGCGCACCCGCACCCCGGTCTCGGCGTACATCCGTTCGGGGCTCGCGAGACCGTCCGGTACATACAGGTAGTTCGCGTGGGACTCGGTGCAACCGACACCGAGGGCGCGCAGGCGCGCATGCAGATAACCGCGTTCGTCGACAACGGCCCGGATGCGCTGGTCGAGTTGCCGTTCCGACCGGTACGACGCGACGACCGCGGCAAGGCTGGTGACGGTGCTGCCGAACGGCAACTGCATGGTCCACAGCGTGCGGGCGATGTGCGGCGCACAGCACCCGTACCCGGTGCGGATGCCTGCCAGCCCGTAGGCCTTGGAAAAGGTCCGCACCGCAAAGACATTCGGGAAGTCATCGATGAGCTTCGTGATGTCGATCCGGTGCCTGGGCTCGACGAACTCGATATAGGCCTCATCGAGCAGGACGACGGTGTCGCGGGAGAGGCGCATCAGGAATCTGCGCAGCTTCGCCTCGGACTCCAGCGTGCCGGTCGGGTTGTGCGGCCGACAGAGCACCACGACTCGGGCGCCGACGGCGGCCTCGGCCATGGCGTCGAGATCGTGGTGACCGTCGTCGTCCAACGGCACCGGAACGCAGACCAGCGACGCGATCTGGGCGAAGATCGGATACCCGTCGAACGTCGGATAGGGCAACACGATCCGATCGCCCGGTGACGTCAGCGCCCGCAGGGCCTGCATGATCACACCGGTGGCCCCTGCACCGATGACGATGCGCTCATGGGCTACGCCCAAGTGGTCGGCGATCACGGCGCGCAGTTCGACGGGCAGGAACTCGGGGTAGCGGTTGGCCGCGCGCGCGGCCCGCGCCATCGCGGCCTGTACCGAGGGCAGTGGTGGGAACGGATTCTCGTTGAGCGACAGGGCCATCGGATCGCTGCCGTCGGGCAGCGCGACGCGGTCGAGTGGGCTCAGGCTGCGCAGAGGCTTCACGGCGGGCTACCCCCGTCCGCCCCATCGGATCGCGGCCGCCCCGGCGAAGTCTCCGGCGTGCGCGAATCCTGCCATCAGTGCGATGTCACCAGGTTTGACCTGACCGTCGTCGATCGCGGTCGCGAAGTTCACCGGAATGCCGACGGCGAAGAGGTTGCCGCATTCGTGGAACGTGTCGCGGTGGCGTTCGCGCGGAAGTTCCAGTGCCTCATTCCAGTTGCGCAGGAACACCCGGTTGGGCTGGTTGGTGACCAGCAGGTCGATGTCCTTGGACTTGACGCCGATGCGGTCGCAGACCGTCAGTGCGACCTCGGGTACCACGCGGTTGCCGCGGGCCAGCACTTTGCTGATCTTGGCCTCGTTGAAGCTGACGTAGCCTTCGCCGGATCCGGCCTGCCACCACAGTCGGGCGGGGTCGGACGTCAGTGTCATGTCACCGGCGAACTCGCCGTAGTAGCGGCACTCGATGTCGAGGATCGGCGACTGGTCGGACACCGTCAGCAGTCCGACGGCGGCCCCGTCTCCCGGAACGGACGACTGCGCCTTCTTGCGCACCTGCTCCTGCACGAACACCTTGCCCGCGCACGTCTGGGACACCGCGATCAGGGCCGTGCGCCCGGACCCGGAGGCCAGCATCTGCCGCGCCATCTTCATCATCAGGATGAATGCCGCACATCCGCCGTTGTGCACGTCGATGATCCATTCCGGGTTCATGCCCAGACGATCCGCGACCTCGCCGCCGCAGCCGACGATCGGCAGGTCCGGCAGTTGCGAATGGGTCAGCAGCACGTCGACGTCGGCGAGCATCTCCTCGCCGTGTCGCTCGACCAGACCTTCGACGGCGCGTTCGATCATGTCGACGTTGCTGACCTCCAGACCGGCGTGGTGGCGGTACTCCGGCGCCCGGAACATCAGGCTGTCCTTGAGGTCGTCGGTGCCTGCGAACTGTGCGAAATACTCTGCCGGCACGCGATTCTCGGGGAGGTGGGTGGAAACGTCGAGCAGACTCACCGGGTAGCCCATGAAAGGTCTCCTGTCATCCAAGCCGGCTTGATGGGCAGACCGTTGCGGTGCCGGTACTCCGCGATGGCCTTGAGGTTCTGCAGTTCCAGGAAGTGCCCGGCGCCGAACATGTCCCAGAAGTCGCCGACCCACACGGGTCGCTCGGGTGGTGCGGTCTCCGGGTACGGGTTGTGGTCGTAGAACGGGTGGCGGCAGTTGGTCCACAGCACCACCGAACCGGGCCTGTCGAGGACGATCTGCGCGTCGACGACCCGCATCAGGTAGATCATCCAGAGGTGGCGACCCTGGTCCCACGCGCAGTGATAGTCGACAGTGCGGGCCTCCCGGTTGGCGACCGTCCGAGTGAAGATCTGGGTCTCCGATCCGAGCCGGTCATAGGCCAGCCACAGCTCCGGCTCCTCGGTCTTCTCGAATCCGCGCAGGCTGTAGGTCCACTCCTCGAGGCTGCGGGTGTCGGCGAGGTAGTCGAACAGCTCATCCGGCGGACAGTCGACGTAGTCGTTGACCGTGCAGTACGCGCCGAACACCTGGTCGTGCGGGTACACCGACCGCATCATCTCCATGATGATCGGGGTGGCCTTCTCCCTCGGACTGGTTTCGATGCGGTGCACGCCGTCGATCGGGTCGGCATTGCCGGCGTGCGCGACGATGTCCTCAAGCGCGGGCAGCGACATGATTCGTGACCTCTCTCTCGTGTGAATTCGTCTGGGGTCGCGGGGGTGCCGCACCGAGGAACGGTGCGAACGGGGGGATCTCATCGGCGGAGCAGTCGACGCTGATCACCGAGGGACCGCGCATGAGACGCGCGAACTCCAGCGCCTCATCCAGTGCGGGCAGGTCGGATACCTCGGTCGCCGTCAGGGTCGGAAACATCGCGGCCAGACCGGCCGCCAAACGACTGGGCCGGAACCGGTTGTAGGTGTAGTCGCCGCCGTAGAACAACTGCTCGCGCGTGACGCACATGGCGTGCGCGTTGTTGTTGAGCAGGACGAACGTGATGGGCAATCGGTGCTCAACCGCGGTGTGGATCTCCATGCCGTGCATGAAGAAGGACCCGTCCCCGGCGATCACCACCGTGGGCCGTCGTCGCCAGCACGCGACGCCGATCGAGGCGCCGAAGCTGTATCCCATGCCGCCCATGCCGAGGGCCACGAGGAACCTGCCGTCCCGGCGCACGGGCAGGTCGTGGATCGCGGCGGCACCGGTGTTCCCCGCGTCGGCGACGATGTCCACGCCATCAGGCAGATGCTGGTCAAGGGCCGTGATGACGTCGGCGTAGCGGATGCCGGGTCCGTCATGCGGTGGCGGACGCAGCCTGGCCAGCGGCTGGGCCGGCGCCGTGCCGTGCCTGCGGCGTCCGAGGAGCTCCGACAGTTCGGTCAGCGTGATCCTCAGGTCGTCGGAGTGGAAGTGCACCGCATCGACGAAGGGCCGCGCCGAACCGATCGACACCGTGCGGGTCCGGCTCAGGGCCTGCTGGAGTCCGGCGCTGGCGGTCGCGGGCAGCCTGGTTCCGATCAGCAGGCACATCGCAGCAGCGTCGATGGCGTCGGCGACGCCGGGATGGCCCATCACGCCGGTGACACCGACCCAGTCGGCGCCGCGGTGCTCGACGCAGTCCTTGGCGTCGGGTGCGGCCGCGATCCGTGCGCCGAGCGCGGCCCGGAGTCGCTCGACCGCGGGTCGCGCGTCGTCGCGGGCGACCTGATCGCCGACGATGATGGTCACCGGGCCGGAGTCCACGGCGTGCGCGATCAGTCGTGGGTCGACGTGGCCGTTGGGCCGCTGGGATGTGCGGGGTCGATGCGGTTCGCGGTGGGTCTTGGCCTGCTGAATGTCCTTGGGGAGCAGCAGCACTGCGGGCCCGCCGGTGCGCGCGGCGGCGATCGCGTCGCTCACGGCGGTGTGGACCTGTGCGGGCGACTCGATTCGGCGGCAGTACACCGAGATCTGCCCGAAGAGCGCCTCGGCGTTCAACGACCCGCCGCGGCCGCTGGTGTCCTGGAAGCTGCCCCGGCCGTCCATGGCCAGAGGGGCCTGTCCGACGAGGGCCAGGACGGGAACGCGGCTGGTGAACGATTCGCCAAGTGCGGGAACGAGGTTCAGGGTGCCGCCGCCGGAGGTGGCCAGGACGACGCCGAACGGGGCGCCTGCGCGTGCGTATCCGTCCGCCATGTTCGCCGCGGACGCCTCGTGTTTGGCCAGCACGGCGGTGATCTCAGGCCTGGACTGCAGGGCGTCGTAGACATCTTCGATATTGGCTCCGCCGACGCCGAACACATGGGTTATTCCGCTGTGCACCAACGCTTCCACGATCTCGTCGACCACGCGCGGGAACTCGTCGCCGGCGTTCGTCGGCTCGTCGTGTGAAGTCATCAGGCGAACGCCTTCATGGTGGGTCTCACAACCGGTTCACGATGTGGTTTGTCATCTGGTTCATGGATCTGGCCTGAGATGTCGCTGAGAGATCGCCGTGCCGGTGACGGCCGAATCCGGCCCCGAGTTGCCCGCGGAAGCGCACCGGTCCCTGGACAGCGCGGTTATCCGGATCGGACCGTTGCCCGCGGGTCGGCCTTCGCGCGTCGACGTGCGCGTTAGACTTCCCTGCAATGTCCGCCACACGACCGACTGAGGGGGGCGACCGGCCGTGACCGACGAGGCTGCCGATAACACGGAAGTCGGTCTGACGGGGCGCCCGCCGCGTCCGATCCCCGAGCCCCAACCGGTGTCCAGTCATGGGCCCGCCAAGGTCATCGCGATGTGCAACCAGAAGGGCGGCGTCGGCAAGACCACGTCGACCATCAACCTCGGGGCTGCGCTGGCCGAATACGGGCGGCGAGTCCTGCTGGTGGACCTCGATCCCCAGGGCGCGCTGTCGGCGGGGCTGGGCGTGCCGCACTACGAACTCGAGCGCACCGTGCACAACCTGCTGGTCGAACCACGCGTGTCGATCGACGAGGTGCTGGTCAAGACCCGGGTCAGCGGCATGGACCTGGTGCCCAGCAACATCGACCTGTCGGCCGCCGAGATCCAGCTGGTCAACGAGGTGGGCCGGGAACAGTCGCTGGCGCGCGCCCTCCACCCCGTGCTGGACCGCTATGACTACGTGCTGATCGACTGCCAGCCGTCGCTGGGCCTGCTCACCGTCAACGGTCTGGCCTGCTCGGACGGCGTCATCATTCCCACCGAGTGCGAATACTTCTCGCTGCGCGGACTGGCGCTGCTCACCGACACCGTCGAAAAGGTGCACGATCGGCTCAATCCGCGACTGTCGATCAGCGGAATCCTGATCACCCGGTACGACAGCCGCACCGTCAACGCCCGTGAGGTGATGGCGCGCGTCGTCGAGCGGTTCGGTGACCTGGTGTTCGACACCGTCATCACCCGCACCGTGCGTTTCCCGGAGACCAGCGTCGTCGGTGAACCCATCACCAGTTGGGCGCCCAAGTCCTCGGGTGCACTTGCCTACCGAGCGTTGGCCCGCGAGGTCATCGATCGATTCGGAACGTGACGGACAGCCAGCCGCCGAACGGAGCCGATGAGGCAGGGCAGCCGCAGACCGGATTCCAGGTTCGGCTGAGCAACTTCGAGGGACCCTTTGATCTGCTGCTGCAGCTGATCTTCGCGCATCGCCTCGACGTCACCGAGGTGGCCCTGCACCAGGTCACCGACGACTTCATCGCCTACACCAAGGAGATCGGCTCCCAGCTCGAGCTTGAGGAGACCACGACCTTCCTGGTGGTGGCGGCGACGCTGCTGGACCTCAAGGCCGCCCGCCTGCTGCCCGCGGGGCGGGTGGACGACGAGGAGGACCTGGCGCTGCTCGAGGTCCGCGACCTGCTGTTCGCGCGCCTGCTGCAGTACCGCGCGTTCAAGCACGTCGCGCAGATGTTCGCCGAACTGGAGGCCGCGGCGCTGCGCAGCTATCCGCGCGCGGTGGCGTTGGAGGACCGGTTCGCCGATCTGCTGCCCGAAGTGATGTTGGGCGTCGACGCGAAGGCGTTCGCCGAGATCGCGGCGGCCGCGTTCACGCCGCGACCGGTGCCCACCGTGGGCACCGACCACCTGCACCATCCGAAGGTGTCGGTGCCAGAGCAGGCCGAACTGGTGTTGCGGATGCTGGAAAGCCGCGGGCCCGGCGAGTGGGCGTCGTTCACCGAACTGGTCGCCGACTGCGAGATGCCGATTCAGATTGTGGGGCGCTTCCTGGCGCTGCTCGAGTTGTATCGAGCCCGGGCGGTAGCATTTGAGCAAACAGAACCGCTTGGTGTGCTCCAGGTTACGTGGACCGGAGACCGTCTCACGGACCAACAATTGCGCGATGAGCTGGTGGAAGAACAAGAATGACCGACGAGGTGGCAGGTCCTGATGCCGTCGACACCGTGACGATGGCTGACCCGACAGACCCCGGTGACGTCGAATCCGAGGCCGACGCGCTCAGCGCTTCGGAGTCCGAACCCGACGTGGCGATCGAGGACGAACTCGACGACGACGAACTCGGCCGCGTCCTGGAGGCGCTGCTTTTGGTGGTCGACACGCCGATCAGCGTGGATGCCCTGGCGAACGCCACCGGGCAGCCCGCGTACCGCATCATGGCGAAGCTCGCACTGATGGCCGAGGAGCTGATCGCCCGCGACAGTGGCATCGACCTGCGGGAAGCCGCCGGTGGGTGGCGGCTGTACACGCGGTCCCGGTTCGCCCCGTACGTCGAGCGTCTGCTGCTCGACGGCTCGCGGTCGAAGCTGACCCGGGCCGCGTTGGAGACCCTGGCCGTGGTGGCCTACCGGCAGCCCGTGACGCGGGCGCGGGTCAGCGCGGTGCGCGGAGTCAACGTCGATGCCGTCATTCGCACGCTGTTGGCGCGCGGTCTGATCACTGAGGCGGGCACCGACGCCGACAGCGGCGCCGTGACGTTCGCCACCACCGAATTGTTCCTGGAGCGGTTGGGGTTGGCGTCGCTGACCGACTTGCCCGACATCGCTCCGCTGTTGCCCGATGTCGACGTGATCGACGACATCTCCGAGACGCTGGACTCAGAACCGCGTTTCATGAAGCTCGATGGTGGGCCCGCGCCTGAGGTGGCGCCGGCCCTCGATGTGGATGAGGACCAGTGATGTCGGATTCGTCGGTTGAGGGTGTGCGACTGCAGAAGGTGTTGTCGCAGGCTGGAATTGCGTCGCGGCGCGTTGCCGAGAGGATGATCATCGACGGCCGTGTCGAGGTCGACGGCCGGATTGTCACCGAGTTGGGCACCCGGGTGGACCCGGACAACTCGGTCATCCGTGTCGACGGTGCCCGGGTGATGCACGACGACACGCTGGTGCATCTGGCGTTGAACAAGCCGGTCGGCATGCAGTCGACGATGTCCGACGATCGCGGTCGGCCGTGCATCGGCGATCTCGTCGAACACCGGGTTCGCGGCAACAAGAAGCTGTTTCACGTCGGTCGCCTCGACGCCGAGACCGAGGGCCTGATCCTGCTGACCAACGACGGCGAACTGGCGCACCGGTTGATGCACCCGTCGTACGAGGTCCCCAAGACCTATCTGGCGACCGTGGCCGGCAAGGTGCCCAAGGGGTTGGGCAAGAAACTCAAGGCCGGGATTGAACTCGAGGACGGACCCGTGCAGGTCGACGACTTCGCGATGGTCGACTCCATCCCGGGTCGCTCGCTGGTCAAGGTGACCCTGCACGAGGGTCGCAAGCACATCGTGCGCCGACTGCTGGACTCGGTGGGTTTCCCCGTGGAGGCGTTGGTGCGCACCGACATCGGTGCGGTGTCACTGGGGGAGCAGCGTCCGGGAAGTCTGCGGGCGTTGACGAGTAAGGAGATCGGGGAGCTTTACAAGGCGGTTGGGCTGTGAGTGGAGCGAGCGGATGGAGCGCAGCGACTGACGGTGCCCCGCGTGTGGTTGTCGCGATTGACGGACCGGCGGGCACGGGGAAGTCGAGCGTGGCGCGCGGTCTGGCCACCGCGTTGGGCGCCAAGTACCTGGACACCGGCGCGATGTACCGCATCGTGACGTTGGCCGTGCTGCGCGCCGGGGTCTCGCTGGACGACCCCGCGGCGATCGCGGCCCTCGACGCCGACCTGTCGGTGGGCTACGACCCCGCCGACTCGCGCGCTTACCTTGCGGGAGAGGACGTCTCGGCCGAGATTCGCGGTGACGCCGTCACCCGTGCGGTGTCGGCGGTCTCGGCGGTGCCTGCGGTGCGCGCGCGACTGGTGGACCTGCAGCGCGTGCTGGCCGGCGGTTCGGAGAGCGTCGTCGTCGAAGGGCGCGACATCGGCACGGTGGTGCTGCCCGACGCCGATGTGAAGATCTTCCTCACCGCGTCCGCCGAGGTCCGCGCCAAGCGCCGCAACGATCAGAACATCGCTGCGGGACTCGGCGACGACTACGACGCGGTGCTCGCCGACGTCCGTCGCCGCGACCATCTGGACTCGACCCGTGCGGTCTCACCGTTGCGGGCCGCCGAGGACGCGATCGTCGTCGACACCGGTGACATGACACAGCTTGAGGTCATTTCGCATCTGACAGATCTGGTTCAACAACGCAGTGGGGCGGTTCGATGACCGACGAGGACGGCACCTGGTCAGACGAGGGTGACTGGGAGATCGATGCTTCGGACTACGCCGAGGAACTTGAGGAGTTCACCGCACCACCGCCGGTGATCGCGGTGGTGGGCCGGCCCAACGTGGGCAAGTCCACCCTGGTGAACCGCATCCTGGGCCGCCGAGAGGCTGTGGTGCAGGATCTTCCCGGCGTGACCCGCGACCGCGTGTCCTATGACGCGCTGTGGTCCGGGCGGCGAATTGTGGTGCAGGACACCGGCGGTTGGGAACCCGACGCGCAGGGCCTGCAGCAGTTGGTGGCCGAGCAGGCGTCGGTGGCCATGCGCACGGCCGACGCCATCATCTTCGTCGTCGACTCGATCGTCGGGGCCACCCAGGGTGACGAGGCCGCTGCGCGCATTCTGCGCCGGTCCGGCAAGCCGGTGTTCCTGGCGGCCAACAAGGTTGACGGTGAGAAGCAGGAACCCGAGGCCGCCGCGTTGTGGTCGTTGGGCCTGGGGGAGCCGCACCCGATCAGCGCCATCCACGGTCGCGGCGTCGCCGACCTGCTGGACGCTGTGGTCGCCGATCTGCCCGAGGTCTCAGAGGTTGCCGCCAAGTCCGGCGGTCCGCGCCGCGTGGCGCTCGTCGGCAAGCCGAACGTCGGCAAGAGTTCGCTGCTCAACCGGCTGGCCGGTGACGAGCGGTCCGTGGTGCACGATATGGCTGGCACCACCGTCGACCCCGTCGACTCGCTCATCGAACTGGGCGGCAAGACATGGCGTTTCGTCGACACCGCGGGCCTGCGTCGCAAGGTGGGCCAGTCCAGTGGCCATGAGTTCTACGCCTCGGTGCGCACCCATGGTGCCATCGACTCCGCCGAGGTCGTGATTGTGCTGATCGACGCCTCGCAGCCGCTGACCGAACAGGATCAGCGGGTGTTGTCGATGGTGATCGAGGCCGGTCGCGCGCTGGTGCTGGCGTTCAACAAGTGGGATCTGGTCGACGAGGATCGCCGGTATCTGCTGGAGCGTGAGATCGATCGCGAGTTGGCGCAGGTGAAGTGGGCGCCGCGGGTGAACATCTCGGCGATGACGGGCCGGGCCGTGCAGAAGCTGGTGCCGGCGTTGGAGACGTCGCTGGCCTCCTGGGACGCCCGGATCACCACCGGCCAGTTGAACAACTTCCTCAAGGAGGTCGTGGCGGCCACGCCGCCGCCAGTGCGTGGCGGCAAGCAGCCCAGGATCCTGTTCGCGACCCAGGCCACCGCGCGTCCGCCCACATTCGTGCTCTTCACCACGGGCTTCCTGGAGGCCGGGTATCGCCGCTTCCTGGAGCGTCGACTGCGGGAGACCTTCGGCTTCGAGGGCAGCCCGATCCGCGTCAACGTGCGGGTGCGCGAGAAGCGCGGCAAGCCCCGCAAGTAGGCCCACCGTCGTTGGCATGCTTCGGGAGCCGCGATATTGCCTTCAGGGTCGTTGCGGGCGCGCGTTCTACGACCCTGCGTGCATTTTCGGCGGCGTGATTCGTCTCGAGGGCCGCGGGTAGGGTCTGGCGGGTGTCTGTCGCCCACATGATCTTGATCGCGCTCGCCGGAGTCGGCGCCGGCGCGATCAACGCCATCGTCGGATCCGGCACGCTGATCACCTTCCCGACGCTGGTCACGCTCGGCTTCCCGCCGGTCACCGCCACGATGTCGAATGCCGTCGGCCTGGTCGCGGGTGGGGTCTCCGGCACCTGGGGATACCGCCGCGAACTGCGAGGGCAGTGGCACCGACTGCGCTGGCAGATCCCGGCGTCCCTGGTCGGCGCGGGCCTGGGCGCGTGGCTGCTGCTGCACCTGCCGGAGAAGGTGTTCATCCAGATCGTCCCGGTGCTGCTGGTGGCCGCCCTGGTGCTCGTCGTGATCGGACCCCGCGTCCAGTCCTGGGCGCGTGAGCGCGCCGAGCAGGCCGGGCGCTCCGCCGAGCACGTCACCCCGGGACGGATGGCGGCTCTGGTCGCGGGGACGTTCGCGGTCGGGGTGTACGGCGGCTACTTCACCGCGGCGCAGGGCATCCTGCTGATCGCGGTCATGGGCCTGCTGCTGCCCGAGTCGATGCAGCGCATGAACGCCGCCAAGAACCTGCTGTCGTTGCTGGTCAACATCGTCGCGGCGCTCGCCTACACGGTTGTGGCGTTCGACCGGATCAGTTGGTTGGCCGCGGGCCTGATCGCGGTCGGTTCGCTGATCGGCGGCTTCCTGGGCGCCCACTACGGACGGCGGCTGTCCCCGAACGCCCTGCGCGCAGTGATCGTCGTCGTCGGCCTCATCGGGCTGTATCGGCTGTTGTCGGTGTAGGCTGACCGGAATTTGCTGACGTAGGGAGGGACCGGTGGCTCACCAGCCCATGCGCACCGCGCCGTCAGCCCTTGCTGCCCTAGAGCCGTTCTGGCCGTCGCGCCGACTGCTCGCTTTCGACGAAATGTGTTGTACGCGCTGAACTTCGCGCGTCCACATTTCCTTTGGGCCTGTTACGGCGGGCCACTGAACGAAAGCATTCCAGCTTATGCGCTCGTTGTTGATCTTCACCCTGGTGGGAGTCGGGGCCCAACTGGTCGACGGAGCGCTCGGAATGGCCTTCGGTGTCACGGCGTCCACATTGTTGGTTCTCAGCGGCGTGGCCGCCGCACAGGCCAGTGCCGCAGTGCATCTCGCCGAGGTCGGCACCACCCTGGCGTCGGGGTTGTCGCACTGGCGGTTCAAGAACATCGACTGGAGCATCGTCGCCAAGCTCGGTGTCCCGGGCGCCGTCGGCGCATTTCTCGGTGCGACGGTGCTCTCGTCGCTGTCCACCGAGGACGCGGCCCCACTGATGGCCGCGATCCTGGTCGCAATCGGCATCTACGTGCTGGTCAGATTCTCCCTGGGCAGACCTCCGGGAATCGCCACGACCCACACGCCGCACACCTCCAAATTCCTTGCCCCGCTGGGACTGTTCGGCGGCTTCATCGACGCCTCCGGCGGCGGCGGATGGGGTCCTGTGACCACGAGCACACTGCTGTCCCGCGGAAAGACCGCGCCACGCACCGTGATCGGGTCCGTCAGCGCCTCGGAGTTCCTGGTCGCGGTCTCGGCGTCACTGGGTTTTCTGGTGGGTCTGCGTGAAGAGTTCCTGCACAACATCCCGATCGTGCTCGGACTGGCGCTCGGCGGAATCCTGGCCGCGCCACTGGCCGCATGGCTGGTCAGCAGGGTCAGCCCAGCGCTTTTGGGCACCGCGGTGGGCGGCGTGATCATCCTGACCAACAGCCAGAAACTGGTGAAGTACTTCGGAATTGCCGGTCCATGGTCGACGGGCATCTACGCCACGATCGTGGTGGGATGGGCCGGTTTGGTGTTCTACGCATGGCGCACTTCGCAGGCGCCGGCGTACGTGCCGGAGGAACTGGAGGCCGAGGTGGCGGCCGGAGAACCGGTGCGCGACGAGACCGCGGGCTGAGTCACGTTGCCGGTGCGGTAGACTCGTATCAGCGTTGGCGCATGAGAATTGCTGCCAACTACGTCGTGGAGCCAGTGATCACCCCGCAGGATCGGCCATAAAGGCCACTGGTGATCAGTGCGTCAGCACCGGATTTCTTACGGCGATCGAAATTGCCGACCGGCAATCTCGCCCCAGTGTTGACGGCCCTCCGGGCCCCATCACGTCTGTTTGCCTGAAAGGCGATATGAGCACCGCTGTGACTTTCTCTGACCTTGGCGTGCGCCCATCGATGGTGCAGGCCTTGGCCGACATCGACCGCACCCAGCCGTTCCCGATCCAAGCTGCCACGCTGCCCGACACCCTCGCTGGACGCGACGTCCTGGGCCGCGGCAAGACCGGCAGCGGCAAGACGCTCGCATTCTCGATCCCGCTGGTCAGCCGCCTCGTCGGCCGCTCGCGCACCCCGTCGCGCCCGACCGGTCTGGTGCTGGCACCGACCCGTGAACTGGCCACCCAGATCACCGCGACGCTGGAACCGCTGGCCGCCGCGCACGGGCTGAAGGTCACCACCATCTTCGGCGGCGTGGCGCAGAGTCGCCAGGTCACCGCGCTGCGGGCCGGCGTTGACATCGTCGTCGCGTGCCCGGGCCGCCTCGAGGATCTGATGGGCCAGCGTCTCATCAGCCTTGACGCCGTCGAGATCACCGTGATCGACGAGGCCGACCACATGGCCGACCTGGGCTTCCTGCCCGGCGTCACCCGCATCCTGGCCGCGACGCCCGCCGATGGGCAGCGCCTGCTGTTCTCCGCGACGCTGGACAACGGTGTCGACAAGCTGGTGAAGAAGTTCCTTCGCAACGAGGTGCTGCACTCGGTCGACGAGGCGAACTCGCCCGTCGCCGCGATGACGCATCACGTGTTCCACGTGGCCGGAGCCGACGCCAAGAAGCAGTTGGTGAATCGCCTGGCTTCCGGCACCGGACGCCGAATCCTGTTCATGCGCACCAAACATCACGCGCGCAAGCTCGCCAAGCAGCTGACCGACGCCGGCATCCCGGCAGTCGATCTGCACGGCAACCTGTCGCAGCCCGCACGTGACCGCAACTTGGCCGCGTTCTCCTCGGGCGACATCCGGGTGCTGGTGGCCACCGACATCGCGGCGCGCGGCGTGCACGTCGACGAGGTCGAGTTGGTCGTGCACATCGATCCGCCCGCCGAGCACAAGGCGTACCTGCACCGCTCGGGTCGCACCGCGCGTGCCGGCAGCGCCGGTGACGTCGTGACCGTGGTCCTGCCGGAGCAGCGCAGGGACACTCAGGTGTTGCTGCGACGTGCCGGCATCTCGGTGAAGCCGCAGAACGTCGACGCCGACTCCGAGGCTGTGCACGCCTTGGTGGGGGAGATCGCGCCCTACCAGGCGCCGGCCCCCAAGGCGGCACCGCAGGCCGCGCCTGCGCGGTCCTCGCGCGGTTCCGAGGGCGGTCGATCCGGTTCGGGCGCGCCGCGGCGTCGCGGCGGTTCCGGCCAGGGTGCGGGTGCGCATCGTGGCTCGGGCCAGGGCGGCGGCGCACATCGCGGTGACGCGCATGCCGGTGGCGGCGCGGGTGCTTCACGGGCCTCGCGGGGCGGCCGCGCGCGCCGTCCTGCAGGTTCGCGGAACGCAGGCTGACCCGAAGCGCCGCGCGGGCACCCGGATTGGGATTCGCGCGGCGCTCTGAGGTAGGCTTTCGTCTCGCTGCCGGAGTTCACTTCGGCACACGGGCTGTGGCGCAGCTTGGTAGCGCACTTGACTGGGGGTCAAGTGGTCGCAGGTTCAAATCCTGTCAGCCCGACCAAGTTCTTTGCAGGTCAAGGCACTTTCCGGAGTATCCGGGAGGTGCCTTTTCCGTTCGTACCCGCACTGTCGATCGAGGCTCGAAAGCGGACAGAGGAAAGCACCTCACACGCGCGGGACGCCAAAGACCTACGCGGAACCCGCCACTACAGGGTCGCGTAAGTTCTCAAGAACAAAGTACGCAGCAGTCAACGGAAGCGATCATGTCCCAGGATCAGAACACCGACGTTCCACCGAATCACCTCTCCATCGATCCGCGCAGCGACTTCTACAGCGAAGAGGCGCTCGTCCGCGGTGTGGGTATTCGCTTCAACGGCGCCGAGAAGACCAATGTGCACGAATACGACGTGGCCGAGGGTTGGGTGCGTGTGGAAGTCCCCACCGCCAAGGACCGCCGCGGAAACCCGATGGTCGTCAAGCTCAGCGGCACGGTTGAACCTTATTTCCGCGACGCGGAATAGCGGACGGCTCGGGTTACCGCGTCGGGATCTGTCTGACCGGGGCAATCGTCACCCGAAGAGAGCCGTACGGCTGGCCAGCACCAACTGACGTTGATGTAGCGGCGGCCCTTGGGATGGCCGGTGGTGTCCAGCTACGTGAGCGCTGTCAGGTCGTTGTCGACCCAGTTTCCACCGGCGGCGATGTATAGCTCGTGGACGTGGTTGTCGGCGCTGATGTAGAAGACGTGTTGGCTGTTGTCGCTGAGCGGGTAGCCGGTCAGGGCGGTGGCTGGGGTTGGTGGTACGGCGCCTGCCAGGGTTGTCAGGTCGTTGTCGTTCCAGCCTGCTCCGGCGATGAAGAGTTCGTGGACGTGGTTGTCGGTGCCGATGTAGAAGACGTGTTGGCTGTTGTCGCTGAGCGGGTAGCCGGTCAGGGCGGTGGCTGGGGTTGGTGGTACGGCGCCTGCCAGGGTCGTCAGGTCGTTGTCGTTCCAGCCTGCTCCGGCGATGAAGAGTTCGTGGACGTGGTTGTCGGTGCCGATGTAGAAGACGTGTTGGCTGTTGTCGCTGAGTCGGTAGCCGGTCAGGGCGGTGGCTGGGGTTGGTGGTACGGCGCCTGCCAGGGTCGTCAGGTCGTTGTCGTTCCAGCCTGCTCCGGCGATGAAGAGTTCGTGGACGTGGTTGTCGGTGCCGATGTAGAAGACGTGTTGGCTGTTGTCGCTGAGTCGGTAGCCGGTCAGGGCGGTGGCTGGGGTTGGTGGTACGGCGCCTGCCAGGGTCGTCAGGTCGTTGTCGTCCCATCGCCCGCCACCGGTGATGAACAGTTCATGGACGTGGTTGTCGGTGCCGATGTAGAAGACGTGCTTGCTGTCGTCGCTGAGTCGGAAGCCCTCCAGCGCGGTGGCTGGGGTTGGTGGCACGGCCCCGGCCACGGCGGTCAGGTCGTTGCAGACCCAGCCCTCAGTGGCGGTGAAGTAGAGCTCATAGAGGTCGTTGTCGGTACCGACGAAGAAGACATGCTTGCTGTTGGTGCCGAGCCGGAAACCGGCCAGGGTGCTGGTGGGGATCGGTGGCACGGCCTCGGCCAGCGTGGTCAGGTCATTGTCGTCCCACCCTGAACCGGCTGTGATGTCGAGTTCGTGGACGAACTTGTCGGTGCCGATGAAGAAGACATGCTGGCTGTCGTTGCTGAGCGGGTAACCCTCGAGGGCGCTGCCTGCCACCGGCAAGGGCGGCCACGCAGTACCGCTGACGTTGACCACAACTGGGCCGTTCGGATCGTTGCTGACGATCGTCAGCGTGGCAGACGCCGCCCCTCGGTGGATGGGCTCAAATCGGATCGGGACCGTGATGGAGTCGCCGCCATCGACGGTGAGGGGGAAGCTGACGACCTGGGGTGCGACGAAGACCGGCGCCGACGACACGATGCCGGTGACGCTCAGTTGGCATGACCCACGGTTGTTGATGACGAGATCGCGGTCGACGAACCTGCCCAAGCGGACCTCACCGAAGTCACCGTGGTCGGGGACGACCAGCGTCAGCCTTGGCGCTGGTGCTGTTCCTGACACGACAACGGTTTTGGGGCCCGTCGGGTCGTTGCTCAGCACCGAGATCATTGCTGATTTCGCACCAATACTCGTTGGCTGGAAGCGAATTGGTGCTTCCAAGACATTTCCGGGCGCGATGACGAGTGGGTACGACAACACGCTGGGAACCAGGAATTCCCCGGAGGATGACGTGATGTCCGTGATCGTGACCGGATTGAAGCCGCTGTTGCTCAGATAGAGCACGATGTCTTTGGACGATCCGACGCACACGTTGCCGACGTCCCCGCTATCGGCGATCACCAACGCCAGCCTCACCAGAACGACGTTCCGCAGCGCGATGTTGTTGTCGTTGGGCACAAGGCGCCAATCCTCGACGGCCTCCCCGATGGTGAAGTTGTCGATGTTGCTCGGGTCGCCGGCAGCCGATACGACCATCAGCATGCTGTCATGGCCCGACGCGTTTGTCGCCGGCGTCCACGCGAACGGTCCGACCGTCTTCTCTTCGGAATTGTTGGGCTGCAGCGTTCCGGCTGCCAACTGTGCCGTGGTCATCGGTTGCAGATCGTTTGGCCAGACCAGGCCTGCCGAGGGTTGGCAGTGGTAGCCCCTCACAATGACGTCGTTCGCGATCGATGTCCCTCGGTTCTTGATTTTCACGTACGCGTAGTTCGTGGTCCCGGCCGGTTCCTGGTGGCCCGGTAAACCGTCGGGGTTCAGGCGGTTCCACACCGTTGGCGTCTCCCAGTGAACAGGCAGATATTCGTATTCACCGCCTCGGCCATCATCGATGTACACGTCGACCGCCGGCGCCGCGCCGCCATTGAGGTTCTGCTCCTCGAAGGACCATTCGAGCACCTTGCCGTAGGCCCCGCCGAACACACCCTCGGACGTCCAGTCGCCCGCATCTGCAGTGCGGAGCGCGGTGAGGAAGAGCGCGGGCGCACCGGGGTTGCTCATCGGGCTGAGAGTGCCGACCGCCCGCAACATCAAATAGGCCATATAGCGTGCGGCAAACTCGCGCCGGCTCACGTCCGTCGAATCGCCACCGATGGACCGGTAGACACGGAACATCGTGGTCGACAGGATCTCCTCGCTCGGATAACCCCCTACGTCCTGGGTACCACCCCAACCCCAACCGTCGGTGACGGCGCGATCCGACCTTCGAGCGACGCTTGGCACAAATGGGGCCAGAACGAAACGGTCGATCGCCGCACCGGTGTGCCAGGTGGAGAGGTAGTCATTCAATATCATCGCGAAGCTGTCGCCGGCGCTGTGTGCGAAACCGAAATTGGCGGTGCCCACGTGGTCGTAGAGGATGCCGTGTCCACCGAGCTCGTGGAGGATGACGCGCCAGTCGGTGGCGATTCCGATCGGATTGGCGGTGTTCCCAGTGTCTGCGAGCGCATAGCACGCGTGGTCAATACCGTCACCGTCACCGATGCAGTGTGCGTTGACGTTGTCGCCCCCGTCGCCTCGGTAGTCGATATCGACCGGGAAGGTGGTGCCGTCGAAGTACGTTGCGAGGGGGAATCCGAGGGCGGCTACCAACTCGAAAAATCGATTGTTGTGGTAGTAAGCGTTGACCGCCGCGAATTCGTTGGTGCGAACCTGATAGTCGAAGTCCGAACCCGTCGGTTGCGTGGGCGCGGCGACGGTCAAGGGCTCCAGATCTTGCAGGGTGACGAGGCTGCCCTGCAGCGATTGGACACCACCCACGGGCGCGTTGAGATTTGGCAGCACGACGTCATCTCGCAGCGGGTCGAGGACTGCGTTGCCTTGGTCGGGCGTGTTGGTCGCGGTACCGGTGCTCGTGATTGGGTCGTAGGTGAAAACCAGCCCGTTGACACCGGAGGCCAGGGCGCGTGCGTACAAGATGGTGTTCGTCTGCACGTCGACCAGCAGGCGCCAGTTCATCCGACTCCCGGCGTAGGGCAATCGGACTATGAGCTCGGCAACGAGGTACCAGGCGTCGTCCTGGATGGTGTCGGGCACCGGCGGCAATGGCAGTTCCGGCGGCGTTTCGCAAAGCTGCGCACCATGTTTCGCGCCGTCTCGGTCTTGTTGGGGTTGATCCGTCACGCGCTTCGAGTCATCAAACCGATAGATGAAGAAGCGTCCGCGGATCAGTCGGGGCGTGATGTCTTCGTCGAGCTGATCCGATGCCCTCACTGGCTCAGCGAGGATGTCATCCAGCAGAGTCGAGCCGTCGCCGCCTGCAGGCTCCGGCGCCGTGTTTCTGCCGCGTCGAGGAATGCTGGGCGTTCTTTCACCAGTCTGAAACAGCCTCTGGTAGCGCGCCACAGCGGCTCTCGTTGGCAGCTGAGCGTCGATACCCGACTCGCTGCTGTTCGTCATTGCGACGACGCGCGTCGGTTCCTGCTTGACCGTGACGGTGACACCTGCCGACCACACAGGTGTGTTGAGATACGTTTGGTAGAAGGTGTACGTAGCAGTGTCGAAGAATGATTTCTCCTCGCTGAAGTGATACTCGACGTCCTGCTGGCGAGGGTCGAAGTACGACACCGGTTCATTGAGGCTTCTGAGTGCCGTCTCGGCGATGTCGAGCTTGGACGCGATCTCGCCGAAATATGCCGATGCCGCCTCATCGCCTCGCGCTTCCACTACCGGCCAGTGCTCGTCGTGATTGAGCGCTCTGATCCGGTCGGCATCGTCCACGGTGACGGTGGCTCGAAGGTCGGCATCGTAAGTGGTTCGCATCGGGCCAGGTGCCACCTGCTTTGTGGCCGCGGAGGACTTCTTCGGCGGCGCAGCTTTTTTGGCCGGTGCCGGTGCCTTGCGGGCGACGGGAGTCTTCTTGGCAGGAGTCTTCTTAGCTGCGGCCTTCTTAGCCGGCGTCTTCTTGCCGGGAATCTTCTTGGCGGCCATGGCGGCTGCCCCTTTCGCCTATGACAGCGCTTCGCTGACGATTGAGCATGGTGCGCTCAAGTGCCCGCGTTGGAATGCCTCAAAAGCCACCCGCGCCATGCGATCACCCGCCAAAGCTCGGTGCGTTCGCAGAACTGTGTTGCAATCCCAAGGTCACTTGGACAACCTTGACTTTCCCAGGCTGCCGGGCGCGGGTAACGAGTAGTGCGCTACCTGAAAGCGGTCAGTCTGGCGATTCGCCTAGTCGGCGGAGTGGGACTGTCACTTCACCCGTGAGTGGCCTGACCGCCCTCGGCGTGGAGATCGCTGAGTCGACGCGCCATAGCTCCGGCGCCGGAACTCGCCTGACGAACCAAGGTGCGGGCCGGAAGGTGGGGGCCGAATCTTGTTGAGCCGCCGAGGCGCCGGTGCCAGAATTGGATCATGGAACCGGCTCCACCGAGCCGCAGAACGGCGCGCCACCCCGCGAGCGAAAAGTCAGCCTAGACAGCTCGCGTCGGTCCTCGCGGCGACGTCGAGCGGAAGTGGAGACATCATGATCACCATGTCCGTGCTGGCGGTTGTCGCCGGTCTGGTCGCACTCCTGGTCGGACAGAACGTTCGCGTCGTGAAGCAATTTGAACGGGGCGTCGTCTACCGGTTCGGCCGGGTACAGCCACAGGTGCGGGGACCGGGACTCACCATGCTGATCCCCATCGCCGACCGCCTTCAGAAGGTGAACATGCAGATCATCACGCTGCCGGTGCCCGCCCAGGACGGCATCACCCGTGACAACGTCACCGTCCGGGTGGACGCCGTCATCTACTTCAAGGTCTCCGACCCGGTGCGGGCGGCGGTCGACGTGCAGGACTACCGGTCGGCGATCGGCCAGGTGGCGCAGACTTCGCTGCGGTCGATCATCGGCAAGAGCAATCTCGATGACCTGCTGTCCAGCCGGGAGCACCTGAATGAGGGCCTGGAGTTGATGATCGACAGCCCGGCGCTGGGCTGGGGCATCCAGATCGACCGCGTCGAGATCAAGGACGTGGTGTTGCCGGACTCGATGAAACGCTCGATTGCCCGCCAGGCCGAGGCCGAGCGGGAGCGGCGGGCCCGGGTGATCACCGCCGACGGTGAACTGCAGGCCTCGGAGAAGCTGGCGCAGGCGGCTGAGGTGATGGCCGACCATCCCGCAGCGCTGCAGCTGCGGCTGCTGGAGACCGTGGTCGAGGTCGCTGCGGAGAAGAACTCGACCCTGGTGCTGCCGTTCCCTGTCGAGCTGCTCCGGTTCCTGGAACGGTCGACACCCGAATCCGAGCACACCGAGGAATCCACCAACCCCGCGTCAGATACGCCGCAGCTGACCGCGCCGAAGGTGCCCGACGATCTGGGTTCGTTGCGGCTGGACGAACGGTTGGTACCCCGGCACGCCCGGCTGAATTCGTAGAGCGCCATCGGCTCGGTTGCGATCAGCGGACGGTTCCACCGGCGCGACCGCACAGAATCTTTCCCCGCGGAGGGGTTCAACCGGTAGGGCCGGTTGTGCACTCCCTGCGCCCCATCCCGCGGACGCTACTGCGCCAAATAGCCCCCGTCGACGGGCAGCACGGCGCCGGTGATGAAAGAGGCGTCATCGGAAGCGAGGAAGAGGATCGCGCTGGCGACTTCGGCCGGCTCGCCGATGCGGTTCATCGGGTGCGCGGCCTCGACGGTTGCGAGGTATTCCGCGCCACCCGGCTCCTCCCGCATCTGGCTGACCCGCTCAGTGCTGATCGTTCCGGGGGCGACGGCGTTGACTCTGATGCCCCGGTCGGCCCACTCGACCGCGAGGTGCTTGGTCAAGCCGGTGGCGACGAACTTGGCCGGCCCGTAAGCCGCCTGCCGCTTCTGCCCGGCCACCCCGGAGATCGACGACAGGCAGACGATGGAGCCGCCGCCGGTTGGCAGCATTGCCTCGATCCCAAATTTGCATGTGAGGAACATGCCGCGCCCGTCGACAGCCATCACGCCGTCCCAGTCGGCGGTCGTCATCTCCTGCACATCGCCAAGCGGAATGATGCCGGCGTTGGCGACCAGAACATCGAGGCGGCCGAAGCGCTCGGCTGCCGCCGCGATCATCCGGCGCGCATCGTCCTCGACTGAGACGTCGCCGGTGACTGTCTCGACCTCCGCCCCGGTCTCGCGCAGTTCATCGGCGAGCGCCAACAGCGGCTCGCCCTGGATGTCGGTCACGACCATCCGCGCGCCCTCGCGCGCGAAGAGCACAGCGGTCGCCCGACCTATGCCGAAGGCGGCCCCGGTGATCACTGCCGATTTTCCGAAGAGTCGTCCTGGTGCTTGGGTCACGGGCGTCCGTTCTGTTGTCGTGGCGGTACGTCTCGATGGGGGTGAATTCAGAACGCCGACGATCGTCGGTCGCACGGGTGGAGTTTCGCAGAGCGGGTGGAGCTTTGAGTCTCATTTGGACTGGTCTGCCGTACTCGGAGGGCTGGATGAGAACGCATCGCGCAGATCGGCGCCGCTGTTCGCTACGCCCGGCAGCGATGCGGGGACCCGCTCCTGTCGATGGTCCTCATCGTGTCAGTGGGTCCAGCTAGCATTCGGAAACGCACCACCAAGTCGCAGCAAGCGGGGGTCGGTCGCTGGGGAGGATCGGGGGATTTCGATGGCAGGCACTGGATGAGCGGTAAGAGTTCTTCCGACGGAGCAGGCGCGGTGGGCCTCATCGTCTTCGTCATTGTGCTGATCTCGCTGGTCCCCAAGCCCGTGTGGATAGCGCTTGGCGTCATGGTTGCCCTGTCGGTGATCGGTTGGGTCGTCTACCGCCTCGTAGATGCCGCCGAGAAGCGTCATGCGGAAGCAGAGGAGCGGGCGCGGGTCGAGCGGGCCAAGCAGGCCGCCGCAGCCAAACGTGAACGCGAAGAACGGGTCCGAAAGGACAAGCAGCGACGCGTCGACACCCTTGGCAAGGACAATGCCGCGCTGGTCGAGTCCGCTTTGACCGCCGTCAAGCAGGTGGCCGGATCTGAAGCCGCGCGCGAGGGATGGCTGGGTGATGTCGATTTCAGCGCGGACATCAAAGGCATCACCGACAACTTTGAAAAGGCGCATGCGCTCCGCGGCGTGACGAGCAAGCTGTCGGCGTTGGATAAACCCAGTGCTGACGACCGCAAGATTCTCGCGGAGGCGAAGAGCACCATCGCGAGTCTGGAACGCGCTGCGATCGAGCGGGTGGGCTTGATCGGGAAATGCGCCAAGGAAGCACAACTGATCGACAAATCGCTGCGCACCGAACGCGAGGACGCCCGCGTTGCAGAGCAGCGCGCTGAATTGCACGGAAAGCTGGCCGCGATGCTCTACGGCATCGAGTCCAGTCCTCCGTCCACGCCCATCGATTCGGCGGTGGAAGCGGTGATGGCCCGCGTGCAGGCCTATCGGGAGATCAAGAACCAGATCCAACAAGCTCGCTGAACGCAAGAGATCTGTCGACGCGGAGGCGAGAATGGGCGTATCGGTTGATTCGCCTCTGTCTCCAATTCCGGCGGCGGAGTTGCTCGACGCTTCCTCTACATGTGGAAATTCGACCGCGCAGCGCTCGAATACGAGGCCGGCGACCCGGACGTGTTCGTCGAGAACACTCCGTGACAGGTGCGCGCCCGACCATTGCTGCCTGACACCCGACGGAGGAGAATCAGGCCCGACGGCGGCGCCGTCGCGACGCTGCCTCGTTGTGAGGAGGCAGATTGTGTACGCACGAACAACGACCGTCTGGGGGCGGCCGGGATCGATTGACGACGGAATAGCCAGCATCCGGGGGGCGGTGATGCCCGAGTTGCAGAAGATGCACGGTTTCGTAGGTCTGTCGCTGCTCGCAGACCGCGAGTCAGGGCGGTGCATCGCCACCAGCGCGTGGCAGTCCGAGGACGACATGCGCGCCAGCGGACCATTGATCCGAGAGGTGCGTGACCGCGCGGCGCAGACCCTCGGCGGTGCCCCGGAGATTGCCGAATGGGAGATCGCGGTGATGCACCGCGATCACGACAGTGCCGAGGGCACGTGCGTGCGGGTTGGCTGGGCCAAGGTTGACCCAGCCCGGATGGATGCGGGTATAGACCTCTTCAAGGATTCGGTGCTGCCGGCATTCGAGGAACTGGAAGGCCATTGCAGCGCGAGCCTGATGGTGAATCGGCACACCGGTCTGGTGGTGGTGTCGACAGCGTTTGACAGCGCCGACGCCCTACACAGGACGATGGGGAAGCTGGACACGCTCAGGGACGACACCGTCGCGGAGGCCGGAGCCGAAATGCTGGAGGAATGCGACTTCGAGTTGGCGATCGCGCACCTGAGGGTTCCTGAACTGGTGTAGGCAGCTGACACCGAGACTGCGCCCCGCCGTGACGGCGCCGGACGGAGTATCCGCGCGCTTTCAGTGGCTTGACCATCACTCAGGGAGCACACTGGTCCCGTATCACCGCGGTCGGTGACAGGGGGACGCGGATGCTGCCCAGGCTCATCTCGGTCAACGTCGGAATGCCCAGAGACGTGCAGTGGCGCGACAAGACTGTGCACACCGGGATATGGAAATCGCCGGTCCGTGGACCAGTCATGGTGCGACGACACAACATTGACGGTGATGGCCAGGGCGATCTGGCGGGCCACGGGGGTGAACAACGCGCCGTCATGGTCTACCAGCAGGAGTCTTATCAATTCTGGAGGCGTTTCCTGAACCGGGACGATCTGGCACCCGGCAGCTTCGGCGAGAACTTCACGATCACCGGCCTGGCAGACGACGAGGTCTGCGTTGGCGACCGGTTCCGCATCGGCGACGCGGAATTCGAAGTGACGCAACCGCGAGTCACCTGCTTTCGGGTCGGCCTCCGACTGGACGAACCACGAATGCCCCAGCTGCTGGTGTCACAGCGTCGTCCCGGCTTTTACCTCCGAGTGACAGTGGAGGGGGAGGTCCAAACCGGAGATGAGATCGTGCGCACCCGCGATGGGCGGCATCACATGTCTGTGGCCGACGTCGACGCACTGCTCTATCTGCCGGAGCGCAACATCGAGCAGCTGCGCAAGATCGTCGATGTGCCCGCTCTGAGCCCCGGCTGGCAGCAGTCGTTCCGCGAGCTCCTCGCGGCTCATGACGGTGGTGCGGCTTCGGCAGGGCCCTCGATCGGTGCTGAGCCGGGATGGAACGGTTTCCAACGGTTGCGAGTCTGTGAGGTGCGGCCGGAATCAACTGTAGTGCTTTCGATTTCGCTGGATTCTGGCGACGGCGGTGCACTGCCCAGCGCCCGTCCCGGCCAGTACCTGACGGTGCGTATTCCAGATGCGGGTAGTCCCGTACCGATGCGGAGCTACTCGCTCTCGAGCGATTCTCGGGCTGGTCGCTACCGGATCAGCGTGAAACGCGAGGACCGCGGATTGGTGAGCCGCTGGCTTCACGACCACGCCGAAGTCGGAACGGTGATCGAGGCTGCCGCACCGCGGGGCGATTTCTACCTCACCGATGGTGCGGGCCCGGTGGTGCTCCTGTCGGCCGGCATCGGCATCACTCCAGTCTTGGCGATGCTCAATTCGCTGGCCTCCGACCGCAGCACTCGGACCGTCTGGTGGCTGCATACGGTTCGAAGCCGCGCATCGGAGGCGTTCGCACCTGAGGTGAAGTCGTTGATCGAGACGCTTCCGCAGGCGCACTGCCGGGTGTTCTACACCGACACGGACGGACGGTTGGACGAGCCGAAGATCGCCGCGCTCGAACTTCCGGTCGAGGCGACTGTTTACCTCTGTGGACCGGTGCAGTACATGACGGATATGCGCGAGGCGCTCCTCGCGACAGGATTCGACGATGCACGCATTCACACCGAGCTGTTCGGTGCGCTGCCGCCGATCCACCCGGGGATGAAGGATCCGTCGAAGGCCCCGAGCCCGCACCCACCGCCCGGCCCACCGGGTGTCGGGCCTGCGGTGACGTTCGCCCGCAGTGGGCTGGCGGTTCCCTGGCACAGGGACTGTGCGAACATCCTCGACTTCGCCGAAGCCTGCGACGTTCCCACCCGCTTCTCGTGCCGAAGCGGTGTGTGCCACGTCTGCGCGACGGGAGTCATCTCGGGGTCCGTCGAGTACACGCAGCAACCGCTCGAACTGCCCGGTGCCGGAACGGCACTGATCTGCTCGGCTGTGCCGGGCGGTGATGTGGTGCTGGACCTCTGACGGCCGCTGCGGCTCCGACACCGTCGCTTGCGCCGGTGATCACGTTCGCTGAGACAATCGGTGCCCTCCACATGGGTTGCGCATCGAGCGGAACAGTTACTGGTAACCCTTACTGGATTTATCTACAGTAAGGCGCATCCACCGTGTCGGTGACCACTGCGAGAGCAGCGCCTGTGATTTCAACCCCTGACACTGCAGCCAAGCGTCGCGTGGTTCACGTCGGCACCGGGATGACCGGAAGCGTCGCGCTTCGCGCGATCATCGACGACCCCGCACTGGACCTGGTCGGGCTCAAAGTGTCCTCGCCGGCGAAGGTCGGCACTGACGCCGGAAAACTGTGCGGACGCCCCATCGCCCGCCAAACCAGGCGCGGCACAAAGGCTTAGGCCGGCAGCCCGGTCTCGGTGAACAGCGACGTCAGAAGAAGTTCGAACGCACGGTCATCCTGCGACAGTGCGGCGGCCGAAGCACCGTGCTTCTGCTCCAACCTTGCGAGCAGCACCGATCCTCGTACGAGAGCTGAGACCGCCGAGTAGACGTCTGCGGCCCGGTTCCGGTCCAATCCGGCCTCGACCATGCTAGTGATCGCCTTGTCCATCTCCTGCGCACCGAGTCGTCGTGCCAGCGGGCTGAGCGCTCCGCGAATCAGGATCAGATCCGTCAACACCGGGTCGTCGAGAAAGGCGCGCCGCACCCCGCGCGCGTGTGTCATCAACGACTCACGCCAATCGGCCGATCCGACGAAGGCGGGCAACTCGCTGCGCCGCAACGCGCGATCAGTCATGGCGTCGAGAAGTTCGGTCTTGTTGCGGACGTGCCAGTAGATGCTCGTCACGCCGACCCCGAGCGACTCCGCGACCAACGGAATCGTCAGATCCTCGACGGAGGATTCTGCAGCCAGAGCGAAGGCGGCCGCCACAATCGTGTCCGTGTTCAACGTGCCTCGCGCACGGCGGCCCGACTGCGGTTGCGAGGTCGAACGCGGTCCTCCCACCTTCACCTCCCGCCGGTCAGCACTCGCCCAGAATCTTAGGTCGAAACTGGATGACCGCGGCCGCAGCTACCTGCAGCAGTTCGGATCCAACACCGCACACAGCGCGCCCACCGCGTCGTGGCTGGGCCGGTGGTAGACGTTCATACCCCGGCGGTCCGACTCGACGAACCCCGCGCGCCGAAGCTGGGCGAGGTGATGGCTGACCGTGGACTCGGTCAACCCGAGGCGTGCGGCGAGTTCACCGCTGTTCTCCTCGCCGGTCTCGGCACTGAACAACAGTGACATGATCCTCACCCGCGCCGGGTCGGCCAGCGCCTTGAGGCGCAGCGCCACCTCGAGGGCGGCGTCGTCGCTCATGGGCCCAGCCGCGACGGGCGCGCAGCACACGGGGGCGGTGATGTCGATAGTCGGCAGTGCCTTGGGCATGACACCAAGTATGCGAAGTACTTTGACATAAGTCAAAGAGGTATGCATGATGGAGGAGTTCGACATAAGTCGCACAGGTAAGGAGATCCAGCCATGTCCCGCATGCAACTCGCACTCAACGTCGACGACCTCGACGAGGCGATCGCCTTCTACTCCACGCTGTTCAACACCTCACCGGCCAAGGTCAAGCCGGGTTACGCGAACTTCGCCGTCACCGAACCGCCGCTGAAGCTGGTCCTGCTGGAGAACCCCGGCAAGGGCGGCACCATCAACCACCTGGGCGTCGAGGTCGAGTCCAGCGAGACCGTGCACGCCGAGATCGCGCGTCTCACTGAGGCGGGTCTGTTCACCGACGAGGAGATCGGCACCACCTGCTGCTTCGCCACCCAGGACAAGGTCTGGGTCACCGGACCGGCCGGCGAGAAGTGGGAGGTCTACACCGTGCTCGCCGACTCCGAGACCTTCGGCACCAGCCCCCAGCATGCTGACGGTGGTACCGCAGAGGGCGGGGTCTGCTGCGGTGGCACCGCCGCCGACGCGGAGAAGGTCCCGGCCACCACCACCAGCTGCTGCTGATCCGTGACCGACACAGCAGAGGCGCACCCCGCCGTCATCGCCAAGCTCTCGCGGCTCGACCAGTTCCTGCCCGTGTGGATCGGCCTCGCGATGGCGGCGGGTCTGCTGCTGGGCCGGTTCCTACCCGGCGTCAACAGCGCACTGAATCACATTCAGGTGGACGGTATCTCGCTGCCGATCGCGCTGGGTCTGCTCATCATGATGTACCCGGTGCTGGCCAAGGTCCGCTACGACCGCCTCGACACCGTCACCGGCGATCGCCGACTGCTGTTCAGCTCGCTCCTGCTGAACTGGGTGCTCGGCCCGGCGTTGATGTTCGCCCTGGCCTGGCTGCTCCTGCCCGACCTGCCGGAATACCGCACGGGCCTGATCATCGTCGGCCTGGCCCGCTGCATCGCCATGGTGATCATCTGGAACGACCTCGCGTGCGGTGACCGGGAGGCCGCGGCGGTTCTGGTCGCGCTCAACTCGCTGTTTCAAGTCGTCATGTTCGCCGTGCTGGGCTGGTTCTACCTGTCGGTGCTGCCGGGCTGGCTCGGGCTCGCGCAGACCACCATCAGCACCTCACCGTGGCAGATCGCGAAGTCCGTGCTGATCTTCCTCGGCGTCCCACTGCTGGCCGGGTACCTGTCGCGACGGTTGGGGGAGAAGGCCAAGGGCCGCACCTGGTACGAGTCGACCTTCCTGCCCCGCGTCGGACCCTGGGCGCTGTACGGTCTGCTGTTCACGATCGTCGTCCTCTTCGCCCTGCAGGGAGAACAGATCACCAGCCGCCCAACCGATGTCGTGCGCATCGCACTGCCGCTGCTGGCGTACTTCGCGATCATGTGGGGCGGCGGCTACCTAGTGGGCGCTCTGCTTGGGCTGGGGTATCAGCGCACCACCACGCTGGCGTTCACCGCGGCGGGCAACAACTTCGAACTCGCCATCGCCGTCGCGATCGCCACCTACGGCGCGACCTCGGGTCAGGCGCTGGCCGGAGTGGTCGGCCCGCTCATCGAGGTGCCCGTGCTCGTCGCGCTCGTCTACGTCTCGCTGGCCCTGCGCCAACGCTTCACCGATCGCACACCCGAGGGGAGCACGCGATGACAACCAAACCCACGGTGCTGTTCCTATGCACCCACAACGCGGGCCGCTCGCAGATGGCGATGAGCTTCTTCAGTCACCTCGTGGGTGAGCAGGCCGATGTCTACTCAGGCGGGTCCGAGCCGGCCGAGAACGTCAATCCGTCGGCGGTCGAGGCCATGGCCGAGGTCGGCATCGACATCACTGGCCAGACACCCAAGCTCTGGACCCACGAGATGGTCCACGCCGCCGACGTCGTCGTCACGATGGGCTGCAGCGACACCGATAGTGCCCCTTGGGGTGGTGGACTTCGGATCGGCGTGGGTTCACGCGTAGTGATCAACGAGTCATGGTGAATGCTAGGCGATTTGACGTGGTTCGGCGACGGGTTGGGCTGCTTGCTGTTTGGTGGCGATGACTTTGCGCAGTTCGGCCATGGAGACCTCTGACAGGTAGCGGCGGGTGACCTGCCATTCGTCGTGGGCTTCGATGACCACAGCGGTGGCCAGGCGCAGGAACGCCGCGGGGTTGGGGAAGATCTCCACGACATCGGCGCGGCGTTTGATCTCCTTGTTGAGCCGCTCGATCGGATTGTTCGACCAGATCTTCTGCCAATGGGTGCGCGGGAACGCGGTGAACGCCAGCACGTCGGTCTTGGCCTCATCCATCATCGCCGCCACTTTCGGAGCTCGACGACAGCGTGTCAGCGACCTGGTCCCACTGGGCGGCAACGTCGGCGGGGTCGGTGTGAGCGAAGATCGTCTTGACCGCCGCGGTCACCGCGGGGGCGTGTTTGGCGGCCACCACGCCGTGCAGATTGCGCATGAAGTGCACCCGGCACCGCTGCCACGACGATCCGGCGAACTGCTGGACCACGGCAGCCTTGAGACCGGCGTGGGCATCGGAGATCACCAGATGCACGCCGCTCAGGCCGCGGGCTTTGAGCGAGGCGAGGAACTCGCGCCAGAACTCAAAGGATTCGCTGTCACCGACGGCGGTGCCCAGCACCTCGCGGGTGCCCTCGATGGAGACCCCGGTGGCCACCACCAGGGCTTGGGAGACCACATGCGCCCCGACACGCACCTTGCAGAATGTGGCGTCACAGAACACGTAGGGAAACGACGTGTGGGTCAGACTGCGGGTACGGAAAGCTTCGATCTCGCGGTCCAGGCCGGCGCAGATGCGCGAGACCTCCGACTTCGAGACACCCGAACCGACACCCATCGCGGTAACGAGGTCATCGACGCTGCGGGTGGAGACGCCGTGCACGTAGGCCTCCATGATCACCGCGTGCAGGGCTTTGTCGATGCGGCGGCGCCGTTCCAGCAGCGACGGGAAGAACGAGCCGGCCCGCAGCTTGGGGATCTGGATCTCGATGTCGCCAGCGGTGGTCGACACCGTCTTGGGTCGATGCCCGTTGCGGTGAGTGCTGCGTCCATCGGTGCGTTGGTAGCGGCCGGCGCCGATCGCCTCGGTGGCCTCGGCCTCGATCAACGCCTGCAGGCCGGCGCGGATCAACTCGGCGAATACCGCCCCGACATCAGCGGAGCGGAGCGCATCGAGCTGGGCCAGCAGGGCAGAATGGTCCTGGGTCATCGCGTGGTGTGTCCTTTGCTTGAGTCACTTTGGTCGGTAACTCAATGACCACTACGCGATGGCCCACCCCGAAGCCCTAATGACACACCGGACATGGTCCAGCCTGGTCGGCTTCAGCCCCGAAACCCCACCACACCAAGGGACTTACCCGCGACACCTGCCCGTACATCCCTGGAAAGCGTTACGAGAACTGGGAACTCGATGACCCCGCGGGTCAGTCCATCGGTGTGGTCAGGTGCATTCGCGACGATATCGAGAGGCGTGTCCGTCTCCTCCTGAGCGAGCTGGGCATCACCGCCAGGTACTGACAGTTGCGCGTACTCGATGCCGCGGGTGCTCAGACCCACCTGATCGTCGCGGTGGCGACATCGCTGAATGCTTCGCCGTCACTGACCTGGTAGGTGAAGGTCCAGGTGACCGGGGTGATGAGGCCAATCAGGGATCCGAGTACGAGTCCAGTTATCTCGAACGAACCGTCGTCGCGTAACTCGAAGTGCTCGATGCCGTCCAGATCGAGTCCCAGAACCTGGCTGGATGTCGGTTGGCCCACGAGGACTGCGGTCAGCGCCGAACGCGGTGTGTCCACGTCGCTGTCGTTGTTGAGGACGTTGCCGGTGAACGTCACCGAGTGCATGCCGATCAACACCGGGGGACTTGCGGGTGTGTACACATCATCAAAGGCGACGGGCGCGTCGTTGACGGGCTGAATGTGGAACGTGATGGTCGAGGTTGACCGGTTGCCAGCCACGTCGATCACTTCGTACGTGAGGGCGTCAGTCTCGGTTGAGTTCGCATTCGGCGTGTAGGTGAAATGGCCGTCGGAGCTCACCGTGAGCACCCCGTGTTGCGTGGTGATCGTCGTCAACCCCGTCGAAGCGACTGCGTGACCGTCGATCGAGTGGAGCATGACGTGCTCACCGTCCGCATCGACCTTGATGGGCACCAGATCGCCGGTCGCCGTGCCGTCCTCCAGGAGAACGACAGTGGTGGTGGACGTCGGCGGCGGGTCGTCGACCGGGTGGATGGTGACGGAGACAATCACGGTGGTGCTTTCGCCCGCACTGTCAGTGACGGACACCCCGAATGAGTCGACGCCGTTGTGGTCCAGGTTGGGGATGTAGGTGAATGCGCCCGTGACGCCGTCGATGACGACGACACCGTGTTGCGGCGGGCTGCCGATCGAGTAGGTCAGTGTGTCGTCGACGTCGGCATCAACTGCGGTGACGATGCCACTGGCAACCCCGTCCTCGTCCATGGTGACTGTCGGAGCCGAAATCACCACCGGTGCGTCGTTCACCGGGGTGATGGTGAGACTGACGGTGGCGGTGGAGGTGTTACCGGCGGCGTCGATCACGGTGTACGAGAACGAGTCTTCGCCGTTGTAGTCTGCCGCTGGCTGGTAAGTGAGGGTGTTGTCGGCATTCAGGGTCACAGTCCCGTTGGCGGGCGAGGTGACAGCGACGATGTGCACACCCCCGGTGTCCCCTTCGGTGTCGTTCGCCAGCACCTCGATGGTGGTGGTGCTGTCCTCCTCGAGGGTGACCTCATCGTCCTCGGCCTGCAGGTGGATCTGGCCCCTGATCACGGTGAACGTGGACTTCGTGGCCGCGGCGAGACCGTACTCGTCGCTGATGGTGTAGGTGAATTCGTCCTCACCGTAGAAGTCGACATTCGGGGTGTAGGTGAAGGTGCCGTCACCGTGGTGGAAGAGGGTGCCGTGAGCGGGGTCGGTGTATGAGATCACCGTCAGCGGGTCGCCGTCGGGGTCGGAGTCGTTGTCGGTCACGGAGAACGTGACCGGGGTGTTCCAGTCGGTCGTGACGGAGTCGGGGACCGCGATCGGTGCGTGGTTGGAGGTGGTGATGTTCAGCGTGATGACGGCACTGCTGCTGTGGTTGGTCACGTAGCCGTGAAGGCCATGCAGGTGCGGGCCGGCGTCGCTGATGGTGACGGTGAACTGATCGGTTCCTGTGTAACCGGGATCGGTGAGTGTGTAGGTGAATTGGCCGGTCTGCTGGTCGACGGTGAGCACGCCGTGCGCTGGCGTGCTCACGGTGTAGGTCACCGGATTGCCGTCGGGATCGAATCCCCCGAAGCTGATCGGGCCGCTCACCTGCCCCGCGTCAAGGGACAGGTCGATGGTCTGGGCGACCACCTGCGGGCGCCGGTTGAAGAACGTGTTCTGGATCTCCCGGACGGCCCACGTCAGCACATTCCAAAGAAAGGGGGGTGCGGCCGGAGTGCCCGGGGCGAGCAGTGGCGACATGATTGCCGAGATCACCTTGGAGATGACCGCGGGGACGGCGACCACGGCCGCGACGGGGATGGCGATGAGTCCGGCGATCGGATTGCTCCGGTGGACCCGAGGCGGGGGCGGCGGGCTGACCGGTTGGTGTGCCTGTTCGATCTCCGGTGCGATGGGGGAGTCCTCGGCCACCTCCGAGGTGGAGGGCTCGGGCGACTCAGGGGTGGACGCCTCCGGAGTGGTCGTCGTCGTGGACGGTGAGCCGCTCGTGGTGTGGGCGAGCGGCCGGGTCTCGATGTCGGGTTTCGTGCCGGGGGCGACCACCAAGTCGGTGGGTGGCGTCGAGATGTCAGTGCCGTCAGGCTCTTTCGGCGTCTCGCCATCGACGGGGACGAGGGTGGGTTCCTCTGCGACGATTTCCGTTGTGGGCGAGGGGGTCTGAGGCGAGGATTCAGCTGTGGTGTCCGTCTGCAGTTCCGCGGTGGCCGCAGCGACATCGCGCGGATCGAGAGCCGACGCGTCCCTGGTGTCGGCGGTCGCCGACCCGGAGGTCCTGGTGCCGGTGACGGTGTCGCTCGACGTTTCGGTGTCCACCCTCACCGTCCCGAGGGTGACTCCGTCGAGTGACTTCTCGGGGGTTGCGCTCGTCTCGCCAGAGGTGGTGGCCGAGGTCCTGCTGCGCGTCTTGGGCCATGTCGGACGAGTGCCGTTCTCAGTGGATCTCCTGATCCTGGGGGACTTGGTCTCGGTCCTGTCGCCGTTGTCGCGCGACGACGAGGAGGATGGTGCTGCACCGGAGCCCGATTCGCTGGAGCCCCCTTCGGTGTCGGCGTAGGCGATGCCGATTCCATACGCGGTGCTGGAGGCAAGGCCTACGCCCAACGCGACGGCGAGTGCCCCCACCCGGCCGATATACCGGGAGTAGCCGCCCGTGGACTGGTTGCGGAAGGTGGATGCGCGCACGGAGGCTCCTCGCAGCAGGGGAAAGGGCATGACCGGTCGGTACCCAGCGGTGCCCGAGACAGCGGACCCGAAAAGCCCTGCAAGAGAGGGGCGGTGACTCTGTCGGCACAACCCCTGGAGCTCTGTGCGATGCGACTGCGCGGACCGGGCGGTGCGCGCAGGCTCAATTTACCCACGCGTCGGCAAATTTGCGGGTCGAAACTGTGAAATTGCTGCGTATTGGTCGTGAGTCTCTGCCGGCGGCGCAGGGCAGGGACCTCCCACGCGGCGCCTGACGGCAACGGTCGGAAAGCCTCACCTGCGGGCGACGAGCACCGAACACTCGCCGTGGTCGATCAGCGCATGCGAGTGGGGGCCGACGATTCCCAGGACCTGATCGACGTCCGCTTCTCCGATCACCACCAGTTGAATCGGCTCGGTGTAGTCAGCGAGGAACTCGGCGATGGTGGCCCGGCCGGAGACTGCGCGGATGGTGACATCGGGACAGCGCTGTCTCCAGCCGGTCACACGCTCGTCCAATTCGTCGTAGAACAACTCTCCGAGGTCTTTTCGCCACACTCCCACCGCCAACACCGGCGATCCGGTGTGGCGTGCGATCTGCATCGCGGTGTCGATCACCAGCTTGTCCTCCTGGGCGGCCGTCACGGGAACGACGACTGAGGCGCGGTCGGCGGGCCCTCCACGGCGGCCGCCCCTGCGGAGGATGGCGACGGGGCAGTGAGCCTTCCTCGCGACCTCTTCCGCTGTGCTTCCCAACAGCGTGGCGGCCAGACGCCCGATCCCCACCGAGCCCAGACAGATCAGGTCGGCGTCTCGGGACGCGTCGATCAAGACCGTACTGGGATCGCCCGAGACGAGTGCCGTCTCCAGCGCGACGTCAAAGTTCAGAGCGTTCACGGCGGCACTCGCAGAGCGCAGTGACTGTTCGCCGTACTCGACACCCATGTCGAGACCGCCGGGTTCGCAAGGAGCATCTGTGGCGTGGACGAGGCGCAGTGGCACCCCGCGTATCGATGCTTCGTGGGCGGCCCACCGCGCAGCACCGATCGCAGCGTCCGAACCGTCGATGCCGACCACGACCGCCCCGAACTGCTCAGAACCTTCCATCGGCCTGCTCCAATCGGGAGAGGTTGACTCGGAGAGTAGGTCACGGGTCGCGACTGCGGAGGAGTCGAAAGTCCCTCAACCTTCGCCGACCCTCGCAACAACGCGCAGGCCTGAGCCGGGGAGGATGTCCAGGGCGGACTGAGGACTTGTGCCTCTGGTGCGAGACGGTCCGCCGACGCACCGTGGAATCGGGTTTCCGTGTCGATTGTGAGTTGGTGCTGATGTCGAACAACAACTTCTCCGACGACGACACCGTGCTGGCTGCCCTTGCGCTGGCCGCGCGCGCGCCGTCGGTGCACAACTCCCAGCCGTGGCGCTTCTGTGTCGGGCCGCACAGCATCCATCTCCACGCCGACACCTCGCGGCTGCTGCCCTATACGGATCCGGACGGCCGCGATCTCATCGTCAGTTGCGGGGTGGCGTTGCATCACTGCACCGTTGCTCTGGCGGCACTGGGTTGGCGGGCACACGTCCATCGCTTTCCCGACCCCGCGCGACCGGGCCAGCTCGCGGCTCTGGAACTGCACCGGGGCCCGCCGGATGCGGTCGACATCGCCATGGCCGCGGCGATTCCGCGGCGTCGGACCGACCGGCGCCCGTACAGCAGTTGGCCGGTCGAGCTTGGTGACATCGCGCTGATCGGAGCCCGCGCGGCGCGGCTCGGGGTGGTGGTTCGTCGCTGTGAAATCGACAGCCAACTGCGGTCCCTGTTCGCCGACGCAGCGTGGTCACGCGTCGCCGATGACCGATACCTCGCGGAGTTGGCCTCATGGAGCGGTCGCTACGCGGCGACCAGTGGGGTGCCCGCGCGCAACACCCCGGCGCCGGAGAGGGCCGCCCCGCTGCCGGGCCGTCTGTTTGCCGGGCCCGCGCTCGCGCGTTCTGCTCAAACCTCGGCTGCTGACGACAATGGCGTGTTGGTGGTGCTGGGCACCCTGGGTGACGACGACGTGGCTCGGCTTCGAGCTGGCGAGGCCACCAGCGCTGCGCTGCTGACGGCAACCTCCAGGGGCTTGGCGACATGCCTGGTGTCCGAGGTGTTGGAGGTGCCCGAGACCCGTATGGCGCTGCGGGAGACAGTCTTTGACCACACCCATATCCCGCAGATGCTCGTGCGGATCGGATGGCCTTCGGTGAACGCCGATCCGCTGCCGGCCACGCCGCGACGGCCATTGACCGAGATGGTGTCCAGGTTGGACGGTGCTCGGTTCAGTTAGCCGAATCGCTGTCGGGGTTCGCAGAATCAGAGTAGGGGTGCCCACCAACGAAGCTCGGTGCCTCCGGAATCGATTGCCGCAACGGATAATTCACCACTGCAGTCGCGTGCGCGTTTCCGTAGATTCGCCAGACCGCTCTCAGTCCCGGTGTCGCCGATGCCGGAACCGTTGTCAATGACCGCAATGCACAGATCGTCGTTGACGCTGACGCGGATGGTGATCTCTGTGGCGTGACCGTGGCGGACGGCATTGCTGATGCCCTCTCGGACCACCGCCTCGGCGTGGTCGGCCAGATCAGCTTCGATCACGGACAACGGACCGCTGTAATGCGCCACGGTGCGCACACCGGCGGTGTCGAACTGGGCCAGGACGTCGTCGAGTCGCTGCCGGAGACGGGTGACGGTGCCGCCCTGCAGGTCGAACACTGTGGTCCGGATGTCGGAGATGACGTCCTGCAGATCATCGACGCACTGAGCGATCCGGCGCTGCACGTCGGCGGACCGCGCGCGGGGGATGGTGCCCTGCAGGGCCAATCCGACGGCGAAGAGTCGCTGAATGACCTGGTCGTGCAGGTCGCGAGCGATGCGATCACGGTCGGTCAGGACATCGAGATCGTGCATCCTGTGCTGGGTGACCGCCAGTTCCCACGCCACGGCTGCCTGATCGGCGAAGGCCGACACCATGTCGAGTTGTTCCTCTGTGAACGGTGGGCTCCCGGGTTCGCGCAGCGCGAAAAGCACGCCGGCAATGTTGTCCGTGGTCCGCAACGGAAGCACCAGGGCTGGGCCGACCCAACCCTGAACGCCGGTCGGCGCATCGAGGGCATCCGCACGGAACGGTCGGCCGTCCGAGAGCGCCTGCCCCACAGTCGTTCCCGCCACCGAGATGGGCGCACCGGCGACAGCGTCGCGGCCAGCGGAACCGGCGACCGCCGCGATCAGCAGGTCGTCGACTTCGCTGACGGGAGCGTCCTCGTCGGCGGGCACGGCCACCAGCGTGGCCTCGGCATCGGTCAGTTTCAGCGTCTCGTCGGCGATGAGCTGGAACACCCGGCCCGGGTCGGGCCCGGACAGCAATTCGGTGGCGATGTCGCGAGTGGCGGCAATCCATGCCTGCCGGGTCCGGGCCTGTTGGTACAGGCGGGCGTTCTCGATCGCGATGCCTGCGGCGGCGGCCAGCGCCTGCACGAGCACCTCGTCGTCTTCACTGAACGGCTGTCCGGTCCGTTTCTCGGTGAGGTACAGATTTCCGTACACGGTGTCGCGGATGAGTATGGGAACCCCGAGGAAGGACTGCATCGGGGGATGATTGCGGGGGAAACCGACCGAACTGGGATGATCCTGGATGTTGTCCAACCGGATCGGTGCGGGGCGGTCGATGAGCAGACCCAGTACGCCGCGGCCCGACGGCAGGGGGCCGATCGCCTCACGGGTGAGCTCGTCGATGCCCTCGTAGATGAATTCGGCCAGTTCGTGTCCCGAGCCACGCACCCCCAGGGCGCAGTATTCGGCGTCGAGCAGTTCGCGGGCGGTGCGGACGATGGTGCGCAGGGTGTCGTCCAACTCCAGCCGGGCAGTGACCATCAGCATGGCCTCCACCAGACCGTCGAGGCGGTCACGGCCGTCCATGATCTGCGGGATCCGGTCCTGCACCTCGCAGAGCAGCTCGCGCAGTCGCAGGTGCGACAACGCGTCACGCAGTGTCTGGTCGCCACTTTCCCCGGGCGACGTCCCCGTCCCCACTACTCGATTGTGTCACCGGCGGCCGGGATGGGCAGCCGGTTGCTGTTCTCAATCGTCCTCGATCAGCCGCTGCTGGTCCTGATGGATTCTGGAGACGAACACCGCCGCCTGCGTCCGGCGCTGCATGCCGAGTTTGGCGAGCAGCCGTGACACGTAGTTCTTGACCGTCTTCTCCGCCAAGAACATGCGGTCGGCGATCTGCCTGTTGGTGAGGCCCTCTCCCAGCAGGTCCAACAGCACTCGTTCCTGGGGCGTCAGCCTGGCCGTGGGATCGGTGGGTTTGTCCAGGCCGCGCCGCAGCTTGGCCATCAGCACGGCGGCCGCCCGGTTGTCCAGCAGTGATCGCCCCGCCCCGACATCCTTGATGGCTTGGGCCAGCTCCATGCCCTTGATGTCCTTGATGACATACCCGCTGGCCCCGGCCAGAATCGCGTCCAACAGCGCCTCGTCAGAGGTGAACGACGTCAGCATCAGGCAGTGCAGGTCGGAGAGCTGGGAGAGCAGGTCACGGCAGAGTTCGATGCCGCTGCCATCGGGCAGGCGGACGTCGAGGACCGCGACGTCTGGCCGTGCCGCTGGGATCCGGGCGTGCGCTTCGGCCACCGAACCGGCTTCCCCGACGACGGTCAGATCCGGATCCGTGCTCAGCAGTTCGATCAGGCCGCGACGAACGACCTCATGGTCGTCGACAAGAAAGACAGTGACCATCGGTCTGCTCCTTCGACGACGCCGACTTGGGCGGCGCCTCCGTCGCCATTGTGAACCCGGTGGCCCTCAGCGCGCCGCTGACCGGAACAATCCGTGGGGGAGAGGGCTTGGGATGCGGGTCACGTCACGGCCACCCCGACGAGATGACCGATCCCGTAGGTGATGGCCAGGGCGAGTCCGCCGCCGACGACATTCCGCACGATCGCACGCTTCGCGGGCGCCCCACCGAGTGCCGCCGACACGGCGCCCGTGCACAACAGGGCCACCAGTACTGCGACGACGGTGACGGGAATTCGCGACGAGAGTGGCGGTATCGAGATGGCCAGGAGAGGAAGCAGCGCACCGACGGTGAACGCCAGCGCCGACGACAGCGCAGCCTGCCAGGGGTTCGTCAATTCGTCTGGGCTCAGGCCAAGTTCGATCTCCGCGTGTGCGGCGAACGCGTCGTGTTCGGTGAGCTCCTCGGCCACCAGGCGTGCGGTGTCCGCGTTGAGTCCCTTGGCCTCGTACAGTGCGGCCAGTTCATCCAACTCTGCGGCCGGGTCTTCCCGGAGTTCCCGGCGTTCTTTCGTCAGAAGCGCTTTCTCCGTGTCACGTTGAGTGCTGACGGACACGTACTCGCCCAACGCCATCGACACCGCACCCGCCGCCAGGCCCGCGATTCCGGCCGTGAGGACCGGTCCGCGCTCGACCGCGGCGGCCGCCACGCCAACGACGATGCCCGCCGTCGACACGATTCCGTCATTGGCGCCGAGGACTCCTGCGCGCAGCCAGTTCAGTTTCGACGACACGGAGCCCACGTGGGGCTCTGCCGGATGGGCGGGGGAATTCACCATGCAATGACGCTAGCCAGCGGCGCCATCGTCTGCCAGCAAAGGTAGGCTGCCATAACCCAGCTTCGGTGTGACGCAGCAACTTCGCGCACGGTGAGGGCCTATCCTGGCGGCACGAGATGTCCCCGCGCCGGAAGGAGAGTCAGTGCGCCGCGAACCGGGTGCTCTGGAGAGCGCCGTCGTCGGCGTCCTGAGCGATCAGGCGCCCATGACGGTGGAGCAGGTGCGTGCTGCGCTCGGCGAGGAACTTGCGTACACGACTGTGATGACTGCGCTCGTGCGTCTCACACAGAAGGGGCTCGTCGAGCGGGTCCGCGCAGGCCGTGCTCATCGCTACTCGCTGGTGGTGGCCGCAGATGAGTTACCGGCGTTTCAGGCTGCGCTGCGGATGCGCAGAGAGCTTGACAGCCGCGCCGGGCGCGCAGATGTGCTGGCCAACTTCGTCGCCGGCCTTGGCCCTGAGGACGAGGCAGTTCTGCGTCAGCTCCTGGACGATTCCGCGTCCGACGACAGTCGGAGCCACTAGATGCTGTCGGCCGCGCTGGCCGTGGCGTGGGTGCTTGCCGCGCTGGTGGCGCCTGTCCTGAGCCGGGTGCATTCCCTGTTCTCACCGGGATGGAGCGTGCGGGTGCTCGGGCTCGGAGCGCTGGCGCTGGCGGTGGCGACGCTGAGCTCGGTGGTCGCCGCCGTCTGCGCAATGGGTGTCTCGGTTGGTCTGCCGGTGGGCTGGCTCTGGGCGGTAATGAGCTTCGTTGTGGCGCTTGGTGTGTCGCGAGTGGTGGTGCATGTGTCTCGCATGCGGGCGCTCAGTCGTTCTGCCGACGTCTTTCGCCGAGGCGTTTCCGATGACCACGGGGTGCTTCTCGTCGACGATCCGGTCCCGGCGGCATTCGCCGTCCCAGGCGGGCGCGGCGCGGTGGTGGCAACGACTGGCCTTCGAGATGCGTTGTCCGCAGCCGAATTCGATGCGGTGCTCAGGCATGAGCGAGCCCATCTTCGACATCACCATCAGGTTTATGTCCAGATGGCCGAATTGGCGGCCTGCGTCAATCCGATTCTGCGCCAGTGGTGCCGTGAGGTTCGGTTCGCCGCGGAGCGGCACGCCGACGAGTGCGCCGCGAGGGCCGGCCGGGCGGTGACTGCCCAGGCGCTTGCCAAGGTGGCTCTGCTGACGTCGGCCACGGCGAGAGCGGCTCCTGACCGGCTCGGTATCAGTGACGGTGCGCACGCGATCGTCCAGCGGGTGTGCGCGCTGCGCAGACCCGCACCGCGCAGGCAGCGGATCATGCCACTTGTGGCCGCGGTCCTGCTCCTCGTGGCCGTCGGCGCAGATTCGACGGTCACCATCGACTGGATGCAGGATCGCCTGGTGGCCGAGCGGGCCGAATCCGTTGCAGACCTGCTGCGCTGACGCTACTCGCCCGACACGGCATCGGCCCAGGCCGATTGAGCGCCCGAGTCGCCGATTCGGTACACCTGGACCACCGCGCCGGCCCCGATGAGCAGCACTAGGACCGTGATGACCGCGACGACGGACTGGGGCAGTGCCGCGCTTCGCGCAGTCCGGACGTGCTTGAGCAACAGCAGCAGTGCGGCTACAACGAGTGCGGCGGTCACGTAGATCATGGTGTCGCCGAGTGCGGCATGAGTGGTCACCAGTGGTGAGGGGTCGACTCGACCCTCGAGCCATTCGCCGGCTTCCGTGGTGAACGGAGTGAGGGCCAGGCACGTCACCGCGAGAGCGAGGACGAGCCAGATGAGATGGCGCAACGCGGCGGGCCACAGTGCGCACAGGATCGCCAGGACCGCTGTCAGCGGTGTCAGGACGACCAGGAAATGCACCAGCAGGACATGCCCGGGCAGTCCGTTCACAGTTGACATCCAAGCTCCTCGGCGGGGTGAAGCGATGTACTACAAACTTGGTAGTAGACGACTGTACCTCGCCTGACTGCGGGCCGTCTTTGTGCAGGGCGACCCGCAGAAACTTGAGCGGACACGGCGCTCGCCGAGCGAAGCGCTGGTTCAATTGATGCGCGGGGGGATTAGGGGTGGTCGGTGCGATGACAGGGGAGCATTCGAACCGGATGGTCGAACGGTTGCGGCCGCTCATGGAGCCCGCACTCGTCGCGTTGACGGTGGGAGCGTTGGCCGGCGGCGGAGTGGCGTGGCTGGTCGGCGCAGATGCAGTCGCGGACAGATGGTGGATCGCCGGGACGCTCATCGCGGTGGTGCCCGCGGTCGTGTGGGTGCTCATGGCACTGCGCAGAGGCAGTCTCGGGGTGGACCTCATCGCCGTGCTCTCGTTGGTCGGCACCCTGCTTGTGGGGGAGTACCTCGCAGGGGCGCTCATCGCGGTGATGCTCGCCGGTGGTCGAGCCCTGGACGCCGCCGCCACGCGGCGGGCGTCCCGGGATCTGCGGGCCCTGCTGGAACGCTCACCGCGATTCGCCCGTCGGCGAGTCGGCGCCGAGGTCAGCGTGATCCCGGTGGCCGAGGTCGCCGTGGACGACGTACTCGTCGTGGCATCCGGTGACGTCGTGCCGGTGGACGGCAGAGTCCTCGACGACCTCGTGGTGTTGGATGAATCGGCGCTGACTGGTGAATCGCTCAGTGTCGAGCGCGAACGCGGGGAAGCGGTTCGCAGCGGTGTGGTCAACGCCGGCGCCGCATTCGAGTTGCGGGCCACCGCAAGCGCCGAGGACAGCACCTACGCGGGAATCGTGCGTCTGGCGCAGCAGGCCGGGGCGGAGAACGCGCCCGTGGTGCGACTCGCCGACCGGTACGCGGCGTGGTTCCTGCCACTGGCACTTCTGATCGCGGGCGGTGCGTGGCTGGTGAGCGGGTCCGCGACTCGTGCGGTCGCGGTGCTGGTGGTCGCCACACCCTGCCCGCTGCTGCTGGCCGCGCCCGTGGCGATCGTGTCGGGCCTGTCCCGGGCATCTCGTGCCGGTGTGGTCATCCGTGGCGGCGGCGCATTGGAGAACCTCGGGCACGCGACAACTCTCGTGATGGACAAGACAGGCACCCTCACGATGGGCCAGCCGACGGTCATCGAAGTGCTCGCAGCGCCACAGTGCGGAGCCGATGAAGTGCTGGGCCTGGCGGCCTCCGTCGATCAGGTGTCACCGCACGTGCTCGCCGAGGCGATCGTCACCGAGGCGCTGGCGCGTGGACTGCATCTGACGCTTCCAACAGACGCCGTCGAGGAGGCCGGTCGGGGAGTGACTGCGACGGTGGAGGGGAAGCGGGTTGCCGTCGGCAAACTGGTTGAGGGCAGCCCCGCGAGCTCATGGGCGCAGACCGCGGTCAACCGTGCGCGCTTGGACAGTGCCGCGTTGACGTGGGTGAGCGTCGATGGCGACCCGATCGGGGCGATTCTGCTCCGGGACCCGCTGCGCCGCCAGGCGCCCCGCACGATGCGGCGACTGCGCCAGGCTGGCTTCAACCGTCTCGTCATGCTCACCGGAGATCGGATGGAACCCGCGCGCGAAGTGGCCACGGTGCTTGGCCTCGATGAGGTCTACGCACACCAGACGCCATCCGACAAGGTCGCCGCGGTGCGCGCCGAACGGGAACAGGCCGTCACCGTGATGGTGGGCGACGGCATCAACGACGCGCCGGCGTTGGCGGCGGCGACCGTGGGTGTGGCGATGGGTGCACGAGGTGCGACGGCGTCCTCGGAAGCCGCGGACATCGTGCTCACCACCGATCGTCTGGACCGGCTCGCCGACGCGATGGACATCGCCCGACGGTCGCGGCGAATCGCCGTGCAGAGCGCGGTGGTGGGCATGAGTCTGTCACTGCTGGCGATGGCGGTTGCCGCTGTGGGCTATTTGCCACCGGCGGCGGGTGCGCTCCTGCAGGAGGGGATCGATGTCGCAGTCATCCTGAATGCGATTCGCGCAGTGCGCGGCGATCCGGCCGCTCAGCTGACCATGCCGTCGGACACCGAGGCACTCCTGCACCGCTTCTCGGCTGAACATGATGAGCTGCGTGACGTCATCGCACTGACCCGGGCCAGCGCTGACCGGTTGGTCGAGGCGCCCGACGCCACAGCACTCGAAGCGATCAGGGATGTCGAAAAGCAGCTGCAGGAAAGGATTCTGCCGCACGAGCAGGCCGAAGAGAACCAACTGTATCCAGCGTTGGCCACGCCGCTGCGAAGCAGCGAGGCGACCGCGACGATGAGCCGCACGCACGCCGAGATCCGTCGCCTCTCCGAGCGCATCGGCACCCATGTGCAGCTGGCCGAATCCGCCGGCGGCATCCAGCCCGACCAGGTTAACGACCTGCTGGCATGCCTCTATGGCCTGGCCACGCTGCTGCGCCTGCACTTCGTGCAGGAGGAGGAGAACTACTTCACGCTCGCCGCCGACGACGGGCAGGAGCTGAGCCGAGGAACTTGACGCGTCGGTTCACCGCACGCTCGCGAATGCCCTGCATCATCCTCCGCTCCATCACGAAATGCGGTATGTCGAACCAGAAGTGGCCCGCCAAGCCACCGCATCCGCGCGCCACGAGTCGCACACCACCGTCGGCCGGAAGGAGCACAAAGCTCCACGTGCCCCGGGCCTTCCGGCCTTCCTGCAGGCACGCGAAGTCGGGCCGGGAAACCATCACCAGATGCGAGCCGGGCTCCACCTCGGCGACGATCTGGCACGCCCACTCACCGTATCGACGCGCCAGCCACACCGTGTCGCCGACGTGCAGGCGTTGCCACTCCAGATGGACGAGGTCGGTGTTGTGGATGTCGGCACCCACGGCGCGCTCGAGCCACGAGTAGCTGTAGAACCCGCCGCGGTCTTCACCGATCTGCGCCAACCAGGGCCACACCGCGTGGGGCGACGCGGGGATCCAGATGGCCCGAGTGGTGCGGGGAAAGGGGGAAACGGTCAACTCGTCACCGGGCAGGGTGCCCACAATCTCCTCGGGAGTGGCGCCCCACGTGTACATCCATGGCCGCAGTGAACCTCGGTAGACGGCCGCCACCCACACCGCGGCCACGGCTGCCGCAATTCCGTACCGCTGCTTTCCCATACTTCGCAGACCGGAGGCCAGAACCCGGTCGGATAGGTGGCCGATGTGTGGACGGCGGCCCACCCGCCTGTCACGTCGAGCGGCCAAGGGCGCGAGTCCGGTCAATACGGCTGGTGGTCGGCGCGACCAGAAATCCCGGTGATTCCGGGCGCGCGTCATCGCCGTTTCGCGCCGTGGGTTTCCGGTCGTATCACTTCGCCGATTCGATGGCGACGTGCTTCTCCGATGCTGCGGGCTCCTTCAACGGAACCGTGACGGTGAGGATGCCCTTGTCGTAGCTGGCCTTGATGCTGTCGTCGTCGGCACCAGGCGGCAGGGTGATCGCGCGGGCGAACGAGCCGTAGGAGAATTCCGAGCGCCCGTTGGACTCCTTGGTCTCGCTGCGCTCGGACCGAATCGTGAGGACGCCGTCGCGCACCGTGATGTCGACATCCTTCTCCGGGTCGACGCCGGGAATCTCGGCCTTCAGCCGGTACTCGCCGTCCTTCACCTCGTCTTCGACCTTGATGATGTGGCCCCCGAGCGTCGGACGCAGATTCGCCCACGCTGGCAGTCCGGCGAAGAAGTCGCTGATCTCCGGCCACATCGGGCGGCGTTGCACAGCGGGAGTGCTCATGGCGATGTCCTTTCGTCGCAGTGATTCTGCTTACAGAATCCGACCACTCGGCGGCGCGATCGACTAGGGAAGGAAGTCCCCTAGTTGGGCCGCTCCGTGGCAACATGCTTCTCCCACCACGAGTGGGACGGGCTGCGACTCCCGGACTCGAACTCGCGCTACAGCGGGCTTGGTGTGCGGTCGAAGACGAATCGGCGCCCGCTGACGCGCACGGGACGGATTCGGACGTAATGCTCCTTGTCGGTCGACACCCACGGGCGCAACCCAGTCTCTTTCGCCACGTCGATCTCTTCGTCTGAGTGCAGGATCCGGGCGACTCCTCTGACGATGACGCTCCAACCCTGCGCAGCGTCGTGGTCGTCGACCTCGAACAGCACATTGCGGTTGATGGCAGAGCTCACCAGTTTCGTGCCCTCGGCGGTACGGAAGACCACGCCGCGGTCCTGAACGGCGAAGTTCACCGGGAACACCTCGGGTTGACCGTCTGCGGCGGTGATCAGCCGTCCCAGCGACATGCTGGACATCAGATTCCAGCACTCACTCTCCGGCAGAATGTTGGCGAGTCGGTTCCCGTCGGTCATGGGGGTCAGATTACGCGGTCCCGGCAGTCGTGATGACGGCCGAGCACCCCAATGCCGTGAAGAGTGCCCAAACATTGTGTGCGCCCCAACGAAGGGACCAAAGACCGTCGTCAGCCGGGCGTTTCTCCGAGAGGCTGTGATCTGTGACGCCACCCAGTGGGCGCTTCAGTCGACAGGAGATCAGCGGCGCCTCGGTCTCGGACGTGCTCACATCGCTCGCCTCGTCGGCGTCGGGTCTGTCGACTGAGCAGGCCGCCGACCGTCGGGCCGAGGTGGGGCCGAATTCGATGCGCACCCACGGCGTCAGCGTGGTCGGGGTGCTCGGACGCCAGCTCAACAACGCCGTGCTCGGGCTGCTGGCGGCGACCGCGGTGGTGTCGTTCTTTCTCGGTGACAGCACCCAGGCGATCATCATCGGGGTCATCCTGGCGATCAGCATCGGTCTGGGGTTCGTCAACGAGTATCGGGCCGAGCGTGCGACCGCGGCGCTGCATTCCCGCATCCGCCACACCGCAACGGTCCTGCGCGACAACCGGATGACCAAGATCGACGTCATCGATCTTGTGCCCGGAGACGTGATACGCCTGGAGCTGGGTGAGCTGGTACCCGCTGATGTGCGCCTGCTCGAGGTCAACGGCCTGGAGTGCAACGAGAGCATTCTCACTGGGGAGTCGACCGCTACAGAGAAGACTGCGGCCGCCCCGGCCGGCACCGACCTGGCCGGCGCATCGAACATCGCCTTCATGGGGACCGTGGTGAGCGCGGGCGATGCCACCGCCGTGGTGTATGCGACGGGTGCCGATGCCGAGTTCGGCCGGATTGCGGCTGGGCTGGGGGAACGCGAACCGGAAACCGAGTTCCAGGTCGGGCTGCGCCGATTCTCCTACCTGCTGTTGCGCGTCGCGATGATCCTGACGGTCGCCATCATCATCATCAACCTGATGCTGGATCGACCGCTGGTCGAGTCCGCGCTGTTCGGTCTGGCGATCGCCGTGGGCATCACGCCGCAGCTGCTGCCTGCCGTCGTCAGCACCAGCCTGGCCGCCGGCTCGCGACGGCTGGCGCGGCGCAGAGTCCTGGTGAAACGGCTCGTGTGCATCGAGGACCTCGGCGACATCGACATCATCGTCACCGACAAGACGGGCACTTTGACGGAGAACCGGATCGAGCTGATCGACACCGTCGACCCCGAGGGCAGACTCTCCGAGTCGGTGCTTCGGCTCGGGATGCTGGCCACCGAGATCGACCCGTCGGTCGGGGGCACGTGCGCCAATCAACTCGACGCGGCGCTGTGGGCCGACCGCGGTCCCGTCACCGATGCCAGGCGGATCGCGCTGCTGCCGTTCGACCACACGCGCCGGGCCACGACCGCGCTCATCGAGGACGCTGCGGGACGTCACCTGGTGTGCAAGGGCGCGCCCGAGCAGATCATCGCAACATGCGATCGGGTGCCGGCCGCCGCCGAGCGGACGCTGGCCGCCCTGTTCGCCGAGGGCAGGCGAGTGGTCGCCGTGGCGACTCGGCCGGCTCCCGAACTGTCCAGCGTGTCGGCCGCCGACGAGACGGGTCTGGAACTCTGCGGCTTCCTGGTATTCGCCGACCCCCCCAAGGCGGCCGCCCGCGAATCGCTGCGACAGCTGGCCGCTTTGGGCATCGAGGTCAAGGTCGCCACCGGGGACAATCCCGCGGTCGCCGAAAAGGTCTGCGCTGACCTGGGTTTGCCGATCAAAGGGGTGGTCATCGGCGCGGACTTGGAGGGGATGGCCCCGGATCAACTGGATGTCCTCACCGCGGACAGCACGATCTTCGCCCGCGTCTCACCGGAGCAGAAATCCCGGGTGATCTCCTCGCTTCGGCGCCGCGGGCGTTCGGTGGGGTTCCTCGGCGACGGCGTCAACGACGCGCTCGCACTCCACTCGGCCGACGTGGGCATCTCCGTCGACAGCGCCACCGATGTGGCCAAGGATGCGGCCGACGTCGTGATGCTGGACAAGGACCTCGGGGTGTTGGCGACGGGGGTGGCCGAAGGGCGTCGCATCTTCGCCAACACGATCAAGTACGTACTCATGGGCACGTCGAGCAACTTCGGCAATATGTTCAGTGCGGCAGCGGCTTCGGCGGTCCTGACCTTTCTGCCTATGTTGCCGAGCCAGATCCTGCTCAACAACCTGCTCTACGACACGTCGCAGCTGGCGATTCCGACCGACCGAGTGGACGACGAACAGCTGCACGCTCCGTCGCACTGGAACATCGGGTTCATCCGTCGATTCATGCTCACCTTCGGCCCGATCAGCTCGCTGTTCGATTTCCTGACCTTCGGCCTCCTGCTCGGGGTGCTTCACGCCGGCCCGATCGAGTTCCGCACGGGTTGGTTCGTGGAGTCTCTCGCTACGCAGACCCTGATCATCTTCGCCGTGCGGACGCGGCGGGTGCCGTTCTTCCGCAGTCGGTCCAGCGCATCACTGATCCTGGCGACCGCGGCGGTGATCGCGGCCGGTGTCGCGCTGACCGTATCCCCGCTTTCCGGCCAACTCGGATTCACGCCGTTGCCCTGGCAGTTCTTCGCCGCGCTGGCGGGGATGACCGTGGCCTATCTGATCCTCGTCGAGGCGGCCAAGAAGGCCTTCTACGCCGAGCCCGAACTGGCGGCTGCCCCACCGGTCCGTACCCGCGGCCACGTCCATCGTGTGCATCGCCGTGCGGCGCGGTTCAACTCACCTGTCCGCGCGCGTCCGTAGAGATTGCCGAGTTCGGGTGGGTCGAAGGATGGACCTCAGTTCATCCGAAAGGACTGCCATGGCATCGGGCACCGTCATCGCCAAGGCGCCCGTCAGCTCAGCGCATCGAGTCGAGGTAGAAGACCTCGTCACCGGTCGGGTAGCCCCCGCCGATGGTGGCGATGTGGACGTGGTCGAAGTGGTTGGCCGTCTCATTGCCGTAGTCGGCGGTCCAGCTCGGCGCCCCGATGCCTGGATAGAAGCCCTGGCGCCAGATGACGTGCAGAACACCCCACCGTTCGGCGTTGGCCAATGCCAGGCCGGCGATCTGATTGCCCAGATCAATGCCCTGCTGGCTGCCGTGGTTGGGGATCATGACGTCGATCGCGAGGCCGTTGGGATGCCATTGCAGCGGATCCTGCCGGTACCCGCCGATGGTTTTGATCTCGGGGAACATCGCGCTGATGGCCCGGGCCGCCCAGATGGTCTTGACCTGCAGTCCACCCTCGGGCGCGACGCCCTGCGGCAACTCGAGTTGGAAGACCTTGGGGTCCGGAGGGCGGGTTGCGGCCAGCAGCTCGGCCTCCGCGGGCGCGGGCGCCGACGCCCCCGGCGCTGACGGTGAGTGAACCGCGGAGTGCGGCGGGTGGGTCTTCTCCGGGGTTGCGCTCTGCGCGTAGAGCATGCCCGCGGACAACGCAACGGAGGCGATGATCGCCAACCAGCGACCCCGTCCGTTCCCCAGCAGCTTCTTAGGCACGGAAAGCACTTTAGCTCTGTGGCCAGACGGTGAAGTGCAGAACCGTCTTCCAACTCTGCGTGCGCGGACATGGGACTTCCGCCCCTACCGCCGACCCATCGTTGTCTGGTCTTCTCGATGCATCGAGGTGTGGGGATGACGAAATGGCGACGAACGATCTCTCGGCCCGGGCGTGGCAGCTCGAATTGGCCGTCGACGAGCGGGACGAACGCACCCGTGCAGAGGTGCGGATGACTTGGCGGGGCGCCGAACTGGTCGGGGTCGGTCTGGCTCGACTCAATCCCGCCGACGAACCGAGCGCCGAAATCGGCGACGAGTTGGCGGTTGCGCGTGCACTGCACGATCTGGCGAACCAGCTGTTCGCGCTGACCGAATCCGACATCGAAGCCTCGACCCATGTGCCCGTGACCGGACTGCATCACTGAACACGGGCCACGGACTCAGGGGGCACGATGAACTCACCGGCAGACGCGGTTGGCGCGGATCGGGATGGCGACACCGCCGACTGGGCCCGAGCCGTCGACGAGGACGATCAGGCACCGGACGCAACGGCAGAGTACTGGTCCGCCTGGGAACTCACTGCGCTCACGACCCGCCGGTCGCTGATCGAGGACTTGGCGTCGCGCCACCAGCCGCACTGGCCACATTGATGACCACGGACACAGCCGGCAGCGGGGCGGCCCCGGACAGCGGGAGACGCCCCGTGTAGCTGGGTAGGGTGCACGCGTGGCGGATCTGGTGCTCACCGAGGAGTTTCGTGAGGCGCTGGCCCGGCTGGCCGCCGGCCAACACGTGTTCCTCACCGGTAAGGCCGGCACCGGCAAATCCACGCTCATCCGGCATTACATGGCCACCACCGATCGCAACGTCGTCGTGGTCGCCCCGACCGGCATCGCCGCGCTCAACGTCGACGGCTACACCATCCACCGACTGTTCGGATTCCGTACCACCACGACACTCGCCGACGTCACCGGTGGCGCCTATCGGCCCGGCAGGTTTGCCAAGACACTGGCGTCGCTGCAGACGCTGATCATCGACGAAGCCTCGATGGTGCGCGCCGACGTCTTCGACATGGTGGCCGGTGCGCTGCGGCGCTTCGGACCGCACCCGGACACCCCGTTCGGCGGCGTCCAGATCGTGCTGGTCGGTGACCTGTATCAGCTTCCGCCCGTCGTCGCCGAAGGGGAGAAGCACTACTTCTCCACCACATACGACACGCCATATTTCTTCTCGGCGCGCAGTTTCGAGCGCGCGGACTTTCCGACGGTGTCGTTGACGACGGTGTTCCGGCAACTCGGTGATGACCGGATGACGGCCATCCTGAACGAGATTCGTGAAGGTGTGCTGCTCGGTCACGCGCAGGAGCACCTCAACGCCCGCGTCGACAGTGACTTCGTGCCCCCCGACGACGAGTTCTGGTTGACGCTGGCGCCGACGAATCGGCTTGTGACGGCGCGCAACCGGCAACAGTTGCAGCGGTTGCCCGGCGACGAGATGGTGCACCGCGCGACGGAGACCGGAGACCTGTCGCTGTTCGACAAGCCGATCGAGGAGGAACTGCGGTTCAAGGTTGGCGCCCAGATCATGATGCTGAACAACGATCAGGGCAACCGCTGGGTCAACGGATCCATCGGACGTGTGGTGGGTGTCGGCTACGACCGCTACGGCGCGGTGGTCGACGTCGAATTCCCCGACGGCACAGTGGCCGACGTCGCGCCGTTCGTCTGGGAGGCCACCCGACCGGTCGTCGACGGCGGGTCACTCCGCCGGGAGGTCGTCGGCACGTTCACCCAGTTGCCGTTCAAACTGGCCTGGGCCATCACGATCCACAAGAGCCAGGGCCAGACGCTGGATCGCCTCGTGGTGGACCTGACCGGCGGCATGTTCTCCACCGGGCAGCTGTATGTCGCGTTGAGCAGGTGCACGTCGCTGGCCGGTCTGGTGCTCAAACGCCCTGTGCTGCCCAAGGATCTGAAGGTGGACCGGCGTATCGCGCGCTACCTGCGCGGGTCGGCGGGCAGCGGGCAGGATCGGCGGTTCTGCGCGATCGGACTGCTGACCGTCGGCGACGAGGGGCGCATGTCCCGCCCACGACCGGTGGAGTTCGCGGTCGCCTTCGACGACGGCACCGCGGTGACGACTCTCATCAATCCGCAGCGTGATCTGGCGGATGCGAGGACCGCCTACGGCATCGGGGTCTCCGATGTGCTGTTGGCGCCCACGCTTCGCGAGGCGTGGGCGGTGATCGCGCCGATGCTGGCCGGTTGCACGCCAGTCGGAGTCGGAGTGGATGAGACGTTGGGACTGATCGACTTTGAACTCAAACGCCTCGGCCACGTCACGCCGATGCCGCTGGGTGTCGATCTGCGCGGTGTGCGGGTGACGGGTGAGACTGCACTGGAACGTGCCCGCTCGGCGCTGGAAGCCCATGCCGCAGCAGATGTCTCGACCGGATCCACACCGTTCGACGAGCCTGAGGCCACCGAAGTCCAGTCGGGTCTGCTGCTGAGCCGCGATCCCGACGTGCCCACACCCGCAGCGCGGCACCTGCCTGCGCTCTCGGCGCTGCTGAGGCTCAGCCGCCACGTGGGTGCGGCGCTGCTCGGCGAAAGGGCGCCGGCCGGCGGTCCCGATGGCTGGGATGCCGCGGCCGCGCAGGCGGTGGCCGATCAACTGCGTGCCGCGGCGGCCCGGACAACGCTGCCCGACGTGGTCGTGGCCCGCCTGCACGAGGTGTCGGCGCTGCTCGGGATCGACGTCGTTGCCGACGCGGCCGACGCTGTGCGGCACGACATCGGCGCGGTGCTGGTGCCGGGTGCTCGCATCTGTTTCACCGGCACCGCGATGAACGACTCCGGCCGCATCGTGGAACGCGAGGAGATGGAACAACTGGCTGAGTCCGTCGGGTTGGCGCCGGTGCGCACGGTCACCAAGACCCGGTGCGAAGTGCTGGTGACCGCCGAGGCGGGCACGCAGTCCGGCAAGGCGCGCAAGGCCCAGGACTACGGCAAACCGGTGTTCACCGCCGAGGAGTTCTTCGCCTGGATTGAGTGGACGCGCGCCGCATATTGACGCCACCGTTCATCGGGAGTAGGCCTGAACCGACGGGCGGGGGCAGTCATGGATGTCGAATACTGCGTGGTGGGGGCGGGCTTCGCGGGGCTGACGGCGGCACTTCGACTCAAACAGGCCGGTCACTCGGTGACGCTGCTCGAGGCGCGAGATCGAGTGGGCGGGCGGACGTTCACCGAGACCCGCGAGGACGGAACGTGGATCGACCGTGGCGGCGCGTGGATCGGGCTGGGCCGGAACGGAATCCTCGGCGATCATGTACGGCTTCATCGACGGCGCCGTGCGCTCGGGGGAGCGGGCCGCGGCCGAGGTGGTGGCCAGCGAGACGTCGACATCGGGCACTCCTGTTTGACCTCAAGCGGCGTTGAGGTTCTAGCCTCTGGTGTGCCGATTGAATGACCGATGAGGAATGCTCGTGATTACTGATGTCGCCGCACAGTGGCCCACCGCGCTGCGGGTCGCGCAGGTCCGCGTCGCCCGCCCGACCGCCAAGCTGACCGAGATCGAACAGTTCTACGCCGGAATCCTGGGACTGCCTGTGCTGTACCGGTTTGAGAACCACGCGGGCTTCGACGGCGTCATGCTCGGTCTGCCGGGCAGCGCCCACCACCTCGAGTTCACCAGCAGCCACGCCGGCAGTCCCTGTCCGGCACCGTCGAGGGAGAACCTCCTGGTTCTGTACTTCGAGTCCGAGAACGCGATGTCCGACGTCGTGGAACGCCTGGCCGCGGCCGGGTGCGAGCCGGTGGAGGCCGAGAACCCATACTGGACCGACACCGGCGCGTGGACCTTCGAAGACCCCGACGGATGGCGCGTGGTGCTCGCACCCCGAGTGGTGGAGTTCTAGCGAGGCGGGTCAGTCGATCTCCGTGACCTCCGGAAGCTGGCGCCACCCGTCGAGCGCGGGGGCGACGGCATCGACCAACATGGGCAGCTCAGGTGCCATGGCCAGCACCGCCACGCTGGCCAGACGACCCGCGGCCTCGGTCAGCCGGAGCACCCGTCGGTCGACCCGACGCAGCCCGAGTTCGGTTGCCGCCGCGTCGTACGCGTTCACGGCGTCGTGACCGGCCATGGCCAGATCGGACTCGACGGCGCCCATGCTGACCATCTCGAAGTCCGACCACAGCAGGCCGTCGGCGGTGGGAATCATGTTGTAGTACGGCGCATCGCCGTGAACAGGTTGGACCGGCACCCCGGGAAATGTCGCCTCAAACGCCGCGCGGGACGTGAGCACCGGTGCCAGCGCCTCCCACTCACGTTGTGCCCGAGCCAGATCCGTGGCGTCGACCAGGCCGGGCAGATGCTCCAGCGCTGCCAGCGATTCCGGAATGTATGCGCCGAAGGGCGTCCAGAAACCGAGGCCGCTGCCGTCGTAGTCGCGAAGTTCGGCGTGCAGGCGTGCGGTGTGGGCAGCGCGGCGTACCAGGTCGAGTTCGGGCTCTTCCACCGCCTCGACCAACTGCCAGAACGTGATCGAGAAGCCGTCGTGGGGCACGGGCTCGCGCGGAACCAGTGGGCTCGGCCCCACCACCGGGCAGCCGCGGTCGGCCAACCAACCTGCCACGGCCAATTCGGCGCGCTGCTGCGCGTTCTGAACGTCCGGGGCGTCCAGATAGGCCTGCGGCAGCACGGTCGGAACCCGCGCCACCACCGGCGATGGCGCCAGATGCACGATGACGGAGAACATGTCGTGGAGCACCCGCGGAGTCTCGACCGCCAGGCCGAGATCCGCGGCAGCGAAGGTGGCGGCCGCGACGGCACGGTTGGTCCGCGCGGCGAGGTCATCTGGCGTGAGCATCCCTCCCAGTATCGGAAGGGATCACGCCCGCGTCGAATGAATAACGTCAGACCGGGGCGGGAACGCGCGCCTTGGCGGCCGAGGCGCTCATCTCCTTGCGCAGTGTGGTGAAGTCCGTGATCGTCTTGGTCGACACGGTCGCGACCGGACGTGCGTTGCGGCCCGTCGCCTCGGTCTTGGACACCATCACCACGTTGTCGATGTAGGGCTGGATCGTCGTCGCGTTCTGCACGGTCGCGACGATCACCAGCTGGAAGCCGAACTTGCGGAACGCCTGCAGGGCCTGCTGGGCGAACTGCGGGTCGGACTTGGAGAACGCCTCGTCGAGCATCAACTGCGCGAAGACAGGTCGGTTGTCGTCACTGTCGGGGTTGGCCAGGTTGAAGCTCAACGCGCCCGCAAGACAGAACGCCATGAGCTTCTCCTGCTCGCCACCGGAGTTGTCGCCGGCGTTGCTGTGTGTGCGGATGAGCTCATCACTGCGTACATCCCACTCCGCGCAGTCGAACGTGAAGCGATTCCGGACGTCGAGCGCATCGCGCGTCCACGCCTTGTCCTCAGGTGCTGTGGACGCCAACCGATTCCGCAGGCGAAGGATGTCGGCGTACTGATCGAGGATGGCCTGCTTGTCACCCAGACCGACCTCGGCGATGCGGCGCGAGATGGCCCTGACGATCTCGGTCAGCTCGGCGACCGCGGGCAACTGGCGCGGCGTGGCCCGCAGCGTCAACCGCGTGCCGCGGTTGAACTCGACCGCAGCCAAACCGGTGTTGACGCGGGCGATCTGCTCGCTGATGCGTCGAGTCTCCTGCTCGGCCACCCGGTGCAGCGTCAGGATCGCGTCGGGCGCCTGCTCGGTCACCAAGCGCATCATGCGCTCGTAGGCCTCGGGCAGTTCACGCTCGTCGATGTGGCGGCACAGCGCCACGTAGTCGTGCACCCGCTCGTCGAACACCTCGCTGTCGTTCGGGATGGCATCCGGGAACGCGGTGTCGAAGGTGTTGAGAATCCGCGCGAGTTCGTCGTAGGAGCGACGACGGCTCTCGCGCAACTGCTCCCGCTCGCGGCGCACCGCGGTGAACAACGCATCCCGATGCGGTTCCGGGTCCAGCAGTTCCAGCGACACCGGGACGTCGGCGGCGTAGCGGTGCAGAAGTTCGGTCAACGGTTCGGAGACGAACGCCGGCGACAGCCGTTCCTGCAGTTCCAACAGTCGGGTCCGGCGGGTGTCGAGGTCGTCCCGGCGGGTCTGGATGACACCGCGCCGGGTCATCAAGGACTGGATCTCCTCCCAGCACGCCTCGGCCCGCCCGTTGAGGGCCTCGATGTCGGGATGGTCAGCCATGAGAAGTTCGAACTGCTCGCGCAAGCGCTCGGCGTGCCCGTCGGCGGTCTCGGTGTCCACCTGATTCCACTGCGGGAACTGATCGCAGATCGCCTTGCTCGCCGCCGCCCGGTCCCGCCACTGCTGTCGTTCCGCGGCAAGGTCGTCGGCCTTCCGGCGGGCCGCCTGATAGGCCTCCTCGGCAGCCGCCAAGTCGAGGGTGAGCGCGTCGATCTTCGTCGCGACGTCACCCTGGTAGATGTACTCCGACGGCTTGATCGGACGCCGGTCATCCTTGACCGCGAGGCGCTCGGAGTCCTTGTAGAGGCCTGAGTCGGTGACGGCGCGCCGGAACCGGGGGAACGCGTCGGGGGAGCCGACGCAGACATGGTCACCGGCGCTGGCGATGATGTCGAGCGCCTCGGCCGCGCACGGGTGAGCCTGGTCGACGACGAAAAGCTTGCCCGCCAACGTGTTAGGGGCGGGCGTGACATCATCGGAGCCCGGACGCTGACGACGGACGTGGTGCAGCTGCAGGCGCCCGCGCATGTTCGTCTCGTTGACGAACCGGAGCACCGCCGCGTAGTGCTGATCGGGGACCAACAGGCGCAGGCCGACACCGCGCAGCACCTTCTCCACCGCCACCCGCCAACGACTCTGCTCGGGCCGCAGATCCAGAAGTTCGGCGATGTAGGGCAGCTCACCGGCATCGACGCCCACTGCCGTGCAGATGTGTTCGCGCATCATGAGCGCCGACTCCGGGAGTGCCGAGCCGACATGCTGCACACGCTGCAGTTCCTTGGCGGCGTCGTCGCGGGCGATGCGCGCGACCTTCTGCGTGTATTCGGCGTCGGTGGACCGCTCGCGCCCGCGCTCCAACCGCGCGAGCAGTTCGTTGGCCTGCGTGCTCAGTTCCTCACGCAGATTCCAGAACTCGTCGGCGGTGTCCGGGATGTCCAGACCCTGCGCGGTGAGCAGCGACTCGTAGGCGGCACGGCGCCGCGAGATCTCCTCGGCCTTGGCCTCGGCCGCGGCCACCTGCGACTGCAGCGGGCCGATGCTGGAACTGGTGCCACTGATCTGCGCGTTGAGCGAATCCGCTTCGGCCTTGGCCAGATTCAGTTGTCGGGTGACATCCTCGTACTCGTCGCCGAGCTGGTCGATCGTGGTGTCCAGCGCCTCGATCTGCCCGGGGCACTGCGCCAGGCGGACATGGTCGGTGTAGGCCCGCACCATCGGCTGATCGACCAGGTCGATGATGCCGAGGTCGCTGGACTCCGTGGCGTAGCGCTGCTGAATCTTCTCGATGTCTCCGAGGATTTTGCGTTTACGCTGCGCCACCGCGAGCAGTTCGCGGGCCTCCACCAGGGGGTCGATCTGCTTCAGCGCCTCGGGAAGCCGGGCCAGGCTGTCGGGTTCGTCGAGCATGAACTCGCGGACGAACTGCTCCAACCCGCCCACGCTCTTGAGCGACTTGGCCTTGCCGAGCAGTTGCTGCGCCGCGTCGGACCCGCGGATGCCGATGGTGGCGTAAAGGTGGGCCAGATACTGCGACTCCACCTTGGTGGTGAATCGCCAGCCGTCCTCCTTGAACACGCCGGTGTCGAATCGACCTGCCGCCCAACGGTTGCAGATCTGCTCGATGTCGCGGTCCCCGTCGGAGAGCACGAACCTGCTCGAGGAGTCCGATCGCGATTCGCCCGTCAGCCACTTCAGCACCAGGCCCGTGACGGTGCGTCCACTGTCGCTGCGGTACGTGACGGCCACGGCCGACCACACGGTGCCCTCGCCGCGCAGGTACATCACCCTGCTGGTGGAACCGTCGCTGCGCTGACCCCAGGCGCCGCGGACGTACTTGTCGACGGTCCGTCGTCCCGCGCTGGACCCGGCGGCCGAGTTGTCACCGGAGGCGTTGAAGTTACGTCGGTTGAACGGCAGGAAGCCCAGCGAGATCGCGTCCAGGAGAGACGATTTGCCGCTTCCCGAGGCGCCGGCGATCAGGGCGCCGCCCGCGCTGAACGGAATCGAGTGGTAGCCGTCGAATACGCCCCAGTTGATGATCTGCAGGCGCGAGAGGTGGAACTGCTCAGTCGTCTGCGTCATCGGTGCGGTCCTCCTCGTCCTGCGCCTCCTGCGGGGCCCCGCCCCGCAGCAGAAGCTCGAACTGCTGCTGCAGTTCGGTGATCACCGATGCCGTCATGACCGCGGTGATCACGGGGCTGATGGTGTAGCTGTCCTCGTCGTCGCGGCTTTTGCGGAGGATCTCCAGCGAGGCCAACCGCGCGATCGCGGCGTCGATGCGGGCCGTGAATGTGACCGTGTCCCGGTCGATGTCGTTGAGCACGCCGGAGAACAGGCCGTGCATCTCGTCTCGGCTGATCAACACGGCCTGATCGCCGGAGGCGCGCATCATCTGCGCCAGGTGCAGCGCCAGGATCGAGTCGTAGGTGCCCAACGGCTCACGGCGCAGCAGCTTGACCCCACGGGCGGAGTCGTACCGGGCCTGCTCTATGAAGGCGACGCCGCCATTGTCGAACACCCCCTCGACGACGCGCAGGATCAGGTCCAATTCGGACAACCGCACGCTCAGCTGATTCCGGTACTCGAGTACCCAGCTGTACACATCGGGTTCGGTTTCACTGCTGAGGTAGCGCCGCGTCAACAACTGCTGCAGCGCCCAGCAGGCACGGTCCGGGAGTTCCGAGACGTCGCCGTCGAACCGCGGCCGACGCTGGTGCGGTGGCCGGGCGGCCTGGTCGACCTGGGGCAGCGACGAGAAGTCGATGTCGGGTTCGGTGGTCATGTCGCAGCTCCCAGGAGGCTGGAGACGGGTTCGGTGAACATCAGATGGGGCACCTCGATCTGCCGGTCGTGGCCGTCCAGGGACTGGAATCGCACGGTGACCGATTCGGCGTCGGCCGACGCATTGGGTTGTTTGAGGGCCCACGACCACAGCACGATGACGTGTCCGAGGTAGGCGGAGTCGAGCATCGACACGGCATCCGGCAACGACAGCGGAGCCTCGACGATCGCGGTGTTGATCATGTCCGTCATCGCGGGGGCGTCCACCTGCGTGGTCAGTGCCGCGAAGCTGGTCAGGTCGAGTTCGCCGTGCGCGGCCTCGGCCGGCTTGGGTGCGGACAGGTCGCTGATCCGGAAACTCAGCGCCCCGACCGAGCTGATGGTGTGCCGGGCCAAAGGGACCTCAATGTCGAGGCGGGAGTCGGTCAGCGAGGACTTCAGCAGTGCCCGTGCCGCGCCGATCGCGTCGTTCAACTGGCGGGCCACGCCCCGGCTCTGCTCCAGGGTGCCGTAGGCCGTGAAGCGTTTGACCCGCTGGGCGCAGCGCTGCTGAATGCGCTCCACCTCGTCGATCTGGTGGCCGACGAGTTCGAAGAAGCCGGCCATCATCCGGCGCAGCGCTGGATCGAGGGCCGGCAGCGCCTCGGCGACCGCGGCGACGTCGGCCTCGAACTCGGCACGCTGGTCGGGATCATTGATCATCCGCAGGAATGCGCGGTGGGAGTCGCGGCCCTGCGACTCCCAGGCGGCCTGATAGTCGGCGTACATCTGTCGTTGCCGGTCGCGGTACTCGACGTTGCTGTCGATCGGTTCGTCGAGTGCGGCGGTCGCCTGTTCGAGCATCGTCCCGTATTGGCCGATGTCGGTGATCAGACGCTCCATCTGCAGAGCGATGGCCCTGGCCTCGTCGTAGGAGTCCGTGACCTCGAGGTCCGACTGGGCGCCGACGTCGAGGCCCTGGTCGAGCTTGTCGAGTTCGGCGTGCAGCTTGGCGATCTCGGCCTCGATGCTGGCCCGGATCCGGTCAGGGTCGTTGCAGACCCGGACCGCGACCTGTTTGAGCCGTGCCGCGATGCCGTTGATGGACCCGCCGGTGGCGATGGTGTCGTTGCGGCGCATCCCGCGCAGGAAGTCCAGCGCACGGCGGGCGTCTTGGGTGAGGTAGCAGACGTTGCGGTCACGCCCGTCCCGCTGCTCGATCACCCGGTGCAGCCAGCCCTGGCTGGCCCACGTCTTGATCAGCGCCAGTCCGGATTGTCCGTCGGGATGGCCAAGGTCGTCGAGGTCGCGTTCGAGGGCGACGACGAGTTCGGTCTCGGGCACCAGTCCGCCGGCCAGATGACGCTCCATGAGGGTCGCGTATACGCCGAGGTTGAGGGTGGCGAGCAGGCGGATCGTGGGGGAGGACTGGATGTCGCGATTGAGTTCCAGAAGCTCATCAGCCGACATCATGGTGTTGTCGTCCAATTGGCTCCCCTGCATCGACTCCCGGCCGATCCAAGATAGGCCACGGAGCCGACAACTCCGCGGAGCGGGGGCTTGGTTGCTGGGTGGTGTCGGCCTCATTGCGACGGGAGTTGCCGGTGGGGTTGCTGGGACTGTGCCGAGAGGCCTTAGCTCCGAGCGGAAGCCGGTGAACACGATCCCTGGTCGGCTGTCCACGGACTCCTCTGCGCGAGGAAATGTCGGCGGACTGGCTTTTATTTATTTTCCAGGTATGGTCGCGATTGAAGCTTCAATTGTGACCAATGCAAGGGAGCAGAGAATGGGTGTCAAGTCCAAGAACGCCACTTTGAAGAAGCCGCAGATGTCGCTCAAGGAGCGGCGGGCAGAAAAACGTGCCAGGGTTGCCGAGGTGCAGAGCGCGGTGTACCGCCGCAAGCGCGACCGCGCCTGAAATAGACTGCACCGCACGGTCGGCCGGGCTCAGCCCCGGCCGGCCGGCTCCCATCTGTGGGCGGATCATCCGCCGGGCGGCCGCCGCGCGTATGGCTTTTCATGTGAATTCCGGTGCGGCCATAAAAATGGCGCATTTGCGGAGTTAGTGTTTTTTCGAATTTGGAGGCGGGCTCATGGCTGTGCATAAAACGCCTTCCAACGTGGGCGCGGTGTCATTGGCTCCAGTCGTGGTGATGGGCCGTGCCGGGGATCTCTCGGCCGCCATCTCCTGCGCGCTGGCAGAGGCACGCATCGAGGCGGCGTTCGTGGGTGAGCCGCTGCCGTCGCCGGAGGCGGGGCAGCGCGGACCCGAACTCGATGGCGTCCCGTCAGAGGCCGACGCCGTCCTGGTGCTTGTGGACCGCGCCGCGGTTCAGGGCATCGTCGGCGAATCCGACTCGTGGTGGAAGCGCAGGGTGAACCGCACTCGCGAAGGCGACATCTGCGCCGTCGTGACCGACGCGGTTCTCGGGATCGGGGGGCGTCGACTCCTTGTGCTGTGCGACGGTCGCGGAACCACACCTCACCAGCGCTCTCGGGTCATCCGCTGGGTTCGGCACTTGACCCTGCGTATCCATTACGAATGTTCGATCAACGGTCTCGACGGCCTGGGCGTCGCCTATGAGGTCGTCGTGGACGACGCCGAGGCGAAGCGAATTGCGAGGTCGGTGGTGGAATGGCATGTCGGTGTGACGGGCGGCACACCGAACCCCCTCGCGCCCCTCTGAGCACCCCGCGCGATACTGGTAGCCGTCACACTGGGGTAGCCGCCATCGCTGGCGGCGGCCTTACGACCTGACCCAAAACTGAACGCCGGGAGAGAAGCAATGAGCGCCGAGCAGCCGACCATCATCTACACGCTGACGGACGAGGCGCCGTTGCTTGCGACCTATGGCTTCCTCCCGGTCATCCGCACCTTCGCCGACGCGGCCGGCATCGACGTCAAGACCAGCGACATCTCCGTGGCCGCGCGCATCCTCTCCGAGTTCAGCGACTACCTCTCCGACGAGCAGAAGGTGCCCGACAACCTCGCCGCGCTCGGTGAGCTGACGCAGGATCCGTCGGCCAACATCATCAAGCTGCCCAACATCAGCGCCTCCGTACCCCAGCTGCTCGCGGCCATCAAGGAGCTCAAGAGCAAGGGCTACGACCTGCCGGACTACCCGGGTGACCCGAAGTCCGACGAGGAGAAGGCGATCAAGGCCCGCTACGGCAAGATCCTGGGCAGCGCCGTGAACCCGGTTCTGCGCGAAGGCAACTCGGACCGTCGCGCACCCAAGGCGGTCAAGGAGTACGCCCGCAAACACCCGCACAGCATGGGCGAGTGGTCGCAGGCCTCGCGCACCCACGTCGCGACGATGAAGCACGGCGACTTCTACCACGGTGAGAAGTCGATGACCCTGGACAAGGCGCGCAATGTGCGCATGGAGCTGGTCACCGCGGCGGGCCCGACGATCGTGCTCAAGCCCGAAGTCAAGCTGGATGCCGGCGACGTCATCGACAGCATGTACATGTCCAAGAAGGCACTCATCGAGTTCTACGAAGAGCAGATCGAGGACGCTTACAAGACCGGCGTCATGTTCTCGCTGCACGTCAAGGCGACCATGATGAAGGTCAGCCACCCCATCGTCTTCGGCCACGCGGTCAAGGTCTTCTACAAGGACGCATTCGCCAAGCATCAGAAGCTGTTCGACGAGCTGGGCGTCAACGTCAACAACGGCCTGTCTGACCTCTACTCCAAGATCGAGACGCTGCCGGCCTCGCAGCGTGAGGAGATCATCGAGGATCTGCACCGCTGCCACGAGCACCGGCCCGAACTGGCGATGGTGGACTCGGCCAAGGGCATCTCGAACTTCCATTCGCCGTCCGACGTCATCGTCGACGCCTCGATGCCGGCAATGATTCGACTCGGCGGAAAGATGTACGGCGCCGACGGTCGCACCAAGGACACCAAGGCCGTCAACCCGGAGTCGACGTTCTCCCGGATGTACCAAGAAGTCATCAACTTCTGCAAGACGAACGGCCAGTTCGACCCGACCACCATGGGCACCGTGCCGAACGTCGGCCTGATGGCACAGCAGGCTGAGGAGTACGGCAGCCACGACAAGACGTTCGAGATCCCCGAGCCCGGCTATGCCCGGATCGTCGACAACGACACAGGCGAGGTGCTGCTGAGCCAGGAGGTCGAAGAGGGCGACATCTGGCGCATGCCGATCGTCAAGGACGCCCCGATCCGGGACTGGGTCAAGCTGGCTGTCACCCGTGCCCGGCTGTCGGGCATGCCGGTGGTGTTCTGGCTCGACGATGAGCGTCCACACGAGAACGAGTTGCGCAAGAAGGTCAAGACCTACCTGAAGGATCACGACACCGAGGGGCTGGAGATCACGATCCTGCCGCAGGTGTGGGCCATGCGGTACACGCTGGAGCGGGTGATCCGTGGGAAGGACACCATCGCCGCGACAGGCAACATCCTGCGCGATTACCTGACCGACCTGTTCCCGATCCTTGAGTTGGGCACCAGCGCCAAGATGCTTTCGATCGTGCCGCTGATGGCCGGTGGCGGGCTGTACGAGACCGGTGCCGGTGGTTCGGCGCCCAAGCACGTCAGCCAGCTGATCGAGGAGAACCACCTGCGCTGGGATTCGCTCGGCGAGTTCCTGGCCATCGGTGCCAGCCTCGAGGATCTGGGCAATAAGACCGACAATGCGAAGGCGAAGGTGCTCGCCGACACGCTGGACGCCGCTGTCGGAAAGCTGTTGGACGAGAACAAGAGTCCGTCCCGCAAGACCGGTGAGCTGGACAACCGGGGCAGCCAGTTCTACCTGTCGCTGTACTGGGCGCAGGCGCTGGCCGCGCAGACTGAGGACAAGGAGCTGGCCGAGCACTTCGCGCCGTTGGCCAAGTCCCTCGCCGCGAACGAGGAGACCATCGTCGCCGAGCTCAACGAGGTGCAGGGCCGGGAGGCCGACATCGGTGGTTACTACTACCCGGATCCGGAGAAGACGGCTGCGGTGATGCGTCCCAGCAAGACGTTTAACACCGTGCTGGAGTCCGCCCGGACGTAGTCCGCGGACGGGTGGTGCGTGGGGTTGGGGTGCTGGAGTCCGCCCGGACGTAGTCCGCGGACGGGTGGTGCGTGGGGTTGGGGTGCTGGAGTCCGCGCGGACGTAGTCCCTGACTTCAACTCCAGCCCAGACGTGGTCCTTGACTTCAACTCCAGCACAGACGCGGTCCAGATGGGAGAGTAGGGTCAGTTCATCGGTGACCCATGCATGCGGAACTCTTTTCGCGTCGTCGCCGGTTTGAACTGATCTGACCGATTCGCGGTCAAGACGGGAGCGTCGTATGACGCTGAGTTCGTCCTGGGATCGTCAGCGGGTTCTGCTTTGATGCGCCGATCGTGGCCGTTCCGGGGGCACCTGCGGGCCGCCGCGTCGATGAGCGGTTGTCGATCAGATGCCTGCTGAGAGACCGGTGTTGCGGATGACGTCCGCTGCGATGGGGCCGCCGTCGTTGCCGCTCGCGGTCTCGTCAGTCGCACAATCGCACCGCCTCGTGCTGTGCCCCCAGGAATCGCCCCGCGCAGGTGTGGACGGGGTGTGGTGGCCGAGGTCATCCGACCTGAAGGCCGAACTGCCGGATCTGGTGGCCGTGTTCAGTCGGTGGCTTGGCACTGTGCACCGCGTGGTCTATGACCCCGCAGCATGGATGTCGGCACCCTCGCGGATCATCCGGCACAACTCGGCGGTGACGGTCGACCCCTACCAAATGGTTGACCGCGAACTCGTCTACCTCATGGGAACGCATTCCAGAGACGCAGTCCTGTTTGCGGTCCCGTCGTCATGCACGCAGGTGACGGCCCGCAGGGTGCTGCGCCGAGCCGAGAGATCCGCAACTCCTCTCGGCGCCCGCGAGTTGAGACAGATCTGCGCTGAGTCGGCGCAGGTCGACGGCCTCTGATCAGGCGGGCTTCGCGGTCAGCGGTATCGTGACGGTGCCCTCGCAGGCGCCGGTGGTGATTGTGGTTTCGAACGTCCCCTTGAGCGTGCCGTCCGGTTGCGGCGTGTAGGTGGTCACGGACTTGGCGGCGTCATAGGTGATGGTCCCGTCGGGCAGCAGGCAGTCCCAGTTCCAGTTGTTGGAACGCGACCACACAGACCCCGTCCAGTCGAAACGCATTGCGCGCGTGACGTTCTCCTTGGGCACCGGGCCGTCGGTCGCAGAGGCCACGCAGGTTCCGGACGAACAGTCCGTGCTGAACACATAGGACGCGGTGTAGGGCGTCTCGATCTGCGTGGCGGCGATGCTGGTGCCGGTCTTCTGATCGGTGTGAAAGGTGACCTTGTACCGACCGCCCCAGAATGCCTCGTCGGCGGCGTGGGCGACTGGCGCCGCGGCGAGGGTCGCACTGACGACGGCGGCGGTGACGATCAGGGTGTGACGGTGGTGCCTGCGCATGGTGTCCACTGTGGCAGACGTGACGCACGGTGACGCCGGGAACTGGGGAAAACCGGGAACGCCGCGAGCGCGCAGCCACGTACGGTCCTGCGGTGGAAATGCGTACCTGAGTGCGCGCTGGGCGAGGAAGGGGCGCTCGCCCGAGAAAAGTAGTCCTACTCACGTGCGCCAGGGCCTGTCTCGGGCAGGCTGGCGTCATGTCGCTCACCAGGTCCTCGTCCGACCGCGCCGCCGCAGCGGACAAAGCCGTCACGACAGACAAAGCCGCCGCCCCGGTCGGCCGGGATCGCGCCGTCGACGTCGCTCGCCTGGCCGCACTGGTCGTCGTCATGTTCGGGCACTGCGCACTGTTGCTGGCCACCATCACGGACCAGGGTCTGTGGGTCGGCAACCTGCTCGGCGAGGTGCCCGCCCTCACGCCGATCACCTGGGTGGTGCAGGTGATGCCCCTGTTCTTCCTCGCAGGCGGTGCCGCCGGTGCCTACGGCTGGAAGCCCGGAACAGCTTGGGGAACATGGCTTTTCACCCGTGCGCAGCGGCTGTGCCGACCGGTGTTCTGGTACCTGGCGGGATGGACCGTCGGCCTGCTGGCGACGAAGGCCATCCTCGGGACGGAATCGGCCGACCGGCTCGGGCGCGAGTGTGTGGCCCTGCTGTGGTTCCTCGGGGTCTACCTCGTGGTGCTGGGTTTCGTGCCCGCCCTGACGCGACTTCGCAGCGGACGATCCGCGTCCCTCGTCGTGGCCGCGCTGCTGCTCGGTGCCACCGGGGTCGACGCGATCCGGTTCGCCGTCGGCACCCCGGAGTCCGGAACCGCGAACTTCCTCATCGTGTGGCTGATCCCCGTGGCCATCGGAGTGGCCTACGCCCGTCGCCTGGTGCGGCAACTGGTGGCGGTGCTGGGTGCCGTGCTCGCTCTGGCGGTGCAGGTCGTGCTGGCCGCGACGGGCACATACGAGGTGTCACTTGTGGTCACCGGGACCGAGCACATGTCGAACGTGTCGCCTCCGACGCTGCTGCTGGCACTGCAGTGCACCTGGATGTCGTGCGCGTTCGTCGCAGCGGCGGGTGCGGTCAACCGATGGGCCGCGTGGCCTCGCGTCTGGCGCGTCGTGGCGGTCGGCAACGGTGGCGCCATGACGCTCTACCTCTGGCACATTCCGGCCATCGCGATCGCGGCGTTCTCCCTGCATGCCGCCGGTCTGGACGCCTATGACGTGCACGCTCCCGGATTCTGGGGCCTGCTGGCCCTGCGAGCGTTGGTGTTCGCTGTCGTCATGGCGGTGATCTTCCGTGTGCTCTCGCCGCTGGAACATCGCCCGCTGCCGTGGTGGGACGCACCGGCCTCGGCACGCGGTGTCAGCTCAACCGCGGCGGGGGTGGCGATCTGTGTCGCGGGCGTTGCGCTGGTGCTGATGGCCAAGAACGGCTTGGCCGGCGCGCAGGGGTGGGCCGCCATGGGCGCGTTCATCGCCGCGGCCGCCGTCGCGCGGATGTGCGTGGGCGTTCGACGCATGCCGCCCCGCCGGGTTTGACAGTCCCGATCACGGGTAGCCGCTATCGCATCAGCGCAAGCGAGGAGATGTGGCGATGAAGGCCGTGACGTGGCAGGGCAAACGCGATGTACGAGTGGAAGAGGTGCCCGACCCGAGAATCGAGGAACCGACGGACGCGATCATCGAGGTGACGTCGACCAACATCTGCGGTTCGGATCTGCACCTCTATGAGGTCTTGGGCGCCTTCATGAACCCCGGCGACGTCCTCGGTCACGAACCCATGGGTGTGGTCCGAGAGGTGGGCGCCGGCGTGGACAACCTCAAAGTCGGTGACCGAGTGGTGATTCCGTTCCAGATATCGTGCGGGCACTGCTACATGTGCGGTCACCAGCTGTACACACAGTGTGAGACCACTCAGGTTCGAGATCAGGGCATGGGTGCCGCCCTGTTCGGCTATTCCGAACTGTACGGTTCCGTCCCCGGTGGTCAGGCCGAACTTCTCCGCGTGCCGCAGGCACAGTTCACCCACATCAAAGTTCCAGTGGGGCGGCCGGATTCGCGCTTCGTGTACCTGTCCGACGTGCTGCCCACCGCGTGGCAGGCGGTTGAGTACGCCAACATCCCGGACGGCGGGTCGGTCACGGTGCTGGGGCTGGGGCCCATCGGCGACATGGCTGCCCGGATCGCGAGCCGTCGCGGCCACCGCGTGTTCGCTGTTGACCGCGTTCCCGAGCGGTTGACCCGGGCCGAACTGTTCGGGGCCTACACCATCGACCTGGAATGCCTGGACGGGTCGGTCGGAGACGTCATCCGGTCGGAGACTGATGGCCGAGGCACGGACGCCGTGATCGACGCCGTCGGCATGGAGGCCCACGGCTCTCGTGTCGCCCACGTCGCCCAGCAGGCGGCGGGACTGCTGCCCGACGCGATCGCCAAGCCGATGATGCGCAAGGCGGGGATCGACCGCCTGGACGCGTTCTACACGGCCATCGACGTGGTGCGGCGGGGTGGCACCATCTCTGTGATCGGTGTGTACGGCGGCATGGTCGATCCGGTGCCGATGCTCACGCTCTTCGACAAGCAGGTGACGCTCCGGATGGGTCAGGCCAACGTCAAGCGGTGGGTGGACGACATCATGCCGCTGCTGACCGACGACGACCCGTTGGGTGTCGACGGCTTCGCCACCCATGTCCTGCCACTGGAGGAGGCGCCCCACGCCTACGAGATCTTCCAGAAGAAGACCGACGGGGCTGTCAAGGTGATCCTGAGGCCCTGACGAGGCAGTCCACAGGCTGGCCGTGTCCCGCCCGGGATGTGTCAGGAGAGTTCGGTAGGGTCTCGCTCCGTGAATTCGAGCGCCGCCCTCAAGTCTGTGAACGCCCGCCTCGCCGAGGAACTGGAGATCAGAGAATCCCAGGTCGCGGCGGCTGTCGGCCTGCTCGACGATGGCGCGACCGTCCCGTTCATCGCGCGCTACCGCAAGGAGGTCACCGGCAGCCTCGACGACGGGCAACTGCGCACGCTGGAGGAGCGCCTGCGCTATCTGCGCGAACTCGATGAGCGTCGTACCGCGGTCCTGGCCTCGATCGAGGAGCAGGGCAAGCTGACCGATGAACTGCGTGCGGCCCTGCTCGCCGCTGACACCAAGGCCCGCGTCGAGGACATCTACCTGCCCTACAAGCCCAAGCGTCGGACCAAGGCGCAGATCGCCCGGGAAGCCGGCCTCGAACCACTGGCCGAGCGCCTGCTCGCCGACCCGACGCTGGTGCCCGAAACCGAGGCCGCGGGGTTCCTGAACGACGACGTGGCCGACGTTGCCGCGGCGCTCGAAGGTGCCCGTCACATCCTGGTCGAACGCGCGGCCGAGGACGCGGAACTGGTCGGCGCGATCCGCGAGAAGTTCTGGTCCAACGGTGCCCTGCGCACCGCGCCCTGGTCGGAAGAGACCGTCAAAAGCGCTGATGCGCAGAAGTTTCGGGATTACTTCGAATTCAGTGAACCGCTGGAGAACATGCCGTCGCACCGTGTGCTCGCGGTGATGCGCGGCGAGAAGGAGAAGGTCCTGGCGCTGACCTTCGACGGCGGCGAGGATGCCGGATACGAGGTCATGACGGCTCAAGCCCTCGGTGTCGACCTGACGGCCGACGCCCCCGGCACCCCGTGGCTGGCCAGCACCGTCCGATTCGCGTGGCGCACCAGGCTGATGTTCTCGGCGTCCGTCGACGCCCGGGTCCGTCTGCGGCAGCGCGCCGAGGAGGACGCGGTCTCGGTGTTCGCCACGAACCTCAAGGACCTGCTGTTGGCGGCGCCCGCCGGCGCGCGCACCACGCTCGGCTTGGACCCGGGTTTCCGGACCGGTGTAAAGGTCGCCGTTGTCGACGGCACCGGCAAGGTCGTCGACACGTGCGCGATCTTCCCGCATCAGCCCCAGAAGCAGTGGGACACGGCCAAGGCCACGCTCGCCGCGCTGGTGGCACGGCACGGCATCGAGTTGATCGCCGTGGGCAACGGCACGGCCTCCCGCGAAACCGACGCCCTGGCCACCGAACTCATCGCCGACATCCGGGCCGCTGGGGCCAAGCCGCCGGCGAAGGCCATGGTCAGTGAGGCCGGCGCTTCGGTGTACTCGGCCTCGGCCTACGCCGCGCACGAACTGCCCGAACTCGACGTCACCCTGCGCGGCGCGGTCTCCATCGCCCGACGCCTGCAGGACCCGCTGGCCGAACTGGTCAAGATCGAGCCCAAGTCGATCGGCGTCGGCCAGTACCAGCACGACGTCACGCCCGGGACGCTGGCGCGCAGCCTCGACGCGGTGGTCGAGGACGCGGTGAACGCCGTGGGCGTCGACCTGAACACCGCGTCCGTCCCCCTGCTCACCCGGGTGTCGGGGATCTCCGAATCACTGGCTGAGGCCATCGTCGCGCACCGCGACAAGACCGGACCGTTCGGCAACCGCCGCGGTCTGCTGGAGGTTCCGCGGTTGGGCCCCAAGGCTTTCGAGCAGTGCGCGGGATTCCTTCGGATCCGCGGGGGAGACGATCCCCTGGATGCATCCGGTGTTCACCCCGAGGCCTACCCAGTGGTGCGGCGCATCCTCGACCGTGCCGGGGTCACCCTGGCCGAGATCATCGGCGACGAGCGTTCACTGCGGTCCCTCAAGCCCGCGGACTTCGCCGACGACAAGTTCGGCGTCCCCACGGTGACCGACATTCTGGCCGAGTTGGAGAAGCCGGGACGGGATCCGCGCCCCGCGTTCACCACCGCGACGTTCGCGGCGGGCGTTGAGAAGGTCGCCGACCTGAAGGCGGGCATGATCCTCGAAGGTGTCGTCACCAACGTCGCGGCGTTCGGCGCGTTCGTCGATGTCGGTGTTCACCAGGACGGCCTGGTGCACGTCTCGGCGATGTCGGACCGCTTCGTCTCCGATCCGCACGAGGTCGTGCGGTCCGGTCAGGTGGTGCGGGTCAAGGTCGTCGACGTGGACGTTGAGCGTCAGCGCATCGGACTGAGCCTGCGCCTGGGTGACGAGCAGCGGGGCGAACGCGGCAAACCGGCACGTGACACCCGCGCGGCCCCCAGTGGTGGAGGCCGCAGCGGCGGTCAGCAGCGAAATAACAACCGCGGCAAGGGATCCGGGCGACGCGAGTCCAGTGCCCCCGCCGGTTCGATGGCCCAGGCCCTGCGCGACGCCGGCTTCGGGCGATAGGCGCAGGGCCGGGGGCCGGCTCAGTCCTCCTTGCGAATCAGCCGGCCCAGCGCCTCGCGATCCGGTGCCAGGAGTTCGTCGATGCGTGGCTGGTTGACGTCGGCCACGATGATCTCGCCGACCTCCTGGTAGACGTTGCTGAAGATGCCGTGCGACTTCATCTTCTCGGTCTGATAGATGTTGTCCTCGGTGGGCGTCACGTAGTACACGATCTCGGGCTTGAACCGGTGGATCAGCCAGAGGTGGATCAGATCCATGAGGCGCTTCTGACGCATCTTCTCCGCGAACGTGTTCTGGTCGCGGACCGTCAGGATGTTGCGCCCATGCCGGTCCTTGATCGGGTCGACGACGACGTTGGCCAGCGGATCCTCGCCCTTGCCGAGGATTTGGAGGTCCAGCACGTCGGATCCGGCGCGGCGTGGCCGCAGTTGGACCCGCAGCGTCTCGCCCAGCTTGTAGTGCTCGGCCCACATGGCCAGCCACTCCTCGAGCAGCTTCTTGGGCACCTCGGTCTGCACCAGGTGCTGATGCTGGGTGGAACCCTTGCCCATCGACTTGGTCGTTGCGGTCCGACCCGACGACGCGGCCAGCGCGGCGTCGCTGCGCGGGCCGCCGACCAGTGTCTGCGGTGTGCGGTAAGGCGATTCGACCAGTCGCATCTTGCGCTGCAGCCTGGCGAGCGCCAGCATGCCCTCCTGCCGCAGTGACGTCGCGAACTCCTCACAGGCGACGCCGTCGACCTGATGACCGCCGTAGGTGATGAAGTTGAAGACGAAGCCGAGCTTGCCGAGTTCCTCGGGGAAGGCCCGCATCTCCTCGTCCGTCATACCGGTGGTGTCCCAGTTGAACGACGGCGAGAGGTTGTAGGCCAGCATCTTGTCGGGGTGGACGGCGTGGATCGCATCGGCGAACTCTCGTGCGTCGGCCAGGTCGGCGGTCTTGGTCTCCATCCACAGGATGTCGGCAAAGGGCGCTGCCGCAAGGGATTTGGCAATCGCGTACGGGATTCCGCCGCGCACCTGATAGTAACCCTCGGGTGTCTTGACGCGTTCACAGTCCCACGCCACGTCGGCGCCCAGTTCACGGGCCTTCTCGCGGGCCGAGTACAGCGATGCCCGCTCCGCGAACTTCCGCCATTCGGTCGCGCTCATGCCGGCCGATTCACCGTCGCGCTCACGGAATTCCAGCAGTTCGGCGACCGCTTCACCGTAGGTGTTGAGCCCGGCGTCCTCCTGCCACACGTCGACGAACTTGGATTCGGCCTGGTCGAACAGCCCGTCGACAGAGGTCTCGGTGCCGTCGAGCCACGCTCTGGCCGACTCCGCGACCAACGCGCCGATGCCCTGGCGGTCGAGCCAGGCGTCCGCGATGGCGTACTCACCCTCCGGCAGGGCATAGAGCATGTGGCCGTTGAGTTCGGTGACGCCCTCGTTGTAGAACCGGCGCATGAGCGCCAGGAAACAGGACTTGTAAGACGGCACCTTGAGGTTGGTGGCGCCCAGGAGGAACGGCTGATCGCGTTCGTCGGCCCGGCTGTCAATGAGATTCGCGGCCTCAGCGTCGGTGCGCGCGACGATGATGCCCGGCACACGCATGACGTCGAGTTGGAATCGTGCGGTGTTGAGTCGCTTGATCTGCTCGTCGGACGGCACCAGCACCTTGCCGCCCTGGTGGCCGCACTTCTTGGTTCCGGGGCGCTGGTCCTCGATGTGGTAACCAGGCACGCCAGCCTCGACAAATCGGCGAATCAGGTTGCGCACATGGGGATCTCCGCCGTGTCCAGTGTCGGCGTCGGCGATGATGAAGGGCCGGTAGTCGTACTCCGGTGTTGCGGCGCGCTGCTGCTCAGTCATCTTCAGGCGCAGATACTGCTGATTGCGGTCGGCGGTCAGCAGGGCTCGAACCAGTCCGGCGGCCTCTTCCGGCACCTGGCTCAGTGGGTAGCTGGCGAGGTCGGGGCCGGGGTCCTCGCTGATCGACCCCTTGGCCGAGGTGGCCCACCCTCCGAGATAGATGCCCTCGATGCCCATGCGTTTCATGACCACTGCCTGGCCGGGGGAGTACGGGCCGAACGTCGTGATGCTCTTCTTCTTGGCGAACAGCTCGCGCAGATGCGGGTGGAACGCGGTCGCGGCCTCGCGCGCGATGGGGTAGTCGGACGGGATGGTGCCGCGCTGCTCGGCGACCTGCCGCGCCGAGTAGAGGCGGATGATGCCTTCGAACCGGGGGCTGTCGAAGTACGCCTGGGTGGCGGTGACGTCCTTCTCGAAGGGTGAGCTGATCTCAGGGTGGGTTTCGATGGTCGACATGCGCAGTGCTCCTCTTCGAGCTCGGGTATGAGTTGATTATCCAGAGCCGAGCAGGGTGGGCGGGGCGGTTCCGAGGCTGAGTTTCCTGTGGGTCGGGATACCCGCCCGTCCGTGCTCTGGAACCCCTTCTGTCTCTTTGGTTTCTGGGGTAACATCTGCGTTTTTGTCGGTGGATCGAACTAGTGTTCGAGTATGACTTCCGCGATGGTGACTCGTGATGACGTGTTCAGCGTCCTCGCCGAGCTGGCTGCCGCGCAGGAGAAGTTGGCCGCGTTGCCGGTCGATGGGCTCAGCGCCCGCGAGGTGCTCGACGTGCTGGAAGTTCGCCAGCAGTTGGTATGGGCTGATGCCGCCGTCGACCACAAGCTGGTGGCCCGGTTGGGGGAGCTTGGCCCCGAAGCGTTGGGTGGGGACAAGGTCGCCAAAGTCCTGAGCCATCGGTTGCGAATCTCTGCCGAGGAGGCCCGCCAGCGCGTCGCCGACGCCGAGGTACTGGGTCCCCGCCGCGCGTTGACCGGTGAGGTGCTGGAACCGGTGATGCCCCACGTCGCCGCCGCCGTCGCTGAGGGCCGGGTGGGGCCCGCACATGTGAAGAGCTGCCGGGAGTTCTTCAAGGCGTTGCCTGATCATGTGGATCTCAGCGCCCGGGTTGAGGCCGAGAAGTTGGCCGCCGAACACGCCTTCACCCTGGGAGTGTCCGACTTCCGGGCGGCGTTGAACCGGATGCTGCTGTGGCTCGACCCCGACGGTGCCTTCAACGACGCCGACATCCAACGCCGCCGCGGCCTCACCTTCGGCAAACAGGGTGCTGACGGGCTCATCCGAGTCAGTGGACACCTCACCCCGGAAGCGTGGGCGGTCTGGGAGCCGGTGATGGCCAAGAACGCCGCACCCGGGATGTGCAACCCCGACGACGAGGCACCGTGTGTCACCGGCAGGCCCTCAGAAGCGCAGATCAAGGCCGATCACCGCACCAAAGCTCAACGCCAGCACGACGCTCTGCTCGCCGGCGGCCGGACGATCCTGGCGTCGAAGAAGCTCGGGAAACTCAACGGCCTGCCCGTCACGGTGGTGGTGACGACGACGCTCAAGGAACTCGAATCAGGCGCGGGGTTCGGGATCACTGGCGGCGGGTCTCTGCTGCCGATGCGCGACCTGATCCGGATGGCCTCCCACGCCTTCCACTACCTGTCGGTGTTCGACGATGACGGGCAGGCGTTGTATCTGGGGCGGGCCAAACGGATCGCCACCCCAGCACAGCGCCTGGTGCTGTTCTCCAAGGAGCGTGGCTGCAGTGCACCCGGATGCACCGCGTCGTTCTACCAATGCCAGGTTCATCACGCCGCCCAAGACTGGATCGAGGGCGGGGAGACGAATGTCAACGAACTGACCCTGGCGTGCGGGACCGACAACCGCAAGGTCGGCCCCGAACCTGAGAAATGGACCACGCGGATCCGCGATGACGGCCGCTGCGAATGGATCCCCCCACCGCACCTCGACAACGGTGGGCCCCGGGTGAATGACCACCACCACCCCGAAAACCTCCTCAACCCCTACAAGGAGGGCAACGAAGGGCGGACCGGGTCACCCCAACCGGGAGCCGATGGCCCCGACCCCGACGGCACCTGAGCTGTCGAGGTCACACGGGGTGCGCGCAGCCGGAACAGGCATGGCGCAACTGGCATGGCGCATGTGGGGTGACCGGTACCGGCGCAGCCAGGTTCGCGCCGCAATAAGAGACTGGCACGCAGACATATGATCTGCGCGCCAGTCAGGTAGACAGCGTGACCTCAGGTCACCAGGGTGAGTTCAGGTCAGTGTGACCTCAGGGCGCAAGCGGGAACTCGTCGACCGGGTTGCCGCAACGGGCCTTGGTGTCGACCATGGGCCGGCGGATGCCCGCGAGCTCAGCGTGGATCTGCGGGTTGGCAGCGAAGTATTCCTTCTGCTTCGCGACGATGGTCTCGCGGTCCAGGCCCTCGAGGCTGGTGAAGAACTCGTTCACGTCGGGGTGGGTGAACAGGTAGGCCGAGGTCGATGCGGCCACGCTGGACGCGACACCGGCCAGGTCGGCCGCGGTGCAGTTCGGCGGACGCTCGGCGCTGGCGGTGGGGGCGGCGACGAGCATTGCCGCTGCAGCACCTGCGCCGACAATTCCCGCAATGATGCGGCGGGCGGTGGAAGCCATGTGTCGCTCCTCTTTCAGGTCTGAAGGGTCGCTAAGAATTAAATCACCGCCACGTGGGGCGTGCCGGTGTTCGAGCAAACGAGAACCTACAACTGTTGTGCCAGAGCCCAACCGCGTTCGGCGATGTCACGATACCGGTTGCGGAACACGTCGGTGCCCGCGCGGGCATCGGCGGCGTTGCCGTCGAGTCCTCGACGCCACACGCCGGCGACGATGGATGCTAGGCGGAACATCGAGAACACCACGAACACATCCAACGACTCGGGAATCTCCCGGCCCGCGTGCGCACAGTACTGGGCAACGAATTCGCTCTGGCTTGGAATCCCGGTGCCGGTCAGATCCTCACCCGCGACGCCCTCCAAACCCGTTGGCCCCGCGTCGAAGTGGTACGTCAGGCAGGCATAGGCCAGGTCCGCGAGCGGATGGCCGATTGTCGCCAGTTCCCAGTCCAGGACCGCAACCACCCTGGGTTCGGTGGGATGCAGCAGCACGTTGCCCAGCCGGTAGTCGCCGTGCGCGATGCACGCCGGTTCGGTGTCGGGTGGCAGATGGCGGGGTAGCCAGTCGGCCAGGAGGTCCATCGCGGGCATGTCCTCACAGCGCGCGGCCTGCCACTGCCTGGTCCACAGGGAGACCTGGCGTTCCATGTATCCGTCGGGTCTGCCGAAGTCCTCGAGTCCCGCGGTGCGCCAGTCGACCCCGTGCAGTGCCGCGAGCACCCGCGCCAGGTCGGCGTAGACCGCGGCACGTTCGTCGGGCGTGCCCTCGCGCAGCACGCGGTCCGGGTAGATCCGGCCGGGCACATGGTCCATCACGAAAAAGGCCGTGCCGACCACGGATTCGTCCGTGCACAGCAGGCGGGCGGGCGGCACGGGCACATCACTGTCGGCCAACGCCGCTATCGCGCGGTACTCGCGCTCCACCGCGTGCGCGCGGGGCAGCAGCTTCCCGGGCGGCTTCTTGCGCAGCACGTACTCGTGACCCGGGACCTGCAGGTGATAGGTCGGATTGCTCTGCCCGCCCTGGAACTGGCGAACCACCAGGGGCCCGTCGAAACCGGGCAGGCGCTCACGGAGGTACGCCGACAACGCAGCCTCGTCGATGCGATGGGCGGGCAGCACCGGGACCAGTTCAGCGACACCGCCCATGCTCAGGATGCCTCGAGTTCGGCGAGCAGTGAGTCCACCGCCGACTGTGCCTGCGGCGGCAACGGTTGATCGGCCTCGGCGGCCTCGATCATGGTCGCGGGCAGGCCCGAAGCCAGCGCGGCGTCCTCAACGGTCAGGCTGGTCCGGTGCCGGGCCGCGAAAAGGCGTTGTCCGACAGTCGCATTGGGGGTGGCTGCGATCTTCAGCATCAGGTCGTCGTATCGGCGTCGCACTCCGCCCATCGCGATGACCAGCGCCGGCGCGCGAGGGGCATTGCGGGCCGCATCAGTGGCCACCGCGAGCAGGTTGCGCAGATCGCCCAGGATCGACGTGGCCGCCGCATGGAACTCGGGACTCGACGAACTCGGGAGCGTGGCCAACGCGGTGTCGACGCTCTTGAGGGCCAGGTTGATGGTCTGCGCGATCAGCGGCGAGGCCACCGACGTCGAGATCACCTGGGTCTTCTCCTCATCCGGTGAGGGCGCCCCCTGCCGGATCCCCGCGATCGCACCCTGCGGCCACTGCAGCACCTCTTCGAGCTTGGTGCGCGTGTTCTCGTGCGGCCAACTGCGCCCCTTCTCGAAGGAGATCAGGGCGCCGGCGTTGATGATCTTGTCGCGGGCCAACCCGCGTTGGGTGAGTTCGAGTTCCCGACGGCGGGCCGCAACAGCGGCACCGGCGCGAGCGATGTCCGGGTCGACCGCGACGGTCGACTCGTCGTCGTCGATCTCGTCCTCGTCCCACCCGAACGACAGGTCGACGGCGAACCCCTCGGCGTCGCCGAGCTTGATCGTCATCCCGTCGGTGACCACCACCGACTCATGGCGTTGCCCGTCGACGAACATGCCGTTGCGGCTGTTGTCGATCGCCACCCAATGAGCCCCCTCGGGACGCAGACGCATGTGGGTGCGCGACATCCAGTTGAAGTCGAAATGGATGGACGCGGTCGGATCCCGTCCTATCGTCAACTCACCGTGTGACGGATCGGCGCGGCGCACCCGGCCGCCGCAGCGGATCGTCAGGTCTGGGGCGGTGACGGGAACCGAGGGGTTAAGACCTCCGGTGGCCGCGGAATCCATCGTCAGGGTGTCCTCCTGCTACGTCATTGCTACATATTCGCAGTTCGGAAGCAGCATACCGCAGTGTAAGTGTTGCACCGCTACATTTTGGCGAGTTGGCCCCACCCGCTTCGGTGTGACGGGCGATACCCTAAACTGAGCGAGTGCACAGCAACTGGGATTTCTCGTGAAACCGGCACCATTCGCCTACCACCGTCCCCGTGATCTCGAAGACGTCGTCGACCTGCTCGACGAGTTCGGGGACGACGGCAAGATCCTGGCCGGCGGCCAGAGTCTCACCGCCATGCTCGCGCTGCGGTTGACCCATTTCGACAACCTGATCGACATCTCGCGGTTGGCCGAACTCCAGTACATCGAGCGTCGCGCCGACACCGTGTGGGTCGGGGCGGGCATCACGCACGCCGAGGTCGGCGCCCACGACCTCGTGCGCACGGACGTGCCCCTGCTGACCAAGGTCACGCCGCTGATCGGGCACTTCCAGATCCGCAACCGCGGCACCCTCGGTGGCGCGGTCGCACATGCCGACCCGGCGGGGGAGTTCCCCACCGTCGCGCTGACCCTGGACGCCACCATCGAAGCGACGTCCTCGTCGGGACGCCGGACGATTCCGGCCACAGAGTTCTTCACCGGCCTGTGGGAGACGTCGATGGCGCCCAGCGAAGTGCTCACGGCGGTGGGATTCCCGGTGTGGGGTGCCCGAAGCGGCTTCGCCGTGCATGAGTTCGCGCGCCGCCACGGCGATTTCGCGATCGCGGGAGCCACAGTGGCCACCGAGGTCGGCGACGACGACCGGGTGCGTCGGTGCGCCATCGGACTGATGGGGCTCAGTTCCACGCCGCGTCGCGCATTCGACGCCGAGCAGGCCGTCATCGGGCAGAAGCTCTCCGACGTCTCCGCCGAGGAACTGGGCCAACTGGCCATGCGGGGACTCGACGACGTGCCCTCCGATCTCCAGGGATCGGCGGGCTACCGAACCCGAGTGGGCGCCGCGATGGTCTCGCGCGCCTGGACCGATGCCAGCACCGAAGCCGCAAGGGAGAGCGTCAATGCATGAACACATCGTCGAGATGACCGTCAATGGTCGCCCGGTCGAAGCGGTGGTCGAGCCGCGAATGACGTTGGCCGACTTCGTCCGTGAGCGCTGCGGCCTGACAGGCACGCACCTCGGCTGTGAGCACGGGTCGTGTGGCGCGTGCACGGTGCTGCTCGACGGCAAGGCCGTCCGCGGGTGCCTGGTGTTCGCGGTGCAGGCCGACGGGGCCGAAGTGTCGACGGTCGAGGGAGTTGCGTCGCCGGACGGCGAACTGTCACCGGTGCAGTCCGCGATGCGCGAGTGCCACGGACTGCAGTGCGGATTCTGCACACCGGGCTTCGTCATGTCGATCACCGCACTGCTGCAGGACAATCCGAACCCCACCGACGAGGAGATCCGCGAAGGGCTCTCCGGGAACTTCTGCCGATGCACGGGGTATCAGGGCATCGTCAACGCCGTGCACCGCGCGGCCGAGAGCATGTCCTAGGTTTCCGAGCCGATCGCCAAAGAGTCGGGGCCCGCAGATCTGATCTGCGGGCCCCGAGTCGTGTTCAGGCTCAGTCCGTCTGCGACGGCAGCACGATCACGTAGGGCTGCCGGCGTCGTCCGCCCAACAGCAGGCCAAGCACCAGACCCGCCGCCAGACCCGCGGCCACTGGCAGGGCCCGCTTGGCGAGTGGCCCGGCGATCAACGAGAACGCATCGAGTGACACCGCGGCGTCCTCGCTGGCCGCGGGAGCCGAAGCCGACGCGGAAAGACCTGCCGCCGTGGGAGTCTGGACCGCACGCGGCGCGTCGCCGGCCAGCAGGTCGGCCTCGAGGCGTGCGGCGAACTGATCGATCAGCTTGCCCGCGACGTCGGCGAGCACACCGCGACCGAACTGGGCCGCCTTACCGGAGATGGTCAGGTCGGTGGTGATCACACAGGTGGACGAATCACCTTCGTCCTTGAGTTCGAGCGTGACCAACGCCGAGGCGTTGCCCTGACCGCGAGTCTCCTTGGCGGTGCCCTTGATGACGGCGCGGTGGGACTGGGCGTCCTTCTCCTTGAACGCGCCCTTGCCCCGGTACTCGACCGTGATGGGCCCGACCTTGACCTTCACCGCCCCGGTGAAGTCGTCGCCGTCGACGGACAGCAGGCGCGCCCCCGGAATGCACGGGGCGACGCGCTGGACGTCGGTCAGCACATCCCAGGCCTTATCGATGGGCACCGGGACGCGAAACTCGTTGACCAGTTCCACTCTTACTGTCCTCTGTTCTCGTTGTTCTGAGCCGCTTCGATCGCCGCGACGATCGTGGCCGGGGTGGCGGGCAGGGAGGTGATCGTGACGCCCAGCGGAGCCAGCGCGTCGTTGATGGCGTTGATGACCGCGGGTGGCGATCCGATCGCGCCGCCCTCGCCGCAGCCCTTGTAACCGCCGACGCCGGGGCCGGGGATCTCGACGTGGCCGTGCTCGATCGTCGGCACGTCGGCGGCAGTCGGCAGCAGATAGTCCACGAACGTCGACGACAGCGGGTTGCCGTCGTCGTCGTAGGCCTGATTCTCCAGCAGCGCGCCCCCGATGCCCTGCACCGTGCCGCCCGCGATCTGTCCCTCGACGATGTTGGGGTTGATCATCGGGCCGACGTCCTCGCTGACGATGTAGCGCGTCAACGTCACCTGTCCGGTGACGACGTCGACCTCACACGTGCAGGCATGAGTGGCGTTGGCCCAGTGGATCATTGCCGTCGGCGGCGACACGAACCGGGCGGTGGCCTCCAGAGTGGCCGAGGTGCCGGGCGGCACCATCCCCGGCTCGTAGTGCGCGCGATACGCCAGGTCGGCGAACGTGACGCTCTTGGTGTCGTCACCACGCACGACGGCCTTCGAGTTGGCCAACTCGATCTCGGAGGGTTCGACAGACAGCATGGATGCGGCCAATGCGGCCAGGCGATCACGCAGGATTGTGCCGGCCTCGTTGACGGCGCCCGCTGTCATCGGCCCGCTTCGACTGCCCTGGGTGCCAGCGCCGTACGGGGTCACCGCGGTGTCGCCCTGGATGGTCGAGACATCCTCGATGTCGGCGCCGAGCGCGTCTGCGGTCAACTGCACGACGGTGGTCTCGATGCTGTTGCCGGTCGACCCGCCGTTGACGTAGACGTTGATCTTGCCGGTGGGCTCCATCCGGATGGTGCACCCCTCCGAGCCGAGGTTGCCCGTGGCCGCGCCGGTCGGTTCGATGTACGCCGAGAAGCCGAGTCCGATATAGCGCCCCTGCTCCAGCGCCTCGCGCTGTTCCTTGCGGAAGCCCTCGTGGTCGAGGATCTTCACAGCCTGCTCGAACGTATCCGCCGGAGCGACATGGTCATACGGCATGCCATTGGGGTTGAAGTACGGCATCTCGTCGCCGCGCAGGATGTTGCGGCGCCGCAGTTCGACGGGGTCCAGACCCATCTGCCGGGCACCGATGTCCAACAGGATCTCGCGCGAGAGCGTCTCGTACTGCCAGGGCCCCCGGTAGGCGGCCAGACCGGCCGTGTTGGAGAACACCGTCTGATAGTTGAAGCTGCACTTCGGAACCCGGTACGGGCCGGGGAAGAACATCCCGATGGCCGCGGTCGTCAGCACGGGATACGGCGTCGGGTAAGCGCCGATGTCCTGTACGAAGTCGATGTCGGCGGCGAGGATGTTGCCCTCGTCGTCGAACGCCATCCGGACGTCGCCGTCGACGTGGCGGGCCTGCCCCGCCGTCATGAGGTTCTCGCGGCGATCCTCGATCCACTTGAGCGGACCCGGAACCTTGCGGGAGGCGAGCAGGATGCACATGTCCTCGCGCATCGGGACGACCTTCTGGCCGAAACCGCCGCCGGTGTCGCGCATGATGACGCGCACCTTCTGCGCGGACAGACCGAGCAGGCGCGCGGTGAACGCGCGCAGTTCATGCGGGGTCTGGGTGGACGCCCACACCGTGAGTTCGCCTGGTGCGGCCTGCCATTCGACGACCATGCCGCGGGTCTCGATCGGCACGGGCACATAGCTCTGTTGATAGATGTGGGCCTTGGCGACGTGCGCGGCGCTGCTGAACGTCTCCTCGTCGGGCGGGGCGCCGCCCATACCGCCGGCCTGGTTGTTCGCGTACTCGGCGTGCACCAGCACGTCGGACGTCTGGGCCTTGGTGAAGTCGGCGATCGCGGGCAGCGGTTCATAGTCGACGTCGACCAGTTCGATGGCGTCCTCGGCCAGGTAGCGGTTCTCCGCGATCAGCAGGGCGACCGGGTCGCCGACGAACTTGACCTCATCCTCGGCCAGTGGAGGCCGCGGGGTGTCGGGCATGTCCTTGCCCGCCACCGCGTGCCACGCCTCGCGGACATCGGGGTTGAGGTCGGCGGCCGTGAACACCGCGATGACACCAGGCAGCGCGAGTGCCGCCGAGGTGTCGATCGAGTTGACCTTGGCGCGCGCGAACGGACTGCGCACGAAGCAGGCGTGCAACATGCCCGGACGGACCACGTCGTCGACGAAAGTGCCGTTGCCGGTCAGCAGTCGGGTGTCCTCGACCCGTGCGACGCGGGTGCCCGCGTACCTGCTGGGCGGCGCTGCGGTCGCAGTCTCGAGCGCGGTGTCAGCCATAGACGATGTCCCTACCTCTCCAAGCAGCGGACGGTGCTGCTAAGCAGTCGCTCAGCAGCCTACTAGGTGCCTCCCGACGAGTACAGAACGCGCTAGGTTCGGATCTGTGGGCCGATGGATCGGGCAGGCGGAGTGCACCGTCGACGGCGTGGTGCCCGCGGCGCCCGCGCAGGTCCGTGCGTTCTACGTGGACCTCGACAACATGGTCTGCATCCACCCGCTGGTGGTGGCCGTGGACTTGGTCGATCGAGATCGGGAGCGCCGGGAGTATCGCGTGGTGGACCGCATCCCGCTGGGGCCGCTGACGCTGCGCACCCGCTACGCGGTGACGCTCACGGTGCCCGACGGCGACGAGGGGAATGGCGACGTCACCGCGGTGTCCCGGCAATTCCCGCGAGTCCGCCTGGACACCACGGTCTCGTTCACCGCGCAGGCTCAGCAGACGGTGCTCACCGAGCACATGCGGATCACCGCGCCGCGCCCGCTTCTCGCGGTGACGGTCCGGCAGGCCGTCGCCGCGCACACGACGATGCTGGAGGGCATCGCCGCGCATTTCAGCTCGGGCCGTTGACGAACCAGACGTTCTCCTCGCGCAGGTTGCGACTGCGCCAACCGTCGGACGTCCTGACCAGTTCGTGGTGGTAGTACCCGCCGCAGTACGACAGGTCGGTCACGCCGGGCAGCTGCATCGGGTTGTAGAACATCGCCCGCACCTTCGCGGAGTCACCCTGGTGCTCGAGGATCTCGATGTTGGTGATGTAGTGCATCGACATCGGGATCAGCGCGCCGAAGCCCTGTTCCATCCAGGCCGTGACCTCGTCGCGCGGGCCCGCAGCCGCACCTGCCGAGCTGTAGTCGATATAGGCGTCCTCGGTGAACACCGACCGGTACAGCTCCCAGTCCTTGGTGTCGACGGCCCGGGCGTAGCGATGCAGCAGGGCGTTGATCGCGAGCTGGTCCTCTACCGACACTTCGTTGTGCGCCAAGGTCATTCCGGCATACCGATCGTCTTGATGGCCAGGTACTCCTTAAAGCCCTCGGCGCCGTTGCGGTAGCCCAGGCCGCTCTGCTTGGTGCCGCCGAACGGGCTGTCGATACCGAAGTGGCTCTTGGCGTTGATGGTGACGTTGCCGGTGCGCATGCGGGTGGCCACCGCGAACGCGCGGTCGACGTCGGCGCTGCTGACCTCACCGGACAATCCGTAGATCGAGTTGTTGGCGATGGCCACGGCGTGGTCGTCGTCGTCATACGGGGTTACCGTGAGCACCGGTCCGAAGATCTCCTCCTGGGCGATCTGCGAATCCGGGTCGACGTCAGCCAGCAGCGTGGGCTGCGTGAAGTACCCGACCGGCAGGTTCTCGGGGACGCCGCCGCCGGTGATCAGGCGGGCGCCGGAGTCGATGCCGCTCTGGATCAGGCCGAGCACCTTCTGGCGCTGCGTCTCGCTGATCTGCGGACCCTGCATCACGCCCGGGGTCCAAGGGTCGCCGACGGGGAAGTTCTCCATGCTGGCCTTGAGGATCGCCAGCCCCTCCTCATAACGGCTGCGGGGCAGCAGGATCCGGCTGGGCAGGATGCAGCTCTGCCCGGACATCACGCAGGCCATCATCGCGGCCAGCGGCAGCGAGGCCGAGAAGTCCGCGTCGTCGAGCACGATGTGCGCCGACTTGCCGCCGAGTTCCAGCAGGGTCTTCTTCACGGTCGAGGCGCCCGCGGCCAGGATCGCCCGACCGGTGGCGGTGGACCCGGTGAAGGTGATCATGTCGACCCTCGGGTCAGCCGACAGGGCCGCGCCGACCTCATTGGCGTTGGACGTGACGACGTTGAAGACACCCGCGGGGATGTCGGTCTCCTCGGCGACGATGCGCCCGTACTCGCTGCCCGACCACGGGGTCAGCTGCGCGGGCTTGAGCACCACGGTGTTGCCGGCGATCAGGGCGGGCACGGTCTCGGCGATGTTGAGGTAGAACGGCACATTCCACGGCGTGATGGCGCCGACGACGCCGACGGCCTCGTAGTGCAGCTTGCGCCGCGCGGGGCCCAGCGGAGTGTCGTGGACGCCGTTGTCCACGAGGTACTCGAACTTCCGGCCGTGTTCGGTCCAGTGCTTGACCTCTTCGATGGGGCTCTCGATCTGGCTGCCGGTGACGCTGACCGGGCAGCCCACCTCGGTGATCAGGACTCGGCGCAGGTGTTCCTTGTTGCGCTCGAGTGCCTCATGCAACTGGGTCAGGCAGTGCACCCGGAAATCGAGGTCACGCGACCAGTCGGTCTCGTCGAAGGCACGCCGGGCGGCGGCCACCGCGCGGCCCATGTCATCGACCGTGCCGTCGGCCGCCTGGCCCGCCACCTGCTCGCTGGCCGGATGGACGACGTCGAATGTCGCGCCGCCAGCGGTCTGGACCAGTTCGCCGTCGATGAGCATGCGCGGATCTCCGGCGAGCACTCCCTGCTCGGCCTGCACAGCAGTCACTTTTGTCCCTTCAGTTCGCACGACGGTGCGAAAATGGTTGTGCCACCTGGTTTTCTGTGTCGACAGTACTGAAAGTCTCTCTACAGTTATAGAGAATCGCGGAAATTGGCCGAACTTTCCTCCCCGACGCCGCGAACGATCCCGGAGATCAGCGAGTCGAGTTCGGTGGCGGTGTGGAACCTCCGGTCCCCGGACGCGCAGGCGAGCATCACGCCGCCAATGAACATCTGGACGGTGTAGGTCTGGGCGTCGATGAGCGCGGCGTCGACGTCGGCACCTTCGGGCTGCAGTCGCACGACCGCATCACGGATCAACGCCGTGAAGTCGTCGGTGTAGCGGCGCAGGGCTTTGGCCAGTTCGGGATCCCGCGGGCTCTGTAGCGCCAGTTCGTTGCGCGCTTTGGTTCTGGTCAGGCGCGCCCCGTTGACCGAGCGGAACACCAGGGTGGCCAGGCCCGACGGCTGCGAGGACGGGTCGGTGCGGCGGGTCGCCGCAGTCAGGTCCTTGAGGTCCAACTCGGCGATGCGCTCGGCGACCGCGCGAAGCAGTGCCGAACTGGTGCGGAAGTAGAAGGACGTGGTGCCGTCGGGCAGGCCTGCCTTGCGATCCACCTTCAGGTGCGTCGCACTCTTGACGCCGTCGTCGGCCAGCAGCTGGATCGCCGCGTCGCACAGCGTCCGGCGGCGCTGCTCGGGGTTGGGGCTTCGTCGCATCGTGAGGATGAACTCTAGCGACCAACATCGCCGATTGTGGGTACATCGGGCTCAATTGACTCTATTGTCGTAGAGTCGCGCCGTCCGGCGCCCGGCCTGCCCCCGAAAGGTTCAGCAATGAAATTCGTCTTCGCGCTGCCCCATATGCTGCGACTCAAGGCCATGATGCAGCCGTGGGAGGCCGAGGTGACCGGGGCAGACCAGACCCGGATGGCACGCCGCGCGGACGAGCTGGGGTACGACATGATCGCCGTGCCAGAGCATTTCGTGATCCCCGCCGAGCACGTCGAACTGTCCGGCCCGCACTATCTGTCCTCAACCGTCGCGCAGGCCTACCTCGCCGGCGCGACGCAGCGGATCCGCCTCAACTCGTGCATCACGGTGTTGCCCCTGCAGAACCCGATCGTGTTGGCCAAGGCACTGGCCACCGCCGACTGGATGAGCAGCGGCCGCATGATGGTCACCTTCGGAGTGGGTTGGCTCGAGCGCGAATTCGAGCTTCTGGGCGTGCCGTTCAAGGAGCGTGGCCGCATCGCCGACGAGTACCTGGCGGCCATCGTCGAACTGTGGACCAGCGAGCAGCCCACGTTCGAGGGCCGTTACGTCTCCTTCAACGATGTCGCGTTCGAGCCCAAGCCCGTGCAGCGCCCGCACCTGCCCATCTGGATCGGCGGCGACGCCGATGCCGCGATGCGCCGGGCCGCGAAGTTCGCCTCCGGATGGTGGTCATTCCTGACCCCGCCCGAAAAGATCGCCGAGCGCATCGATTTCATCAAGTCGCAGCCGGAGTACGACGGCCGGCCCTTCGAGGTGGTGCACGGTATGGGCACCAACCGGGTCGGGGAGGGGCACGTCGCACAGGACGATCCGAACGGGCGGCCCGGAATGAGCGCGGCCGAGATCGTCGACCGTCTGGGCTGGCTGTCCGAGCAGGGGGTGACGGTCAGTTCGGTGCCGATTCCGGCGGTGCGCGACACCGAGCAGTACCTCGACTACGCGCAGTGGGTGATCGAGGAGATCAAGCCCCAGGTGCCGTGAGCGGCTACAGCGTCATGGAGTAGCCGCCGTTGACGCAGATGGTCTGGCCGGTGATCCACGAACCGTGGTCACTGGCCAGCACCAGCGCCAGGTGGGTGAGGTCGTCGGGGGAGCCGGGCCGCCGGATCGCATAGCTGGACAGGATGGCCTTGGCCTGCGGGGAGGAGCCGCCGTCGGCCCACAGGGGTTCGGTCATCGGGGTCCGCATGGTGCCCAGTGAGATGTTGTTGGCCGTGATGCCGAAGCGTCCGTTCTCCAGGGCCAGCGAGCGGGTCAGGCCCGCGGCCCCGGCCTTCGCCGCGCCGTAGACGGCCCCGCCCGGGTCGCCCGTGCGTCCGGCATCGGACACGATCGTCAGGATGCGGCCCCACCCGCCCGACACCATCGCCGGCAGGACGGCCCTGGTGCAGTGCAGCACGCCGTAGAGGTTGACGCGCAGGAACGCCTCCCAGTCGGCGGGTTCGGTGTCGGCGAACCGATTTCGCGTCCCGAATCCCTCGGTGCCTGCGTTGCCCGCATTGTTGACCAGGATGTCGATCGAGCCGGCCTGGCCGACAGCGGAGGTCACGGACTCGTAGTCGGTGACGTCGAACGGTACCGCCAGTGCGGTCCCGCCCGCCTCGCGGATCTCGTCGACGACCTCCTGGGCGCGTTCGGTCCGCAGGTCGTTGACCAGGACGTCGGCTCCGGCGGCGCCGAACGCGTGGGCCAAGCCCCGGCCCACGCCCTGGCCGCTTCCGGTGATGAGAACGCGTCGGCCGTTCAGTGTGATCGCAGTGCTCACGTGGCTCCATCCTGGGATACATGGCGGTTCACGCGGCAGACAGAACACCGGCCGCTCTATGATCATAGAGCGGCCGGGCCGGTGACGGGGCCGGTTGCGCCTCTGGCGCGAGTGGTCGCTCGAAGCGACGGTTCTGTGTTGGGGGCCGGGGCAGAACGACACCGTCGCGCTTTTCAACGCACCGCGCGACCCCCTGTATTCCAGGCGTAGCGTCGTAGCCGATCCCGACGAACTGGAGCCCAGATGAGCACGATTCCCGACATCACCCTCAACGACGGCAGCACCATCCCGGCACTGGGATTCGGCGTCTACCAGATCCCGCCGGAGGACACCGCCGCAGCGGTTCGTCAGGCGCTCGAGATCGGCTACCGCCACATCGACACCGCCGAGATGTACGGCAACGAAGAGGGCGTCGGGCAGGGCGTGCGGGATGCCGGCCTGGACCGCAAGGACGTCTACATCACGAGCAAGCTGAACAACTCCCTGCACCGTCCCGACGATGCCCGCCGCGCATTCGACGCCACCCTCGCGGCGCTGGGGTCCGAGTATGTCGACCTGTTCCTCATTCACTGGCCGCTGCCCACCCGCTACGACGGCGACTTCGTCTCCACCTGGAATGTGCTCGAGGAGTTCGCCGAAAGTGGCCGCGCCCGCAGCATCGGCGTCTCGAACTTCACGCCCGGACAACTCGACACACTGGCTGCTGGGTCCAACACCGTGCCCGCCGTGAACCAGGTCGAAGTGCACCCCTATTACGCCAACAACGACGTGCGGGCGTACGGACGGGAACACGGCATCGCCACCGAGGCGTGGTCGCCGATCGCGCAGGGCCGAGTGCTCGGGGACCCGGTGATCACCGGAATCGCCGAGGCTCTCGGCCGGACGCCGGCACAGGTGGTGCTGCGTTGGCACATCCAGCGCGGTGACATCGTGTTCCCGAAATCCATTTCACCGGAACGGATGAAGGAGAACGCAGCACTGTTCGACTTCGAACTCGACGGTCAGACCATGGCCGACATCAGCGGGTTGGATCGGGGTGTGGACGGCAGGCTCGGTCCGGACCCCGAGACGTTCGACTGGATCCCCGGCTAGAGCCAGCGGGTCAGGGTCAGCACCCGTGCCGTGCGCAACTGGTGCAGCAGCACCTCGACTCGGCGCCGGGAGAACTCCAGGTGCCACTCCGGCACTGTGCCGCTCAGGCGCAGCAGATTCGGTTCGAAGTGCACCTGCGTCAGCTCCAAGCCGTGCGGGAGTTCGGGCAGACGGACCCGATAGGCCCGCAGTCGCATCGGTATTCGCCGATGCCGTCGGCCGAGGACCAGGCTGCGGGGTGCGAACACCACCGCGGGCGGTCCGGACTCCTGCAGTCGGGCGTCGACCACCAGGTAACCCCAGCCGGCGCGGCGAGCCAGATGCACGCGGGCCACGCCGTCGTCACCCACGTCGCCGACGAACCATCGTGAGACCTGTCGGAACAGCACGTCGAGCGTCGCGGCGGGGATGTCCAGGGTCAGGTGGACCGGCGCCGCGACCAGCACCGGCGGTGTCCCGGGCCTGATCCGTACATTGTGCAGTCGTGCGGTGCCGTGCGTGAAAACGCAGGTGTCCCAGGTGATGTCATCGGCACGCAGCCGGACGTCGTCGAGCCGCCCGCGGGCCATCGCGAGGACGTCGAGCCGGGAGTCGAACGCCGTCACCGTCATGGCGATGTCACCGCGGTCCAGTCGGGCTGTGATCCGCCGGCCCAGCACGAACCGGCGTGCGGTCAGGAACAGCGACCGGTATGCGGCGCCGGTCCCGGCCGACAGTGGGGGGACACCCGCGGCCGACGCCCAGAGGGTGCTCACCAGATCGCGTCGTGTCCTAGGTTCGGAACCCCGGTTGGCACTCATGGCAGTATTCCCACTCTAAGCCGCAGTCCAGCGTCGGGCAGTGCGGTCTGGAGGACGGAAGTGGCAGTGCGCGAACCCAATCTGGCCGGAAAATCAGCCATCGTCGTCGGCGGCACCCGAGGAATCGGACGGGCCGTCAGCGAACTGTTGGCGACCCTGGGCGCCAATGTCGTGGTCAACGGCCGAAGCGCGGATGCGGTGTCTGACACGGTGTCGGCGATCAACACTGCCGGCCGCACCGGAGTCGGCTTCACCGGGTCACCGACTGACGACGAGACTGCCGGGGCCCTTATCGCCGCGTGCACTGAGGCCTTCGGCGGCATCGACATCCTGATCAACTGCGCGGGAATTCCCGAACCGCCGCGGTCGTCGATCCTGACCATCAGCAGCGCAGAATTCGATGAACTCATCGACACGCACCTGGGCACGGCCTTCCACACCTGCCGGGCGGCGGCGCCGCTGATGGTGGCGCAGCGTTCCGGTGCGATCGTCAACACCAGTTCGTTCGCGTTCCTCGGCGACTACGGCGGTACGGGTTATCCGGCGGGCAAGGGTGCGGTGAACGGCCTGACCGTCGCGATCGCCGCCGAACTGGCCGAGCACGGGGTGCGGGCGAACGTGGTGTGCCCGGGTGCCAAGACACGACTGTCCACCGGCGCCGACTACGAGGAGCAGATCTCCGACCTGAATCGACGGGGCCTTCTTGACGACGTGTCCGCCCAGGGCGCGCTCGACGCCGCGCCTCCGGAGTACGTCGCGCCGTTGTATGCGTACCTGGCCAGCGACCTCGCGTCGGAGGTGACCGGTCAGATCCTGATCGGCGCGGGCGGGTTCGTCGGGCGGTTCGCCAAACCGACCCCGGCGCTGCTCGGTTACCGCGACCACCACGCGTCGGCGCCGTGGTCGCTGTCCGAACTGCACACGATGGTCAGCGGTTAGCTACCCGACTGGGCGCGGCGTGACCGTCACGGTGCCGGCGCCCGGAGTCGGCCGGCCGGGGTCGGCCGGTGCCTGCTGGCCCGCGGTGCCCCCCGGCACTGATCCGCCGGGCGGAACGAGCGAGTGTGTGTTGGGCGCCTTGGGCTGCTCCTGGCCGGGCTGCAGGTTGCAGTCGAGGCGCAGGCGAACGTTGCGGCCCGCGGGCTGCTGCTCGAGCACGACGCACTGTGACTGCGGCAGATCGTTGCCGATCGAACCGCCGAAGATGGGCTTGTAACCCTGGCTCTTGAGGATCGCCGCCGCACGGCCGAACGTCTCGCCGGTCACATCCGGCACGGCCGCGGTGGCCGCAGAAGCGCCGATCACCGCCATGGAAACGGCAGCTCCCGCGCCTCCGAGGAACAGAGCAAGCTTCTTCACGCACGACCTCCAATGGTTCTGCGGAGTGAAGATATCGCAGTTGGGACACCTGTGAAACTTATGGTTGATCGGCGCAGCGGCCCACAATGTTTCATCGCGTGGTCCACCGTGGTCGCCGGAGGCGCCGTCACTGGGCGTTTCCGCGCAGGATCTGCTCGGCGCAGCGCAGCCTGCTGTGGCCCGTCTGGTCCATACAGATGCGCACCGGTGACTCGGTCTCATACGGCGGCGCGGTCGCGGGGGACGTGGTGACCACGGGATTGGGGATGACGCCCGACGACAGGGACCACAGGTACCGGTCGGTGTACTGCAGGTTCGAGCAGTAGGCGGTGGCGCCCTCGGCCGTGGTGGCGGTGGCGCCGGGCTGACTGCAGGTGCCACCCACAACGACGGTCGCGTCGGCGGACGCGTCCGTCGTGGTGATCTCGGTCTCAGTCTCGGTTTCGACGACCACATCGGTCGTGTCGGTCACGGTCTCCGTCGGCGGAGCAGGCGCCGCGGTCGCCGCGGCGGGCGGGGAGGTCCGCGCGGTGGTCCGGGCTGTGGTGTGCCCCGACGTCGTTGCGCGGTCACCCTCGAACTCTCCGACAGCGAACGCCACGGCGGCCACCAGCAGCACCGCCAGCACAGCGGGCAGCAACACCGCCGGACGAAGCCAGGCCGGTTTGGGGGCCGCCGCGGCCCGGTGCGTATGCGAACTGTGCGACGCCGGGGCCAGTTGGGTCGGTTCGACGAATCCGGCCGCCTCCGTGATCGGCGTACCGGCCTGGGGATTGCCCAGGGCCCTGGCGAAGTCGAGGCACCGGGCGTACCGATCCGCGGGATTCTTCGACAGCGCTTTGGTCAGCGCGGGATCCAGCGGCGCGAGTTCCGGGCGAAGTCCGCCGAGTCGGGGCGGCGCCGCCGTCAGGTGCTGGCTGATCACAACCGCGGGATTCGAATGCGAGAAGGGCGGTGATCCGGTGAGCAGATGGAACGCCGTGGCGGCCAGCGCGTACTGGTCGGCGCGTCCGTCGAGGTCGGTGCCCATGAGCTGCTCAGGCGCCGCGTAGGACACCGTGCCGACCGTCATGTTGGTGGCGGTCAGGCTGTTGGTTTCATCGTCGCGCCGGGCGATGCCGAAGTCGGCCAAAAGAATTCGCTCGTCGGTGGTGCCGGGGTCGGCGACCAGGATGTTGGCGGGCTTGACGTCGCGGTGCAGCAGATGGCGGGCATGGGCGTAGTCGAGCGCCTCGGCGACCGCGGTGATGATCGGCACCACGGCGGCCAACGGCAGGCCCGAAGGATTGCGCTGCAGGAGTTCGGCCGCGTCGATGCCGTCGACGTAGTCCATGGAGATCCACAGCTTGCCCTCGTGTTCGCCGCGGTCATGCACCCCGACGATGTGGGGGTGCCACAGGGCGGCGACCACGTCGGCTTCGCGATCGAACCTGCTGCGGTATTCGGCGTCCTCGGTGCATGTCTCGGTCAGCACCTTGAGGGCGTCCTGGCGATTCAGCCGGGGATGGCGCGCCAGATACACCTCACCCATGCCTCCGGCGCCCAGGAGACGGATGATGGTGTAGCCCGCGAACGTGGCACCGTCGGCCAACGGCATGAGGCGAATATACAAGCGCCAGCGAAATCCGCTCGGCGAATGGAGCGCTGCCCGGTCAGGTCCCGGTGATCTCGCGCAGAACCTCACACAGGGCGGCGGCCCGAGCGTCGGCGAAGACGTCCTCCAACAGCACTGGTCTACCAGTCGAATCAGACAAGGGCACACGCCAGTTCGGATATTCGTCGGTGGTCCCCGGCTGATTCTGCGTGCGGGGATCGCCCAACGCGTCCGGCAGCGCCAGGGCCAGAAGCCGCGACGGCGTCCGGCCGAGGTACCGGTAGAGCGCGGCGATGACGGCTTCGCTGTCCGAATTCTCTTGTCCGACAGCACCCGAATTGTCGCTCGCGACAGTATCTGTGGCATCGTCGAGCAGGCCCACGCGGCGAAGTTCGGCCAGCCAGGCCTCCTGCGCGCGACGGTCGTCGGCCATCTCCTCGTCGGCCGAGCGCGTCAATAGGCCCAGGGAATCCCGCAGGCGAACATGCGAACCGGCCAGATAGCCGGCCGTCGGCGGCAGATCGTGTGTGGTGACCGAGGACAGGCAGTATTCGCGCCAGTGCTCGGCCGCCAGTGGGCCACCGTGGTATTCGTCCTGTTCAAACCACAGAATCGACGTGCCGAGAATCCCGCGGCCACGCAGATAGTCGCGCACCCAGGGTTCGACGACCCCGAGGTCCTCGCCGACCACCACGGCGTTCGCGCGCTGGGCCTCCAAGGCGACGATGCCGATCATCGCCTCGTGGTTGTAGCGCACATACGTGCCCGCGTCGGGTGGCGCGCCCTGCGGAATCCACCACAACCGGAACAGGCCGATGATGTGGTCGATCCGGACCCCGCCGGCGTGGCGCAGCACATGCGCGATGAGTTCGCGGAACGGGCGATACTCCTGCTCGTCGAGTTGGTCGGGCCGCCACGGCGGCTGCGACCAGTTCTGGCCCAGCTGGTTGAACTCGTCGGGCGGAGCGCCCGCGGTGACACCCAGCGCCAGCACATCCTGCATGGCCCATGCGTCGGCGCCGTTGGGGTGCACGCCGACCGCCAGATCGTGCATGACTCCCAACGCCATTCCGGCCTGCACCGCGGCGGCCTGCGTCGCCGTCAGCTGCTCGTCCAGCTGCCACTGCATCCAGCGATGGAAATCAACTGCGGCCCTGTTCTTCTCGGCGAACGCCGCCACCGCGGGCGATTCCGGATGCTGCAGTTCCGCGGGCCAGTCGTGCCAGTCGGCGCCGTAGGTCTCGGCCAGCGCGCACCAGATCGCGAAATCGTCGAGGGCAGCGCCACGACGATCTCGGAACGCCGCGTAGGACAACTCCCGTCCGGCCGATCGCGGCACCCGGAACACCATTTTGAGCGCCTTGCGTTTGGCCTCCCAGGCGGCATCGCGGTCGATGGCGTCGAGGTCGCGCGTGCGTGCACGCAGATCGGCACGCAACCGGCGCAGCCGGCGGCGCTTGGGAAGGTCGCCGTACTCCGTGATGGCCTCGACCCGCAGGTAGAGGGGATTGACGAAGCGACGCGAGGTGGGCAGGTACGGTGAGGGTTCCATGGGTCGCGTCGGGGCGGCCGCGTGTAGTGGGTTGACCAGGACGTACCCGGCGCCGTGTCGCGAGGCCGACCACACCGCCAGATCGGTCAGATCGGTCAGGTCACCCACGCCCCAGGACCTTTCCGAGCGCACGCTGTACAGCTGGGTGGCCAGGCCCCAGGTGCGGCCATGCCCCATCCGGGCCGGCAGTCCCAGCCACGCCGGCGTGACGATCAACGCCGCGCTCGCCTCGGTGTCACCGCTGCTCAGATGGAGGCGGTGGTATCCGGGCGGCAGGTCGGCGGGCACCGCGAACGTCGCCTCGCCGACCAGCCGTCCGTCGAGATTGAAAGGGGGAGTGAGGTTCTCGAGCTGACGCAGGCCGGACCGAACGGTGCCGTCCTCGAGTCTGATCCACAGGTGCGCCGGATCGCCGTGGGTGACGTGCACCCAGAACGCGGTTTCGCCGCCCGCGGTGCTCACGATGGTCGGCGGCAGTGACCTGGCCCAACGCGCGCGGTCGACTTTCCTCAGTGCCTCGTCGCATTCGGCGGCCGTCGACGCGGGCACACCCAGCGCGGACAGCACCGCGATCAGCGTCTCGGCCGCCACGGGGACCCGGCGGCCGGTCCAGTCGTCGAACTCGGTGGCGACGCCATGACGTGACGCGAGGTCGAGCAGGGCCGTGTCGGGTGGGGTCATGCCTCAATCTTGCTGGCTTACCGCGGCCACGTCGCGCGAGACGCGGATCCGGCACGATCGTGGGGTGTCGCAGCAGCGGATTCGACGGGAGCGGACGGCGGTCGCTGCGCTGTTCTTCACCAACGGCGCGCTGTTTGCGAACCTCGTGCCGCGGTTCCCGGAGATCAAGGCCGACCTGCAGTTGTCGAACACGGCATTCGGCCTGTCGATAGCGGCCTTTTCGGCGGGCGCCCTGCTGTCCGGGTTGACCGCGGCCGCACTGATCCGGCGGTTCGGGCCGGGAGGTGTCGCGGTGTTCAGCAGTCTGCTGCTCGGGGCGCTGACCGTGGTCGTTGGGGTGGCGCCGACGTCGGCGCTGTTCGCGGTCGCGTTGTTCGTCGCCGGGTCGGCCGACGCCGTCACCGACGTGGGGCAGAACGCCACGGGCCTGTCGGTGCAGCGAGAGTACGGGCGGTCGATCATCAACTCGCTGCACGCCACATGGTCGGTCGGTGCGATCAGCGGCGGCGCGGTGGCCGCTGCGGCGATGGCACTGGGGGTGCCGCGGGTATGGCAGTTGCCGACGGTGGCGGTGGCGTGCGCAGTGGTGTGCCTGCTCAGCCTCCGCGCGCTGAGCGACGTGCCCGTGGTCACCGATCCGGCCGCGAAGTCCCAGGAGCGGGGCGCCTCGGGCACCGCCGTTCCGGTGGCGCTGGCCGCCCTTGCCGCCCTGGCCATCGCGGGGGCGTTCGTCGAGGACGCGGGCAGCTCCTGGGCGACGCTGTACCTGGGTCAGATGGGTGCGCCTCCCGCGCTGGCGGCGGGTGGATTCATCGCGCTGGTGTCATTCCAGTTCGTCGGCCGATTGATCGGCGACCGGCTGGTCGACCGGTTCTCCGAGCGGACCGTCGTACGGGCCGGGGGAGTCCTGATCGCCGTGGGGATGGGGACAGCACTGGCCTTCCCGACCGTTCCGATGACGGTCGTCGGGTTCGCACTGGCGGGACTCGGCGTAGCCAGCGCGGTGCCCGCAGCATTCCATGGCGCCGACCGGGTTGCGGGGCTGCGCCCCGGCACGGGCCTGACGATCGTCAGCTGGCTGATGCGGGGAGGTTTCCTGCTGTCGCCGGTGCTGGTGGGCGCGCTCGCCGACGCCGCGAGCCTACGGTTCAGCCTGCTGTCCGTGGTGGTGGCCGGCGTGGCGATCGCCGTGCTGGCCACGGCACTTGCACCCGTCAGGCGTGGACCGAGCCCATCAGCTGGATCACCAAGACACCGCTGATGATCAACCCGATGCCCGCGGCCATCATGGGCGTCAACCGCTCGGCGAACAGGAACCGCGCGATCACCGCGACCAGCGCGACACCGCAGGCTGACCACACGCCGTAGGCGATGCCCACCGGCATTCCCAGCGACAACGACCACGACAGCATCACAAACGAGGCGACGTAGCCCAGGATCACCGGAGCGATCCACACCCTGCGTCGGAGGCCCTCGGAGGCCCGCAGCGACAGTGTCGCCACGACCTCGATGACGATCGCAGCGGCGAGCGCCAGCCACATCATGCGGTTTCTCCCGCTGCCGGCGCCTCGGCGGCGTTGTGCGAGCCGAACTCGACCAGCAGCACACCCGCGATGATCAGCCCGATCCCGAGGATGATCGGTGCCGTGAATGGATCGTGGAAGATCAGCGTCGCCAACACCGCGGTCAACGCGGTGCCACACGCTCCCCAGATTCCATAGGCCACACCGACGGGCATTCCCGTGCGAAGGACGTTGGCCAGGAAGACGAAGGACAGTACGTACCCGGGGACAACCACAGCAAGGAACGCCGAGTGATCCTGGAAGGCACGCAACGCCAGCGTCCCGGTGACCTCGGTGAGGATGGCTGCGGCCAGCAGCGCCCATTTGCGCATCGCGCCAGGATAGGTGGCCATATGACCACGAATCGGGCCGGGTGCCGCGAGTAGCCTTGGCGAATCACCACGCTGTGCGACGAATGGAGAACCCACAATGACCGGGGCCGCTTCTCCCACACTCACACATCCCGTCGTCGAGACGAGGTCCGGACCCGTCCGCGGCGTCGATGACGGCACTGTCGCGGCCTGGAAGGGCATCCGGTACGCCGCACCTCCGGTGGGGGATCTGCGGTGGCGTGCCCCCGTGCGACCCGAACCGTGGCGTGAGGTCCTCGACGCGACGGCCTACGGATCGGTCTGCCCGCAACCCGACAGCCCGATCCCCCTCGGAACCGGCACGCGCGCCTCCGAGGACTGCCTGTTCCTCAACGTCTGGAGTCCGTCGCAGGCGCTCGCGGATCAGAAGGGCCGCCCGGTCATGGTGTGGGTGCACGGCGGCGCCTACATCTTCGGTGCGGCCAGCCAACCCCTCTATGACGGACGGGCGCTGGCCGGTGAGGACGTCGTCGTCGTGACGCTCAATTACCGGATGGGCGCGCTGGGCTTTCTGGAACTCGGCGGCCTCGGCGGTGACGGCGAGTTCGACACCAACGTCGGTATGCGCGATGTGCTGTTGGCCCTGGAATGGGTCCGTGACAACATCGCTCGGTTCGGCGGCGATCCCGGGCAGGTGACGCTGTTCGGTGAGTCGGCAGGCGCCGGGATCGTGACCACGCTGCTGACCTCTCCGTCCGCGGCCGGTCTGTTCCACCGCGCGATCGCCCAGAGTTCGCCAGCCACCTCGGCCTACGACAGCGAGCGCGCCCGCAGCGTCGCCGCCCTGCTGCTGGACGGGTTGGGCGTCACGGCCAGTGAGGCACGGTCGGTGCCCATCGAGGCGTTGGTGGACGCGTCCCAACAGGTGTTCGACGCGGTGCCGACCACCAAGCCGGGGACTTTGGCGTTCGCGCCGATCGTCGACGGTGACCTGGTGCCGGACTATCCGGTGAAGGTCGCCCGGGACGGCCGATCGCTGTCCGTGCCCCTGATCATCGGGACCAACCGGGACGAGGCCTCGCTGTTCCGCTGGATGAAGTCCCCGCTGATGCCGATCGCCCCAAAAACCATTCGCGCGATGTTCGAGGAGATCGCGGCCGAACAGCCTGAACTGGCGATCCCCTCGGAGGCCGAGATCGGTTCGGCCTACTCCGGAATCCGGACCCGGGTGCGGGGGATGCACGTCGCGCGTGACGTGGGCTTCCGGATGCCGACGTTGTGGTTCGCCGACGGACACAGCGCGGTCGCCCAGGTCTACGTGTATCGGTTCGACTGGTCGACGCCGATGTTGAAACTCCTGCGCCTTGGTGCCGCACACGCCACCGAACTGCCGTATGTGTTTGGGAATCTCGTGATGGGGCCCAAGGACATCACCTTCAAGCTGGGCGGCCTCAAGATCGGGGAGGCGATCTCGGCGAGAATGCGGGCCCGCTGGGCGAACTTCGCCCGAGGTGGAGAACCCGTCGGCCCGGCGGGGGAGCCGTGGCGGCCCTACACCGCGACCGATCACTGGGCACTGGTGATCGACCGCCACGACCGCGTGGTCGATGACCCCGACCGCGACATCCGCGCCGCGTGGGGCGACGAGGTGTTGAGCTTCCGCTGAGCTGGGGTTGAGATACGGCTCATGGCCCGCGACTAGACTGAATCGCCATGCAGGACCTCTTGGCGGCGCTGCCACCTCAGATGCGAGACCCCGTGTTCTTCGCGGTGCCGTTCTTCCTCCTGCTGCTGACCATCGAGTGGACGGCGGCCCGCAAGCTCGAGACCCTCGAGGATAGAGCTGGCGAGGACGGTCAGCATCCCGCCGGTGGGTACCACACGCGGGACGCGTGGACGAGCCTGTCCATGGGCCTGGTGTCGGTGGTCACCACCGCGGGCTGGAAGTTTCTCGCGCTGCTCGGGTACGCCGCGCTCTACGCCTATGTCGCACCGTGGCATCTGTCGCCGTCGAAGTGGTACACGTGGGTCATCGCGATCGTGGGTATCGATCTGCTGTGGTACCTCTATCACCGGATGGCCCACCGGGTTCGGCTGGTCTGGGCCACCCACCAGGCGCATCATTCGAGCCAGTACTTCAACTTCGCCACCGCGCTGCGGCAGAAGTGGAACAACAGCGGCGAGATCCTGATGTGGGCGCCGTTGCCGCTCTTGGGTGTTCCGCCCTGGATGGTGTTCTTCGCGTTCTCGCTCAATCTCATCTATCAGTTCTGGGTGCACACCGAGCGCATCGACAAGCTTTGGCGCCCATTCGAATTCGTGTTCAACACGCCGTCGCACCACCGTGTGCACCACGGTATGGATCCGGAGTACCTGGACAAGAACTACGGCGGAATCCTGATCATCTGGGACCGCATGTTCGGCACCTTTCAGCCCGAGGTGTTCCGCCCGCACTACGGCCTGACCAAACAGGTCGGCACGTTCAACATCTGGCGACTGCAGACCCACGAGTACGTGGCGATCGGCCGTGATGTGCGTGCGACCCGCGGACTGCGGAACCGATTGGGCTATATCTTCGGCCCACCCGGATGGGCACCGCGCGGCAGCGAAATGCCTGCGGGGGTCTCCGGATAGGCAAAGCGCGCCGCGACCGCACCTCGGCGGGGAGTATTGACCCACATGGACGTCAAAGAGGTGCTGTTGCCCGGTGTGGGCCTGCGCTATGAGTTCGACAATTCCGATGGCGACCGAATCGGTGTGGTGGCCAAACGGACCGGAGACTTTGAGGTGGTCCTCTACGCCGCCGAGGACCTGGACGTCGCGCACCCCCTGTTCCGGCTCACCAACGACGAGGCCGAGGCATTGGCGCAGATCCTCGGCGCACCCCGGATCGCCGAACGGTTCGCCGACCTGACCCGCGAGGTGCCCGGGCTGAGTGCAGGACAGGCCGTGGTGCGGCCCGGCAGTCCGTTCGTCGACCGACCCCTGGGCGACACCGGGGCGAGAACCCGGACCGGGGCGTCGATCGTGGCCATCGTGCGCGACGACGAGGTGCTGCCCTCGCCGGGGCCCAAGGAGGTACTGCGCAGCGCCGACGTCCTGGTCGTGATCGGCACCGACGACGGGATCGCCAGCGTCGAAGAGATCCTCGACAAAGGTTGAGGCCGTGCACGTCTCGGTGGCTCTGCTGCTCGAACTCGGGCTCATCCTCGTCGCGCTCACGCTGTTGGGCACGTTGGCCCGGCGCTTTGGGCTGTCACCGATTCCGCTCTACCTCATCGCGGGTCTCGCGCTCGGAGAGGGTGGTCTATCCGTCCCCGCAGCCGCCGACTTCATCTCCTCAGGCGCCAGCATCGGCGTCGTCCTGCTGCTGCTGACCCTGGGGCTGGAGTTCTCGATCGCGGAGTTCGCCGCGAGCCTGCGTCGGCATCTGCCGTCGGCGTGGGTGGACCTGCTGCTCAACGCGACCCCGGGAGCCATCGCGGGTTGGCTGCTCGGGCTGAACGCGATCGGCGTGCTGGCGATGGCGGGTATCACCTACATCTCATCCTCGGGAGTGGTGTCGAGGCTGCTCAGCGACCTGCGTCGACTTGGCAACCGGGAGACCCCGTCGGTGCTGTCGGTGCTGGTGCTCGAGGACTTCGCGATGGCGGCCTATCTGCCGCTGCTGACCGTGCTGGCCGCTGGGGGCACGTGGTTGCAGGCCGCGTTCGGCATGGCGATCGCGATGACCGCGCTGGCTGCCGCCTTCACGGTGTCCTACCGCTGGGGCCATCACGTGGGTCGCATGGTGTCCCATCCGGATTCCGAGCTGCTGCTGCTGCGAATCCTCGGGCTGACCCTGATCGTCGCCGCGCTCGCGGAGTGGGTGCATGCCTCGGCAGCCGTCGGTGCATTCCTGGTGGGCCTGACCCTGACAGGGGAGACCGCCAAGCGGGCCCGCGACCTGCTTTCGCCGCTGCGGGACCTGTTCGCCGCGGTGTTCTTCCTCGCGATCGGGCTGTCGGTGGATGCCTCACACCTGCTGCCGATGCTGCCGATCGCGGTCGTGCTGGCCGTCGTCACGGGCGCGACGAAGGTGTTGACGGGGATGTATGCCGCGCGTCGCGAGGGCGTAGGCAGGCAGGGGCAACTGCGCGCGGGCACGGTGCTGATCGTGCGCGGCGAGTTCTCCCTGGTGATCATCGGATTGGTCGGAGAGGCCATCGAGGTGGTGGAGTCCGTCGCGACCGCCTACGTCTTCGTGCTTGCGATCGCCGGTCCGCTGCTCACCAAGCTGGCCGGCGGCCGGGTCGTCGCGTCGCCCCGATTCCCGGCTCGCCGAGAGTCGGGGCCGTACTCTGCCTGACGTGGAAACCGTCTTCGATCGTCCCGTCGACCCGCAGTTGATCGACCGTGCCCTCACCGACTCCGCGTTCGGTTCGATGTGGCTGGACGGGTTGGGTGACACCAGGCCCGAGTTCCCCGCACTCGCGGGCCCGGTGAGCTGCGACCTGCTGGTGGTGGGCGGTGGGTACACCGGTCTGTGGACCGCACTGCACGCCGCTCAGCGAGACCCATCGGCCCGCGTGGTGCTGCTCGAGGCCGACCGAGTGGGCTGGGCCGCCTCGGGTCGCAACGGTGGATTCGTCGACGCCAGCCTCACCCACGGCGCTGAGAATGGCAGGTCGCGTTGGCCCGACGAACTGGACCGCCTCGACGAACTCGGCCTGGAGAACCTCGACGGTATGCAGGAGGAGATCGCGCGACTCGGCCTGGACGTGGAGTGGGAGCGCAGCGGGATGCTGACCGTGGCCACCGAGCCTCATCAGGTGGAGTGGCTCTCCGAGTCCGCCACCGAGGGAGGAGGCCAGTTTCTGGACCGTGAACAGGTTCGAGCCCAGGTGAATTCGCCGACCTATCTGGCGGGGCTGTTCGACCCCAAGACCTGTGCGATCGTCAACCCGGCCAAGTTGGCGGTCGAGTTGGCGCGAGCCTGCGCCGAGGCCGGTGTGCGAATCCACGAGCACACCCCGGTGACGGGGCTGACCCGGGCGGGATCGGAGGTGCGGGTCAGGGCCGGTGCGCATGCCGTGATTGCTGCGCGCGTGGTGCTGGCCACCAACGTGTTCCCGAGCCTGCTGCGCCGCAACCGGTTCCACACCGTGCCCGTCTACGACTACGTGCTGGCCACGGAACCGTTGTCCGAGTCCCAGTTGGCGTCGATCGGCTGGGACGGCAGGCAGGGTGTGGGGGACAGCGCCAATCAGTTCCACTACTACCGACTCTCGGCGGACAACCGGATCGTGTGGGGCGGTTACGACGCGATCTATCACTTCGGCCGGCGGGTCGATCCGTCCTATGAGCATCGGCCGGAGACCTATCGGCGCCTCGCGGCGCACTTCTTCCTGACGTTTCCGCAGTTGGAGGACGTCCGCTTCACGCACCGGTGGGCTGGGGCCATCGACACCAACACGCGGTTCTGCGCGCACTGGGGCACGGCGTACAAGGGCAAGGTCGCCTACGTCAACGGATTCACCGGACTCGGTGTCGCGGCGGCCCGATTCGCGGCCGACGTCTGCCTCGATCTGGTCGAGCACAGGAGGACTGCGCGTACTGAACTGGAGATGGTGCGGAGCAAGCCCCTTCCGTTTCCGCCCGAGCCGTTGGCGAGCGTGGGAATCCAGGCGACGCGGTGGTCACTCGATCGCGCCGATCACCAGGCTGGGCACCGCAATGTCCTCCTTCGAACTCTCGATCGCCTCGGGCTCGGCTTCGATTCCTGACGGGCATCGATCACGGTGACTCCAACCCTTCCGCAGCAAACAGAGCATGAGTAGGCTCAAAGTTGCCGACGACGGCGGTCGACCGATCGTGAGTCTTCGCGCGCAGGGCTGGCCCGAGGGTCAGGGACACCTTCTATGAAAGAGGTTGATCGTGGGAGACACGCTCACCGAAGGACAGAAGCTCGAGAAGGGTGGTGTGCTGACGTCGAACAACGGCGCGTACACGCTGACCCTCCAGGACGACGGGAACCTGGTTCTCGCCGCACGCGGCAACGCGGTCTGGGCGACGGCGACGAACGGCCAGGACGTCGTTCGTGCCGAGGTCCAGAAGGACGGTAATTTCGTCCTGTACACCTCGGATAAGCCGGTCTGGCACACCGACACCAAGGGCAAGAAGAATGTTCGCCTGGTGCTCCAGGACGACCGCAACCTGGTGCTGTACTCGGGAGACGACGCGGTGTGGTCGTCGAAGACCGACACCAGCGAGCCGCCGCCACCGGCCCCCGAGGCCACCCGGGAAGCTGCCCCCGAGCCTGAGGCCGCCGCTCCCGAGGTCGCACCGGCTGCCGTCGAGACGCCCCCGCCGCCCCCGCCGCCGGCTGCCCCGCGGACCTACACCGTGGTCTCCGGCGACACGCTGTGGGCTATCTCCGAGCGCTTCTACGGCGACGGCAGCAAATATCAGCGAATCGCTGATGCGAGTGGCGTCGCCAACCCGGACTTGATTCATCCGGGACAGGTGCTGACCATTCCCGATTGATTCCCCGACACCGATGCGGCGGCCCGATCCCCAGTGGATCGGGCCGCCGTTGTCGTGTCGGGAACAAGGGCCAGAAATCGCGCGTACCTGTTTTTCGGAAAACGGTAACGAACTGATCTCTATTCGCCGATAACTGTGTAACGCATGGATCTGGCCGGGGCCTCCACACCACGGTCACCTAGTGATCGGAGCTGCCGGTGCGCGGTCTGAGGATGAGGTCAATGGCAACGGTGTGCTCCGCCGTGGCGTCGGCGGTCGGCGCGCTTCTTCTGGCGACGCCGGCCGTACCGGCCGCCGCTGCTCCGGTCCTGGTGCATCCCGGCATGGAGATCCGGCACGCGGCCAATGTCTGCACTCTCGGTTATGTCGATCCTGTTCTGCGCGTGGCCTTCACCGCCGGACACTGCCGCGGCGAGGGGCCGGTGACGGACGCGAGCGGCGCAGCGATCGGCAACCTGGCGGCGTACCGCGACAACACGCCCAACGGCGCCACTGTGCGCACCGAGGATCTGATCGCCGACTACGGCGCCATCGTGTTGAACGATGACGTCGCGGTCAACAACATCCTTCCCCGCGGGCTGGCCCTGGAGTCCGAGCCGGGCCGGGTGCCTGCGCAGGGCCAGGCGATCTGCCACTTCGGCATCATCACGGGCGAGAGCTGCGGGACGGTCGAGCGGGTCAACAACGGTTGGTTCACCATGGCCAACGGCGTCGTGAGCCAGAAGGGCGACTCGGGCGGCCCAGTCTATGTTCTCGACGGTAACCGCGCGGTGATGGTCGGCATCTTCAACAGCACATGGGGCGGGTTCCCGGCGGCGGTGTCGTGGGAGTCCACGTCCGGTCAGGTCAGCGAAGACGTCGGCGTCGTGAACACTGCGTCGTTCATCCGTCCGGCCGCCTGAGGCTGCGTCAGCTCGCGAGCGCGAAGACTGGGATGTCCGGGGCCGCGGCACGCAACTGCCGGTCGTCGGAATCCGGTGTCAGGCCCGCGATGTGGCCTTTGACCTCCCAGTACCACCGCTGAAGGTAGCGCCTGAGGACGTCGGGCTTGGCGTCGTCATCGAGTTCGACGATCGCGCGGGTCCGGCGATGCCAGCGCGGCCCGATCTCCACCCACCCGGCGGCCCGCGCATTGCGGACCCACTGAGTGTGGCCGCGTGGGGAGACGACGTAGTCGACGCCGTCGATGGACAGCAGATTGACCACGACGCTGCGCATCCTGCCGCTCTTGCGGCCGCGGATTCGCAGCGCGCGGGTGCCGGCAATGCTGACGCCGGCCTCAGCGAGCCAGCGCAGGACGTTGTTGCCCGTCCGTGCCGCCAATCCCGGTGCCTCATATCGAGTGGGCATCTCGTCCTCCTTTGTGAGCACTGCTCTCCTTTTTTCAGGGTGTCACGTCGTGGTCGCAAATTCAAGAGCAGTGCTCTCGCTGTGTGACACACTGGTGCCCGTGGGCAAGCGAGCCGAGACGCGTGAACGGATCGAGGCGCAGGTCATCGAGATCGGGCGGCAGCATTTGGCGACCTGCGGGGCGGCCGGGCTGTCACTGCGCGCGGTGGCCCGCGAGTTGGGGATGGTGTCCTCGGCGGTCTACCGCTACGTCGCCAACCGCGACGAACTGTTGACCCTGTTGCTCGTCGACGCCTACACCGAACTCGCCGACGCGGTCGACGGCGCCCGCGGCCGGATCGAAGGCGGCGCGTGGGACCGGCAGGTCATGGAGATTGCGCACGCGGTGCGCCGGTGGGCGGTGGAGCACCCGGAGCGCTGGGCGCTGCTGTACGGCAGTCCCGTGCCCGGGTACCACGCGCCGCGCGACGTCACCGTCGCGCCAGGCACCCGCGTCGCTCGCGCGCTGTTCGAGGCGATCGGGGCAGGGGTGGCCGCCGGTGCCGTTGCTGATACGGACGTCGTTGTTGCGCAGACCGTCTCGGCCGACTTCCGCCGAGTCTGCGAGGAGTTCGACGTCGCCGCCGGAGACGCCGCGGTGGCGCGGGGTTTCGTGCTGTGGGCCGCCTTGATCGGGGCAGTCAGCCTTGAGGTGTTCGGACAGTACGGCGCCGACACGCTGACCGATCCCGCCGAGGTCTTCGACCTTCAACTGCGGATGGTGCTGGACTCGTTCGTCGCGGAATAGAACGTGTTCTGATCGCAACGCCGATGCCGATCGTCCCAGTTGCCGGGTTGTTTCTAGGCGCGCCGAGGGCTCTGGGCTATCCTTCGACGTGATGAGCACTAGTGTCCGGACGCCTGTCCAGATCGCGTGGGTGACGCGTGACCTCGACGCGACGGAGACCGCACTGACCGCACTGCTGGGCGCCCGCAAGTGGGTCCGCATGCCCGACGTGCACTTCGGTCCGGAATCCTGCACGTACCGCGGCGCCCCGGCCGACTACGTCGCCGACATCTCGCTCAGCTACGTCGGCGACATGCAGGTTGAACTCATCCGACCGGTCCGCGGCGACAACATCTACGACGACTTCCTGCGCGCAGGCGGCACGGGACTGCACCATATCTGCATCACCGCAGACGACCCCGTGGCGTTCGCCGCGGCCCTGGCCCAGGCTGAGGCCGAGGGTGCCGAGGTCGTGACGCGTGGTGTCATGCCCGGTGGCATGGAATTCGCCTACGTCAGCGCGCCGGACGCCGGCGTGCCCTACATCGAGATCGCCTACATCCCAGACGAGATCAAGTCCTTCTTCGACTACATCAAGCAGGAGCAAGTGTGAGTAACGAGATCCCGGCAACCCGCAACGCCAGCACCGTCGAACAGTGGTCCGACGACGTCGACGTCGTGGTGATCGGCTTTGGAATCGCCGGCGGATGCGCCGCGGTCAGTGCCGCGTCGGCCGGGGCGAACGTCCTGGTGCTCGAACGCGCGGCGGCGGCAGGGGGAACCACGTCGATGGCGGGCGGGCACTTCTACCTCGGCGGAGGCACCGCCGTGCAGCAGGCCACGGGGCATGACGACACTTCCGAGGAGATGTACAAATACCTCGTCGCCGTGGCCCACGAACCCGACCACGAGAAGATCCGCGCCTACTGCGAGGGAAGCGTCGAACACTTCAACTGGTTGGAGGACTTGGGCTTTCAGTTCGAGCGCAGCTTCTATCCCGGCAAGGTCGTCGTCCCGCCCGGCACCGAAGGGTTGTCCTACACGGGCAACGAGAAGGTGTGGCCCTTCGATGAGCAGGCCAAGCCCGCACCGCGCGGGCACTCCGTGCCGGTCCCCGGTGAACTCGGCGGCGCGGCGATGGTGATCGACCTTCTGCTCAAGCGCGCCGACTCACTCGGTGTGCAAATGCGCTACGAGACCGGCGTGACCGGCCTGATCGTCGACGACGAGGGCGCGGTGGTCGGGGTCAGTTGGAAGCACTTCGGCGAGACCGGCGCGGTCAAGGCGAAATCCGTCGTCATCGCCGCGGGCGGATTCGCCATGAATCCTGAGATGGTCGCCGAGCACACCCCGGCACTGGGCCAGGAGCGAAAGACCAAGCACCACGGCAGCGTTGCGCCTTACATCCTGGGCAACCCCAACGACGACGGCCTCGGCATCCGGATGGGGGTGTCGGCCGGTGGCGTGGCCAAGAACCTCGACGGCCTGTTCATCACGGCCGCGGCGTACCCGCCGGAGATCCTGCTCACCGGCGTGATCGTCAACAAGGATGGTCAGCGGTTCGTCGCCGAGGACTCCTATCACTCCCGGACCTCGGCCTTCGTTCTCGAACAGCCCGATCAGATCGCTTACCTGATCGTCGACGAGGCGCACATGCAGATGCCCGAGATGCCGTTGATCAAGTTCATCGACGGTTGGGAGACGGTCGCGGAAATGGAAGCGGCCCTTGATATTCCGCCGGGCAACCTGGCAGCCACGCTGGACCGCTACAACCGCAACGCGGCCGAGGGGCACGATCCCGACTTCCACAAGAAGCCCGACTACGTCGCCGCACAGGATCAGGGTCCGTGGGCCGCGTTCGACTTGTCGCTGGGCCGCGCCATGTACTCGGGATTCACGATGGGCGGGCTGGCAGTGTCACTCGACGGCGAGGTGCTGCGCGAAGACGGAACACCCGTCGCGGGTCTGTACGCCGCGGGCGCATGCGCGTCGAACATCGCCGAGGACGGCAAGAACTACTCGAGCGGCACGCAATTGGGCGAGGGCTCGTTCTTCGGTCGCCGCGCCGGAGTGCATGCGGCGACCCGCACCCGCTAGGCGGGCGCAGTCGCCTCCTCGCACGGGGCCAGCCGCCACTCGCCACCGCCGAGCAGCTCAAGACGCTGCTCATGGTGCTGCCCCACGGTCGACCGGTGCGCCACACTGACCAGGATCGTGTCGGGCAGTTCGGTGCGCACCAGTTGGTAGAGCATGTGCTCGAGGCCCTCGTCGAGCGCGGAACTGGCCTCGTCGAGGAACACCACCTTGGGCCGGGTGAGAAGGATACGGGCGAACGCGATGCGCTGCTGCTCACCGGGGGAGAGCACCTTGGCCCAGTCCGCCTCCTCGTCGAGGCGACGGGCGCACTGCGGCAACGCCACCTTCTCCAGGACCGCGATGAGGTCCGCGTCGGGGATCTCGCCGGGCTGCGACGGATAGGACACCACGGCGCGCAGATCACCCAGCGGCACATACGGCATCTGCGACAGGAACATCGTCTCGTGCTCGCCGGCCGGGCAGTGCAGCGTGCCGGTGGTGAAGGGCCACAGCTGGGCGAGGCTGCGCAGCAGCGTCGTCTTACCGGTGCCGGACTGACCCGAAATGATCAGCGTGTCGCCCGTGTTCAGGCGGAGGTCGAGGTCGTCGATCAACTGCTCGCCGGTCGGGGTGCGCACCTCGACGTCGGTGAGTTCCAGCACGGCATCGCGACTGGGCTCGACGTTCAGCGTAGGCAGGGCGCGGCCCTCCTCGTTGGCCACCACCAGTCCGTGCAGACGGATGATCGAGGCCTGCCACCCGGCGAAGTTGTCATAGGCGTTGCGGAAGAACGACACGCCGGAGGTGACTGAACTGAACGCCGACGCAGTCTGGGTGACGTCGCCGAGTTTGATCTCACCGGCGAACATCCGGGGAGCCTGGATCAGCCAGGGCAGGGGCACGATGGACTGACTGATGGTCAGGTTCCATCCCAGGAAGCCCGCCATCCGGTTGATGTAACGGCGGTAGTTCGCGACGACCGGCTCGAAGCGCTTGCGCAGTTGCAGGCGTTCGGCCAATTCGCCGCGGTAGAACGCGACCGCCTCGGAAGCATCGCGCAGGCGCACGAGCGCGTAGCGGAACGCCGCGTTGTACTTCTCGTTGTCGAACGCGCGCCGGATGATCGGACGGCCGATCCAGAAGGCGATGATCGTCGCGACGACCACATAGAGAAGGCCCACCCAGAACATCGCGCGCGGCATCGTGACACCGAACAGAGTGAGTTCGCCCGACAGGTTCCACAGGATCGCGGTGAACGAGACCACCGACAGGATGGCCTCGATGGCGCCGAACAGCAGTGTGCTCGTGGTGAGCTTGTTGGGCGTGTTCGGCAGCGAGTCGGCGCCGGTGGTGAAGATGTCGATGTCGGCCTGGATGCGCTGATCAGGGTTGTCGATCGTGTGGTCGATGAAACGCGTCCGGTAGTAGGCGTGCCCGTCGAGCCAGTCCCCGGTCATCCGGTCGGTCAGCCATGCCCGCCAGGCCAGCATGAACCGCTGCATGAACCACAGATCCACCATGGTGCGGACCACATGCAGCGTCGCCAAGGCTGCGAACACGATCCATGACGTCCAGAAGCCGTGCACACCGGAATCGCGAACCGCAGGATTCTCGCCCGTGACACCGAGTTGCGCGGCCGAGTACATGTCGTTGTTCCAGAAGCTCAGCAGCACGTCGATCCGCACGCCGGCGACGACCAGCAGCAGGATCAGCGACAGCCACAGCCACACCTTGACGCGGGATTCTGGCTCAGTGAAGTAAGCACCCGTGATCCGCCAGTACTGCCTGCCCCAGGTGGTGAACCGGCCGATCAGAAACAGGACGAACAGCGTGGCGATGGCGGTCCAGAACCAGGCCTTGGCGATCCACAGCAACGAGACCACCAGCTCGTTGCCCCAGTCGAGCGACGTCGTGAACAGTTCCACCCCGGCAACCTACCCCGACAGGATGGGCTCAGCCGTTCCGCCGCGGGGGTTTCACCCGCGACATGCCCTGTTCCGCTGACAGAGGACACCGCAGGCCGTGGGGGTGCAACGCGTACCGTAAGGCTGTGGCACGTAGTTCCAAGACAGAGAACAGGTCCAAGGCCGAGAGCCCCAGCGCGAAGCCCGGACGCTTCAGCGGGCGATTCTGGAAGCTGTTGGGCGCCAGCACGGATAAAAATCAGGCGCGTTCGATGGCGGAGGTGGAGGCTTCGGCGCAGTTCGACGCCAAGGCCGCCGACCTGGACGACGAGCAGTTGCGCAAGGCCGCCCAGCTTCTGGTCCTCGAGGACCTGGCCGACTCGTCGGACATCTCGCAGTTCCTGGCGATCGCCCGCGAGGCCGCGGACCGGTCGACGGGCCTGCGCCCGTTCGACGTCCAGTTGCAGGGCGCGCTGCGGATGCTGGCCGGGGACGTCGTGGAGATGGCAACCGGTGAAGGCAAGACTCTGGCGGGCGCGATCGCTGCGGCGGGTTACGCATTGGCCGGCAGGCACGTGCACGTCATCTCGGTCAACGACTACCTCGCTCGCCGCGACGCCGAATGGATGGCGCCGCTGTTCGAGGCGATGGGCCTGACCGTCGGCTGGATCACCGAGGAGTCGACCGCCGCCGAGCGCCGGGACGCCTACGGGAGCGATGTGACCTACGCGTCGGTCAATGAGATCGGTTTCGACGTCCTGCGCGATCAGTTGGTGACCGACGTCGAGGATCTGGTGTCGCCCAACCCCGACGTCGCATTGATCGACGAGGCCGACTCGGTGCTGGTCGACGAGGCCCTGGTCCCGCTGGTGCTCGCCGGCACGACCCACCGCGAGACACCCCGACTCGAGATCGTCGAACTCGTCGGCTCGCTGACACCGAACGTCGACTACGAGACCGACGCCGACAAGCGCAACATCCACCTCACCGAGACGGGCGCGCAGAAGGTCGAAAAGGCCCTGGGCGGCATTGATCTCTACTCCGAGACGCACGTCGGCACCACGCTGACCGAGATCAACGTCGCCCTGCACGCCCACGTGCTGCTGCAGCGCGACGTGCACTACATCGTGCGCGACGGCGCCGTGCAGTTGATCAACGCCTCCCGCGGGCGGATCGCGCAGCTGCAGCGCTGGCCCGACGGCCTGCAGGCCGCCGTGGAGGCCAAGGAGGGGATCGAGACCACCGAGACCGGTGAGGTGCTGGACACGATCACGGTCCAGGCCGTGATCAACAGGTACCCGACGGTCTGCGGAATGACCGGCACCGCGCTGGCCGCCGGCGAACAGCTGCGCCAGTTCTACAAGCTCGGCGTGTCACCGATCCCGCCGAACACCCCGAACATCCGCGAGGATGAGGTCGATCGCGTCTACATCACGGCGGCCGCCAAGACCGACGCGGTCATCGACCACATCACCGAGGTGCACGCGACGGGCCGACCCGTCCTGGTCGGCACGCACGACGTGGCCGAATCCGAGGAACTGCACGAGCGTCTGGTGAAGCGCGGCGTGCCTGCGGTGCTGCTCAACGCGAAGAACGACGCCGAAGAGGCCGCCGTGATCGCCGAGGCGGGCAAGCTGGGCGCCGTCACGGTCTCCACGCAGATGGCCGGCCGCGGCACCGACATCAGGCTCGGCGGCTCGGAGGAGGAGCACCACGACAAGATCGTCGAGCTCGGCGGCCTGCACGTGGTCGGCACCGGGCGGCACAACACCGAGCGCCTCGACAACCAGCTGCGCGGCCGCGCGGGCCGTCAGGGTGATCCGGGTTCGTCGGTGTTCTTCGCGAGCTGGCAGGACGAGGTCGTGGTCTCGCACCTCGACCCCGGCAAGCTGCCCACCGAGACCGACGACGAGGGCCGGATCCTGAGCCCGAAGGCCGCGGACCTCATCGACCACGCTCAGCGCATCGCCGAGGGTGGGCTGCTCGAGGTGCACGCCAACACGTGGCGCTACAACCAGTTGATCGCGCAGCAGCGCGCCATCATCGTCGAGCGGCGCAACACGCTGCTGTCGACGACGGCCGCGCGCGACGAACTCAAGGAGCTGTCGCCCGACCGGTACGAGGAGCTGGCCGAGACGCTGTCGGAGGCGGACCTCGAACGGATCTGCCGGCTGATCATGCTGTACCACCTCGACCGCGGCTGGGCCGACCACCAGGCGTACCTCGCCGACATCCGGGAGAGCATCCACCTGCGTGCCCTGGGCAGGCAGAACCCGCTCGACGAGTTCCATCGGATGGCGGTCGACGCGTTCGCATCGCTGGCCGCCGACGCGATCGAAGCCGGCCAGCAGACGTTCGAGACCGCCAACCTGCTCGAAGGGGAGCCCGGTCTGGATCTGTCGAAGCTCGCGCGGCCGACCTCGACGTGGACGTACATGGTGCATGACAATCCGCTCAAGGACGACACGCTCTCGGCGCTGAGCTTGCCCGGGGTCTTCCGTTAGCCAAACCGGATTAACCTAGGCGCCATGGACGCCGAAACGCCCGATCAACGCGATCGGGTGCTGACCGTGCCGAATGTGCTCAGCGTCGTTCGGCTCGTTCTGATCGGCGTGTTCGTCCATCTGCTGCTGAACGAGCACGCCTATGCACTCGCCGTGGCTGTGCTGATGATCAGCGGAGCGTCGGACTGGGCCGACGGCAAGATCGCCCGCGTGATGAATCAGTCGTCTCGGCTGGGGGAACTGCTGGACCCCGCCGTGGACCGGCTGTACATGGTCGTCGTCCCGGTGTCCTTCGCCATCGCGGGGATCATCCCGTGGTGGGTGATCGTCGTGCTCATCGCGCGAGACGCCGTGCTGGCGGCCATGCTGCCGGTGCTGCGCAGCCGCGGTCTGTCGGCCCTGCCGGTGACCTACATCGGCAAGGCCGCCACGTTCGCGCTGATGTCGGGATTCCCCCTGATCCTGCTGGGACAGTGGGATGCGTTGTGGAGCCACGTGATCGGCGCAGTCGGCTGGGGCTTCCTGATCTGGGGCATCTGGATGTACCTCTGGTCCTTCGCGCTCTACGTCGCCCAACTCGGCTTGGTTGTCCGGCGGATGCCCAAGGTGTCCAAGGCGGCGCGGTGAGCACCCCCGACCGGGCGTTGGGCGGCTACGAACCGGTCGCCGGACTGTCCGCCAACCAGGCTCAGAAGGTCCGGAAGCTGCCGGTGCCGTCGCTGCTGCGCTCGCTGCTGTCCGAGCATCTCGACCCCGGCTACGCCGCTGCCGCGGCCGAGCGCGACCGCACGGGTGCCCGGCGCCGGAACGACTGGGTCTGGCAGGCGCTCGCGGCACTGCTGATCGCTGTGGTGTTCGCCGCGGCGATGGCGCAGGCACGGTCCACCGCACCCGGCGTGTCGGCGACACAGCGCGGTCTGGCGAATTCGGTGAAGGCCGCCGCGACGACGACCGACGACCTGGCGCAGCGCCGCGACACCCTGGCCGCTCAGGTCGACGACCTGGCCCGCAGACAGTTGACCGATGACGCCGAGGGGCAGAAGCTGCTGGACGACCTCGACGGCGTCAGTCTCGCCGCGGGCAGCACCGCGCTGATCGGCCCGGGCCTGACCGTCACGGTCACCGAACCGGCCCTGGGGCGAGATCTGACCGATGTCTCAAAACAACGCCTGCCGGGCAGTCAGCAGGTCATTCTCGATCGCGACCTGCAACTGGCCGTGAACTCATTGTGGGCCGACGGCGCCGAAGCGATCAGCGTCGGCGGGATCAGGGTCGGCCCGCACGTCACCATTCGGCAGGCCGGCGGCGCGATCCTGGTCGACAACAATCCGATCAGCAGCCCGTACACGATCGCGGCGATCGGCCCGCCGAACTCCATGCGGGAGAACTTCGAGCGCAGCACGGGTCTGCAGCGTCTGCGGTTGTTGGAGACGTCCTATGGCGTGGGAGTGACAGTCAGTTCCGGCGACGGTGTTTCGGTGCCCGCGGGCGCGAGTCGCGATGTCGTGTTCGCCAGGCAGAAGGGATGATGATGATGGTCGGGGTGCAGGGGGAGCGATATTGATCGGCATCGCCGCATTGGTGGTCGGCATCGTGCTCGGGTTGGTGTTCCAGCCGAGCGTGCCGGAGTTTGTCGAGCCCTATCTGCCGATCGCCGTCGTCGCGGCGCTCGACGCGGTGTTCGGTGGTCTGCGGGCCTATCTGGAACACATCTTCGACGCCAAGGTCTTCGTCGTCTCGTTCGTCTTCAACGTGCTGGTCGCGGCCCTGATCGTCTACGTCGGCGATCAACTCGGGGTCGGCACCCAGCTGTCCACCGCGATCATCGTGGTGCTCGGAATTCGCATCTTCGGCAACGCCGCCGCGCTGCGGCGCCGCCTGTTCGGGGCGTGACGTGACCGACGAGACGCCGATCGCCCCCGAGTCGCCGGATCCACCTCCAGAGCCGACGGAGCCGGCGGAGCCCGAGCACGGCCGCCATGAGATGCCCGACGATGCCGACGGGTCGCCCTCGTCGCGGCGGCAGTTGTTGTTCGGCGCGCTCGCGGTGCTGCTGTGTGTCGTGCTCGGTGTCGCGATCGCCACACAGGTCCGCAGCACGGATTCCGGGGACTCTCTGGAGACCGCGCGTCCCGCGGATCTGCTGGTGCTGCTGGACTCGCTGCAGCAGCGGGAGGCCGCGCTGAACACCGAGGTCGTCGAACTGCAGCGCACGCTGGCGTCGCTGCAGGCGTCGGGCAGTTCGGATCACGCCGCGATCGACACCGCGCGGGCCCGGCTGGCGGCACTGTCGATTCTGGCCGGAACCGTCGGTGCGACGGGACCCGGCGTGACCATCCGGATCGAGGACCCGGTGCGGGGCGTGGCGCCCGAGCCCATGCTCGACGTCGTCAACGAACTGCGCGCCGCGGGCGCCGAAGCGATCGAGATCACAACACCCGAACGAGGCGTCCGAGTCGGCGTCGACACCTGGATCACCGGGTCGCCGGGTGCCCTGCAGATCGACGGCGTCACCCTGGCGCCGCCGTATACCGTTGCGGCCATTGGTGATCCGCCGACGCTGGCGGCGGCGATGAACATTCCGGGCGGAGCCGTCGACAGCGTCGAACGGGTCGGCGGGTCGATGACGGTCGAACAGTCCGACCACATCGACGTCACCTTGTTGCGACAACCGAAACCGCGCCAATACGCTCAGCCCGTCAAATGAGCAGCCGTGGCGGCAACCCGCCGCCACAACCGTCAACCGACCCAATGTCAGGAGCGTCGTGAGCGAGGTCCCCTCCGATCTGCAGTACACCACCGAGCATGAGTGGGTCCGTCGCACCGGCGACGGCACCGTGCGGGTGGGCATCACCGACTACGCCCAGTCGGCCCTTGGCGATGTGGTCTTCGTCCAGCTTCCCGAGGTCGGCGCGCAACTGACCGCCGGCGACACCTTCGGCGAAGTGGAGTCCACCAAGTCGGTGTCCGATCTCTACGCGCCCGTGTCGGCCAAAGTGATTGCCGTCAACGGTGATCTGGAGGCGAGCCCGGACTTGGTCAACTCCGATCCGTACGGCGCCGGATGGCTGCTGGACCTGCAGGTCGAGCAGGCCGATCTCGACGCCGCGGCACCGAGCCTGCTCGACGATGAGGCCTACCGCGCCACACTCACCGAGTGACTGTTGTTAGGGTGCCTGCCAGCATCCTTTCTGGCGTGCCGGGCACATCGACGCCCGTCGCGCGGTAACGTCGAAGTGCGCAACGGCACGAGACGTGAGGGTGGCCAAGTTTCACCGGCGATATCGCCACAAGCAGCCTGTGAGGAGCAGCGTGTGACGGAAAAAGACAGCGGTTCGGGCGCGGACAAGTCATCTGAGGAACTCACCGTGGAGACCACCTCGGTCTTCCGGGCCGACTTCCTCAACGAACTGGACGCACCGGCCGCGACCGGCGGGGTGGGCACGGTGTCCGGAGTCGAAGGACTCCCGGTCGGCTCCGCTCTGCTGGTCGTCAAGCGGGGTCCCAACGCCGGTTCTCGGTTCCTGCTGGATCAGGCCACCACATCGGCGGGCCGCCACCCCGACAGCGACATCTTCCTCGACGACGTCACCGTGAGCCGGCGGCATGCCGAGTTCCGCCTTGAGGGCAGCGAGTTCCAGGTGGTGGACGTGGGCAGCCTCAACGGCACCTACGTCAACCGCGAACCGGTCGACTCGGCCGTGCTGGCCAACGGCGATGAGGTCCAGATCGGCAAGTTCCGTCTGGTGTTCCTCACCGGACCGAAGACTGACGACGGGGGACCAGAGGGCTAGTGACCGCACCCGATACTCCCGCACTCGCCGGGATGTCGATCGGAGCGGTACTGGATCTGCTGCGACCCGATTTCCCGGATGTCACCATCTCCAAGATCCGCTTCTTGGAAGCCGAGGGGCTGGTCACGCCTCAGCGCTCGGCGTCGGGATATCGGCGGTTCACGGCCTACGACTGTGCGAGGCTGCGGTTCATCCTGACCGCGCAGCGCGATCACTATCTGCCGCTGAAGGTCATCAAGTCCCAGTTGGACGCCCAACCCGACGGTGAACTGCCGAGCAGTGGGTCGCCGTATGTGGTGCCTCGACTCGTCGCAGACGGGCCGGAGGCGCCCGAGAACGGCGTGGGCCATCGTGTTCGGTTGACCCGGGAGGACCTCCTCGAGCAGGCGGGCGGCGACACCGCCGAGACCGACGAACTGCTCGGCGCGCTGCTCAAGGCCGGCGTGGTCACACCGATCTTCAAGAGCGCCACGGCGGTGTTCTTCGACGAACACGCCGTGGTGATCCTGCAGTGTGCGCGGGCCCTGGCCGACTACGGCGTGGAGCCTCGGCATCTGCGGGCATTCCGGTCGGCCGCCGACCGGCAGTCGGACCTCATCGCGCAGATCGCAGGGCCGCTGGTCAAGGCCGACAAGGCCGGTGCCCGGGACCGCGCGGACGACTTGGCGCGTGAGGTGGCGGCCCTGGCGATCACTCTGCACACGTCGTTGATCAAGTCGGCTGTGCGCGACGTTCTGCAGCGGTGAGGACTAGAGTTGGCCGTGGCATTGCGGTCATGCGGAGGGCAGACGCTGATGGGTGAAGTTCGTGTGGTCGGCATTCGTGTGGAGCAGCCGCAGAACCAGCCGGTACTGCTGCTGAGGGAGACCACGGGAGATCGGTACTTGCCGATCTGGATCGGCCAGCCGGAGGCTGCGGCGATCGCCCTGGAACAGCAGGGCGTGGAGCCGGCACGTCCGATGACGCATGACCTGATCAAGGATCTCATTGCCGCGCTGGGGCATTCGCTCAAGGAAGTGCGCATCGTGGATCTGCAGGAGGGCACGTTCTACGCCGACCTGGTCTTCGATCGCGACATCACGGTCTCGGCGCGTCCCTCGGATTCGGTGGCCATCGCGCTGCGGGTGGGGGTGCCCATCTACGTGGAGGAGGCGGTCCTGGCGGAGGCCGGTCTGCTGATCCCCGACGAGAACGACGAAGAGTCCTCCGGGCCTGTTCGCGAGGACGAGGTGGAGAAGTTCAAGGAGTTTCTCGACAGCGTGTCGCCGGACGATTTCAAGGCCACCTGAGCTGCCTTGGTCACGGATCAGTCTCGTGAGGCTCGACACGCCGATCGCAAGGTCGGGCGAGTCGACCGCAACGTCCATACTTGGGACATCTGAACGGGTCGTGGACCGGCTGCAGTATGCAGTGCAGCGGGCCTGAGAAACCGTTGGGAAGACGTTGAGGAGCGTATGCTCTCTACAAGCCTGATCGGCGAGAGGAAGCACGGTGAGCGAGCAGCCACGTCAAGGACAGTTGGACCTCGACGACTCGGTGCCGGCCCCGGTGTCTGAGCCGGTACAGGCCGGTCTGTTCCCCGACGACTCGGTGCCCGACGAACTGGTCGGCTACCGCGGCCCCAGCGCCTGCCAGATCGCGGGCATCACCTACCGTCAGCTCGACTACTGGGCGCGCACGTCGCTGGTGGTTCCGTCGATCCGCGGCGCCGCAGGATCCGGCAGCCAGCGTCTGTACTCCTTCAAGGACATCCTGGTCCTCAAGATCGTCAAGCGCCTTCTCGACACCGGCATCTCGCTGCACAACATCCGCGTCGCGGTCGACCACCTGCGTCAGCGCGGTGTTCAGGACCTCGCCAACATCACGCTGTTCTCCGACGGCACCACGGTTTACGAGTGCACGTCGGCCGAAGAGGTCGTCGACCTGCTCCAGGGCGGTCAGGGCGTGTTCGGCATCGCCGTCAGCGGCGCGATGCGCGAACTGACCGGTGCCATCGCCGACTTCCCCGGTGAACGCGCCGACGGTGGCGAGTCCATCACCGCGCCCGAGGACGAACTGGCCTCGCGGCGCAAGCATCGCGACCGCAAGATCGGCTGATCGCCACCCGGGCTCCGACCCCGGGTAAACTACTCAACGCATCGCTCAGCGCGGGAGAGTTCCGTGGTTGCCAGCCACGGACGCCGAAGGAGCAACACCTCTCCGTCAACCTCTCAGGCCCCAGGACCGCGCCTGGCCACGGTGCCTCTGGAAAGCGGCGAGTCCCCACCGGGACCGCCCGCCCATGGGGAAAGGCGCACAGCCGAATCTCTCAGGCGCCCGTTCGGGTGGACGACAGAGGGGGAGGGTGCGCTTTCGCCTGCCCGAGGAGCCCGCTGTGACCGTCCACGATCTGTTCTCCGACCGCCATATCGGTCCCGATTCCGATGCCCTCGCGACGATGCTCGACGTCATCGGCGTCGCATCGCTGGACGAACTGGCGGCCAAGGCACTGCCCGCCGGGATCCTGGACGCACTCGAGGCCGGCGTCGCCCCCGGCCTCGACCACCTGCCCGCGCCGGCCGCCGAACATGAGGCGTTGGCCGAACTGCGGGCCATGGCCGACTCCAACACCGTCGCGGTGTCGATGATCGGCCAGGGCTACTACGACACCCTCACGCCGCCGGTGCTGCTGCGCAACATCATGGAGAACCCGGCCTGGTACACGGCCTACACGCCTTATCAGCCCGAGATCAGCCAGGGCCGCCTCGAGGCGCTGCTCAACTTCCAGACGATGGTCGGCGACCTGACCGGCCTCGAGGTGGCCAACGCGTCGATGCTCGACGAGGGCACCGCGGCGGCCGAGGCCATGACGCTCATGCACCGCGCGGTGCGCGGTCCGGCCAACAAGCTCGCGGTCGACGTCGACGTGTTCGCCCAGACCGCGGCGATCCTGGCGACCCGGGCCGAACCTCTGGGCATCGAGATCGTCACGGCGGACCTGCGGGACGGCCTGCCCGACGGCGACTTCTTCGGTGTCGTCGTGCAGTTGCCTGGCGCCAGCGGACGCGTCACCGACTGGTCGGCGCTGGTCACCGAGGCGCATGAGCGCGGCGCCCTGGTCGCCGTGGGCGCCGACCTGCTCGCGGCCACCGTCGTGACCCCGCCTGGGGACTTCGGCGCGGACGTCGCCTTCGGCACCACCCAGAGATTCGGCGTACCGATGGGCTTCGGCGGCCCGCACGCGGGATACCTCGCCGTGCACGCCAAGCACGCCCGTCAACTGCCCGGTCGCCTGGTCGGTGTCTCGGTCGACGCCGACGGCTCACCGGCCTACCGGCTGTCGCTGCAGACCCGCGAACAGCACATCCGCCGTGACAAAGCGACCTCGAACATCTGCACCGCCCAGGTGCTGCTGGCCGTCATGGCCGCGATGTACGCCAGCTACCACGGGGCCGAGGGCCTCGTGGCGATCGCGCGCCGCGTGCACGGCCACGCCGAGGCCATCGCTGCCGCCCTCGGTGACGCTCTTGTGCACGACAAGTACTTCGACACCGTGCTGGCGCATGTCCCCGGACGCGCCGACGAAGTGATCGCGGCCGCGAAGTCGCAGGGCATCAACCTGTGGCGCGTCGACGCCGACCACGTGTCGGTCGCGTGTGACGAAGCCACCACCGACGCCCACGTCGCCGCGGTGCTGGCCGCCTTCGGGGTGGCGCCCGCCGATCCGCGCGGCGCGGGTGTCGTCACCCGGACCTCGGAGTTCCTGACCCACCCGGCGTTCACCAGCCACCGCACCGAGACCGCGATGATGCGCTACCTGCGGGCACTGTCCGACAAGGACATCGCGCTGGACCGCAGCATGATCCCGCTGGGTTCATGCACGATGAAGCTCAATGCGGTCGCCGAGATGGAGGCCATCACCTGGCCCGAGTTCGCCCGCCAGCACCCGTTCGCGCCCGCCTCGGACACGCGGGGCCTGCGCCGCCTGATCGCCGACCTGGAGTCGTGGCTGACGGGCATCACGGGATACGACGCGATCTCCCTGCAGCCCAATGCGGGATCACAGGGGGAGTACGCGGGTCTGCTCGCCATCGCCGACTACCACCGCGAGCGCGGGCAGATCCACCGCGACGTGTGCCTGATCCCCTCGAGCGCGCACGGCACCAACGCGGCGTCGGCCGCGCTGGCCGGCATGCGCGTCGTGGTGGTGGCGTGCCGTGAGAACGGCGACGTCGACCTCGACGACCTGAAGGCCAAGGTCACCGAGCACGCCGAGAACCTGTCGGCCCTGATGATCACGTATCCGTCCACGCACGGCGTGTACGAGCACGACATCGCCGAGATCTGCGCGGCCGTGCACGACGCGGGCGGTCAGGTGTACGTCGACGGCGCCAACCTCAACGCGCTGGTCGGCCTGGCCCGGCCCGGCAAGTTCGGCGGCGACGTCAGCCACCTCAATCTGCATAAGACGTTCTGCATTCCGCACGGCGGTGGTGGCCCCGGGGTTGGCCCCGTCGCGGTGCGTTCCCACCTGGCGCCGTTCCTGCCCGGCCACCCGCTGGCGGACGAACTGCCGCAGGGGCATCCGGTGTCGGCCGCGCCGTATGGTTCGGCCTCGATCCTGCCGATCACGTGGACCTACATCCGGCTGATGGGAGCGGCGGGCCTGCGGCGGGCCACGCTGACCGCGATCGCCTCGGCCAACTACATCGCCCGCCGCCTCGATGAGTACTACCCGGTGCTCTACACCGGGGAGAACGGCATGGTGGCCCACGAGTGCATCCTCGACCTGCGCGGGATCACCAAGGCCACCGGTGTCACGGTCGACGACGTTGCAAAGCGGTTGGCGGACTACGGCTTCCACGCGCCGACCATGAGTTTCCCGGTGGCGGGCACGCTGATGGTGGAGCCCACCGAGAGCGAAAGCCTGGCCGAGGTGGACGCATTCTGTGACGCGATGATCGCCATCCGTGCCGAGATCGACAAGGTCGGCTCCGGACAGTGGCCCGTCGACGACAACCCGCTGCGCGGGGCGCCGCACACCGCCGAGAGCCTGCTCGTCGAGGACTGGACGCACCCGTACACCCGGGAGGAGGCCGCCTACCCGCTGGGCAAGGCCTTCCGGCCCAAGGTGTGGCCGCCGGTGCGGCGTATCGACGGCGCCTACGGCGATCGCAACCTGGTGTGCTCGTGCCCGCCGATCGAAGCCTTCAGCTGATCGCGGCGGCCCGTCGGCTCAACTGAAGCGTCGACTGGGCAGGTTGTCGGTGACGAACTGCGTTATCGCCACCGATAACCTGCACCCTCGATGGGCGGCGGTCGGTAACTGATCGCGGGCACTGCCCGGATCACTTGAGCATCGCCGCGATGGCCGCGGCCATCTCCGGCGAATCCGACGCCGGCACATGCTGATACGTGCCGCCGCTGATCTGAGCAACCGATTCCCACGTGGGCCGGTCCGGGTCGTTGCCGACATTGATGACGTCGACCGCGACGGGGCGGGCCGGGTCCGCGCTGCGGCGGATCAGGTCCTGCAAGCCCGCGGAGTCCAGCGACTGGTCGGTGTGCGGGCCCGAGGTGATGACGAGCACGCGGTTGGTGTGGCCCGGGGTGAACCTCTCCAACGCCTCGGCGTACACGTTGCGCAGCGTCGTGAACGACACCGCGCCTCCCGTCGGGGTCAAGCCCGACAGCGAGGACGTAATGGCCTCGCGGCGAGGCTGCCCGTCGACATCGTCGGAGAGCACACCGAGATTCACCACGGTGGTGCCCACGGCACCGTCGAAGGTGGTCAGCCCGACCGCGGCCGACGGTGGCAGAGCATCGACGGCCGAGTTCAGGCCGGCGATCACGGGCGCCAGATTCAACGACCGGTCCAGCATGATCGTCACCGCGGCGTCCGAGGCTGACGCAGGTGCGGCGACAGGCTCACCCACGGCGTTGGCCAAGGCCACGCGCACGGTGTCGTCGCCGACGGACAGGGTCTGCTCGACGGCAGCGCCGTCGGTGATATCGCTGGTCGGCGGATCGGACCCCTCGACACGGAACCCGGCCTCGGTCAGCGTGGCCGTCTGTTCGGGCTTGCGCAGGAAGTTCTCGAAGGAACTGGCGGCGGCCACCTGCGGATCCTCGAGCCAGTCGGCGACGAAGAGCACCGCGGGGAAGTCCGCGACAGCGGTGGGACCCGGCGGAATCCAGGACGCCAGCACATTTTTCGCATCGTCGATGTCACGGGCCTGGTGAATCAGGTGCTGTTCGGTCGTGACGACCGCGTGCACCGGTCGGGCGGCCGGATCGTCACCGTCGAGCAGGGCCTTCATGGCCTCGTCGGTGCTGTCGTCGGCCAGCTTGGGCGCACCGGACAGCAGTGCCGACACGGCGCCGACGCCCGAGTCCGGGGATGCGCCGGGGGCAGCCGAGGCCGCGGCGACCGCCTCTGCGGCCAAGTACGCCGCATCGCTGTCACCGGTCTTCGGCAACGCCAACCGCAGCGACCCCCAGCCGGGCAGGTTGAGCTTGTTGAGCGACTCGGGGTCGTTCTGCAGGTCTGGCAGCGTGGCCCAGGTCTGCTGCTCGAGGACGGGCTTCAACTGCGGCGCCAGGGCCACCAGAACAGGGGAGGTGGCCAGCGAATTGCTGGACGCGATCTTCGGGCCCCCGGCCGCCTGCAGTCGGGCCTGCGACACCGAACTGCCCGGAATCCACAGGGCCGGCTTCTCTCCGAGGTTCTCGGGCCACTGCCCGACCAGCCCGGCGACCACGGCGTCGGAGTCCGCGGTGGTGACGTTCACGACGGGGCAGTGGTCGCCCACTGGGCCCGTGGTCTCGTTGAACGTCTTCGCGATCTCGCCCAGAGTCCCGGCGATCGCTGGGTCGGCCACCACCGCGACCGTGGCATCACCCTGTAGGCATCGGTCGGCGGCGACGCCGGAGCGATCCGAGAGCGCGTCGCCGAAGAACTTCCAGATGATGAAACCGGCGACGACGACCACCACGGTGACGAGAGCGGCGATGACGCCGAACGACACGCCGCGCCGGCCCGGTGTCACGATGCGGTGGCTGCCGGTCCAGTCCCCTTCGTTGCGGTGTCCACCCGAGGTCTGCGGCGAGTCGGGCGCACCCGCGGCCACCAGGGCGCGGGTGTCGCTCTCGTCGTAGACGTCCTCGTCGTACTCGGTGTCGTAGTCGGTGTCGTAGTCCGAGTAGACGCCCTGACGGTCGTCGTGATGGTCAGCGTCGTACCGACGGTCGCCGTACTGGTCAGCGCTGTACTCATCGGCGCTGTACTGACCGGAGTCGTACCGAGCCGAGTCGTTCTGAGCCGAGTCATACTGGCCGGCTTCATTCTGATCAGCGCTGTACTGCCCGGCATCAGCGTCGTAGTCGGCGCTGGAGTCCCCGGCGACGAACCCGTCGTCGGAGTCGTAGTCGTCGTAGTCGTCGCCCTCGTAGGTGTCGGCGGCATACCCATCGGCGGCGTACGTGTGATCCGGGTAGCCGTAGCCGGCGGTGTCCTCAGGCTCGGAACGGTGATGGTGGCCCGCCTCGGGTTCCGAAGACGGCGGACTCTGCTCGAAGGCGGACTCGTCGGCGACCTCATCGGGTTCGTCGGGGTCAGGAATGCTGTGTCTACCCATGCCTTTTCACCCCTGACTCGCTACCGCTGTGTGTCGCCGGTCCGCCATTCGAGCTGAGTGTAGTCACTGGCCGAGACTGGCCTTGAACTCCCGACGACGCCGGTGCAGGATCGGCTCGGTGTAGCCGTTGGGCTGCGCACCGCCCTCGAGGATGAGTTCCTCGGCCGCCTTGAACGCGATGCTGGAGTCGAAGTCCGGAGCCATCGGCCGGTATGCGGCGTCGCCCTCATTCTGCCGATCCACCACGGGCGCCATGCGTTCGAGGCTCGCACGGACGTCCTCGGCCGTGATCACGCCGTGCCGCAGCCAGTTCGCCAGAAGCTGGCTGGAGATGCGCAGTGTGGCGCGGTCCTCCATGAGCGCGACGTCATGGATGTCGGGCACCTTGGAGCAGCCCACGCCCTGGTCGATCCAGCGCACCACGTAGCCCAGGATCGACTGGCAGTTGTTGTCGACCTCCTGATGGATCTCCTCGGGAGCCCAGGTCAGGCCGGCATCGGCCAGCGGAAGGGTCAGCAGTTGGTCGATCGTCGTGCGCTTCTTGCCCGCAAGTTCCTCCTGGACGGCGAACACGTCGACCTGGTGGTAGTGCAGCGCGTGCAGCGTCGCGGCGGTGGGCGAAGGCACCCAGGCCGTGGTGGCGCCTGCGCGCGGCTGACTGATCTTCTGCTCGACCATGTCGGCCATCAGGTCAGGCATGGCCCACATGCCCTTGCCGATCTGGGCGCGACCCGACAGCCCGGCGGCCAGGCCGGTGTCGACGTTGGCGTCCTCGTAGGCGAGTATCCACGGCTGGCTCTTCATGGTGCCCTTGCGCACCATGGGGCCGGCCTCCATCGAGGTGTGGATCTCGTCGCCGGTGCGGTCCAGGAACCCGGTGTTGATGAACACCACGCGGTCGGCGGCGGCCTTGATGCAGGCCTTGAGGTTGACCGACGTGCGGCGCTCCTCGTCCATGATGCCGACCTTGAGGGTGCCCTGCGGCACGCCGAGGACGTCCTCGACGCGACTGAACAGCTCGCAGGTGAAGGCGACCTCGTCGGGGCCGTGCATCTTGGGCTTCACGATGTAGACGGAGCCGGTCCGGCTGTTGGTCAGAGGACCGTTCTCGTCGGAGGCCTTGAGACCGTGCAGCGCGATCAGGCTGGTGAACAGTGCGTCCTGGATACCCTCCGGAACCTCGGCACCGCCTGCGTCGACGATCGCGTCGTTGGTCATCAGGTGGCCCACGTTGCGCACGAACAGCAGGCTGCGCCCGGGCAGCGTGAACTCGCTGCCGTCGCCCGCGGTGTAGGTGCGGTCGGGGTTGAGGACGCGGGTGAACGTCTTGCCGCCCTTGCTGACGTCTTCGGACAGGTCGCCCTTGTTGAGGCCGAGCCAGTTGCGGTAGCCGAGCACCTTGTCCTCGGCGTCGACCGCGGCGACCGAGTCCTCGAAGTCCATGATCGTGGTGATCGCGGACTCCAGGACGACGTCCTTGATACCCGCGGAGTCGGTCGAACCGATCGGCGACTCGGGGTCGATCAGGATCTCGAGGTGCAGGCCGTGGTTGACCAGCAACACCGAGGTGGGCGCGTCCGCGTCGCCGGTGTAGCCCGCGAACTGCTCCGAGGTCGCCAGACCGCTGGTCTGGTCCTCTCCGAAGGCCGCGACCAACTGGCCGTCGACGACCTTCAGACCCGTGATGTCGGCCCACGAACCCGACTGCAGCGGGGTGGAGTCGTCGAGGAACTTTCGGGCGTAGGCGATGACCAAGGCGCCGCGCACCTGGTTGTAGCCCGAGCCCTTCTCGGCGCCGTCGGATTCGGGGATGACGTCGGTGCCGTACAGCGCGTCATACAGTGAACCCCAGCGCGCATTCGAGGCGTTCAGAGCGAAGCGTGCGTTGAGGACCGGCACCACCAACTGCGGACCCGCCGTCGAGGCGATCTCCGGGTCCACGCCCGAAGTCGTGATCGTGAAGTCCTCGGGTTCGGGGAGCAGGTAACCGATTTCGGTGAGAAAGGCTTTGTAGGCCTCGGCGTCGTGAGGCTCGATGACGCGGAGCCGATGCCACTTGTCGATCTGCGCCTGCAGGTCGTCGCGGCGGGCCAGCAGATCCTGGTTCTGCGGCGTAAGGTCGGTGACCACCTTGTCCACACCGGCCCAGAAGCTGTCGGGGTCCACACCCGTGCCCGGCAAGGCCTCGTTCGTGATGAAGTCGTGCAGCACCTTGGCAACCCGCAGGTTGCCGACGTTCACGCGGTCACTCATTGGTCCTCCTCGCCTGGCAATCCCATCCATCCTATCCGTCTGCCTTCTGTGGCCCTGGACACATCGCAGGTCACAACGATGCCGCTCAGAGGGCATCCGATCCCGCGGGGGTCAGTTCGGCGCCCGCTGGCAACCTCGCTCAGGCAGGCTCCGCCGCGGAGACCAGTAGTTCGCACCGCCGGATGAGGGCGTCGCGAAGCGGCGCGGCCCGCCGGGTGATCTCGGCCTGCGCGCGGACGTACTCGGCGCGCCCCGCGGGGTCCTCGATGCGGATCGGTGCGAACCCGTACTCGGCGAGGTCATACGGGCTGGCCCGCATGTCGAGTTCGCGGGCGTCGGCCGCAAGCTCGAGGCAGTCGAGGAGCAGATCCGAATCGGTCAGCGGCAGAAGCTTGAACGTCCACTTGTAGGTGTCCATCGCGGCATGAAGGCAGCCGGGCTGTTCATTGGCGGCCTGAGTCTCGCGCGACAGTTCGACCGCGTTCTTCGGGCGTGCATCGGCGGTGAAGAAGCGGAAGGCGTCATAGTGCGAGCACCGCAGCGGCATGGACTCGACCACCGCGTCCGTCCCGTCCTGTCCGAGGCGCAGGGGCACACCGCCGTGACGGATGGCGGCGTCCGGGCGGTACACCATTGCCCACTCGTGCAGACCGAAGCAGTTGTGTGCCGGGGGACGCGCTGCGGTCCGGCGCAGCAGGTCGAGGATGAAGCGCACGGTGCCCAGGCGGGCGTGCAGCCACGCCGCGCTGACGGTCGCCCCCGCCGGGTGCCCCGTGTATCCCGTGCGCTCGACGTAGTCGCGGGCTGCGGCACCGCCCAGCACGACTCCGTATCCCGGGTGCCACCGCAGCAGTTGGCGCGGCCGCAGGCTGTAGTAGGTGAACAGAAAATCCCACACCGGGTGCGGTTTCGGACCCGTGTGCGCGGCCAGGAACCTCTCGGCGCGAGCCCGGTGCCGTTGCGCCGCCTCAGTCCAGTCCTGTTCCGTCAGGACGATTTCGGCGATTGCGGTGGGCGGCATGTCAGACCCTGTGGGTCCCGTCCCGGACGGTTCCGACCAGGTCCTCGACGAGATCCTCGAGCGCCACCATCGCCACCACTTGGTCCTCTTCGTCGGTGACCAGCGCCAGGTGAGTGTTGATGCGCCGCATACGGGACAACGCGTCGGGCAGGGGCAGCTTGGCCGCGACCCGCGGTAGCGGTCGAACAACCTGCGGGTCGACCACCGCGTCGGGATCGTCACCGAGTGCGAGCACATCCTTGATGTGCAGGTAACCGATGAAGACTCCCGTCGCATCGGCGACCGGGAACCGGGAGTAGCCCGTGTCGGCGAGGGCCTGTTCCACGGCGGCGACCGTGGGTCCCGATCCGGGTTTGGCCACGGGCACCGCACGGATCTCCCGCAACGGGACCGCGACGTCCGCGACGTGGCGGTTGCGGATCTGCAGGGCGCGAGTCAGTCGCGTGTGCTCTTCGGGATCGAGCAGACCCTCGGACACCGATTCGGCGATCATCTCGGAAAGCTCCACGGTGGACACCGTGACGTCGAGTTCGTCCTTCGGTTCGACCCGCATCATCCGCAGCGTGACGTTGGCGCACCAGTTGTAGAACGCGATGAACGGCCGGGCGGCCTTGATGTACACCAGGTAGATCGGGATCAGCAGCATCGCGGTGGACTCCGGTCCCGCGATCGCGATGTTCTTCGGCACCATCTCACCCAGGAGCACGTGCAGGATCACCACCAGGCCCAATGCCACCACGAAGGACACGGTGTGCAGCACCGCATCGGGGACGCCCAGCAGGTCGAAGGGCTTCTCCAACAGATGGGCCACCGCGGGTTCGCCCACGCGGCCCAACAGGATCGAACAGACCGTGATGCCCAGTTGGGCACCGGCCAGCATCAGCGACAGGCGCTCGCCGGCGCGGATCACGGTCACCGCACTGCGCTTACCCTGTTCGGCCAGGGCCTCCAGGCGGTCGCGGCGCGCCGAGATCAGCGCGAACTCCGAACCCACGAAGAACGCGTTGGCCGCCAGCAGCACCACCGTCAGCAGCACACCGAACAGATCGCCACCCATCAGTGGGCCCTCCCTTCGGTGTCATGCTCGTGCCCTCGGCCCAATTCGGTGAGCTCCAGCTGATCTATTCGGCGCCCGTCCATCCTGATCACGGTGGCGCGCCAGCGCACGGGATCGTCGTACCCGCCGTCGGGGTCGAACGCGCGCAGCACGACCGACTCCCCGGTGTCCGGGATGTGGCCGAGTTCGTCGAGCACCAGGCCGCCGATGGTCTCGTAATCGCCTTCGGGCGCGCGGAATCCGGTCGCACTGGCGACCTCGTCGATGCGCAGAAGGCCCGACACCTGCCAGCCGTTGCCAGCCTCGACGACGTCGGGTGTCGCGTCGTCGTGCTCGTCGCGCACGTCACCGACGATCTCCTCGATGAGGTCCTCCACGGTCACCATGCCCGCGGTGCCGCCGTACTCGTCGACCACGAGCGCGGTCTGCATACCGTTGGCGCGGATCTGCGTCATGACGGTGTCGCCGTCCAGGGTCGACGGCACCACCGCGACGGGCTGGGCCAGCACCGCGAGCTTGGTTTCCGCGCGGCGCGAAGGCGCGATCTCGAAGACCTGTTTGACGTGCACGATACCGATGGTCTCGTCGAGGTCGCCCTCGATGATCGGGAAGCGCGAGAATCCGGTCTCGGTCGCGGCCCGGACCAGGTCCGCCACGGTGTCGTCGGCCTGCAGGGCCTCGATCTTCGAGCGTGGCGTCATCAGTTCCTCGGCACTGCGGTCGCCGAACTGCAGTGAGCGGTCCACCAGAGTGGCCGTCACGGCGTCAAGCGATCCGCTGCGGGCCGACGTGCGCACGAGCGACACCAGTTCCTGCGGCGAGCGTGCCGACCGCAGTTCCTCGGCCGGTTCGATGCCCATGCGCCGCAGAATCCAGTTGGCGGTGCCGTTGGTGGCTTTGATCGCCGGGGTGAACAACGCCGAGAAAAGGAGTTGCGGCCCAGCCGAGGCGCGCGCTGTCGGAACGGGTTTCGACACCGCGAGGTTCTTGGGCACCAGTTCGCCGAACACCATCGACAGCGAAGTCGCGATGAGGAGCGCCAGGGCCAGTGCCAACCCGCTGGAGAGGTTCGGGGGCAGTCCCGCCGCGTCGAGCAGCGGATGCAGCAGGCGGGCGACCACCGGTTCGGCCAGGAAACCCGTGGCCAAGGTGGTGATCGAGATGCCGATTTGGGCGCCGGAGAGCTGGAACGACAGCGTGCGGTGCGCCCGCTGGACGAACTTGTCGCGCCGATCACCGGTGCGGGCGTTGGCGTCGACGGTGCTGCGCTCCAGCGCGGTCAACGAGAACTCGGCGGCGACGAACATCGCGGTCCCCGCGGTCAGGACCAGGATGGCGAGCACGCTCAGTGCCATGACCCACCCGGTCATGCGAGGGCCTCGAAATGGGCGCCGGGCACATGGCCCGGCTGACTAGAGGAGGGTTCGTCAGAGTCGGCGGAGGCGGGCGCGTGCCGCGCCTCCTGGAGGTCCCGCTCAATTGGAGCGGCCTCGACGGGTGCCTGCGGCACGTGGTCCCTTTCAACGTCGGCGCGTGCGCGAATCCGCGCAGTGTGACCACATATCGTAGCGGGATTCTGGTCGCCTGCGGTCCATCACCGGACCCGAGACCTTCGGTTAGGCGATCCTCAGTCGATGGTAGGTTGCGGATCGAGGCTGCTCACCGCACCACCCCCGATCGGACAGACAGGTGTATCTGCATGGCGACGATGATGGCGAAGCTCACAGCGGGATTGAGTTCGATCGCATTGGCGGCGGCGTTGTCCGCGTGCTCCAGCGGTGAATCCGGCCCGGAGTCCGCGGGCGGCGACAACGCTGAGAAGACCGAGAAGGTCGTCGTGTACTCCGGTCGCAGTGAGGACCTGGTGGCGCCGCTGTTCGAACAGTTCACCGCCGACACCGGCATCGAAGTGGAGGCCCGCTACGCCGGATCCGGCGAGCTCGCCGCGCAGTTGATCACCGAGGGCGACAAGTCTCCGGCGGACGTGTTCCTGTCCCAGGACGCAGGCGCGCTCGGCGCGGTGTCGAACGCCGGACTGTTCGCGCCGGTGGCGGTCGAGACGCTGGCCGTGGTGCCGAAGCAGTACTCGGCGGCCGACGGCACGTGGGTCGGAGTGTCGGGGCGCGCCCGCGTCATCGTCTACAACCCGGAGTTGGCGCCGACGCCGCCGGACTCCATCGACGGGCTGCTGGCTCCGGAGTGGAAGGGCAAGATCGGGTTCGCCCCGAGCAACGCGTCGTGGCAGTCGTTCGTCACCGGCCTGCGGGTTCTGCGCGGGGACGACGGGGCGAAGCAGTGGCTGACGGCGTTCAAGGCCCAGGACCCGAAACCGTACGAGGGCAACGGCGCGGTGCGCGACGCGGTGAACGAAGGCCAGATCGCGCTCGGGCTGATCAACCACTACTACCTCTACGAGCTGATCGACAGCAAGGGTGCCGAGAACGTGGTGGCCCGCAACCAGTTCCTGGCCGCGGGTGACCCCGGCGGCCTGGTCAATGTCGCGGGCGTTGGCGTGCTCGCCGCAGCCCCGCATCCCGAGGCCGCACAACAGTTCGCGGCGTATCTGGTGGGGGAGTCGGCCCAGAAGTACTTCGCCAGCGAGACGGCTGAGTATCCGCTGATCGCGGGCGTCCAACCCGACGGCGACATGCCGGCACTGGCCGACCTCAACCCACCTGCGGTGGATCTGTCGTCGCTCGATGATCTCGAGGCCACCCAGCAATTGCTGGTGGAGACCGGACTGTTGACCAACTGAGCGGGTTGGGATTCGCTCGGCCAGCGCGCACCCGCGCGGGAGGCCGTCCGCCCGCGCTGCTGACGCTGGTGGCGGCCGCGGTCGTGGCAGCCACGTTGGTGCCGCTGGTCTATCTGTTTGAGCGAGCGCTGGGGCGCGGCGCCGGTTTCGTGCTCGATGAACTGCTGCAACCCCGCACGGCGCTGCTGATCGGGCGGTCGGCGGCGCTCGTGCTGCTCGTGACCGCGGCCTGCGTGGTGCTCGGTGTGGGATTCGCGGTGTTGGTGTCGCGCACCGACGTGCCGGGCCGCCGGTTTCTGGCGGTGGCGCTGACTCTGCCCATGGCTATGCCGAGCTATCTGGTTGCCTTCCTGTGGATTTCGTTGTTCCCGTGGTTGCAGGGACTGTGGGGCTCGGTGTTGGTGCTGACGCTGGTGAGCTATCCGCTGGTGTTCCTCACCACGCTGGCCGCGTTGGCCCGGACTGATCCGGCGCAGGAGGAGGTCGCGCGGTCACTCGGTCACCACGGCTGGTCGGTGCTCTTCGGGGTCACGCTGCGGTCGGCCAGGCCCGCGATCACCGCCGGTGCCCTGCTGGTGGCGCTGTACGTGCTCAGTGACTTCGGTGCGGTCGCGGCGATGCGCTACGAGGCGTTCACGTGGGTGATCTACGGCGCCTACCGGTCCGGGTTCAACCCGTCCCGCGCCGCGGTGCTGGCGCTGCTGCTGTTGGTGTTCGCGGTCGCCCTGGTGGTCGCCGAGCGACTGGCCCGCGGGAGGGCCGACGCGCGGGTGGGATCGGGGAGTCCGCGTCCGGCGGCGGTGATTTCGCTGGGGCGCTGGCGCCCGGTGGCGACCGCCGTGGCGGTGGCGGTTCTGCTCGCCGCCATCGCAGTCCCGCTCTTCGCGTTGTCGGACTGGCTCAGCGCCGGCGGCCTTCGGTGGGACGCCCAGCAGTGGTGGGACGCCTTGGCCGCCACGCTGTGGTTGTCGGCGATCGCCGCCGTGGTCAGCACGGCGGCCGCGCTGCCGCTGGGAGTGCTGGCGGCGAGGTATCGCACGCCGAACACCAGACTGCTTGAGAGCGCGTCCTATGTGAGCCACGGGCTGCCAGGCATCGTCGTCGCGATCGCGATGGTGTCGCTGGGAGTGCTGCTGCTGCACCCGATCTACCAGCGTGCACCGTTGCTGATCCTCGCGTACGCGGTGCTGTTGATTCCGCTGGCGGTCGGATCGGTACGTGCGGCGGTGGAGGCCAGCCCCGTGCGCCTCGATGAGGTCGCTCAATCCCTCGGGCGCTCACCGGTGCAGGCGTTCGCGTCCGTGACGGCCCGCAACGCTGCGCCCGGGATCGCCGCCGCGGCGGCCCTGGTGCTGCTGACGTGCATGAAGGAACTCCCGGTGACTCTGCTCCTTCATCCGACCGGCACGGACACGCTGGCCACTCGGCTGTGGGCGCACAGTTTCGTCAGCGACTACTCCAGCGCCGCGCCGTATGCCGTGGCGCTGGTGATGTTCGCAGCGATACCGACTGCGGCACTGGGGATCTGGACGACGAGAGCGGGAGGGGTGCGTGGTGGCTGAGGCGTCCGCCGAGGTGACTTTGAGCGGGATAAGCAGAGCGTTCGGCGCACTGCGGGTGCTCGACGGTGTCGACCTGCAGGTGCCCGCGGGCACCATGACGGCTGTGCTGGGACCGTCGGGGTGCGGTAAGACGACCCTGCTGCGGATCGTCGCCGGCTTCGAGAGCCCAGACGCCGGTTCCGTCCGGATCGCGGGGGACGTCGTGGCCGGATCGGGCGCCGCGGTCCCCGCTCATCGGCGCCGCGTGGGGTTGATGCCGCAGGAGGGTGCGCTGTTCCCACACCGCACGGTCGCGGGCAACATCGCATTCGGTCTGCGCGCAGCGCACCGGCGAGACTCGGCCGCGGTCGTGGCGCGGTGGCTCGAGGTGGTCGGACTGTCCGGGCTTGCCGACGCCCGTCCGGGGCAGTTGTCCGGTGGGCAGCAGCAGCGCGTCGCATTGGCCCGCGCGCTGGCGGCGGGTCCGCGGGTCCTGCTGCTCGACGAACCCTTCGCGGCACTGGACGCGGGGCTGAGAGTGCGTGTCCGAGAGGACATCACGGCCATCCTGCGAGAGTCCGGGACGACGGCGATCCTGGTCACCCACGATCAGGATGAGGCGCTGTCGCTGGCCGACACGGTGGCCGTGCTGTTCGACGGAACCATCGCCCAACACGCCGCTCCGGCAGACCTGTACGACCGTCCCGCGACGCTGCAGGTCGCGCGATTCGTAGGTGGCACAGTCGAATTGGCCGGAGACTGTCGCGGGGGCGTGGTGCGCACCGCGCTCGGCGCACATCCGGTCCGGATTCCGGTTCCCGACGGCCCGGTCACGATGGTTGCGCGGCCCGAACAGCTGCACCTCGGCGGAGGTGACGATCCGCGCGGCACCGTGACCGACAGGCGTTACTACGGTTCGCGCGCCGTCCTTCGCGTTCGGTTGGACGGCGGCGCCCAGGTCAGCGTGCACACCCAAGCCGACGTCGCGGCCGCCTCCGGCGATCAGGTCACCGTCGGGGTGCGCGGCACGGTGCTGGCGTTCGCCTCACCATCCGGTGGGCAGGGGATGGCCCTCGGCGAACCCGGCGGCTGACTGCACCCCGAGTACGACCTTCTCGTGCAGTTCGGGCAGTGTCGCGGCCCCAACGTAGGTGCACGTGCTGCGTACGCCGGAGGTGATGTGGTCCAGCAGGTCCTCGACACCGCCGCGTTCGGGGTCCAACGCCATGCGCGACGTCGAGATGCCCTCCTCGAACAGGCCCTTGCGGGCGCGGTCGAATGCATCGTCGCCCGCGGTGCGGGCCGCGACCGCGCGCTTGGAGGCCATGCCGTAGCTCTCCTTGTACGGTTGGCCGTCGCGGTCGCGCATCAAGTCGCCGGGGGATTCATAGGTGCCGGCGAACCACGAGCCGATCATCACGTTCGACGCACCCGCGGCCAGCGCCAACGCGACGTCGCGGGGATGCCGCACACCGCCGTCGGCCCAGACATGCGCGCCGAGTTCCCTTGCAGCCAGCGAACATTCGAGCACCGCGGAGAACTGCGGGCGACCCACGCCGGTCATCATCCGGGTGGTGCACATGGCACCGGGACCGACACCGACCTTGACGATCGTGGCGCCGGCGTTGACCAGGTCGCGCACGCCGTCGGCTGAGACCACATTGCCCGCGGCCAGCGGCAGGCCCAGATCCAGCGAGGACACCGACTTGATCGCGTCGAGCATCTTCAGCTGATGGCCGTGCGCGGTGTCGACCACCAGAACGTCGACGCCGACCTCGGCCAGCGCCTGCGCCTTGGCCGCGACGTCGCCGTTGATGCCGACCGCCGCCGCGATGCGCAGGCGGTTCCGGGAGTCGACGGCCGGGGTGTAGATGCCAGCCCGGACGGCGCCGGTCCGGGTCAGCACCCCGGCCAGGCTGCCGTCGGCCTCGGTCAGCACCGCGACGTCGATCGGCGCGTGCTCGAGCATGTCGAAGATCCCGCGCGGGTCGGTCCCGACGGGGGCGCTGACGAAGTCCGGCGCGGCGATGTCGCGGACCCGGGCGAACCTGTCGACGCCCACGCAGGCCGCCTCGGTCACCAGGCCGATGGGCCGATTCTCGAAGACCACGACCGCCGCGCCGTGCGCGCGCTTGTGGATCAGTGCCGTGGCGTCGGACACCGAGTCGTCGGGGGAGAGCATGACCGGGGTGTCGGCGATCAGGTCGCGGCTCTTGACGAAGTCCACGGTCTCCTTGACCGCGTCGATCGGCAGATCCTGGGGTATCACCACGATGCCGCCGCGGCGGGCCACGGTCTCGGCCATCCGGCGCCCAGCCACTGCCGTCATGTTCGCCACCACCACGGGGATCGTGGTGCCGGTGCCGTCCGATGTCGACAGGTCCACGTCGAACCGGGACGTGACGTCACTGCGATTGGGGACGACGAAGACGTCGTCGTAGGTCAGGTCATACGCCGGCTGGTGGCCGTGAAGGAACTGCACGCCGCCGAGTCTAGTTTCCCCCCCGCGACAGAGGGGGGTGAGTGCTAGGCCTCGACCTCGGTGCGGTCGCCGCTCCACAGCGTGTGGAACCGCCGGGCCGGATCGGTGTCGATGCGGCCGTAGGTGTGGGCGCCGAAGAAGTCGCGCAGCCCCTGGGTCAGCGCCGCGGGCAGTCGCTCGGTGCGCAGGCCGTCGTAGTACGACAGGGCCGAGGAGAAGCCCGGGATCGGGATGCCCAGTTCGGTGGCCTTGACCACGACGCGGCGCCAGCCGTCGATGGCGTTCTCGATCGCGCTGCGGAAGTACGGGTCGACGATCAGTGTGGGCAGATCGGGGTCGGTGTCGAAGGCGTCCTTGATCCGGTTGAGGAACTTGGCGCGGATGATGCAGCCGCCACGCCAGATGGTCGCCATATCGCCGGGCGTGATGCCCCAGTTGTATTCGGCGGAGCCGGCTTGGATCTGGTTGAAGCCCTGCGCATAGGCGATGATCTTCGACGCGTACAGCGCCTGACGGATGTCCTCGGTGAACTGTTCTGCGTCACCGGGTTTGGCGCCGAGGTCGCCGGAGGCCAGTCCGGTGGTGGCCTTGCGCTGGGCAACCGAACCCGACAGCGCACGGGCGAACACGGCCTCGGCGATACCCGTGACCGGCACGCCGAGATCAAGTGCGGACTTCACGGTCCAGCGACCGGTGCCCTTCTGCTCGGCCTCGTCGAGGATCAGGTCGACCAGCGGCTTACCGGTCTTCGCATCGACCTGCTTGAGCACCTCGGCGGTGATCTCGACCAGGAAGCTGTCCAGGTCGCCGGAGTTCCATTCGTCGAACACCGCGGCGATCTCGGAGGCGGACTTGCCCAGGCCGTCGCGCAGCAGTTGGTAGGCCTCGCCGATCAACTGCATGTCTGAGTACTCGATGCCGTTGTGCACCATCTTGACGAAGTGTCCGGCGCCGTCGGGGCCGATGTGGGTGCAGCACGGCACGCCGTCGACGTGTGCGGAGATCTCCTCGAGCAGCGGGCCCAGGCTCTCGTAGGACTCGGCCGGGCCGCCCGGCATGATCGACGGGCCGTTGAGCGCACCCTCTTCGCCGCCGGAGATGCCCGCACCGACGAAGTGCAGTCCGCGGGCGCGGATCGCCTTCTCGCGGCGGATGGTGTCGGTGTAGAGAGAGTTGCCGCCGTCGATGATGATGTCGCCGGGCTCCATGGCGTCGGCAAGCTCGTTGATGACGGCGTCGGTCGGGTCGCCGGCCTTGACCATGATCAGAACCCGGCGCGGCTTCTCAAGTGCGGCAAGGAATTCCGGGATGGTCTCACTGCGCACGAAGTTGCCTTCGGATCCGTGCTCGGCGAGCAGGGCGTCGGTCTTGGCGATCGAGCGGTTGTGCAGCGCGACGGTGTAGCCGTGCCGGGCGAAGTTGCGGGCGATGTTGGAGCCCATGACGGCGAGGCCGGTGACTCCGATCTGCGCGGTGCCGTTCGTGGACTCGGAGCCGGGGGAGGTCATGGAGCGCCCTTTCGTTCAGTTGTGGAGGAGGTTCGGTTGTGGGGGATGTGTCGAACAGGCTATCGGCACAGCTCAGCCGGTGATGAGGCGCTTCAGCTCGGTCAGCCACGGGACCGCGACGGCGATCGTGGGCACGACCAGCACGGCGACCGCACTCAGATACGCCGCGGTGGCGAACGCCGGGCTGTTCGGCCGGCCCGCGAGCCTGCGGACACGGACGACGGTCGTGGGGCCGCCGGCGGCCAGGGCCCCGGACGGCGGGCGGGCCGCGGCGCAGGCCACCAGGGCGCGGGCGAGCGGTGTGGGCCCGGCCGCGCGCACCGCGGCGTCGTCGGCGAGGAGTTCGATCAGCAGTCGCACCGCATCCAGCGCGCTCGCGCTGCGGACAAAGCGCGGGAACGCGGCGTGCACCGCGGTGAAGGCCTCGAGGACCAGGTCATGCCGGGCCCGCAGGTGTGCGCGCTCATGCGTGAGGATGGCCGTGACCTCGGAGTCGTCGAACGCGGCCAGCGCGCCTTCGCTGACCACCACCCGGCTGCGGACACCGGGTAGGCAGTAGGCCAGTGGCTGTTCGACGTCAAGGATGCGCAGCTCGCTGGCCCGCGTACACGCCTGTGCGGCGGGGGAGCCGTGGTTGACGCTCAGCAGGTCGACGAGCATGCGATGGTGTGCGCGGCGGCGGCGGGTGGCCACGGCCACGCCGATGATCTTCACGATCAGACGCGCGCCGACCAGCAGTGTGACCGCGAATGCCGACACGTACAGGAGCCACAGCGGCCAGCCGAGCCGGTCGATTTCAGCCGTCAGCGAGCGGGTTGGACGTCCGTCGAGGCCGGGTGCCAGCAGGCCGCTGGCGATGGCGATTCCGGCGCTGAACGTGGACAGGACGGCGGCCACGGCGACGGCCTGCCACAGCACCAGGGCGGCCCGGGGCGCCCGCAGCGGCCACTTCGCCCGTGCCAGCACCGCCGGAGCAGGACCAACCAGCACCACAGCTAGGAGGGCGAAGGCCAGCGCGGACACGCTGACAGTGTCTCTCAGCCGACGGCGGTTTCGCCAGCGGGCCCTGTCAGGCCATGCTTCGCCTCGAGTTCGGCCAGCGCTTGGCGCAGCGCCCGCGCTTCGTCGACGCCCACGCGCTCGACGAAGTGGACCAGCGCCGCCCGACGGATGCCGCTGTCGGAGGTCTGCTCGAGTGCGTCGACCATGAGGCCCGCGACCAATTCGTCGCGTCCATGTGTGGGCGCATAACGATGCGCCCTGTCGTCGCGGTGCTGCACGACCAGATGCTTCTTGGCCAGTCGCTGGAGCACTGTCATCACCGTGGTGTAGGCCAGGTCCCGCCGTTCGCGCAGCGCTTCGTGCACCTGCCGCACCGTTTGGGGCTCGGGGGCCGCCCACAGGTGGTCCATGACCGCCTGTTCCAGCTCCCCTAGCCGCGCCATTTTCGTCATGATCCGTTCATCTCCGTACGCAATGGGCTCAGACTACTCGGATTTACTACCCGGCGTCGTACACAACTGGGTCGTGGATCAGTTCGCACACCGGCTCCAGGCCCGCTCGCAGGCACAAATCACCTGGAAAGAGGCCATCACAGAGACTCCTTTGTGTGAGAGCGGTCACAAGATGCCGTCGAAATCAGCGGCATACTTTTATGGTTAGGCTTACCTAATCATAACTTGGGAGGTGTCCGGGTGACCGCTTTAGTCGACGACCCGTTGATCGCGGGGATGGCGATCCGCCGCATGCTGCCGCTGCATGAGTCGAGTCGGCGGCTTCGGTCGCTCTATCCCGAATGTCCGCGGGTGTACGGCGTGGCCGTCATGGAGGACGTGTCGAAACGGCGGTGGTGGCCCCTGGCGTCCGCGCTCAGCGGTGAGAAGTTCGAGCAGATGTACCGCGACGCCGCACTTGAGATGGATAGTCGCACGGCCGCTGCGCAGCAGTTGGCCGCGACGCTCGCGCATGCGGTGATTGGGCGCGTGGTCGCGTTGGTGGTGCTCGAAGGTCGGGCCTGGGACACCGGCCTGGAGAACCTGTGGGTGCACGTCGACTCCGAGGGTGCGATCGATTGGCTCGGCGTGGTCGACCCGACCCTGCGGGTTCTGCCCGAGGATCCGTGCAGCGCCGCCGAGGGCGTCGTCGAACTCCCCAGTGAGGCCGCGCTTGCCACGTGGATCGCACACCGATGCCACCGCTCCTTGGCGCCGCTGTTCCGCAGGCTCCACGAGGTCAGCGAGGGAGTGGTCAGCGTCGCGTCGATGTGGCACACCGTCGGCACGGCCATCGTGGTCGCCGCCACCCAGGTGCCGCAGCTGGCCGGCTCGAGTGAGGTCGTCGGGATGCGTCGCGGACAGGCGGTCCTGGACGCGCTGGTCGGCTTCGGCCTGCCGGTGCGCGGCGAGGCGGGACTGCGCGGACGCGCTGCCGGGCAGCGCCCGAGATTTCTGCGGGCGAGCCGACACGAAGGCCTTGCAAATTTAGGGCAGCCTTGCCTATCATGATCACCATGAGCTGACGGACCGCGCCGGAGTCCTGAGGGCTGCAGAGACCCCCGGTCCATCGAAGACGAGCCCCGTGCCAATGGCACGGGGCTCGTCGCCTTTTCGGGTCCCGTGCCGCAGCGCGCCCCGCAGTCCGCTCTGCGGACGCCGGCGTGTAGACAAGAACCGTGCATGAAACCCATTCGGCGTTCCCGGAGGGCTTCGAGTCGCCCTTCGACAATGAACTCGGGCTCGTCTTCACCGAAGTCACCCCGCACGGCATCAAGGCTCAGTTGGACGTCAAGCCGACCCTGCTGCAGCCGATGGGCATCGTGCACGGCGGCGTGTACTGCTCGGTCATCGAGGCAGTCGCCAGCACGTCGGCCTACGTGTGGCTGGCCGAGCACGGCGGCGGCAACGTGGTCGGCGTCAACAACAACACCGACTTCCTGCGCGCCATCTCGGCCGGCACGGTCTACGCCACCTCCGAATCGTTGCACCGCGGACGGCGCCAGCAGCTGTGGATCGTGACCATCTGCGACGAGAAGGACCGTGTCGTGGCCAGGGGTCAGGTGCGTCTCCAGAATCTCGAGGCCTGATCTTCCCCCTCTGCGGCCCAGACCTGTTCGCGTCCTGCCGAATCCGGTCGGGCATGGCAGGATCGCTCGAATGCGACTGACACCGCATGAACAGGACCGACTGCTGCTGTCGTACGCGGCCGAACTCGCGCGCCGTCGGCAGGCCCGTGGCCTCAAGCTGAACCACCCGGAGGCGGTGGCGGTGATCACCGACCATCTGCTCGAGGGCGCTCGAGACGGACGGACCGTCGCCGAGTTGATGGTCAGCGGTCGCTCGGTGCTGTCCCGTGACGACGTGATGGAGGGGATCCCGGAGATGCTGCACGACGTCCAGGTCGAGGCGACGTTCCCCGACGGCACCAAGCTGGTCACCGTCCACCACCCGATCGCATGAGCGGAGCCGACGCGACGCCGGGACGGATTGTGCCCGGCGAGATCCTGTTCGCCGATGGCGTCATCCAGCTCAACGCAGGTGCCGACCGTGTGGAGCTTGAGATCGTCAACACCGGCGACCGGCCCGTGCAGGTCGGCAGTCACGTGCATCTGCCGCAGGCCAACGGTGCGCTCGACTTCGACCGCACCGCGGCGCACGGGCATCGTTTCGACATCCCGGCCGGCACGGCGGTCAGGTTCGAACCCGGTGTGCCGCAGCGCGTGAGCCTCGTGCCGCTGGCAGGAACCCGCGAGGTGCACGGACTGAGCCTGACTCCACCAGGAAAGCTGGACGGCTGATGACAGAACTGTCCCGGCAGCGATACGCCGCGCTGTTCGGCCCGACCACGGGCGACCGCATCCGACTGGCCGACACCGACCTGCTCATCGAGATCACCGAGGACCGCAGCGGCGGCCCGGGACTCGCAGGTGACGAGGCCGTCTTCGGCGGCGGCAAGGTGCTCCGCGAGTCGATGGGGCAGAGCCGGGCCACCCGGGCCGACGGCGCGCCCGACACCGTCATCACCGGTGCGGTGATCCTCGACCATTGGGGAATCATCAAGGCCGACATCGGCATCCGCGACGGCAGGATCGTCGGCATCGGCAAGGCCGGCAATCCCGACATCATGTCGGGGGTGCACCCGAATCTGGTCGTCGGCCCGTCCACCGAGATCATCGCGGGTAACGGCAGGATCGTCACCGCGGGCGCCATCGACTGCCACGTGCATCTGATCTGCCCGCAGATCATGGCCGAGGCGCTCGGCGGCGGCATCACGACGATCATCGCCGGCGGCACCGGGCCCGCTGAGGGCAGCAAGGCCACCACCGTCACGCCGGGCGCATGGCACCTGGCCCGCATGCTGGAGTCGCTGGACACATGGCCGCTCAACGTCGCGCTGCTCGGCAAGGGCAACACTGTCAGCGCGGAGGCCATGTGGGAGCAGTTGCGCGGCGGCGCAGCGGGTTTCAAGCTCCACGAGGACTGGGGTACCACGCCGGCCGCGATAGACGCCTGCCTCACGGTGTCCGAGGCGGCGGGCGTGCAGGCCAACATCCACACCGACACGCTCAACGAGATGGGCTTCGTCGAGGACACACTGGCCGCCATCAAGGGCCGCTCGATCCACGCCTATCACACCGAGGGTGCGGGCGGCGGCCACGCGCCCGACATCATCACCGTCGTCAGCCACCCGAACGTGCTGCCGAGTTCGACCAACCCGACTCGGCCGCACACCGTCAACACCCTCGACGAGCACCTCGACATGTTGATGGTCTGCCATCACCTCAATCCCAGCGTCCCCGAGGATCTGGCGTTCGCGGAGAGCCGGATCCGGCCATCGACGATCGCCGCCGAAGACCTTCTGCATGACATCGGCGCGATCTCGATGATCGGCAGCGACGCGCAGGCGATGGGCCGCATCGGCGAGGTCGTGATGCGGACCTGGCAGACCGCACACGTGATGAAGCTCCGGCGTGGCGCACTGCCGGGAGACGGTGCCGCGGACAACCATCGGGCGCGGCGCTACGTCGCCAAGTACACGATCTGTCCGGCGATCGCCCACGGTCTGGACGACGAGATCGGGTCGGTCGAGGTGGGCAAACTGGCCGACCTGGTGCTGTGGGAGCCGGCCTTCTTCGGCGTGCGCCCACACGCGGTCCTCAAGGGCGGCATGATCGCGTGGGCGGCCATGGGGGATGCCAACGCGTCGATCCCGACCCCGCAGCCGGTGCTGCCACGCCCGATGTTCGGCGCCGCCCCGGCGGCCGCCGCGGCCACCTCGGTGCACTTCGTCGCGCCGCAGGCGATCGAGGACGGGTTGGCCGACCGGCTCGATGTTCGTCGAAAGCTGGTGCCGGTCAAGAATGTTCGGCAGGTCGTCAAGGCGCACATGCCGCTCAACGACGCGACGCCGGCGATCGAGGTCGACCCGGACACCTTCACGGTCCGCATCAACGGCGAGGTGTGGCAGGAGCAGCCCGCCGCGCAACTGCCCATGGCGCAGCGCTATTTCCTGTTCTGAGAACCCCGACGATGACCAATCTGATCACCCTCCTGACGCTGACGGATTCGCGGCTGCCCACCGGCGGCCACGTCCACTCCGGCGGAGTCGAGGAGGCCATCGCCAGCGCGCTGGTGGTCGACCTCGGCACGCTGGATGCCTTCCTGCGCCGCCGGATTCGCACACAGGGCCTGGTCGCCGCCTCGATCGCGGCGGCCGTGCACACCGAACGGCTCGACGTGCACGACGCCGAGGCCGAGACCGATGCCCGCACCCCGTCTGCGCCCGCCCGTGCGGCATCGCGCAGTCAGGGCCGCGGCCTGCTTCGGCTGGCGCGGCGGGTGTGGCCGGACGGGAAGTGGGCAGACCTGCGTCGCGATCCGCACCTGCCGATCGTGGCCGGAATGGTCGGCCGCGTCACCGAACTGACTCCCGCGCACACCGCGATGGTGCTGGTCTACACCACGATGACGGGGACCGCGACCGCCGCACAGCGACTGCTGGCGCTCGACCCCGCCGACGTCGCGGCGCTCACGTTCGAACTCGCCGACCTGTGCGAGCAGACCGCGGCCGAGGCGGTCACGGGCCTGGCGGATCTGTCCGATCCGCTGCTCGACGTCCTGGCCGAACGGCACGCCCGCCGCGACCGACCGCTGTTCGTGTCCTGACGAGGTCCTGAAGAGAAGGAATATCCATGCCTCCGCATTTCATCGACGGGAAGCCGCACGACCACGTCGAGCGCCCGCGCCGGGCCCGGCGCCCCGGGGAACCGCTGCGGATCGGCGTCGGCGGGCCCGTCGGGTCAGGCAAGACCGCACTGGTCGCCGCCTTGTGCCGCACACTGCGCGACGAGTTGTCACTGGCGGTGCTGACCAACGACATCTACACCACCGAGGATGCCGACTTCCTGCGTCGCCACGCCGTGCTTCCCGACGACCGCATCGCGGCCGTGCAGACCGGCGGATGCCCGCACACCGCCATCCGCGACGACATCACCGCCAACCTCGATGCGATCGACGACCTGATCGCGGCCCATGATCACCTCGACCTGATCCTCGTCGAATCCGGTGGGGACAACCTGACCGCGACGTTCTCCTCGGGCCTGGTCGACGCCCAGATCTTCGTGATCGACGTCGCCGGGGGGGACAAGGTTCCGCGCAAGGGTGGGCCGGGCGTGACGTTCTCCGATCTGCTGGTCGTCAACAAGACCGACCTGGCCCCGCTGGTGGGTGCCGACCTCGACGTGATGCGCCGCGACGCGGGGGCCGTGCGGGACGGGCGGCCCACCGTGCTGATCAGCCTGACCGAGGACCCGTCGGCCGCTCTCGTCCGCGCCTGGGTGCATGAACAGTTGAGCGTTCCAGTACCGTGATCGACTCCCGCGTCCTGGTGGTTGCCCGCCGAAACATGTTGCCGCATCTGGAATCCCGCGGCGGCATCGTCGGGCGGATCACGGGCGAGGACACCGTGCACCTGGTGTCGGCCACCGCGACGCCGCTGGGCGGGGACACCATCGAGATCCGGGTCGTCGTCGAACCGGGTGCGACGCTCTGCCTGCGCAGCGTCGCGGCGACCATCGCGCTGCCCGGTCGTGACACCGACACGTCACACTCTAGGATGGCCATCGAGGCCCACGGCGACCTCGACGTGGATCTGCAGCCCACCGTGGTGGCGGCCACCGCGATGCATCACGCGGATGTCGAGGTGGCGCTTGGCGAGACCGGGACAATCCGTCTGCGCGAACGGGTTCAGGTGGGCCGGACCGGAGAACGGCAGGGGTTCTGGAGCGGCGGCCTGCGCGTCGACGCGAGCGGTCCCGTGCTGCGGCACCGCGTGCAGATCGGAGCCGGGTCCGTCACCGACGACGCCCTGGCGTCACCCCGGGCGTCGGTCAGCGAACTGCACTATCCGGGCGCACCAGCACATCCCGACCCGCGCGCCACCGTGTTGGAACTCGCGGCCGGGGGAGTGCTGACCACCTGGCAGGGGGATGTGCTGCCCGGCTAGCTTGCGGCCTTCTCGTCCTCGATCGCCGCCGCGATCTCCTCAAGCTGCTCGATCCGGGTGCGGGCGAAGGCCTGCTGCTCGGTGATGGTGAGCTGTCCGCGCTGGCGGGCCAGGAACGTCGTGGCCCACGACAGCAGCGTTGCGATCTTGGTCTTGAAGCCCACCAGGTAGATCAGGTGCAGGAACAGCCATGCCAGCCACGCGATGAATCCGCCGAACTCGAGCTTGCCGACCTGGGCCACCGCGGAGTACTTCGACACCGTGGCCATCGAGCCCTTGTCGAAATACTTGAACGGCTCGCGCGACGCCGGATCGGCACCCTTGAGTTCGGCCTTGATCAGATTTGCGGCGTACTTGCCGCCCTGGATCGCGCCCTGCGCCTGACCGGGCACACCTTCGACGGCCGCCATATCGCCCACTACGAACACATTCGGGTGACCGGGGATGCTCAGATCGGGCAGCACCTTGACGCGGCCCGCGCGGTCGAGTTCGACGCCCGACTGCGTGGCGAGGTCCTTGCCCAGCGGGCTCGCGGAGACGCCGGCCGACCAGACCTTGCACGCCGATTCGATCCGCTTGGTGGTGCCGTCCTTGTACTTGACGGTCAGGCCGTTGCGGTCGACATCGGTCACCATGGCGCCCAACTGGACCTCGACGCCCAACTTCTCCAACCGCTTCTGCGCCTTGAGACCCAGCTTCGGGCCCATCGGCGGCAGCACCGCGTCGGCACCCTCGACGAGGATGACGTGTGCCTCGGTCGGATCGATGTGACGGAACGCGCCGCGCAGGGTGTCGTCGGCGAGTTCGGCGATCTGCCCGGCCATCTCGACACCGGTCGGGCCGGCACCGACGACCACGAACGTCAGCAGCTTCTGGCGGCGCACCGGATCGCTGGAGCGCTCGGCCTGCTCGAAGGCGCCGAGGATGCGGCCACGCAGCTCCAGCGCGTCGTCGATGGTCTTCATACCGGGCGCCCACTCGGCGAAGTGGTCGTTGCCGAAGTAGGACTGGCCGGCTCCCGCCGCGACGACCAGGGTGTCGTAGGGCGTGCGGTAGGTGTGGCCGAGCAGCACCGAGTCGACGGTCTGGTGCTCGAGGTCGATGTGGGTGACCTCGCCCAGCAGCACCTGAGCGTTGCGCTGCTTACGCAGGATCAGGCGCGTGGGCGGTGCGATCTCACCCTCCGAGATGATGCCCGTGGCCACCTGGTACAGCAGCGGCTGGAAGAGGTGATGCGTGGTCTTGGCGATCATCTTGATGTCGACGTCGGCACGCTTCAACTTCTTGGTCGCGGTCAGCCCACCGAATCCGGACCCGATGACCACGACCTTATGCCGATCGGTGGGGGTTGCTCCGGGATGGCTCACTGTTTGCTCCTCGACGGGGACACATCGGTACAACGTCTACCGTAGTCGCCCGTTTCCCGAAGGGCGCGGCGGTATCGGTGAGATCGGCCACCCGCGGCGCCTCAGAAGGGCAGGACGGCCTTCAGAGCGGCGCCGAGTTGCGTGAGAACTCCGGGCTCATAGGTCTTCAGGTTGAAGATGACACCCGTGGCGCCCGCATCGAAGACCTTGGCCTTGACCTGCTCGGCGATGGCCTCCGCGCCGCCGGCCACGGTGTTGCCACGGGCCCCCTCGGGAATGTCGTCGGGAGAACGCTTCTCGTCGGCGATCACCGTGATCAGCATGCTGGTCTCCAGCGTGGCCGGGTCGCGGTCGATGTCCTCACAGCGCTGTCTGACGACGTCGACCTTGCCCGCCAGCTGATCGAACGACGTGATCAGGTTGAGGTGGTCGAAGTGCCGGGCCGCCAGTGGGATGGTCTTCTTCTCGCCGCTGCCGCCGATCATGAGCGGAATGTGTTCGCGGTAGCGGGGATTGGCCACCGCGTCCTTGGTGCGGTAGTACCTGCCCTCGACGGTGGGTCGCTCGCCCGCAAGCATCGGCAGGATGATCTGCAGTGCCTCGCCGAGCTTGTTGAAACGCTCCGTGAAGGTGCCGAATTCGAAGCCCAGCTGCTCGTGTTCGAGTTCGAACCACCCCGTGCCGATGCCGAGGACGGCGCGCCCGGCGCTGATCACATCCAGCGTGGTGATGGCCTTGGCCAGCAGGGTCGGATTGCGGTAGGAGTTGCCAGTGACCAGCGTGCCCAGTTGCACGTTCTGCGTCGCGGCAGCCAGCGCACCCAGGGCCGTGTAGGCCTCGAGCATCGGCTCCTCGGGGGCGCCGAGCATGGGCAGCTGATAGAAGTGGTCCATCAGGAAGACCGCGTCGAAGCCCGCGGAGTCGGCCTCTTGGGCCTGTGCGATGACGGTGGGGAAGAGCTTCTCGACGCCGGTGCCGTAGGAGAAGTTCGGGATCTGATAGCCGAGTTTGATCGTCACATCTCGACGTTATCGAAGAAGCGTCCACCGCCGTCGGCGAGTTCGCTTCTCGCAGAAGCTGCGCAGTGTGGGAATAAAGTCCGCAGGTCAGCCGAAGTGGGCCGGGGCGCCGCTGCTGACGTGCAGCGTCTGGCCCGTGATGTGGCGCGCCGACGAGGTCGTCAGGAACAGCGCCATGCGGGCGATCTCGGCGGCCACTGACGGTGACGGCGTGGTCAGGCCGTCGTAGGTGCTGTCAGTGCCGCGCCCGGTGGCCACGACGTTGACGGTGATGCCGCGGGTGCCCCAGTGCTCGGCCTGGCCCTGGGTCCAGTCCGCCAGTGCGGCCTTGATGGCCGAGTCGGCGGTGCCGCCACGCGGTGTCTCGGGGACGACGCTGATGATGGCGCCGCCCGAGCGCAGGTGATCGCCGATGGTCTGCAGGGTCAACACCGGTGCCAGCACAGCGGCATCCACGGCGTTGTGCCATGCGGCAACCTGCTCGGCAAGGGAGAAGGTGCGTGGGTCGCCGGCCTGGTAGCGCGGAGCCGGGACGTTGACGATGGTGTCGAGGTGGTGCGGGAACTGCGTGCGGGCCTCGGCCATGCTCACGGGGTCGGTCGGATCGCACACGACGGACGTGATCTCAAGTTCCTTGGCAGCGATCTCGAGTTCGTCGCGGCGTGCCCCAGAGATCACCACGTTGTGTCCGGCGTCGCGGAATCCCTCCGCCACCGCACGACCCAGTTCGGTGTCTCCGCCGGTGACCAGCACCTCCATCGTCATGCCCTCTCCTCGAGTGTTCGCCGTTGAACCCCACGCGGGACGGCGTCGACCGTGCTCGATGTTACTGGACAGTAGCTATGCGGCGAAACTCAACGCGGGCACGCTTCGGCCACGATCTGGCTGGACGGCGCACCGGGTCCCCGGGCGCGGCGGCAAAGCTGCTGGTGGAGACGACGCTGAGGCAGCGGCATCAGGGGCGACGAGACTCTGCGCACGTTGGGCTCGGACGGGTGTGTGTGACCCGCCGTGGCGCGTGTCGGCCGACACGCATCGTGAGCAGTACACACTTGCGTCACGGCGGTAACACGGTAGGTTCGTCGCCATGAGTCAGCCTGACTTCACCCCGACGCGGCGCGTCCGCCTGCAGAGGTCGTTGGCGGTCGCCGCAGCCTCCAGCATGGGCGTCGTGACACTGGTATTTCCCGCCGTGGCGCACGCCGAGCCTGTGCCGCCGCCCCCGCCGCCAGGCACCGAGGCCCCGCCGGCACCGGCAGGCCCGCCCGCGCCTGCGCCGGCCGATCCGAACGCGCCTGCGACTGCGGCTGCCGATCCGGCCGCTCCCGCGCCGCCGCCGGCAGACCCCAACGCTCCACCGCCCGCGCCGGTCGATCCGGCCGCTCCTGCGCCGGCACCCGAGCCTGAGCCGGGCCGGGTGGACAACGCCGCGGGTGGCTTCAGCTACGTCGTACCCGCAGGCTGGGTCGTCGGTGACGCCAGTCGGCTGAACTACGGCCAGGCGCTGCTGACCAAGGAGACCGGACCGGCGCAGCCGGGCCAACCCGCCCCCACGTCGACCGACACCAGCATCCTGCTGGGCCGACTGGACCTGAAGCTGTTCGCCGGCGCCGAACCGGACAACGCCAAGGCCGCCGTGCGTCTGGCCTCCGACATGGGCGAGTTCTTCATGCCGTTCGCCGGCACCCGCGTCAACCAGCAGAGCGGTGCGCTGAATGCCAACGGCCTGCCCGGGGCCTTCTCGTCCTACGACGTGAAGTTCACCGACAGTGCCAAGCCCAACGGCCAGATCTGGGCCGGCGTCGTGGGCTCCGCCGCGGTCAACGCGCCGCGCGGCCAGCGCAACGAGCGCTGGTTCGTGGTGTGGTTGGGCACCGACAAGGACCCGATCGACAAGGCCGCCGCCGAGGCGCTGGCCAACTCGATCCGGCCGTGGGCGCCGCCCCCGCCACCCCCGCCGGCCGCCGTCGACCCGAACGCACCGGCGCCGGAACCCGATCCGAACGCACCCGCGCCGGTGCCGGGTCGCAACCCGGTCGGTGTCCCGATCCCGGTGGAGACTCCCGTCCCCGAGATGATGCCGCCGGCCTGAGCCGCGCAAGCCAACCGAAGCGAGCCCCGACCTGCCAAAGGTCGGGGCTCGCTGCTGTCATCGTTCCCGTAATGCTGGCCAAATCGTTACCCGCAGCCGGTATATGTGGGGAGTGACCCGCCGTTGAAGCGGCGGGTATGACGACGAGGAGATCCTGATGGACACAGTGCTCGTTTCACACCTGGCGTCGAACGTCGAGTTCCTGGCGCGATCCTCGACACTGACGAGTGTGGGTTGGATCGGCTACATCATCATCGGTGCGCTCGCGGGCTGGATCGCGAGCAAGATCGTGAAGGGCGCCGGATCAGGCATCCTGCTCAACATCGTGATCGGCATCGTGGGCGCCCTCATCGGCGGCTTCCTGCTCAGCTTCTTCCTCGACACCGCCAGTGGCGGATGGTGGTTCACGCTGTTCACCGCGATCCTGGGCTCGGTGATCCTGCTCTGGATCGTCGCCAAGGTTCGCACCAAGTCCTAGCTGAGGACGATCGGCGACCCGTCGAGCCGGCTGACCACATCGGTCAGCGGCCGGCGGGGTGTCGCCGGCAGGGGATCGGCGTTCAACGGCGCCCACCCGACCCGCAGCAGCATCTGCGGGATGCAGTCCCGGTCCAGGACCGTGGTGCGCACCAGTTCACGGGTCTCGGCGATCTCCAGTGGCTCGGTGATCGGGCAGCTCGACAGGCCGAGTGCGGTGGCGGTCAACAGCACCACGCCCGTCGCCTCGCCGGCGCGCAGCACCGCGAGCGGGTCGTCGGTCGCGGTGCCCAGGGCCAGCACCACGCCCGCATCGGTTTCGGGTGCCGCACCCTCGGGCTGCGGCAGCACCGGATTGGCGAACGCGCGGGCCGGCAGCGTCGAATGTGGGGCGGCCGGCGGCGTATTGCGCGCCGGTACACCGGCCAGCGCGCCGTAGCGACCGCTCCACTGCGACAGTTCGATCAGGTATTCGGTGTCGTCGGCATGGCGATGCATGGCCTCCAAGATGACGGTTGCGAGGCGTTCTGGTGCCGCCACCCGGCGCAGCATGACGCCGCTGCGTGCGGCCCGCGAGGACATCAGCGCGATGTCGCCCGCAGGCACGGGCCACGAGCTGTAGAGCCGCCGGTCGGTGCGTCGCCGGGGTATCGCGGCGGCCAACGCGATGTCCTGCTCGCTGGCGGTGCTCGCGGAGATCTCAATGCTGGCCAGATGATCTGGGTTCGCCGAGTTCGGCATGCGATGCACATGGGCCTGCCAACCGAGCGCCGCCAAGGCCACGGTGAAGTGCTGCAGCGCCGCGCCGCAGCTGAGGATCAGGTCGCGCCGCTGCGGATCGATGTGCGGCAGGTGGTGCGTCGAATCGGCATAGAGGTGCACACCCTCGTCCCCGAGGCGCCACAACCACGGCTGCGTGTTGTGGACCGACGGTGCGCGCTGAGCCAGTGCAAGGGCAGCCAGGACAGTGGCTTCGTCTGGCAGGTTCATACGTCCACGATGGCACCGCCGACCACGCGTTCGGCACCGCACAATGGCCCGAACCCGGTGGCCATTGGTCCCTTCGGCCCCGACGGCGGGCAACCGCGTCCACTATGGATGGATGGACGCATCGACGATGTCGGCGTGGCAGGTGCACAGGCCCGGCCCGATCGCCGGCGGACCGCTGCGCCGGGTCCGCGCACCGATCCCGGAGCCCGCACCCGGTGAGTTGTTGGTGGCGGTGCGGGTCTGCGGCGTGTGCCGCACCGACCTGCACGTCGCCGAGGGGGATCTGCCGGTGCACCGCCGGGATGTGGTGCCCGGTCACGAGGTGGTCGCCGAGGTGGTCGACGTATCCGCGGCCGGTCCCGACTGTGATGTGGTGGCTGGGGATCGGGTCGGCATCGCCTGGCTGCGTCACACCTGCGGGACGTGCCGGTTCTGCCGCTGCGGGCGGGAGAACCTGTGCCCGGAATCGACGTACACCGGCTGGGACGCCGACGGCGGTTATGCCGAGTTCGCCACAGTGCCAGCCGAATTCGCCTACCGGCTGCCGGACGGCTACTCGGACTCCGAACTGGCTCCGCTGCTGTGTGCGGGCATCATCGGCTACCGCTCGCTGCGCTGCGCCGACGTCCCGCCCGGTGGGCGGCTGGGGATCTACGGTTTCGGCGGCAGCGCCCACCTGACCGCACAGGTCGCGATCGCGCAGGGTGCGGAGGTGCACGTGATGACCCGCGGTGCCGGGGCGCGGGAATTGGCGCTGTCGCTCGGGGCGGCGTCGGTGCAGGGGGCCGACGACCCGCCGCCCGTGGCGCTGGACTCGGCGATCCTGTTCGCGCCCGTGGGCACGCTGGTGCCGCCCGCACTCGCTGCCCTGGATCGAGGCGGCACTCTGGCAGTCGCGGGCATCCACCTCAGCGACATCCCGGAACTCAACTACCAGCGGCATCTGTTCGAAGAACGCGTACTGCGCTCGGTGACCTCCAACACGCGCGCAGACGCGCGGGAGTTCCTGGATTTCGTCGCACGCCATCGCATCGAGGTGAGTGCCCGCGAGTATCCGATTGAGCAGGCCGACCGCGCGCTGGCGGACCTGGCCGGCGGTCGCTTCTCGGGTGCGGCGGTGCTGACGGTCTAGGCGGTGGCGTGCCAGACCAGGGCGGCCGCCAGGGCGCCCATGCCGTTGAGTGACCAGTGCAGCGCAATCGGCGCGATGATGCTGCCACTGCGTCGGCGCAGCCAGGTGAACACGAAACCGGCGGCCGCAGTGGCCAACACCGCGCCGACGACCCCGACCAGCATGCCGAACACACCGCCGCCGAACAGACGCGTGAATCCCACGTTGCTGGCCGTCAGCCCCATCGAGGTGGCGATGTGCCACAGGCCGAACAGCAGTGAACCGGCGGCCGCGACACCACGGAAACCCCATGCCCGGTTCAACGCTCCGTGCAGGACGCCGCGGAACGCCAACTCCTCGGGGATGACGGTCTGCAACGGGATGATCACCATGGACGCGATCAGTGCGCCTGACAGCGTCGCGTAGTTGTCATTGAGGAACATCGGCCGAGTGATCGGCAGCAGCACGCCGATGGCGATCACGGTGGCCACGAGTGCCACGGCGGCCGCCGCGTAGCCGACGCCGGAGCGCCAGTGGTCGCGGCCCAGGCCGAGTTCGGACCAGCCGAGTCCGCGGGACCGGACGAGCACCAACAGGCCGACGGCGGCGGCGGGGACGGTCGCGATGCTGGCCCACGGCGTGGTGAAGTGCGCGATCAGGTTGGTCAGCGCGAGCACCACGACGACTACGGCGATGTCGACGTAGATCCGGAAGTGATGCAGCGCCGACAGCTGTGCCAGAACGGGATGCGGAGCATCCATGGCGGGGGCTGCGGCGTCAGACATAACCGGGCCAGCGTACCTGAGGCATCAATAATCCCTGTTCAGAGCGATTATTCGTTGTCACCGCCGGTCGCGGACGCGGCGCTGGCCCCGTCCGGTCCCATACTGCCGCGAGCGGCGGGCCACACCCAGTCGCGGACCTCCGGGATGTCGTCACCGTGTTCGCGGGTGTACTCCCGCGCCGCGATTCGGCTGTCCATCATCTCCTGACGCAGCGCCGCGCAGGTCGACTTCAGTCCCGGCACGCGGTCGATCACATCCATCACAAGGTGGTAGCGGTCGAGGTCGTTGAGCATCACCATGTCGAACGGCGTCGTGGTGGTGCCCTCCTCCTTGTAGCCGCGGACATGGAGGTTGCCGTGATTGGTGCGTCGGTAGGTCAGGCGGTGGATCAGCCACGGATAGCCGTGGTAGGCGAAGATGATCGGCTTGTCGCGCGTGAAGATCATGTCGAACTCGTCACTGGAGAGCCCGTGCGGATGCTCGGTCGCGTCCTGCAGCCTCATCAGGTCCACGACGTTGACGAAGCGCACCTTGAGGTCGGGCAGGTGCGCTCGCAGCAGGTCGGCCGCGGCCAGCGCCTCCAGGGTGGGGACGTCACCCGCGGCGGCGAGCACGACGTCGGGGTCGCTGCCCAACTCCTCGGTGCTGGCCCATTCCCAGATGCCCAGTCCACGCGTGCAGTGCGCGATGGCCTGCTCCATGGTGAGGAAGTTGGGCGCGGGCTGCTTGCCGGACACCACGACATTGACGTACTGGCGCGTCCGCAGACAGTGGTCGTAGGTGGACAGCAGCGTGTTGGCGTCCGGCGGCAGGTACACGCGCACGACGTCGGCGCTCTTGTTCACCACATGGTCGATGAATCCGGGGTCCTGATGCGAGAACCCGTTGTGGTCCTGGCGCCAGACATGGCTGGACAGAAGGTAATTCAGGCTCGCGATGGGGCGCCGCCACGGGATGTGGTTGGTGACCTTGAGCCATTTGGCGTGCTGGTTGAACATCGAGTCGATGACGTGGATGAACGCCTCGTAGCAGTTGAACAGGCCGTGCCTGCCGGTCAGCAGGTAGCCCTCGAGCCAGCCCTCGCACTGGTGCTCGGACAGCATCTCCACCACTTGGCCCGCCCGGGCGAGGTGCTCGTCGACCTCCGGTGAGAGGTACTCGGCGTCCCACTGCTTGTCGGTGGCGTCGTAGACGGCCTGCAGTCGGTTGGACGCCGTCTCGTCGGGTCCGAAGATGCGAAAGTTGTCGGGGTTGCGGCGCACCACCTCGGTCAGCCACTGCCCGAGGACGCGGGTGGCCTCGGCGACGGTCGCGCCGGGAGCGGGGACGTCGACCGCGAAGTCCCGAAAGTCGGGCAGACGTAGATCTTTGAGCAGCAGACCGCCGTTGGCGTGCGGGTTGTCGCTCATTCGCAACTGGCCGTCGGGGGCCAGCGCGGCGATTTCCGGATCGATGCGGCCGTCGGCGTCGAACAGTTCGTCGGGCCGGTAGGAGGCCAGCCAGTCGGCCAGCACCTGCAGATGTTCTGCGGTGTCGCGGGCATTGGACAGCGGAACCTGATGCGCGCGCCAGGATCCGGTGGTCTTCTTGCCGTCGATGTAGGCCGGGCCGGTCCAGCCCTTCGGTGTGCGGAACACGATCATGGGCCAGCAGGGGCGTCGCTCGTCGCCCGCGGCGGCCGCGGCCTTGAGCGTGGCGATCTCGTTGAGCACCTCGTCGAGCAGGGTGGCGAAGCGTCGGTGCGCGTCGGCGGGATCCCCGGCGTGTTCCTCGTCCTCGGACACCTCGAAGAAGTACGGGTGGTGGCCGTACCCGACCATCAGGCTCGAGAGCTCCTCGGACGGTATGCGCGCCAGCACGGTCGGATTGGCGATCTTGTAGCCGTTGAGATGCAGGATGGGCAACACCACGCCGTCCTTGGCGGGATTCAGCAGCTTGTTGGAGTGCCAGCTGGTGGCCAGCGGACCGGTCTCGGCCTCGCCGTCGCCGACCACGGCGGCCACCAGCAGGTGCGGATTGTCGAATGCCGCACCGTAGGCGTGCGACAGCGCGTAGCCGAGTTCGCCGCCCTCATGGATCGATCCCGGCGTCTCGGGTGCCACGTGCGACGGGATGCCGCCCGGGAACGAGAACTGCCGGAAGAGTCGCGTCAACCCCTCGGTGTCACCGGTGATGTCGGGGTAGATCTCGGTGTAGGTGCCGTCGAGGTAGGCCGACGCGACCAGGCCGGGGCCGCCATGGCCGGGTCCTGTCACATAGATCGTGGACTGGCTGCGCTCAGCGATCACGCGGTTGAGATGGGCGTAGAGGAAGTTCAGGCCCGGCGTGGTGCCCCAGTGTCCGAGCAGGCGCGGTTTGACGTCGTCGCGGGTGAGCGGGGTGCGCAGCAGGGGATTGCGCAGCAGGTAGATCTGGCCGACCGACAGGTAGTTGGCGGCCCGCCACCACCCGTCGAGTCGCGTGAGCGTGTCATCGGGCAGGGGAGCGGCGTCGCGGTGTGTCCAAGAGGTCATGCTCGTGGTCATTCCCTTATCCAACGCCACCCAACACAGTTGCAACCGGGTTCGAGGCAGGAATTAACGAGTTGTTCGGCCAAACACCCCACCGGTTGGTTGGTCGAGGGTGTTCGACGCTATCGTTGCAGCGCTGGCGATGCGAAAGCGAGGGACGATGGCTGACGGCGCGGAGTTGTTAGCGGGGTTGCGGGTGCTCGACCTGTCCCGCGGTTCCGGTGACGCGGTGGGACGCATTCTGGGCGATCTCGGCGCCGACGTGATCAAGGTGGAACCGCCCGGCGGGAGCCCGGCGCGGGCCGAACTTCCCCGCCTGGGTGACACCAGCATCGCGTTCGCGCTGCACAACGCCAACAAGAGCAGCGTGGTCCTCGACCCCGACCAGGACGGTGACCGCGAGCGGCTGCTGGAGCTGGTCGCCGATGCCGACATTCTGATCGACTCCGGCATTCCCGGTCAGGCCGCCGCCTACGGCACGTCGTGCGCAGCACTGGCCGACCGTTTCGAGCATCTCGTGGCGTTGTCGGTCACCGACTTCGGCACCGAGGGACCCCGTTCGTCGTGGCAGGCCACCGACGCCGTGCTCTACGCGCTGTCCTCGGCGTTGTCCAAGTCCGGCCCGCCGACGGGTATGCCGGTGCTGCCGCCCAACGGGATCGCGTCCGCGACCGCCGCGGTGCAGGCGGCGTGGGCCGCCCTGGTGGCCTACTACCACCGCCTGCGGACCGGACTCGGTGACTACATCGACTTCTCCCGCTACGAGGCCGTCCTGCTGGCGCTCGATCCGCCGTTCGGTTCGCACGGTCAGGCCGCATCCGCAGCGGGCGGGCAGTCGAAGTGGCGGGGCCGGCCCCGCATGCAGGACTCGTATCCGATCCTGCCGTGCGCCGACGGGTGGGTGCGCATGGTGGTGCTGGCACCGCGGCAGTGGCACGGCCTGCGCGCGTGGCTCGGTGAACCCGAGCAGTTCCAGGACCCCAAGTACGACACCATCGTCGAGCGCTTCCTGGCCTGGGGGGAGATCGGCGGGCTGCTGACCGAGAAGTTCTCCAAGATGACCATGGCCGAGATCTCCGATGCCGGGGAGTCCTACGGCGTACCGGTCGCGGCCGTGCTCGAGCCCTCCGACGTCGGGGACTCCGAGCACTTCGCGGCCGTCGGCGCCTTCACCGAGGCCGAGGTGGTGCCGGGCGTGCGGACACGCGTGCCGGTCGGTTACTACACCGTCGATGGGCAGCGGTTCGGGTTCCGGACCGCGGCGCCGGCCGTCGGTGCCGGACCGGGACGGTTCGCCGACCGTGCCGCCCGGACGACCCGCGCCGAAGACCTCGGCGGCAAGCCGTTCGCCGGACTGCGGATTGTGGACCTGGGCATCATCGTCGCCGGCGGTGAACTGAGCCGGCTGTTCGGCGACCTGGGCGCCGAGATCATCAAGGTCGAGAGCAAGCAGTTTCCGGACGGGCTGCGTCAGGGCCGTCCCGGACAGATCCTGACCGAGTCGTTCGCGTGGACCCATCGCAACAACTCCAGCCTGGGTCTGGAACTGCGGTCCGAGGGCGGGCCCGAGGTGCTGGCCGAACTGGTGCGTCGCTCGGATGCGGTGTTCGCCAACTTCAAGCCGGGAACGCTTACGGGACTGGGCTTTCCGTACGAGAAGCTCAAGGAGATCAACCCGTCGGTCGTGCTCGCCGAGAGCAGTGCGTTCGGCGACACCGGACCGTGGAGCTCCCGCCTGGGCTACGGCCCGCTCGTGCGCGCCTGCACCGGCGTCACCGCGCTGTGGACGGCCCCAGACCGTGCGGCCAAGCCCGGCCGGCACCCGTTCTACGACGCCACGACGGTCTTCCCCGACCACGTGGTCGGGCGCATCACGGCCATCGGCGCGCTGGCCGCGCTGATCCACCGCGATCTCACCGGGGAGGGTGCGCGCATCCACGTGTCGCAGGCCGAGGCCGGCATCAATCAACTCGACACCGTCTTCGTCGCGCAGCGGGCCCAGCAGGACGCGCGCGGGGCCGTCGTGCCCAGCGAGGCCACCGACTCCGTCTTCGCCTGCCAGGGCGAAGACGAGTGGGCCGTCATCTCGCTGCGCCACGAGGCGGACCGTCAGGCCGCGATCACGATCATGGGGGACCCCAGCGGATGGGCCGACTGGACCAGCGCCCGCACCCCGGCCGAGGTCGCAGAACTGCTGCAGGCCGCGGGCGTGCCTGCAGCGCCCATGAACCGCCGTCCCGAGGTGAGCGCCGATCCGCAGTTGGCCGTGCGGGGTCTCTACGAGGAGATGACGCATCCGCTGATCGAGGCGCCGCTGCCCGCCGAGACCGGTCCCGCGCCGTTCCGTCGCATCGCCAAGGCGGGCACGCGGCCAGCGCCCATGCCCGGTGACGACACCCGCGAGATCGGCCACGACGTCCTGGGTCTCGACGACGAGGCCATCGACAAGCTGGTGGCCGACGGAGTGCTGTACGTGGGCAAGGACGCCAAGGAGACGGTGCAGGCATGACAGCGGTCTCCGGACAGGTCTTCATCGGCAACCGGTTCCGTCCCAGCGCGGAGGTCACGCCGGTCCTCGAGGCCGCCACTGGTCTGCCGCTGGGTGACGGTGCGAACGCGGGCACCGCCGATGTCGACGCCGCGGTCGCCGCCGCCCGCGCCGCGCTGCGGGCTTGGAGGACCACCTCGGCGGAGGACCGCGCGGCGGTCCTGCGCGCCATGGCGGCCGAACTGAAGTCGCGCGCCGCGGCCACCTCCGAATTGGTGACCCGCGAGAACGGCATGCCGACGTCGTTGTCGCGGGGGGCCAACGGCGCGTTCCCGGCGCTGCTGCTCAATTACTACGCCGACCTGATCACCACAACACCCGACGAGGAGGTGCGGCCCGCCGCCATCGGGCACACGATCGTCCGGCATGAGGCCATCGGTGTGGTCGCGGCCATCACGCCGTGGAACTATCCGCAGGCTCTGGCGGCGTTCAAGCTGGCTCCCGCGCTGGCTGCGGGCTGCACCGTGGTGCTCAAGCCCGCACAGGAGACCGCGCTGGACGCCATGGTCTTCGGCGAGGCCGCCGCCGCGGCGGGCCTGCCCGAGGGCGTGCTCAACATCGTGCCCGGTGGGATGGCCACGGGCGAGCACCTGGTGTCGCACCCCGGCGTGGACAAGGTCTCCTTCACCGGGTCGACGGCCGCGGGCCGCGCGATCGGCGAGGTGTGCGGACGCCTGCTGCGACCGGTGACCCTGGAACTCGGCGGCAAGTCCGCGGCCATCATCCTCGACGACGCCGACCTGGGCGTGACGCTGAAGGGCCTGCGCACGCAGTCCTTCGCCAACAATGGCCAGACCTGCTACCTGAACTCGCGCATCCTGGCACCGCGGTCGCGCTACGACGAGATCGTCGAGGCCCTGGCGGACCTGGCCAGCGGCATGACCGTCGGCGACCCGCTGGATCCGGCCACCGAGATCGGGCCCGTCGTCAGCGAGCGGCAGCGTCAGCGCATCCTGGGCTACATCGAGGCCGGCACCGCCGACGGTGGCAAACTGGTTGCCGGAGGGTCGATCCCGAAGGACCAGCCGCGCGGCTGGTTCGTCGAGCCCACGGTGTTCGCCGACGTCGACAACCGCCACCGCATCGCGCAGGAGGAGATCTTCGGCCCGGTGCTGGCCGTGATCCCTTACGACGACGACGAACACGCCGTGGCGTTGGCCAACGACAGTGAGTACGGCCTCGGCGGCACGGTGTGGTCCACCGATGTCGACCGCGCCACCGGCGTCGCGCGCGCGGTGCACACCGGCACCATCGGCGTCAACGCCTACAACCTCGACATCGCGGCGCCCTTCGGCGGCGTCAAGAGCAGCGGGCTGGGCCGTGAACTGGGCCCCGAGGGCCTGGCCGCGTTCCGCAGCACCAAGTCGATCTACCGCGCCGGCCCTGCTTTTTGACACGTGTCAACTACTGATAGGTTTTCTTCCATGTCTCTGGATCCCCGCACGCCCGTACTCGTCGCCTACGGCCAGGTGAATCAGGCCGACAACACCCCAGAACCGCTGGAACCGGTGGCGTTGATGGCCGCCGCCGCGCGTGAGGCCGCCGACCCGCGGGTGCTCGCCGCGGTCGACGCGATCCGGGTGGTCAACCTGCTGTCGTGGCGCTACCGCGATCCCGGGCTGCTGCTGGGTCAGTTGATCGGCGCAGACAACCCCAGCACGCGCTACACCGGTGTGGGTGGCAACGTGCCGCAGACGCTGGTCAACCAGGCCTGCCTGGACATCATCGCGGGCCGCAACGAGGTCGTGCTGATCGGCGGCGCCGAGACTTGGAAGACGCGGAAGCGCCTGAAGGCCAACGGAATCCGTCCGGACTGGACCAAGCAGGACGAGTCGGTGCCGGTGCCGCCGGGTGCCGACGACGCCGTCGAGATGAGCAGTCCCTCGCAGGACCAGGTGGGCCTGCTGCTGCCGTCGCACGTCTACCCGTGGTTTGAGGAGGCGCTGCGCATCGCCGCGGGCGAGACCCAGGACGAGCACCGTCGTCGCATCGGCGCGCTGTGGGCCCGCTTCAACGAAGTGGCGCAGACCAACCCGCACGCCTGGAGCAACAAGGCCTACACGGCCGAGGAGATCACCGAACCGGGCCCGGACAACCGGATGATCAGCTGGCCGTACACCAAGCTGCTGAACTCCAACAACATGGTCGACCAGAGCGCGGTGCTGATCCTCACCTCGGTCGAGAAGGCCGAACACCTGCAGATCCCGCGGGAGCGCTGGGTGTTCCCGTGGGCCGGCACCGACGCGCACGACACCTACTCGATCGCCGAACGTCTGGACTACAGCCGTTCGCCGGCCATCCGGATCGGCGCCGGTCGTGCTCTGGAACTGGCCGGTCTGGGCATCGACGACATCGACTTCATCGACATCTACTCATGCTTCCCGTGCGCGGTGCAGGTGGCCGCCAACGAGATCGGCGTCCCGACCGACGACCCGAACCGGCCGCTGACCGTCACCGGTGGCCTCACGTTCGCCGGTGGCCCGTGGAACAACTACGTGTCGCACTCCATTGCGACCATGGCCGAACGCCTGGTGGCCGAGCCGGGTAAGCGCGGCCTGATCACCGCCAACGGCGGCTACCTGACCAAGCACGCCTTCGGTGTCTACAGCACCGAACCCCCGGCCGACGGCTTCCGCTGGGAGGACGTGCAGGATCGCGTGGACGCTGAGCCGACCCGCGAGGCCGTCGTCGGCTGGGAGGGTGTCGGCACGGTCGAGACCTGGACCGCCCCGTTCGGTCGTGACGGCAACCCGGAGAAGGCGTTCGTTTCCGTGCGGATCTCGGAGGAGCCGGACTCGGCGCGCGTGTTCGCGCTGCTGGACGCCGAAGGTGCGGCCGCTGCAGTGCGCGGGGACATCGCGGGGGCAAAGATTCGTGTGGAGGCGGACGGCACGGCGACGCTGGTGTAGACCAGGTTCTGACGTCCGGGCTAAAATCTTCCGCAAGTGCTTCCGCGCGCTTATCCTCATCTCGTACCGATGGGGGTCGGGATAATAATGCATATTCTGATTACCGGCGCTGACAGCGTGATCGGCCAGACGGCCGCCGCGCGACTCGCCGCGGCGGGGCACCGCGTGGTCGGAGTTGTGCAACGCACGCCGAGCGGCCTGGATCGCCGGGTCGAATGGGTGCGCGCGGGACTCGAGGCCGCGGCACTGCAGCGGCTCGCAAACTCCGCGGACGCTGTGCTGCATCTTGCTCCGATCGAGCCGGACGTGCCGCACAGCGCCGGAATCGCGGGTGTCGTGCAGGTCAGCCACGTGGCGGCGCGGGCGGGTGCACGCCTGCTGTTCGTCTCGCAGGCGGCCGGGGACCCGGCGCTGTACCGACAGGCCGAGGAACTGGTCGCGTCGAGTTGGACCCCCAGCCTGATCATCCGCGTCGCCGCACTCGTGAGCCGTCAGCGCGACTGGATGGTGGACCGGACCGCCGCGGCGATCGGATCCGCGGACGTCGACACCAGGGTGCGGGTGCTGCACACCGACGATCTGCACCGGTTCCTGCTCCGCTCGATCGGCTCACATCGCACCGGCACCGTCGACCTGGGCACCGAACCGGTGCCCGCCTCGTCGGCCCGCCGGTGGCTCGACGGCGCCGGGCGGCGACGGCGCCGGGGACCGGCCTGGCCCGTGCTGCATGCGCCGCTGGACACCGGCGCCCTGCGCAACGAGTGGGACTTCAGCCTGGGCTGGGGTGCGGCCGAAGCCCTGGCCGATATGGGCCGCACTGTGGTCGCCGGTCCCGTCATCCCGGTCGCCGAGGTGGTGACGCCGAGTCCCGGAGCGCGCGCGAGCACCCACTCCGGGGAGTTCGACGACACCATCGCGGCCGCGTTCCCGATGTTCAGCGCGTGGGGCACCTCCGACGCGCTTCCGGGACCGCTGACCCCGATGACGATCGACGTCCAAGGCCGCGGTCTGCGTGCGGCGCACCGGGTCACATCCGAAATCCTCGGCCTGCGAGGCGAACTCGCCGGTGAGTGGCAGCACCGTTCGACCGCGGTGTTCGGGCATCGACTGTTCACCGGGGTGTCGGTGTCCGAGGCGGTGGCCGCGACCGTGCCGCAGGCCATGCGGCGGCCCGCGGTGATCGCGCGGCTGTCCCAAGTGAGCCGGCACTACACCCGCTGGTGTGACGACCATTCGCGGCTGCCCGGACATGCCGGTGGCAGTTGGAGCGGTACGACCGACGCCGGCCTGGACACTCGACTCCTGCTGTTGCGGGACCGGATTGCGCAGGGCTGGACACTGGCCTCGATGGGGTCGCTCGTCGAGAACCTTCTGCTGCGGTTGGTGGATCGGGATCTGGCCGGGATCCCGTCGCCGTCGGAGATGACGGCTACGCCGCACCTCGCACAGGCGACCGCGCTGCTGGCCGCCGAGCTGCGTCGCAACCCGCGGTTGCGCGAGATCGCGAAATCGGGAGACCTGGGTGCGCTGCGCACTGAGTCGCCGTCGGCCGCGGCATCCATCGCCGCGGCGATCGGTCGCGTCGGACACCGCGGACCCGGTGAGGCCGAACTGGCCAATCCGGTGACAGCGGATTCCCCAAGCCAGCTTCTCGCGGCGGCCGCGCTCGCGGTCGAGGTTGAGCCCGAGCGCGTCGTCGTCCAGGGTCGGCGCGGTCTGCCGACTCCGCTGCGCCGGGCCGAGGAGATCCGAAGGGCGCGGGAACTCGTCTGGGATGTGACGATGCGCAACACCCATGAGCTCCGAACCGCCCTGCGCGCCAAGGGTGCTCGCCTGACGGCCAGCCGCAGGCTGGCCGCGGCCGAGGACATCTGGTACCTCACGCTCGACGAGGTTGTCTCGCCGCCGATCGGCACCCGGTTGGTGGTTGAGCGCAGGCGCGCGGAACGCGAACGCCTGCAGGCGTTGTCGATGCCGCAGACCATCTCGGTGCGCTGGGTCCCCCTGCCCGTCGCGGACGACGACGTCGAGGTCGGCGACGTGCCGGTGAACGGGGTCGCCGCGAACGGTGCGGCAGCCCACGTGACGGAACTCGAACCGCAGGTCCAGGGTCAGGCTCAGACCCTGGAACCGCAGGTTCAAGCCTGAGCGGTCGCGAGTCGGTCGGCGTCCACGGTCTGCCTGGACCTGATCAACTCCTTGATGTCATCGAGGCCCTCCCAGATGTTGACGTTCATCCCGGCCAGGACGTGCTGATCTGAGTCCAGCCAGAAGGCGGTGAACTCCCGACCCGGCACGTCACCGCGGAACACCACCCGGTCATATCCCGCGGCGTGCCCGACGTACTCCATGCCGAGGTCGTACTGATCGGTGAAGAAGTACGGCAGTTCGTCGTACTGCGCCGGCGGATCGCTGCGGCCCATCATGTTTCGGGCCGCCACCGCGGGTTGTTTGAGCGCGTTGGCCCAATGCTCCGTGCGAATCCTGGTGCCCAGTAATGGGTTTTCGGCAGTGGCGATGTCGCCCACGGCGTAGATGTCGGGGTCGCTCGTGCGCAGTGAGGCATCGACGCGCACACCGCCGTCGGCCATGTCCAGGCCGGCCTGCTGTGCCAACTCGACGTTGGGCGCGGCCCCGACTGCGACCAGCACCGCGCGCGCGGTCACGGTCGATCCGTCGTCCAGTATCAGACCCGTCGCGTGGCCACCCTCGACGGTGATCTGCCGAACCCCGGTGTTCAGGCGCAGATGGACACCGTGTTCGCGATGCAGGGCGGCGAACACTCGGGCAACCTCCTCGCCCATGGCCGCCAACAGGGGAAGCTTCGCGGCTTCGACGACCGTCACGTCGGCGCCCCGTTCGCGCGCCGCGGCAGCCACCTCGAGGCCGATCCACCCGGCGCCCACGATGGCCAGCGTCATTCCCTTGGCCAGGACGCGATCGAGTGCCTCGGACTCTTCCACGGTGCGCAGGTAGTGCACGCCGGCCGCGTTGGCGCCGAGCAGGGCGGGGTGTCGTGGCCGGGAACCCGTGGCAAGGAGGAGTTTGTCGTAGGCCACGGTCGACTCGTCGGGCAGTGACACGGTGTGCCCGGACGGATCGACCGCGCTGACTTCGGTGCCAAGGCGGAGGTCGACGTCATGATCGCGGTACCAGGCGGCCTGCTGCACGGTGAAGTCGGCGAGCGACTTCTTGCCGGCCAGGAATTCCTTGGACAGAGGCGGGCGCTCGTAGGGCAGTTGTTCCTCAGCGCCGAACAGGATGATGTGACCGTCGAAGTCGTTCTCGCGCAAGGCCTCAGCGGCCTTCGCGCCGGCCAGTCCGGCGCCCACGATGACGAATGTGGTGGATCTTGACATCTGCACCTCCGTTGGAACGGTCGATCGTCGGCTAGGCGACCTCTGCGAACAGGTCGTCGTTGAGCGACACCCGGATCAGCGCTGCGGCCAATTTGGCGCACCTGCGGGGTGTCAGCGCGCCGAGTGCGGCGGGGGTGCCGGGCAGTCCGAGCCTGCGTGCCGTGTACAGCGCCCGGTCGTCGAAGTAGGGGCGCACCCAGGTCCAGGTGTCCTGCACCTCGCGCAGGAAGATCGCGGCCCCGGTGTGCCCGATGCCCGTGAACTGCTCCAGACGCCGATGCGCCTCGCCGACGTCGCCGTGACATTCGGCGGCGAGGCGGCGCAGATCACCGCCGTAGTCGTCGCGCAGTTTCTCCGAGATCGCGACGATCCGGGTGGCCGAACTCTCGTCGTAGCGGGCATACCCCGCCCGACCGAACGCTGAGATGAGCTTCGCGCGCGGAGTGGTGAGCGCACTGTGTGGCGTGCGGGCGCCCGCGGCGAACACTTCCCGGGCCGCCGCCACCGCGGTCTCGGACCCGATCGGCTTGGCCGCGAGCATCGCGAATGTCAGAACCTGAAACAGGGGCATGGGCGAATCGGCCAGGCGGATTCCCGCCTCGGCCGCGTACGTGGTGCCGGCGCGCCTTATCAGCCGCCGGACTTGTCTCGTGGCGTCCATGTCGGTCGGCTACCCCCGGTCGGGAGCGCTGACACCAGTCTGACAGAGATTCGGGGGATAGTCGCCGGGCGAAATCCTCGTCGCGGGGTGCGTCAGTCGAGGTCGATGCGGATGGTGAGCAGATCGCTTCCCATCAACCGCACGACCGCGCTGTTGAGCGTGGGCAGCCCACCCAACCGGGCGACGGGGTCGTCGTCGGGAAGCAGATGCGCGGTTCCGGTGCGCCAGGTCCCGTGAAGCCGCACGCGCACCGCGGGGTTCGCCTTGATGTTCTTGACGTAGTCGGAGTGCTCCCCGTGCTCGGACACCAGCCAGAACTGGTTGTCGATCAGCCTTCCGCCGACCGCCGTTCGCCGTGCCTGGCCGGACTTGCGGCCCGTCGTCTCAATCATCGTGACCGGCAGATTGCGCCCGATCGGGTTCACGGCGAGCCGCTGCACGGTGTGTACGACGCGGCGTTTGAGTGTGTTTGCCCCCATTCGCGCGAGTCTAAGTCGTGGGCACCCCTTCTGCCGAGCGCCCGTGTCTGTCCGGGGACACGCCGTGTCTGACGTACAAAAGGGGACCGTCAGCGGCGCGGTGCCGGGCGGAGGACCGAGCGAGACCTCACCCCGTGACTCTCGATCGTCGGGGTGCCACGTTCTCCAGCAGAGCCTTGAGGCTGCGGGCGTTGTGGACGGCATTGCCCTCACCGTCGTTGTTGAAGTACACCAGTACGTCGTGGCCCTGACCGCGCCACTCGTCGATCCGCTGCGCCCACCATTGAAGATCCTGCTGCGAGTACGAACCGGCGTAGAGGTTCTGACGATCGGGTCCGTGCATACGCACGTACACCAGCCGACTCGTGGCTCGCAGCACGCATGGCAGGTGCGCACCGCTCATCACGACGTAACTGGCGTTGTGCCGCTCCAGAATCCGGTACACGGCGTCGTCGTCCCAGGACGGGTGGCGGAACTCGACGGCGACCGGAATCCAGTCCGGCACCAGGGTCAGGAACTCGTCGAGAAGTCGGTCGTCGCGGGTCAGGTCGGGATGCAACTGCGCGAGCAGCGCTTCGCGCCGGTCGCCGAGCGCACTCCAGCAGCGTTCGAACCTTTCCACCCACGCCTCTGGGTCACGTAGACGACGGAAGTGCGTCAGGCCGCGATGAGCCTTGACGCTCATGGTGAAACCGTGGGGGAGGCGTTGCTGCCACCCTGCGAAGGTGCTGTCCTTGGGCCAGCGGTAGAAGCTGGCGTTGAGTTCGACCGTGTCGAATTCGTGCACGTAGTGCTCGAGCCTTCTGCCGACGGGTGTGCCGGGCGGGTACAGGACGTCCTTCCAGTGGTCGTAGGACCACCCCGACGTGCCCACCCGCACCCCGCCCGTCATGCCCGCGAGCCCCCTCCACATTCCCGCGACCGCCCGTGTTGGTACGGGGACACGCCGTCATCTGCGTACAAGGGCGGGCGCTCATCGTCGCGCGTAGGGGTATCAGGAAACAGCACTTCCATCGCTGGCGGGTTCCCACGCCAGGCGCGGTCCTAACTTCTCGGCGAGGTCACCGATGATCTGTGCGTAGTCGTCGGGCGCGAAGGTGAACGGCAACGCGAACGCGATCTCGTCGGCGCGTTGGAACCCGGCGTGGGCGTACAGCTGATCGGCGAGTTCGTCCGCGGGGCCGACGTAGTCGGGGGCGAAAAGCATGCCGCGCGGCCGCTGCGGGGTCTTTGTGCGCTCGAACCTGCTCGCCGCGTACTCGCGGTAGCGCCTGATCTGGTCATCGGTGGCGGAGTCGGTCGGAATCACCACCAATCCCTGTGAGACACGGGCGTTCTCGACGTCGGGATGGTGAGCGCGGTACGCATCGATCTGCTGGCCCTGGATGGTGGCGAAGTCCCGAGACTCGGTGCCCTCGGTGCTGACGACGGAGCTGGTCAGGTAGTTGATGCCCTGTTCACCCGCCCAGACCGCCGACGACAAGCCGCCGCCGTACCAGACACGCGAGGCCAACCCGGGAGAGTGGGGCTGAACTCGGTTGGTGAACTGCTCGATGCCTAGTGTGCCCGCGAAGTCGCTGACCGGGTCGCCGCGCAGCGCCGACAACAGGCGCAGCACCCGACCCTTCGAAAAGTCTTCCAACTCATGGGTGTTCGGATACAGCGCGTGCTTGTAGTGCTCGTAGAGCATCGGCGTGCCCACCGAGACACCCGGATTTATCCGCCCGCCGGACAGGATGTCGACGGTGGCAAGGTCCTCGGCCAACCTCAGCGGGTTCTCCAGTCCCAGTGGGATGACGGCCGTGCCCAGTTCGATGCGGCGGGTGCGCTGGCTGGCCGCGGCCATGATCGCGACGGGGGAGGAGATACCGGGTTGAAGATGCCGGCAGCGCAGCCACACGCTGTCGTAGCCGAGTGCCTCAGCGCGCTCGATGACGTCGAGGGTCTCCTCGATGCCGGGCCGCGGGTTGCCGGCGTCGAACCTGCCGATCGTCAGGAAACCCAGCTTGCGCAGCGGCCCTCCGCGTCGTGGCATGTCCGTCACCTTCCTCCGTCAGCGCCGCCGAGGCCCCACGAGCGTGCGGGCTTGTACGCGACACACCGTGTCAGACCGTACAAACACGCACGCTCGCGGGGAATTCCCCAGCTGCTCGGGGAATTCCCCAGCCTGCTCGCGGAGGTGTCTCCTAGGCGGCCTGGTGGGCCACCTCGGCCGCGGGTTCGAGCGCCAGCGCGACGATCTCCGCGACGTCGGTCATCGGCCGCACCTCGAGCGCGTCGAGCACCTCGGCGGGCACATCGTCGAGGTCGGGCTCATTGCGCTGCGGGATGAACACCGTCTTCAGCCCGGCCCGCTGCGCGGCCAGCAGCTTCTGCTTGACCCCGCCGATCGGCAGCACCCGGCCGTTGAGCGTGACCTCACCGGTCATGCCCACGTCGCCGCGGACCTGCCTCCCGGTCGCCATCGACACCAGCGCGGTCACCATCGTCACACCGGCCGACGGGCCGTCCTTCGGGACTGCACCCGCGGGCACGTGCACGTGGATCTTGCGGTCCAGCGCGGCCGGATCGACGCCCAGTTCGCGGGCGTGCGAGCGCACGTAGGACAGCGCGATCTGCGCCGACTCCTTCATCACATCGCCCAACTGACCGGTCAACTGCAGACTCGGTTCACCGTCAGTCGAACCGGCTTCGATGTAGAGCACGTCACCGCCCAGGCCCGTGACCGCCAGACCTGTGGCCACGCCCGGCACCGCCGTGCGCTCGTCGGAGTCCGGCGTGAACCGGGGACGGCCCAGGTAGTCGACGAGGTCGGGTTCGTCGATCGTGATCGCCCCACCTCCGGCCGCGAGCTTGGTGGTCACCTTGCGCAGCGCCTTGGCCAGCAGTCGTTCGAACTGCCGCACACCGGGTTCACGGGTGTAGTCCGCGGCGATCTTGCGCAGCGCCGCATCGGTCACCGTGACCTCGTCGGTGGTCAGCGCGGCCCGCTCGGCCTGCCTCGGCAGCAGGTAGTTGCGGGCGATGGCCACCTTGTCGTCCTCGGTGTAGCCGTCGATCTGCACGAGTTCCATCCGGTCCAGCAGCGCCGACGGGATGTTCTCGATGACGTTGGCTGTGGCCAGGAACACCACATCCGACAGGTCGAGATCGAGATCCAGGTAGTGATCGCGGAACGTGTGGTTCTGCGCGGGGTCGAGCACCTCGAGCAGGGCCGCACTGGGATCGCCGCGGTAGTCCGAACCCACCTTGTCGATCTCGTCCAGCAGCACAACGGGATTCATCGATCCGGCCTCGCCGATCGCTCGGACGATGCGGCCCGGCAGCGCGCCGACGTAGGTGCGCCGGTGGCCGCGGATCTCGGCCTCGTCGCGCACGCCGCCGAGGGCGACGCGGACGAACTTGCGACCCAGTGCGCGGGCGACGGACTCGCCCAGCGACGTCTTGCCGACGCCGGGCGGCCCGGCCAGCACCATCACCGCACCCGAACCGCGCCCGCCGACGACGGCCATTCCGCGCTGAGCGCGACGGGCCCGCACGGCCAGGTATTCGACGATGCGGTCCTTGACGTCGTCGAGTCCGTGGTGGTCGGCGTCCAGGATGGCGCGCGCCGCCTCGAGATCGGTCGAGTCCTCGGTGGTGACGTTCCACGGCAGGTCGAGGACGGTGTCGAGCCAGGTGCGGATCCACCCGCCCTCGGGGCTCTGCTCGCTGGAGCGCTCGAGCTTGCCGACCTCACGCAGTGCGGCCTCGCGCACCTGATCGGGCAGGTCGGCGGCCTCGATGCGGGCCCGGTAGTCATCGGATCCCTCGGGTTCGCCCTCGCCGAGTTCCTTGCGGATGGCGTTCAACTGCTGGCGCAGCAGAAACTCCTTCTGCTGTTTGTCCATACCGGCCCGGACGTCCTCGGCGATCTTGTCGTTGACCTCAACCTCGGCCAGGTGCTCGCCGGTCCAGCCGATCAGCACGCGCAGGCGCTCGTCGACGTCGACGGTCTCGAGCAGTTGCCGCTTCTGTTCATCAGTCAGGTACGACGCGTAGCCGGCCGTGTCGGCCAGGGCCGACGGGTCACTGAGCCGGTTGACGTAGTCGATGATCTGCCAGGCCTCGCGGCGCTGCAGCATCGCCAGCAGCAGCTTCTTGTATTCGGCGGCCAGGGCTTTGGTGTCGGCTGTGGTGGCGGTCTCGGTGATCTCGGTCACTTCGACCCACAGCGCGGCACCCGGCCCGGTGGTGCCGGCGCCGATGTGGGCGCGGCGCTCACCCCGGACGACGGCCGCGGTGCCGCTGCCGCCGGCGATCCGGCCGACCTCGACGATCGACGCGATGACGCCGTGGGTGGGGTAACGGTCGTCGAGCCGGGGAGCGATCAGCAACTTGCCGAATTCGCTGGTCCGGGCGGCTTCGATCGCGACCATGGCGCTGTCGTCCAGGGCGATCGGCACCACCATGCCGGGCAGCACGATCGGGTCTGCGATGAACAGCACGGGCACGGCGATCGGTGTGGAAGTGGTTTCAGGCATCAAACCTCCAAAGTTGATTCTGATGCGCTCAACCTTGGCGGAGTCTGGTTTGTTCCCGAGGGGAGTTCCCGTGGGGCGTCCCGCAGGGGTCGCTCACCGGGCCGGAACGCGACCAATCACGACAACTCGCCGCGGGGTCGGTGCCCAGATGCCTCTCACTTCGTGGTGTTCAACGCCTCGGCCAGATCCCGGCGTCGTTCGTCGATCACGTGGCCGATCTCGTGCAGCAGTGAGGGCTGACCAGACACCAGGTCCTCGAGCTCCTCGCGGCCGACCTCCAGCATGGTGACCTCGTCGAGGGCGATCGCATGGGCCGCGACCGGTTCTCGGGTCAGGGTCGTCTGGCCGATGAAATCGCCGATGTCGAGCGTGCGCACGGGTACGTGAGCCCCGTCGGGCGCCACGGCCCGCAGTTGCACCATGCCCGCGATGACGAATCTCATCGAGTCGGGGACCGTCCCGGGTGCCTGCACCACCTCATCGGCGCCGTACCGGATCAGTCGCACGTTCCCGAGCAGCGACCGCTGCGTCGCCGGGGGGAGACGCAGCGTCCGCCCCACGATCTGCAGCGCGTCCCATCGCCTGTCCTCGCTGGAGAAGGTGTCCTCGGCGCCGTCGAGGTGCAGCTCGGTGCGTCGGGCGGCGTACCACAGCCACCGCAGGAAAGTAGCCTTGGCGGCGCCGTCCTCAGCGGGACTGCGCAGCGGAATGGAGGTCCGATAGCGGTTGCCGCCCAGAGGGATTGCGCTCGGCACGGCGTCCGTGCGAAGTTGCGGAAGTGCAGTTGCCACCCGGGTGAGCACGTCGATCACCACATCGGGGGCGTCTGCCCCACTGAACTCGGTCTCGACGACGATGCGGTGCGCGCCCGCCGGGCGACTCAGGTTCGTGAACGACGCACCGGCCAACACCGAGTTCGGCGTGATGGTGAGCCCGTCGCCGGTCTCGATGTGCACTGCGCGCCAGTTGACCTCGACGACACGGCCCCGCCCCGCCGGCGCGTCGATCCAGTCGCCCATCTGGAACGGCTGCTCGAAGAGCATCAGCAGGCCGGAGACGATCTGGCCCACCGAGTTCTGCAGCGCCAGGCCGAGAACGATCGAGGTCACGCCCAGCGCGGTGAACAGCCCGCCGACGTTGGCGCCCCAGACGTAGGAGAAGATCATCGCCAGGCCCAAGGCGATCAGGACGACCCGTCCGACGTCGAGGAAGATCGACGGAATGCGTTTGCGCCAACTGCCTTCCGGCGCGCCTTGGAACAGAGTCGCGTTCAGGCCGGACAGCAGCAGGATCAGGATGACGAACCCGAACACCGTCGCCACGATCCGCACGGGCGTCGCCTCGGTGGAGACCTCGCTGGCTTTTATCAGCAGGATCAGCAGCGCCCCGAGCGGGAGGATGTAGTTGCGCACCAGGCTGAGTGGGCGCGCCAGGTTGCTGCCGCGCCGATTCAACAGGTTCTGAAGTTCGGTGAGCAACACCAGGAGCACCGGCAGCCCGATGGCCACCACCAGCGCCCAGTGGAACCACGGCGCGGAGAGGACGGAGTTCATCAGTTCTTCTCCGTGAGCCGCCAGAGCGGCTCACCGTCAGCTCCGTCGGGGCCGCCGTTCGGGACCTCACCGGCAGACACGAAGCTCTTGAATTCGCGCGTCATTTCGTAGACCGCCGACGTGACGTAGATGCCGGGTTGGCCGGGGCCGCTCTGCGCCTGGTAGGCCAGATTCACTGCCGCGCCCCACAAGTCGTAGATGACGTTGGTTCGACCCACCAGTCCTGATGTGACAGAACCGGTGTCAATGCCGGCGCGTAGCGCCAGATGGTGCCCGGTCTCGGCGTTGAACCGTTCGATGATCTCGGCCATCTCGATGGCGAAGTCGACGGTCCGGCGGGTGCTGTCCAATCGCGGGACATTCAGTCCGCAGCTGGCCAGGTAACCGCTGCGCATGGTCCGCACGCGCTCGACACCGATGCTCTCCGCGGCCGCGTCGAACTGACGCACCAGTCGATTGACCACGCCGAGCAGGTCGTCGGAGGACAGCGTGGTGGAGAGTTCGTCGAGGCCGACGATGTCGGCGAACACCACTGTGACGTCGCGGTGCTCCTGCGGCACCATCTCCTCGCCCTCGCGGTACCGCTGCGCAACTGATTCGGGCATTAGGGACAGCAGCAGGCGATTGTTCTCCTTGCGCTGTTCGTTGATGAGGTCTTCCTTGACCCGCAGATTGCGCGTCATATCGTTGAACGCGGCTGTCAGATCGCCGAACTCGTCGCGGGAGAGCACGGGGAGGGTGGTGTTGTAGTCGCCGCCGCTGATCCGTTGGGCCCCGGCTTCGAGGCGGCGGATGGGCCGAACGAACATCCGGGCCAGGAACATCGAGGCCAGGCACACCAGGAAGATGATGGCCACCGTGGACAGCACGAGTCGTCGCGTGAAGTCGGCCACCGGCGCGAACGCCTCGGCGGTGTCGACCTTGGCGATCAGCGACCAGTTCAGACCCCGGATGTCCACCGGGGCATAGGCCTGCAGCGTCTTGTTGCCCAGGTAGTCCTCGGTGACGACGGTGCCCACCTCGCCGCGCTGCGCACGGGTGACCCCCTCGCTGTGGATGGGCTGGACCAGAGTCGTGCCACCAGATCTGATGGCCCGGTCGGCGACCTCGCGGGGCGTGCCGGCGGCAACCACCTCCTGCCGGTAGCGCTCCGGATCCTCCAGGAAGACGCGCGAATCCGAGCGCATCAGGCCGTCGGGTCCGGCGAGCAACGCTTCGCCGGTGCTGCCCATGCCGACGTTCTCCCAGTGCCGGTCGGCCGTCATCAGCCGATTGATCTTGGTGATCGGATACTGCAGTGCCAGCACCCCTTCGATTCGTCCGGGTTCACCGATCGGGGAGAGCAGCCAGGCGGTGGGCTCGTTGTACGAGGGCAGGTATTCCGAGAAGTCGGTGACCTCGACATAGTCGACGGTGTTGGTGGCCACGGCCCGCTCGAACGCGTCCTCCAGTTCGTGGTTCCGATACGGCCCGTGGTGGATGTTGGTGCCCAGGTCCACACCCTTGTACGCCGTGTAGACGACCGTGCCATTGGTGTCGATCAACAGCGCGTCCTCGAACTCGAACCGCGACACGACCTCTCGGAAGAAGTCGGTGTAGCGCGCATTCGCGGTGCTCCACATGCTGCCGTCGCGCGCATCGTCGAGATCGAGCGCATAACTCACGGTGTCGTAGGGCGCGGTGTAGTGGGCCTGAAGGTACTTCTGCGCGTTGGACTGCGGCAGCAGTCCGGCGATGTCGATCTCCAGGTCCGAGGTCGAATCGACCTTCGGCTTGAACTGGTCCTCGTAATAGTCGACGAGGGACTGCTGCTGCGCGGGTGTGATCGTCGTATCCCGCAGTTCCGCGAATCCGCGGCTGAATTCGCGCATTGCGTTGATCGCGGTGGAACCCCGGGTGTAGATGACCAGTGAGTCCTCGAGGTCATCGAACTGGGTGGCCAGTTGTCGGTTGTAGGCCTCGCGCAACTCGGTCAGGCGCTCGAAGGCGGCATCTCGTAGCGAACTGCGTCCGGACTGATAGCCGATGGCTCCGACGATCGCGGCCGACAGCACGCTGGTGAGCAGCAGCATCACGAGGAGTTTCGACTGAATGCTGACTCGGGACAGGACGCGTCGGCGGCGGGGCGAACTTATTTCGGCCGCATTCATGGATTCACCACGGCGAGAATGGTAGCCGTTTTCAACAACTTTCGTCACAGACTGGTAATAATCTAGTTAACGCAGGCAAACTACTTCTCGGGTTCCGCGCCGGATTGCCGCGTTTGCCGGAGCCTCAGCGAGGCTGCAGAACCAGCCATCCATGCGGTGGCACCGAGGCCTCGGTGACCACCTGCTCCGGCGGTGCCGCAGTCCCGGCCAGCATCAGCGCCTCACCGCGGTCCACGTCGGAGAGTCGCAGACTCAGCGCGTCATCGGTCAGGTTGAGCGCCACGATCAATGCATCCTCACCATGGCGGGTCTCGTAGACATAGTGCTGGTTGTCCAACCGCAGCGCGGTCGTCCGGGCCCGGTGCAGCCACGGGTGGCGGCGGCGCAACCCGATCAGGAACTGATGCAGACCGAATGTCGCGGCCCCGGCGTCATCGACAGGCAACGGGGGAGCGGCGAATTCTGGGCGGATGGCATCGTCGCCACCCACCCTCTCCTCCTTGAGGCCGCCGAATCCGAACTCGTCACCGGCATAGATGCTGGGCACGCCGCCCGTGGTCATCAGCAGCACGAGGGCGTGCGTGACATGTCGGGCGTCGTCGAGTTGCGTGGCGATGCGGGTGACGTCGTGGTTGCCGATGAACGTCAGTGGGACGAACGTGTCGAGGAAGTCGTTGTGCCGCTGCAGCGCCCAGTCCAACTCGTGGAAGTTGCGGTCGTTGAGGCCGCTCCAGATCGCTTTCCACAGTTCGTACTGCGTCACCGAGTCGAAGCCCGCGGCGTCGACCATGGCCGCGTAGTCGCCGTGGATGACCTCAGCGACGAACCACGCATCGGGATGTCTGTCCCGCACTCGGGGCAGCACCCGCGACCAGAACTGTTGTGGCACCGCATATGCCGCGTCCAGGCGCCAGCCGTCGGCGCCGCGATCCAGCCAGTGCGCCATGACCTCGGTGACATGGTCGGCAACCACGTCACTGCGATGGTTGAGGGTGATCAGCTCACCGTGGCCCTCGAAGGTGCGAAACCCGCCGGGGCGCCCGACGAACCACCGCGCAGCGTCGGCGTCGCCGGCCAGGGCAGCGACGTGCTGGGCGAAGTCGACGCCGACATGGTTGAACACGCCGTCGAGCAGCACCCGCAGGCCGCGTCGGTGCGCCTGATCGATCAGGTCGTCGAAATCCGTGTCATCGCCCAAACGCGGGTCGATCTGAAAATGATCTGTCGTGTCGTAACCGTGTGTCCGCGACGCGAATACGGGTCCCAGCGCGATGCCGGAGGCGCCGAGGGTGACGGCATGGTCGAGCCAGGCCGTGACGCGGCGCAGGCGGTGCTCGTCGGGAGTCGGTGGTGTGGCAGCGGGGAAGGCGCCGACGAATCCGAGAGGGTAGACCTGCCACCAGAGGGCGTGCTCGACCCACCCGGGTTCGGTCACGGCCGAAACCTGGCCTCGTACAGCGACTTCATCTCGGCTTCGAACGCCGGCACCGGTCCGTCCGCCACGATGCGCGGCGCGACCGTGGTGATGGACAGCGCCGCGACCGGCGACGGCGGGCAGTCCCACTCGTGCAGCCACTGCGAGAGCTGCGCGGACGACGTGGCATAGACGATGCGGCCCAAGCCCACCCACGCGTGCGCGGCCGAGCACATGGGGCAGTGCTCGCCCGAGGTGTACACCGTGGTCCGGATCCGACGCACGGGAGGGATGTTCTGCGCGGCCCACCGCGCAATCGCGAACTCGGGGTGCTGTGTGGCGTCACCGCCCTTGACGCGGTTGCGGTCCTCGAACAATCGCCTGCCGTCGGCGTCGATCAGGACGGAACCGAATGGCTCGTCGCCGTCCTCGAGGGCCTCCCGCGCCAACTCAACGCAACGAGTCAGATGTCGCACATCCTCATCGGAGACAGCCACGGTCGCAGTCTACGCACCGCGCGGAGAGCTACGCGTTGGCGATCTGCCACTCGGCCGCCGCGCGCTGCTGAGTCCAGAACTCGGCGAAACGGCCCCCCGCGGCCAGCAGTTCGTCGATGCTGCCGTCCTCGATGATGCGGCCCTCGTCGACGAACAGCACGCGGTCGGCGTGCCGGATGCTGGCCAGCCGGTGCGCCACGATCACCCGGGTGCGTGGTCGCAGGTCCGCTGTGAGCGCATCGACCACGGCCGCCTCGTTCTCGGTGTCGAGCGCACTGGTCGCCTCGTCGACGAGCAGCACCGGCGCCGGCTTCACCAGCGCGCGGGCGATGCTCACGCGCTGTCGTTCGCCGCCCGACAACGCGCTGCCCGCCTCACCGACCTGCGACTGCACACCGTCGGGCAGGTGCGCGCTGAGTTCGTCCACCCTGGCCAGGCGCGTCGCGGCGGCGACCGTGGAGTCCTCGGCGGCGGGGTCGCCGACCCGCACGTTGTCGTCCAGCGTCCCGTCGAAGAGATACGGATGCTGGAACACGACGCTGATGGCGGCCCGCCGCGCCGCGGGGTCCAGGCTTGCCACGTCGACACCGTCGAACAGCACTCGGCCGCCAGTGGGTTGGTGCAGCCCCGCGATGAGCGCCAGGATCGTGCTCTTACCGGAACCCGAGGGCCCGACGATCGCGGTGGTGGTCCCGGGTTCCAACGCGAAGCTCAGGCCGTCGAGCACCTTGGCGTCGCCCTGGTAGTCGAACTCGACCTGATCGAACTCGATGCGCGGCGCGGTCTGCGGCTGCGGCAGTGTGCCCGCCCCCGCCGCGAGGGTCGGCGCGTCCAGGACCGCTCGGATGCGGCCGAGGGTCGCGCGGATGGTCTCGATGGCCGGCGCCAGCTCACTGAGCATCGTGAAGGGTTCGAGGTAGCGCACGATGACGACGATGAGCGCAATCGCTTCGGGGACAGCGAGTTCGCCGCGCACGGTGAGCAGTGTCGTCATGCCGGCGAGCAGGATCAGCGCCAGCTGACTGGCCAGACTGAACAGGATCTGACCGGGCACCTGCAGCGCCAGCAGTCGCACCGTGGCACCGTGCTGCGCGGTGAGCGCGGTGCTCACCAGGCTGCGGGCCGGTTCGACCCGACGTGCCGCGCGCAGTGCCTGCTGGGTGCGGGCGAACTCGATGAGCCGCTCGGTCAGCGCGGTGTTGGATTCGTCGGCGACCTTGTCGGCGCTCCGCGACAACCGGCCGGAGGCCCACATGGCGCCCAGCAGCACCGCGACACCGGCCAACGCCGCGAGCCCGAGTTGCGGCGAGATCGCCAGCAGCGCCACGGCGATCGCGGCGGGCAGCAGGATCGCGCCGATCAGCGGTGTGAGCAGGTTGACCACGAGTCCGACCAGTTCGGGTCCTGTGGACGCGATGGCCTGCCGCGCGGTCGCGGTGTTCTCGGCCGTCAACCAGTTGAGTCGGACGTTGGGCAGACGGTCGGCCACGTCGTGCTGGGTGTGGTCGAGCACCGCGAAACCCAGGTCGAATCCGAGTCTCGCCGTGGTGGTGTCGACGACCCAGCCGGCGACGGTGACGACGCTCAACCAGCCCAGCCAGGCCCACGCGTCACCGGGGGAGTCCCCGAACAGCGCCGCCACCAGGGGCACGAGCAGGACTGTGCCCACGGCGCGCAGCAGCACCGACAGCAGCGTCAACCCGGTGTATGCGCCCACCCGGTTGCGCCGGTCGGCGGGAATGAGCGCCAGCAGCGTGCGGATCATCGGTTCGCCTCCTGCATCTGCGTCGAATTGGTGCGTCCGGTGTCCCACAGCGCGCGGTATCGGCCCGCCGTGGCCAGCAACTGCTCGTGGGTGCCGGACTCGGCGATCCGGCCCCGATCGAGCACAACGATCTGGTCGGCGTGGGTGATGGTGTGCAGGCGGTGTGCGATCACCAGCACCGTGCGGTCCCGCGTCAGGCGGTTCAGCGCCTGCTGCACAAGGTATTCCGACTCGGGGTCGGCGAATGCCGTGGCCTCGTCGAGGATCAGCACGGGGGTGTCCGCGAGGATCGCGCGGGCGATCGTCAGCCGCTGCCGTTCGCCTCCTGACAGGCCTGAGGCCGCGCCGAGGACGGTGTCGTAGCCCTGCGGAAGACGCAGGATCCGCTCGTGGATCTGGGCGTCGCGGGCCGCGGCCTGGATCCGGTCGAGGCTCGCATCGGGGTCCGCGAGCGCGATGTTCTCGGCGACCGTGCCGTGCACCAGTTGGGTGTCCTGCAGGACGAATCCGATGCGGCGGTAGAGGTCGTCGGCCTCCAGCGTGCGGATGTCGGCGCCGTCGACGCGGATCGCGCCCGCGTCGACGTCGTGGAACCGTGCGAGCAGGGCGGCCAGCGTGGACTTGCCCGACCCGGACGGGCCCACCAGCGCGGTGATCGTGCCGGGTTCCAGGCGCAGCGTGACGTCGTCGATGACCGTCACGCCCGGCCGATAGGAGAACGTGACGTGGTCGAACTCGACGGTGCCGCGGGAGGCTTGGGCAACCTCACCGTCGTGCCGGGACAGTTCGGCCTCGTCGAGCGCGCCCTGGATGCGCCGGGCCGCGAGCATGCCGCCCTGGATCCCGCCCACGCCGTAACCGATCCCCAGCAGGCGAGTACCGAACGTCGTGCCGAGGAAAAGGAACGGCAGCAGATTCACGGGGTCCATGTGGCCGCTCACGATCAGCGGGGTACCGACCGCGACGATGAGCCACAGGAAGGTCCCTGGCCGCGTGACCAGGTCCATCCACGTCTTCTTCCCGACGAACGGGCGCTGCCAGGTGACCAGAAAGTCGATGTACTCGTCGAGGCGGCGCCGGAAACTCGACGCGGCCGCGCCGCCGAAGATTCGGACCACGGGTTGCCCCTCGAGGTAGGCGCCCGCCTCGCCGCCCATCCGCTCGGTCCACCGCTGCGACTGCCCGATCTTGGCGGCCGATTGGAACGACATGTTCGACATCAGCAGCAGGGCCGCCAGGACAGGGACGAACAGGACCAGTGCCAGTCGCCAATCGACGACGAACAGGTAGACGAGCACCGCGACGGGCGCGACGACCGCCGCCACCGCGTCGGGAATCGCGTGCGTGACCAGATAGTGCAGTGCGAGCGTGTCGTCCTGCACGAGTTGTTTGATCGACCCCGACCCGCGCGCGGTGAACCAGCCCAGCGGCAGCCGCGAGAGCTTGGTCAGCAGGCGGGCGCGGACGTCGCGGGCGAAGCGGGCGTCGATCCAGTGCAGCCACAGCGTCAGCGCCGCCGCCAGGACCGTGCCCGTTCCGAGCAGCCCGATCGCGGTCAGGCCCAGCGACCACAGCCGGCCCTCCTCGGCGCCGGTGAGCAGCAGTCGGGACAGCTCGACCAGCAGCACGAATGGGGCCAACTGCACCAGCGTGATGAGCGTCTGCAGCACGCCGGAGATGATCAGCGGGGTCTTGAGCGGGGCGAGCAGGCGGCCCGCGCCCTGCGCACGCCAACTGCCCTGGGCGGGGGACTTGGCGGCAGGGGCTTCCGGTGCCTCGGGTGTGGGCGCGGGTGTGGGCGCGGTTTCCGTGTCCGGAGCCTCGTCGCCGCGGCGCGACCCCATCGCGCGGCCCTCGGTCCAGTAGGCCTGCGGATGCATCTCGGATTTGGGGAAGCCGAATTCGTCGCGCAGTCGGGTGCGCAGGTGTTTCAGTGAGCCGGCCTCCGGCCCCATCCAAGCGTACCAGTTGGACCAGTCCCGCGACTCGACGGCCGCGGCGAACGAGGTGACGCCGTCGCGCGGCACCCAGTGCACGCGCAGGCGCGGGTGCTCGGCCAGCGGGATGAGCTGGTCGTTCTCGTCGTGCTGTTCGAGGTAGCACTCGATCGGCAGGTCGTCCGGGACCGCGCCGATGATGCCGCGGATCGCGGGGATCGAGGCCGAGTCGCCGATCAGCAGGTATCCGGCCGGACGGCCGTCCGGGTCGTCGGCGACGCTGAAACCGCGCGAGCCGAGGCTCACCACGGGGATGGAGTCGCCGGGTTTCGCGCTGCGCACCCAGGTCGACGCCGGGCCCGAGGGCTCGTGCAGCACCACGTCGATCGCGAAATGGCCCGTGTCCGGGTCCGCCTCCGACAGCGTGTACGCGCGCTGGAACTCGGTGTCGGAACCCTCGGGGTCGGGGAACCAGAACCGCAGCCACGCGGTTGGCTCGGCCACCGCATCGTGGAACACCGTCGGCGACACCATGCGGACCCGAAGGAAGTGCGGCGCCAGTTCGACGGTCTCGATCACCGTCGCCTCGTGGTCTCGTCCGCCGAATCCGCGCAGCATCACGCCCTGAAAACCGCGTGCCATCTCCCGGTCCTCTCCCGCGACGCCCAGAGTGGCCGCGTCGTCATCGATCGACGAGGACTAAGGTTAGCCTTAGTGAAGATGCGGTGGTGTGCTCAGCCCCGCGAGAGGGCCTCCACAGCGCACGCGCAGGACGCTTTGACCGGCACGTCGGCTCGGGCTTTGGCCAGATCCAACTGGCGTCCGATGATGTTCGCCTCGGCATCGCGGCCCAGCCGGCGCAGGCACTCGTGGTATCCGTGCAGGCTCCACAGGTTGCCCGGATGCTGGCACGGTCGGCTCAGCGTCGGGTCCAGGCCCAGATCGGCCTCGTAGACCTTCGCGGCCTCTTCGGCGCGGTCCTGCTCGAGCAGCAGCGCCCCCAGGGCGTGCCGGGTGGGTTGCATCCAGCCCCACGGCTCGTCGTAGGGGAGCGAATCATCGAGTTCGATCGCGCGCCGCAGATGCGCGAAGGCGGCCTCGAAATCGCCTTCTCGGTAGGAGATCTCGCCGTCGAGCATGGCGGCTGCGACGGCCAGGATGTCGCGGCTGGTGTTGTTGAACAGGTATCGGCTCTCGGGGATGGTCTCGTACGCGGCCGAGAAGGCGTCGCGCTCTGCTTGAGCTTGGGCCAGTTGGCCTTTCGCGGCGTGTGCCACACCCTTGCCGTAGTGCAGGGTGGCCGTGGTGGTGCAGTACAGCTGCGGGTCGGCGGGCAGCGGTTGAGCGATCAGCTCGTCCCACCGGCCGAACCGCACCAGGACGTGGGTGCGCAACGGGACAAACGCTTCGAGCCAGTCGGCCATCGGCGGTGACTCGATGGACAGCAGTTCCGGCGTCAACTGCTCGGCGAGTTCGTCGGCCGCCTCCAATGCCATGCGGGACTGCCCGCTGAACATCGCGGAGTAGACCACGAAGTGCAGGTCGTGGGCGCGGTAGAGCGAGTAGAAGTTCAGCGGGCCTTCGCGCTCGACGAACTTGCGGTCGGCGGCCACCGCCGCCAGATTCGACTCCACGGCACTGCGATAGTCGCCGCACAGCACGTCGAGGTGTGTGGGCATGTGCTGCAGATGCCCGGCATCGGGGACCAGTCCCCGCAGCAGATCGGCTGCGGGAAGCGCGGTTTCGGGATGCGCCGACATCTCCATGGTGTGGATGTAGATGTGCAGCAGGCCCGGATGGGCGCGGCCCGCCTCGGTGGCCAGCGCGGCGTCGAGGATGCGTGTGGCCTCCACGACGCGTGATCCCGGGGCGGGTTCACCGGTGCTGATGTCCCACAGCGCCCACGCGGTGACATTGACCAAAGCGTCGGCGGTCAGCGTCTGCACGTCGATGTCGTCCGGGTAGGCCTCGGCGAGCTCGGTCATGGCGTCGGCGTAGGCGCAGTGGCCAGCGGCCAGCGCCTCGGCATCGTCGGGGTCATCGGTGGGGAAGCGCCTGCTCAGTGCGTCGATAAGGCCGAGTTCGGCCGGCGTGGTCCGGCCATTGCGGGCCAGTGTCAACTCCATCCGCGCGCGGGCCAGCGAAGCTGCCAGGTCGACCGGGTCGAACGCGTCCCAGGCCTTGTTGTAATTGGGGCCCACCGAGTAGGCGATGCCCCAGCGTGCGATCGCCAGGTCCTGATCCAGCGCCAGGGCCTGCTCGAAGCAGCGCACGGCCTCGTCGTGATTGAACGCGTAGGCCCACACCAGTCCTCGGTCGAACCACACCTGCGCCTGAGGCGACGGTGTGTCCACCTGACGGTGGTACGTGCCCAGGTCGTAGTAGTCGGCGTCCGGCTCCAGAGTCACAGGCGAACTTTAGTCCCGCGAGCCGCCTTCGTCAGTCTTTCTCACCCGTCCCGCGAGGCTGTTGTTATCGAGGAATTATGCGAGTGGAGGCGTCGACAACTACAGGCTCGAGGGGCGGATTACGGCTTGCCGTCCCACCCGCGGGCCAGCAGTGCCCGTCGCGCTCGCTCCACGGTCTCGTCGTCGTTGTCCTCTTTGAACACCCGCAGCACCTTCCAACCGAGTTGTGCGAGCTTCGGGAGCACCCGCTGATCCTTCAGATACTGCGCCCGGTCGGTCTGGTGCTGCACGCCGTCGTACTCCACGGCCACCATGTACTTCTCCCACCCCATGTCGAGCATGCGCAGCACCCAGCCCCGTTCCGTTACCGCCGGGACCTGCGTGGCCGGGCGCGGCAACCCGCCATCGATGAGCTTCAACCGGATCCGTGATTCGGGCGGTGACGCGGCGCCGCCGTCGACCAGCGGAAGCAGTTCACGAGCTTGGCGGACACCGCGTGCACCTCGATAGCGCCGCGTGAGTTCCATGGCGGCGTCGATCTCGAACCCTGTCGCGGCCTTCAATGCGTCGAGACGAGCGATCGCTGTGTACCTGTTCCGGATGTGCCGTGCCAGGTCGAATGCGGTGCGCTCGGGTGTGGTGACGGTGACGCAGTCGAGCACCGTGATTTCGTCGGGGGCGGTCCGCTCATCGCGTGCCACGATGCCCGCGGGTGGTCGGGTGTTGTCCCAGATCATCTCGACGTCGATGTCCTCGGCGATCCACCGCGCTCCATACAGGGCCGCGGCGGCCTGGCCCGCGACCACACCTCTGCGGTGGGTGCGCAGCCACGCGCCGTCGATGCGCTCCTCCAGATTGAGCGAGTATCCCTTGGGGACGTAGATGTTTCGTTGTACGCGCCGATACCACCGGCGGAGCTCATATTCGGTGACCGTACCGGCGGCGAGGGCCTGAGTGCCGACGATGAGCTTGCGCATCTGCGCATCGTGGCACCGGCACCCAAAACCCACCGTCGCCCATCCCCAGGCCCCGCGAGGCTGTAGTCACCGAGCGTTTGTGCGAGTGGAGGTGTCGATAACTGCAGCCTGGGGGCGACGTGCCGCGAGGCTGTAGTCACCGAGCGTTTGTGCGAGAAGGGGCCTCGATAACTACAGGCTCGGCGGGAAAAGGGTGGGGCTCCGGAAGAAGCCCCCTCCTCAGTGCCCCGCGACGATGTCGGCCTCGTCCAGTTCCTCGGGGTCGGCGGGGGTCTTACCGCCGGGCAGAAACCAGTACGCGATGCATGCCAGGCCGAAGAACACATAACCGAGTGCCACCGAGGGATTGGCCGCCCACGTCACCTCGGGCGCATGGATGAGCCCGATGAACGACAGCACCGCACCGACGGCCGAAGCGAGGGCAGCGTAGAGGAACTTCTTGTCCAGGATGAAGGTGACCATGGTGCCCAGGATCAGGCCGACCAGAATCGCGCCCTCGCCAAGGGTTTTCAGGCCCTCATAGACCACACCGGCGCCGCCCAGGGCCTCCATGCCCACCTCGGCCGCTGACGTGCCCGCCGCGTTGAGCGCATTGTCGATCTGCGTCTTGGCCCATTCGGCCAGGTTGGGCAGCAGCGCGGCGACCACGGCGATCGCGTGCAGGCGTGGCACGGCCTGGAACGCCTGAGCTCCGATCAGCAGACCGATGTAGAGCAGGATCGGCACGATTGCTGGCGTCGGAAGCAGTGAGGCGAGCACCCCGAACAGCCCGAGAAAGCAGAACAGCCCGATCACCAGGCCGCTGGCCAGCGAGTAGCCCGCGCGCCCGCCGGCGTCCTTCCAGCCGGGGTGCCCGATGTAGACCGCGGGCGGGAACGGCGACCCGAACGCCGATCCGACGACGGCACCGGCCCCGTCGGCCAGCAGCACGCTGCGCAGGTTGTAGTTGTCGCCCGCGGCCGCGGCGCTCTCGACGTTGCTCATGGCCTCGGTGAAGTTGTACACGCCCAAGGGGATTGCGGTGCCCAGCAGCGGGGCCAGATTGGACAGGCCCGAGAACAGCAGATCGAGTCGCAGGTCCGGGATGCCGATGGCGATGTCGGACACCGCCTGGCCGACGTCGGGTGCAGACATGTACCCGCCAATCCACCCGATGGCGGTGCCGACGAGCAGTGCGGCCAGGCCGACCGGAATCCCGAACGGAAGTTTCACGTCGGTGAAGAAGCCGATCAGGATGATCGCGAGCACGGGCAGGCCGATCCAGGCCACCTCCCACATCTGGGCCGCGGGTCGCATCGAGATGAACGTGATGGAGATGCCGGCCAGCGTGCCGAGCATCGCCGCGCGCGGCGTGAGCTTACGGATGTAGGGGCCGACGAAGGCGCCGATCATCACGATCACGCCGATCATGAATGCCCACGCCAGGCCGGCGGTCCAGGCCTGGATGGCGTCGTCGGTGTTGAGGTACACCGGCAGCATGACGACGAACACCACGATGAACATGTGCGGCACGGACGGCCCATACGGCAATGCCGTGACATCCGTTCGGTTCTCGCGCCGCGCGAGTCGTCGCGCCAGGAAGGTGTAGTAGAGGTTGCCCAGGACCAGTGCCACACCGAGAGCGGGCAGCACCGTGCCCAGCACATCCCCGGCGGGGACGCCGACGACGCCGATCATCAGGCCGGTCAGTGTCAGGACGTTGACCAGGATGTTGAATCCGAGGCCGAAGAAGGCGTTGGTGTCACCCCGTGTCCACCAGGGGATCGACAATCGCGCTGGACTCTCGGACGGGGGGTCGGCGGGCGTGGTGGTGGTCTCGGTGCTCATCACGGGTCCTTTCAGGCGGCGCTGACGGCGAGGATTGTGAGGGCTGGGATCACGGACGCGCTGTCGGCCACCCAGCCGAAGATGCCGCCCTGCGCGGCGATCATCTCCAGGCCAACGCGCTGAAATTCAGGGAAATACGAACCGACGCAGTCGGATACGACGAGGCATTCGTAGCCGCGGTCGTTGGCCTCCCGGGTGGTGGTGTGCACGCAGACCTCGGTGGTGACACCGGTGACGAGCAGTTGGGTGATGCCGGCCGCGGTCAGGATGTCCTGCAGTTCGGTGGCGTAGAACGCACCCTTGCCCGGTTTGTCGATCACCACCTCGCCGTCGATGGGCGCCAGTTCGTCGACGATGTCGTGGCCGTACTCGCCGCGGATCAGGATGCGGCCGTACTTCCCGTCGTCGCCGATGCGTTTCGATGGGGCGCCACGGGTGAGCTTGGCCGGCGGGCAGTCCGACAGGTCCGGCTCATGGCCCTCTCGGGTGTGGATCACCATGATTCCGGCGTCCCGGGCGGCCGCGATGAGGGCCGCCAGCGGTGGCACCACCTTGAGCAGTTGGCCGACGTCGTTACCCAGGCTTTCACCGAATCCGCCGGGCAGCAGGAAGTCTCGCTGCATGTCGATCACGATGAGGGCGGTCCGGCCCGCGATCAGCGGGTACGGGGACGGTGCGGCGGGAATCTCGGTGGTCTCTGTCATGAGTGCTCCTCGGGGACGGCGAAGGTGAGATCTGCTGCGGGCGTGTCGAGTCGGGTGGCCTCGCGTGGTTCGTCGAGAATCCGGGCGGCCAGGTGCAGTGCCGCGTCGTCGCGCTGGGCCGCGGACAGCACGGTGACGCTGTGGGGGCGACCGCCCGTGGTGGTGCCGACGGGGATGGCCACACCGAGGAGGTCGAGCAGATTGCCGAAGTGCGTGTAGTGGCCCAGGGTGGTGTTCGTGGCGATGGGTGCGGCGACCACCTCGTCGACGGTGAACGTCGTGCCGATCGTGGGCACCACCAGGACGTCGATGTCGCGCCAGACCCGGCCGACTTGGGCGCGCAGTTCCTGGAGGCGCTGCAGGGCGGCGAACGCGTCGACCGCGCTGTACTTCTCCCCGCTGCGCAGGATGTCGCGCACGACGGGATGGATCGAATCGGGTTGGGCGGCCAGGAACTCGCCGAACACCACGAGGCGCTCGGCCACCCATGGCCCCTGATAGAGCAGTTCACCCGCGGCCAGGAACGGCGCGAGGGACACCTCCACGGTGTCGGCCTGGCCGGTCAGTCGCTCCCGGAAGGCCAGATGGGCTCGACGCATGTCGTCGTCGCCGAAGAACTCCAACTCGTCGACCGCGGGCAGGCCCACCGTGAGCGGGTGTCCGGAGTGCCGCGGTCCGCGGTCCCGCGACCATGGGTCGGCGTCGTCACGCGCGGCCATCACGTCGAACACACGATCCACGTCGTCGATGCAGGACGCCATCATCGTGATGCAGTCCAGGGACTTACATGCCGGGACCAGACCGACTGTGCTGATCAGTCCGCGCGATGGTTTGAAGCCGATCACGCCGTTGAGTGCTGCCGGCACTCGGCCGGATCCGGCGGTGTCGGTCGCGACGGCGAACGGAACCTGCCCGAGTGCGACGGCCAGCGCCGAACCCGAACTTGACCCGCCGGAGATCATGTCGCCGCCGAACACGCTGCGCGGCACGGTGTATGGCGTGCGGGTGCCGTTCAGACCGGTGGCGAACTGATCCAGGTTGGTCTTGCCGACGTACAGCGCCCCCGCGTCGAGCAGGTGCTGGACCGCGGGAGCGGTGTGCGTAGCGATGTAGCTGTAGTCCGGGCACGACAACGTCGTGGGCACGCCTGCGACGTCGATGCTGTCCTTGACGCCGAACGGCACGCCGTACAACGGGAGGGTGCGGGCGTCGGGACGGCGTTCGATCTCCGCCGCGGCTGCCAGCAGATCCTCGCGCGGAACGGTCGACAGCCATGTCCCGTCGTCGCCGCGGGCCGCGATCGCGTCGGCGACGCGGGCTGCGGTCTTGGTCGGCGAGCCGGTGCCGCCGGCGTGTGAATCCAGGATCTCCGCAATCGACGGACCCAGATTGGGCCCTGACACAACTCCCATAACTGTCGATTGTCGACAGAATCATGGCAGTCGCGCGTCGCCTGTGTGTCGATCGTGTAAGCAGGTCTGCGCAGGTCAGGAGGCTACAAAGGCAGGTACGTCAGGTGCCCGTGCCCGGAAGTCGCCTCGACCGCGGCCGCGGTGTCGTTGTTTTCCAACGCCGTCAGGATGGCTCGGTGCCGGGCGACCCCGTCTTCGCGGTGGTGGTGCCTGGCCTCGCCGCGCAGGTTCGCCGCCATCGGCAGTTGGAGCTTCAACAGAATGGGTTCGAGGGTGATGTCGAGTTGCCGGTTGGCGGCCAATCCGACGACGGCCGCGTGGAAGGCCCGATGCGCGTCGTCGCGGGCCAGATCGGTGGACGCCGCCTCCATTGCCTTCAGTGCAGCGTGGACCGGCGCCAACGCGGTCTCTGGATCGGACAGCGGCAACGCCGTCTCGACCGCATGGCGCTCCAGGACTGTCCGCAGTTCGAACAACTGCCGGATGTCCTCCGGCGACCATTCGGCGACCCGGGATCCGCGGCGCGGTAGATGCTCCACCAGGCCCTGCTGAGCCAGTTGGCGCAGCGCCTCCCGGAGTGGCGCACGACTGATCCCGAAGTCGGCGCACAACTGCTCTTCGACGATCTTGGCGCCCGGAGCCAGGGCACCACTGAGGATCGCGTCGCGCAGGCGGGAGGCTGCGAGTTCGACGAGGGTGACCGGCAGGTCGGATTCGGGTGCGACAGACATTGCGACGAGTCTATGGCCGTCGTGGCAACGATTCTTGGCTGGCTGCGCCTCTCAGGCGCCGCATCGCGGTAGATTTCAGAGCATGCTCACCGCGGCGTTGCGTGATCTGCAGTGGCGACGCCGTCGCTTTCTGATCGCGATCATCGGCACCGCATTCGTGTTCGCGATGACGCTCGTGCTGACCGGTTTGGCCAACGGCTTTCGCGTCGAAGCCCGCAACACCGTCAACTCCTTCGGCGTGGACCACTTTCTGATCCAGGCGGGCGCGGTCGGTCCGTTCCTGGGTTCGGTCCCGTTCTCTGCCTCTGAAGTGCGTGCGGTGCAAAGGATTCCGGGTGTTCAGGCTGCTGCCCCGTTGGTGTACGCGGGCGTCACCGCGCTCGACAACGGGGTTCCTCGGACCATGAACCTGTTCGGCGCCCCCACCGAGGGGCCCGGGATGCCCGTGATGTCCCAGGGGCGCCCGCCGGCCAACCAGGACGAGATCGCGGTGTCCTCGACGCTGGGCCGCAGCCTCGGTGACGACTTGGAGATCGCCAAGCTTCAATTGAAAGTGGTCGGGATCGTCGAGAACTCGACGGTGCTGGCCAAACAACCCAACCTGTTCCTCACCGTCGCCGGCGCCCAGCGCCTCGTCTACGGCGGGGAGCCCGTGGTCTCCTCGATCGGGATCCGGGGTGACCCCGAACGCATACCCGACGGATTCCGGGCCGTGGACCGGCAGAGCGCGATCGACGACATGCTGCGCCCGCTCAAGGTCGCGGTCGACGCGATCACAGTGATGGCCGTGCTGTTGTGGGTGGTCGCGGCGCTGATCGTGGGCTCGATGATCTACATGTCGGCGCTGGAGAGGGTGCGCGATTTCGCGGTGTTCAAGGCGGTCGGGGTGCCCACCCGGTCGGTGCTGGCCGGACTGGCGCTGCAGTCCGTGATCGTCGCGACCGTCGCCGCAGTGCTGGGGGCGCTGCTCTCACTGGTGTTGGCGCCGCTGTTTCCGATGCGGGTCGACATCCCCGACGGGGCTTTCCTCCTTCTGCCCGCGCTGGCGATCCTGATCGGCCTGGTGGCCAGCGGTGCCGGCCTGCGCCGCGCGGTGACCGTCGATCCGGCCGTGGCATTCGGAGGTCCCTGATGCGCGACCTGAGCATCCGCGACCTCGTTGTCGAATACTCCAGCGGTGGGTACGCGGTCCGTCCGATCAACGGGTTCGACCTCGACGTCGCGGCGAAGTCCCTGGCGATCCTGCTGGGCCCCAGCGGGTGCGGCAAGACCACACTGCTGTCCTGCATCGGCGGCATCCTCAAACCGACATCGGGTCGAATCCTGTTCGACGACATCGACGTGACTGCCCTGGATGCCCGCAGCCTGGCGCGCTACCGGCGCTGCAGTGTCGGCATCATCTTCCAGGCGTTCAATCTCGTGCCCAGTCTCAACGCCGCCGAGAACGTCATGGTCCCCATGCGTGCGGCCGGAATGGGTCGTCGGGAGGCGCGCACGCGGGCCGAAGAACTGCTCTCGCGCGTCGGCCTCGCGGATCGGATGACCCACCGTCCCGGCGACCTCAGCGGCGGTCAGCAGCAGCGAGTCGCGGTGGCCCGGGCGCTGGCGCTGGATCCGCCGTTGATCCTGGCCGACGAACCCACCGCGCACCTCGACTTCATCCAGGTCGAGGAGGTGCTGAGGCTGATCCGCGAATTGGCCGACGACGACCGGGTCGTGGTGGTCGCGACCCACGACAGTCGCATGCTGCCGTTGGCCGACCAAGTGGTGGAGTTGGTGCCGGATGTCGGCACCGCGGACCGCCCACCCGAGACGCTCGAGGTGCCCGCCGGGGACGTGGTGTTCAGGCAGAACACCATGGGCGACCTCATCTATGTGGTGTCCAGCGGTGAGTTCGAGATCGTGCGCGAACTCACCGACGGTGACGAGGAACTCGTGTCGACCGCCACGACGGGGGAGTACTTCGGCGAAATCGGTCCGCTGTTCGGTCTGCCGCGCTCGGCCACCGTGCGCGCCCGCAGCGATGGGACGCTCATCGGCTACACCGTGAAGGCGTTCCGGGAGCGCCTGGGAAACAACGGGATTCGGGATCTGATCGAGCACCGCCCGCTCGATCCCGACTGAGTTCACCGGCGAGCCAGATCGGCCACTGTGAGCAGGTGCCGCGTGATGGTCTCGGTCTCGGCGAGCAGCACGCGCTGGGCGGTGTCCTGCTTGCCGAGCAGAGTGGCCGCGTCCCGGAGTTGCTGGTCGGCCTCGGCGAGGTGGCGTGCATCGAGGCTCCACGGCCGCCCGGGCCGCGGCGCCTCGCCGCGAAGTGCATCCACGTAGTCGTCGACGGCCACCACGAATCGGGGATCCAGGGTGTGGGGTTGCGCGGTGTGCGCTTGATCCTCCAGCGTCGCGCACGCCCCGGTGACGGCATTGAGCGCCGCGCGATACGCCATCAGCCATCGGCGGACTTCGGGCGCGTCGGCCCGGGCACTGCCGCTGGTCGCCTCGAACGCCGAGCGCGCGCGGTTGGCGCGCTCCCAGACCGCGGCCAGGGTCTCGTCGGCGTGGCCCAGTGGGTGCACGAAGGCGCGGATCACCGTGGCGGCATAGTCGATCTCGGCCTTGAGCAGTTCACCGGCGCGCTGTCGCAGTCGGACCAGAGAGCGGTCGGGCAGGATGACATGGCTGGCCACCGCGAGTCCGCCGCCCACGATGATGGCCACGAGGCGCTGGCTGACGGTGGTGGCGTCGACGGCCCCGGACACGTCGATCAGGCAGGTCAGGGCGGCCGCAAGCGCGACGGCGAGTGGCACGTAACTGAGGCCCACCACGGCGTACGCCACGGCCACGAACACCACGGCGAGCATCGCGGCCACCGCGGGCCCGGGGTGCAGGAACGCCGCGACCGCCGAGGCCGCGACGACGCCGGTCGCCGTCCCGGCCACGCGCGCGACACACCGGGTGTAGGTGTGCGCGGTCTCGGGGCGCAGCACGAGCAGCACCGTCACTGCGATCCAGTAGGCGTTCTGCACCCCGGCGACCGCCATGATGAGCGTGCCGGCCCCGACCGCCCCGGCCAGTCGCACGGCGTGGCGCAGGATCGGCGAGTTGCCGTACCACTGTGCGGCGATGGTCGTGCGGGCCGCCTGCGTCGCAGACAACAGATCACTGTCGCCGAAGTGCACCGCGACGGCCTCGGTCACCTGTTCACGCAGTCGCCCCACCACCGCAGCGACGTTCCCCCTGAGGGCGGCCGATGCGTCGGTGAGGTGCTGCAGCGCCAATTCGGCATCGGTGCGCGCTGTGTCGCTGTCGGACCCCGAGATCGCCTGCAGGGCATCACCAGTGGCGAGCAGCACGGCCCGGAGGTGGGGTGTGTCGGTGTGCGGGCGCAGCGCGTTCAACGTCATCGCAATGCGTTCCGGCAGCCCGTACAACCCGCGGTGCGCGGGTGGCCGGCGCCGCGCCTGATGTTCGGTCAGCGTCGCGGTTTCGCGGAGTTCGATCAGTGGCGTGGGATCCAGAATCGAGTCGGGGTCGACGGCGAGCCGCCGCGCTCCCGTGGCGAGCCACCCGTACGCGTCGGTGAGGACGCGCCGCTGTCCTCTCCAGCGCTGGCGGGGCCACGCCGCGACCAGCACGGCCTGGCTCAGGCCGCCCAGCAGGGCCAGCAGAGCTGCGGTGAGCGCCTCGCGTGGACCGGCGTCGGCCGCGGGCACAGTGACCAGAAGAATGCTCGACGACGCGGCCACCAGTCCGGCATTGGCGCTGATGGCCCACACCATGCCGGTGACCAGACACCACAGCACCACGGTCACCCCGTACAGGGCGGGGTGCACGGCGGTGAGTTGGCCGACGAACGCCGCGAGGGCCATTCCGGCCGACGCGGACACGATCAGCGGAAGCCGGCCGCGTCGGCTGTCCTGCAGGGCCACGGCGCCGGCGATCGCCCCACTGAGCCCGGCCGCGATCGCGCCTGCGGCGGAGCCGAGCTCGAGTGCCACGAGCACCGACAGCAGGATTCCGAGCAGACTTCGCACCACTTCGCCGACGTACGGCCACGGCGGCCGCAGGGCGAGGGCCCGCAACATACCTGCCATTATGCGCGGGTAGGTTCACGATCGTGGAGAAGGTCATCGTGATCCTGCAACCGCGTGTCGCCGACGACGGCTGGTGCGACCGACTGCGCGGGCCTGTCGCCGACGCGCTGCTCGATCTCGGACTGCCGGGGCTGGCGGTCAACGTCAAGGATTCGGCGGTCCGGGATTCCCTGATGACGTTGACCACGCTCGATCTGCCGGTGGCCGGAGTCGTGACCCTCTGGACGCAGCAGTACTACGGCGCCGAGGTTGCCGCCGCGTTCGAGGTGCTCAGCAACGAATCCGACCGGCTCGCAGGCTATCTGGTGACCGAGTCGGTCCCGCTCGTGCCGCCCGTGCACCTCGGCGGCCGGACGCCCGGGTTGGCCAACGTCGCACTGCTGCGTCGACCCGACAGTCTCGACGAGGCGACGTGGCTACGCCGTTGGCACGTCGATCACACGCCGGTGGCGATCGCGACGCAGGCGACGTTCGGGTATGTGCAGAACACCGTCGTGCGGGCGCTGACGGCGGGTGCGCCCCGAGTGGACGCGATCGTCGAGGAGTTGTTCCCCGCTGCCGCGGCGACGGACCTGATGGCGTTCTTCGGTGCGGCCGACGACGCCGATCTCAACGATCGGATGCGCCGAATGGTCGCCAGCACTGCGGCGTTCGGTGCCAACGAGAACGTCGACACGGTGCCGACGAGCCGGTACGTCCTGAGGTCACCGTTCGCGGACACCGCTGCGCTAGGTTGAACCGCGTGACGCTCACGATCGCCGACGAGAACCGGGTCCGGACCATCACGTTGAACCGGCCGGAGGCGCTCAACGCCTTCAACGAGGCGCTCTACGACGCCACGGCCATCGCGATGAAAGAGGCAGCACAGGATCCGGAGGTGTCGGTCGTCCTGCTCACCGGCGCCGGACGGGCATTCACAGCCGGCACGGATCTGACCGAGATGCAGGCGATGTTCACCGACCCGGACTTCACCTTCGGTGAGTACGGGTTCAACGGGCTGATCGATGCGCTCGCCGAGTTCCCCAAACCGTTCATCTGCGCGGTCAACGGTGTCGGCCTGGGCGCCGGCGCGACGGTCCTGGGGTTCGCGGATCTGGTCTTCATGTCGACCGAGGCCAGGCTGAAGTGTCCGTTCACCTCGCTCGGGGTGGCGCCGGAGGCCGCGTCGTCGTATCTGCTGCCCCAACTGCTCGGCAGGCAGAACGCCGCGTGGCTGCTGCTGTCCTCCGAATGGGTGGGCGCCGAGGAGGCCAAGCAGATGGGCCTGGTGTGGAAGGTGTGCGAACCCGAGGCGCTGCTGCCCGAGGCGCGCAGGCATGCCGAACTGCTGGCCTCACGTCCCCTGGCGAGCCTGATGGCGGTGAAGAGGACGATGACCGCGCCGTTGCTGGAGGAGATCGCGGCGGCGCGGAAGCGGGAGAACGCGTGCTTTGCGGAACTTCTCGGCGGCGCCGAGAATGCGGAGGCGCTCGCCGAATTCAACCAGCGTAGGGCATAAGAGGAAGTTAGCTGGCCACGGTGACGCTGAGTCGCGCCGACTCGGCTTCGATGATGGCCCGGACTGTGTGACGGCACCTGCCGCAGTCGGTGCCGGCCCCGCACGCCTGGGCGACCTGCTTGGAAGTGCAGGCTCCCTTGTGCACGGCGTCGGCGACTTCGTGGCTGGTCGCCCCGGTGCAGAGGCACACGTACATCTATGCAGCCTCCTTTTGGGCGTCATCGCCGAACCGGCTCATGGTTGGTGAGTCTAACCTAACTCCACCGGGATTGTTAGGGCAGCCTGCCCCTCATTTCGTGAGGCTTACCTACCCGCCAGAGTTTGCGGTGCCGCGGCGATTTGCCGTGCTCTCGGGCCGGATCTGGGCTACATTCGAAGGACGCAGCAGCGACATTCAGCCCACGTCCACTGCGGTTTTCACCGCTGACAGCCCATGCTCTGACGAGGAGTGCTCATGCTAGGCGATCCAGAGGTTTTGAAGTTGCTCAACGAGCAGCTGACCAGTGAACTGACGGCAATCAATCAATATTTCCTGCACTCGAAGATGCAGGACAACTGGGGTTTCACCGAGTTGGCCGCGCACACCCGCGCTGAGTCCTTCGATGAGATGCGTCATGCGGAGGCCATCACCGACCGCATCCTGCTGCTCGACGGTCTGCCCAACTATCAGCGCCTGTTCTCCCTGCGGGTCGGTCAGACGCTGCGCGAGCAGTTCGAAGCGGACCTGGCGATCGAGAAAGAGGTGCTTGAGCGCCTGCGACCAGGGGTGATCATGTGTCGCGAGAAGCAGGACAGCACCAGCGCGTCGCTGCTCGAGGGCATCATCGCGGACGAGGAGAGCCACGTCGATTACCTCGAGACGCAGTTGGAGCTCATGGACAAGCTCGGTGAGCAGCTCTACGCGGCGCAGTGTGTGTCGCGGCCGCCCAGCTGACTTGCTTTCATAGCTCCGCTAACAAAATCGTTGGCCGTGGGTATACACCGGGCATGACGACAGCACCGGCGGCAGATCCGGAAGCCGGCAGCACGCTGATAAGCCCGCAACGGCGGAACCTGATCTTCGTTGCGGTCCTGCTCGGCATGCTGCTGGCGGCGCTCGACCAGACCATCGTCGCCACCGCGCTGCCGACGGTCGTGGCTGACCTCGGCGGCGCGGGCCATCAGTCGTGGGTGGTGACCAGCTATCTGCTGGCTTCGACGATCGCGACGGCCATCGTCGGCAAGCTCGGTGACCTTTTCGGCCGCAAGGCCGTCTTTCAGATCTCGATCGTGTTCTTCCTGCTCGGTTCGGTGCTGTGCGGCCTGGCGACCTCAATGGGGATGCTCGTGGCGGCCCGCGCCCTGCAGGGAATCGGTGGCGGCGCCATCATGGTGACCTCGATGGCCGTGATCGGCGAGGTCATCCCGTTACGTGACCGGGGTCGGTATCAGGGTGCGCTCGGGGCGGTCTTCGGCGTCACCACGGTGATCGGCCCTCTGCTCGGCGGATTCTTCACCGACCACATGACGTGGCGGTGGGCGTTCTGGATCAACGTTCCCGTCGCGATCGTGGTCTTCGCCGTCGCGGTGACGGCGATCCCGTCGCTGGCGCGGTCCGCCAAACCCGTCATCGACTACGCCGGCATCCTGCTGGTCGGAATCGGGGCCTCGGGCCTGACTCTCGCGACCAGTTGGGGCGGCGGCGAATACGCCTGGGGTTCGCCGATGATCCTCGGACTGTTCATCGGTTCGGCGATCGCCCTGGCGTTGTTCGTGTGGGTCGAACTGCGTGCCGCGGAGCCGATTCTGCCGATCCGGCTGTTCGCGAGTCCCGTGTTCACGGTGTGCTGCATCCTGGCCTTCATCGTGGGCTTCGCGATGCTCGGCGCCATGACGTTCCTGCCGACCTTCATGCAGTTCGTCGACGGTGTCTCGGCCACCGAATCGGGCCTGCGCACGCTGCCCATGGTGCTCGGCCTGCTGATCACGTCCATCGGCAGCGGGCAGATCGTCGGGCGCACCGGGCGCTACAAGGTCTTCCCCATCGTGGGCACCGCGGTGATGGCCCTCGGGTTCTTCCTGCTGTCGCGGCTTGGCGCGGACTCCCCGCTGTGGCGTGAGGCCCTGTTCCTCTTCATCCTGGGCACCGGTATCGGAATGTGCATGCAGGTTTTGGTCTTGACGGTGCAGAACACCGCCAGCTTCGCCGATCTCGGGGTGGCCACCTCGGGCGTCACGTTCTTCCGGACCATCGGCAGTTCGTTCGGTGCGGCGATCTTCGGTTCGCTGTTCGCCAACTTCCTCGCCAGCCGCATCGGGCCCGCGTTGCTGGCATCCGGCGCGCCACCCGAGGCAGCCGAGTCGCCCAAGGCGTTGCACGGGCTGTCCGCCGAGATGGCCCGGCCGATCGTCGAGGCCTACGCCGACTCGCTCGGCACGGTGTTCCTGTGCGCCGTCCCGGTTGCCCTGGTGGGCTTCGTCGTGGCGCTGTTCCTCAAGGAGGTGCCGCTGCGCGAGATGGATGCCATCGCGGCGGCCGACCTCGGCGAGGGATTCGGCATGCCGAGCACCGAGTCGCCCGAGAAGATCCTCGAGGTCGCGGTGGGCCGGATGTTCCGGGACTCGCCGGAGATCCGCCTGCGCAACCTGGCCGGGCGGCACGGCTGCGTTCTCGACGTGCCCGAACTGTGGGCGCTGCTGCAGATCTATCGGCAGAACCAGGTGTTCGGTTCGGCCGACATCAGCGACATCGCCGAGCGTCTGCGTGTGCCGCGGGAAGTCATCGAGCCCGCCTTCGACCGGCTGGTCGAACGGGGATGCGCACTGCGGACGGGAGACCTGCTGTGGCTGACGCAGTTGGGCGTGTCCCAGGTCGACTCCGTCTCGGGCGCGATCGTGGAGCGCATCGTCGCCAAGCTCGCCGATTCACCGACGTTCGACGGCCGCCCCGACCGACTGGAGGTCGAGGCCGCACTCGAACGGATCGCGCACAGGATGCTGCTGCAGCGGGAATGGGGCGACGAGCCGGTTCCGGTACGAAACTAGAACGCGTTCCAATTTGCGGGCGTAGCATCGCCGCTATGAGCCGAATCGGAGACTTCCCGGACGACGACGTCACAGGGTGGATGCTCAAATCGCCGAAGATCGGCGGCGCGCTCGCCGGGTTCACCCGCGCGGTCTACGACGACAACCGCCTTCCGATGCGGGTGCGCGAACTCGCGCGCATCGTCATCGCCCATGACAACGAGTGCGCGGTGTGCGTCAACACACGCGACGAGGATGGGCCGGGCGCAGGTGTTGATGAGGAGCTTTACGACCACGCGCTGGAATGGCGCACCTGGCCCGGCTACACCGATCAGGAACGCGTCGCCGCCGAGTTCGCGCACCGGTTCGCCACCGAACACACCGCACTGCGTGACGACGAGGACTTCTGGCGGCGCGCCGCCGAGCACTTCTCGGACGAACTCCTGGCTGACCTCGCGCTGTCGTGCGCCATGTGGGTCGGCATGGGCCGTGTCCTGCGCACCCTGGACATCGGGCAGACCTGCAGGCTCACTCTGCCCAGCCGCGCGTAAGCCCTGGCCCGTAAACCCTGGCTGTGTAGGCCGGGCCGGAGGAGGATGTGGCCATGACCGCCGCCTCCACGCCGGCCGCATCCATTGCCCAGTTGAAGGCCAATGGCGCCGCGACGGTGTTGGGCACCGTCGTCAACCCGGCCGGGCTGACCCAGGCCAAGATGGTGCCGATCGGCCGAATCCACGCGTTCGCCGCACCCGGGCTGGGAGCCAGTCCGGTCTGGCACGGCTTCGCGATCGACCAGACCGGAGTCGTGAAGACCGACTCCGTCGGTGTCGTTGGCGACCAGCGCGTACGTATCGACCTGACCGCGCTGCACGGCATCGGCGACGGATTGGTCTGGGCGCCAGGGGAGTTCTTCGACCAGGACGGCACCCGCATCCCGATGTGCAGCCGCGGCACCCTGGCCCGAGTCCAGACCCGGCTGGCCGAGGCGGGTCTGACCGCGTTCGTCGGACACGAACTCGAGTTCGTGCTCGTCGGACCCGACGGTGCGCGCCTGCCCACTCACCTGTGGTCGCAGTACGGTCTGGCCGGTGTGCTGGAACACGAGGGATTCGTGCACGACGTGATGGCCGCGGCAGCCGTGGCCGGCGTGGACATCGAACAGTTCCATCCCGAGTACGGCCAGAACCAGTTCGAGATCTCGCTGCGCCCGCAGTCGCCGGTCCCGGCCGCCGACCACCTGATGTTGTTGCGCATCATCGTCTCCCGTGTCGCCCGTCGTTTCGGGCTGCGCGTCAGCCTGTCGCCGGTGCCGTTCGCCGGCGGTGTTGGATCCGGTGCCCACCAGCACTTCTCACTGTTCAAGGACGCACAGCCGGTGTTCTCCGGCGGCTCGGGTCCCTACGGCCTGACCGACGAAGGCCAGCACGCCATCGCAGGCCTGCTGGCCGGACTGCCCGATGCCCAAGGCATCCTGGCCGGTTCGATCCTGTCCGGGATGCGCATGCAGCCCGGACAATGGGCCGGGGCGTTCGTCTGCTGGGGCGCTGAAAACCGCGAGGCCGCGGTCCGTCTCCTTGTCGGGGGACCGGCCAATCCCCACGGCGCCAACGTCGAAGTCAAACCCATTGACCCCGCGGCCAACATCTACCTGGCCAGTGCGGCGATCCTCGGGCTCGCGCTCAACGGGATCGAGCGGAAGGCGGGGCTGGGACCTGAGACCACGATCGATCCGGCCCTGCAGACGAAGGCGGTGCGCAAGAAGGCCGGTACGGTTCAGCTTCCCGAACGCCAGGCCGACGTGATCGACACCCTGGAGTCCTCGACGCTCATGCGGGACCTGTTGGGCGAGGACGTCGTCGACATGTCGGTGGCGGTGCGCCGCCACGAGATTCACCACTACGGAGCGTTGGCGCCCGACGAACTCGCGGATCGGTTCCGGTTGGCCTGGAGCCTGTGAGTGACCACGCTCGCCGATCACATCAATGCGGTCGAGTTGATCGACCACCACGTCCATGGATTCTGGACCGGCGACGGCGATCAGGTCCGCTTTCACAACGCCCTCAACGAGGCCGACACCGAACCGTTGGCCGAACCGGACGCGGTGTTCGACAGTCAGTTGGGATTCGCGGTGCGAACGCACTGCGCACCGGTGCTCGGACTGCCGGCACACAGTGCGCCGCAGGACTATTGGGAGCGGCGGAACCGCATGGGCGAGGCCGAGGTCACGGAAAAGCTCCTCCGGCGCTGCGGGGTCACCGATTGGATCGTGGACACCGGCTTCGCGGACGGTGTCGCCGGACCTGACGAGGTGGCTCGGGCGTCGGGCGGGCGGGCACACGAGGTGGTCCGCCTTGAGCAGGTCGCCGAACAGGCCGCCGCGGCATCGGGCTCCTACGGACAGGCGTTCACTGAGATCCTTTCCGCCCGTGCCGAACACGCCGTGGGCACCAAATCCATCCTCGCCTACCGCGGCGGATTCGAGGGCGACCTCAGCGAACCCAATGCACATGAGGTCGCCGAGGCGGCCGCGAGGTGGCGCGACGAGGGCGGCAAACGTCTGACCGACCGCACGCTGTTGAGGTTCGGGCTGCACCAGGGGCTGCGACTGGGTAAGCCGCTGCAGATCCACGTCGGCTTCGGTGACCGAGACCTGGACCTGCACCGCGCCAATCCTCTTCTGCTGCTCGACTTCCTGAGGTCCTCCGGTGACACGCCGATCACGCTGCTGCACTGCTACCCCTTCGAGCGGGAGGCGGGCTACCTCGCGCAGGCGTTCGACAACGTCTTCGTCGACGTCGGCCTCAGTGTCAACCACCTCGGTGCGCGGTCGCCGTCGGTGATCGCGCGACTGCTCGAGCTCGCACCCTTTCGCAAGATCCTGTACTCCTCGGACGCCTTCGGGCCGGCCGAACTGCACTTCCTCGGCGCACGGTTGTGGCGGATCGGCATGACCAGGGTGCTCACAGGCTTTGTCGAGTCGGGGGAGTGGTCCCGGCGCGATGCGGTGCGGGTGGTCGATCTGATCGCACACCGTAACGCTCGACGCATCTACCCGCAGTTGAACTGAAGGGTCTCGTCGCCATGGCACAGTTACCGTCATGCCAGAGGAGTTGACCGCCGAAGCGGCCGCCGCCCGGTTGAACCCCGCCGACCATCTGGGGATCCCGCTGGGACCGGGGCAACCGCCGGCGTTTCTGCGGGCACTCGGTGATCGCACCGACTGGACCGATCTGCGGGTCTACGGCGCGCTGCTGACCGTAGGCACGGAACTGTTCTCCCGTCCGGGGGTCCGCTACCTGTCGGGATTCTTCGGGCCACTCGAACGGGCACTGCGCGCCGCCGGTGCGGACATCGACTTCACTCCGGCCGACTTCCGCCGATTCGCGCCGCTGATGGAGCAGCAGAGCCCACGCGTGATGGCCACGGTGGCCACGCCACCCGACGACGACGGCTGGTGCTCACTGTCGCTGCACGCCGGCGGCACCATCGCCGAGCTTCGGCGCGCGGGCGCCGATCCCGACCGGGTCCTGGTCGTCGAGCTCTCCGATGCCTATCCGACGACGTTCGGTCACGGCGAGCACCGACACGCGCTGCACATCGACGAGGTCGACATCCTGATCGCCTCCAGCGAGGCGCCGCTGGCGTTGCCGGACCCCGCGCCGTCTGAGACCGACATTGCGATCGCACGCCACGCCGTGGAGTTCATTCCGTCGGGTGCCACTCTGCAGACCGGAATCGGTTCCATCCCAAGCCAGATTGCGGCACTGCTGGCTCAGGGCGGCGGCGGGAACTACGGCCTGCACAGTGAGATGTTCACCGACGGCTGCATGCAGTTGCACCGTGCGGGCAAGGTCACCAACGATGCCAAGGGATGCTTCGACGGGGTCAGCGTGACCACGTTCGCGCTCGGCTCCGAGGAACTCTACCGGTGGCTGGACGGCAACCGCGACGTCGCGTTTCTGCCGGTGGACATCGTCAATTCGCCTGACGTGATCTCCAGAAACCATCACATGATCTCGATCAACGGCGCACTGTCGATCGACCTCCACGGTCAGGTGATCGCCGACACCATCGATGGTGAGCAGTTCAGCGGCATCGGTGGGGCCGAGGACTTCGTCGCGGGCGCCGGTCTCGACGTGGCCGACCGGTCGTTGATCTGCCTGCCGTCGACGTACGAGAAGGACGGCCACGTGCGGTCCAGGATTGTGGCGCAGTTCGAGGCGGGTGCTGTCATCACCACGCCCCGCCACCACGTCGACGTCATCGTCACCGAGTACGGGGCCGCCGAACTCGAGGGTCGGACCGTGCGGGAGCGCGGTCGCGCGCTGGCGGCCATCGCACATCCGCTGTTCCGGGACGAACTGCTCGCCGCGACTCTGAACTGACTACCCGCGAGCGGCCGCAACCTCCCCGCGAGCGGGCTGGGGTCCCCGCGAGCGGGCGCGTTGGTACGCGACACGCCGGGCTTTCCTGTACCAACGCGGCCGCTCGCGGAATACCGGCAGAGGAGTTCAGCGCACCCCGCGGATCAGGCTGCCGGGCCGAGCGCCGGTGTCGGCGCCGTGACGCCGGGTCACCACGCCGCTGACCACGGTCGCGTCATAGCCCGCGGCGCCCTGGATCAGTCGGCGCCCACCCGCGGGCAGGTCGTACGCCATGCGCGGCACGTCCAGCGTCAGCGCATCCATGTCGATGACGTTGATGTCGGCCTTCTTGCCGACCGACAGCACACCGCGATCGGACAGGCCGAAAAGTGTTGCGGTATCCAGGGTCTGCTTCTTCACCACATACTCGAGGGAGAACTTCGGCCCGCGGTGTCGATCCCGCGCCCAGTGCGTCAGCATGAACGTGGGGTAGGAGGCGTCGCAGATCAGGCCGCAGTGCGCGCCGCCATCGGACAAGCCCGAGACCGCCGCGGGATGGGTCATCATGTCGTAGATCGCGTCGTGGTTGCCCTCGGCGTAGTTGAAGAACGGAAGCATCAGCATCGCGGTGCCCTCGGACTCCAGCATGAGGTCGTACATGGCCGCCAACGGGTCCTGACCGCGGCGCGCGGCCACGGCGGCGACGGTCTGGTCCGGTGTGGGCTCGTAGTCCGGCGGGTCGCCGATTCCGAAGATGCGATCCGCACTGTGCTGGATGAGCGCGAACAGGCCGTCGAACAGCGGAACTGGACTCGGCGGCAGATCGTCCTCGGCGAGGATCGCCGCGCGAACCGCCGGGTCGGCCAACCGCCGCAACAGCGCGTCGCAGTCATGTTCGGCAGCCAGGGCGCGATAGGTCGGGCGGTGCGTGAACGCGTGGTAGCCCGGGAATCCGAACAGCATGCCGAACGGGCGGGCCGCGAACTGCGCATAGACCTCGATGCCGTTCTCCAGGGCCTTTCCGGCTCGCTCCAACTGCTGACGCCACAGATCGGGTGCGCCGCCGGTCTGGATCATCGTGAACGACACGGGCCGCTCGATCTCCGCGGCAAGCTTGGTCATCCAGTCCATCTCCCGCATGCACGCCTCGGCGGGTGACTCGCCCGCGGTGCCCTGCGGCGACACTTCGAACACCGCTCGTCCACCGGCGGCCATGGCCCGTCCCAGCCCGAACAATTCAGCCTCGGCCGCATACGTGCCCGGCACCGGTTCACCGTCGATGGCGCGGTGCGCCTCGGTGCGCGACGTCGAGAATCCCAGGGCGCCGGCCTCGACGGCCTCCTGCACGATGCGTGCCATGACGGCGATGTCGTCCTCGGTAGCCTCCTCGTTGCGGGCGCCACGCTCGCCCATGGCGTAGCCGCGCACCGCGCCGTGCGCGATCTGGGTGCCGAAATCGACTGCCAGGGTGCGCCTTTCGATGGCATCCAGATACTCGGGGAAGGTGCGCCAGTTCCAGGTGATGCCCTCGGCCAGCGCGGTGCCGGGGATGTCCTCGACGCCTTCCATCAATTCGATGAGCCACTGCTCCCGGCCCGGTTGCACCGGAGCGAAGCCGACGCCGCAGTTGCCGCTCACGACGGTCGTCACACCGTGCATGCTCGACGGTTCGAGCAGGTCATCCCAGCTGACCTGACCGTCGTAATGCGTGTGGATGTCGACGAATCCGGGAGTGACGACGCGTCCGGTGGCGTCGATGTGGTCGGCGGCGTTGGCCAGCAGATCGGTCGAATCGGTGGTGGCGTCGCGGCGACGGATCTCGACGATCCGACCGTCCTTGACGGCGATGTCGGCTGCGAAGCGGTCGGCGCCGGTTCCGTCGACGACGGTCCCACCGGTGATGGTCAGGTCATACATGTGTGCTCCTCAGACCAGGCCGGTCGCGTCGAAGACCCACGACATGTCGGCGTCGGCGAAATCGGCGAGCCAGGTCGCTGGCGCATGGTCGGTCAGTCCGCTCATATCCCAGTAGTCCTTCCACAGCGTGATCAGACCGTCGCGCACACGGTGCACGCTGACGAACTGCAGGACCGCGGATTCACCTGTGGCCCAATGCCACTCCTCATGGTGCTCGTACATGACGTCGGGACCGGTGTGCACCATGACCCCGGGGAAGTTCGCATACGACGCCAGCGGTTCCAGGCCGATCTTCAGGCGTTTGACGATGTCCACCGGTCCCCGTGCCGCGGCGGTGGGGCCGACGGGCATGTCGAGATAGATACAGTCCGGAGCCAGGTGGGTCTGCAGGCGGTCCCAGTCCCGGTCGGACAGCGCCCGCCACATCCCGTGCACGGCATCGGTGACTTCGGAGCGGTTGTCGACGGACGTGTCGTAGGTCACAACTCTAGATAGAACCTGTTGCAGTGCCCGGAGTCAACGATTCGGTGGACACTTTCCGAACTTTGTTAACCGACCTGTTCGGCCCGGGGGGTGGGGTGATACTGACAACGATGACGCCGCTGCAGCGCTACATCGCCGAAGAGATCGCCACCGACCACGCCGACGGGCTGTTGACCCGCCGGGAGGCGATGCGCCGCCTCGGGTTGTTGGGCCTGTCCACCGCGGCCGCGGCGGGTTTGATCGCCGCGTGCGGATCCGAGCGAGGCGCACCCGCACCCGCGTCCGCGCCCGGCGACACCGGGTCGACGTCGCCGCCAGAGGTGCCGCCCGGGATGGACCACGCGGTCGCCACCGAACCGATCACGTGGGCGGGACCGCGCGGTGAACTGCAGGGCGCCTGGGCTCAGGCCGAGGCGCCTCGCGGGGCCGTGCTGGTGATCCACGAGAACAAGGGACTCAACGACTGGGTGCGCTCGGTGGCCGGGCGTCTGGCCGGTGCGGGACAGTCGGCGCTGGCGATCGATCTGCTCTCCGAGGAGGGTGGGACCGCACGCTTCACCGAACCCGCGGAGGCCACCGCGGCGCTGGGTGGGATCGATCCGCAGCGCTTCGTCGATGATCTGCGTTCGGGCCTCGACGAACTGCAGCGACGCGCACCTGGCGCCAAGCTGGCCGTGGTCGGATTCTGCTTCGGCGGCGGCATGACGTGGCGGCTGTTGGCCGCCGGGGAGCCCCGGTTGGCCGCGGCCGCGCCGTTCTACGGACCGCTGCCCGACCATCCGGACTTCGCCGGCTCCAAAGATGCTGCGGTGCTTGGCTTCTACGGTGCGCTCGACACGCGGATCACCTCGGCCGAGCCGGAGGCGCGTGCGGCCCTGCAGCGCGCCGGGCTGGTCCACGAACTCGTCGTTGAACCCGACGCCGACCACGCCTTCTTCAACGACACAGGCCAGCGATACAACGCCGAGGCCGCGGCCGACGCGTGGCGCCGCTTGCAGGACTGGTTCACCCGCTACCTCGGCTGAGGGGCGGGCCTGGTGTCGTTGCGCGCTTCGGCGACCTTGTGCGGCACCTGCATCAGGCGCAGCACCGTGACCAGCCCGAGTCCGCCCACCGCATTTCCGAGGATGGCCAGCCAGAGCATGTCCACGACATCGACGTAGCCGAAGGACGCGCCGCTCACCAGCGCGGCGAAACAGAAGATCGTTGCCACGATCGCGTGGTTGACGTGCCCGACCGACAGCGTGAACCCGATGACGACCGCGGGCACCAGGCGCAGCCCGTCTGAGTCGGTCGAATGCTGAAGGTGGGTCATCAGCGTCACGAGCATTCCGCCGACCACCGCCAGCGCGAACGACTGCCAGGTGGTGCCCAGATTGGCATAGTCCGCGGCGGTCTCTGCTGCGGTCCGCCGCAGATCGGGGAACGCGAGCATGAGCAGTGCGGCGATGAACCAGCCTGCGGCGAGGTTGGTGACCAACGTGGTGCCCCACAGGCGTGCCAGTGCGCCCGCCGTGGCCTCCTTGGCGACGACGGCCGCGACCGGCACCAGGAAGTTCTCGGTGAACAGCTCGCTCTTGGCCATGGTCAGGGCGATGAATCCGATGGAGAAGGCCAGCGCGGAGAGCAGCGGATCTCCGGTCAGGTGCTTGACCAGCAGAAACGTCAGCACTCCGACGCCGATGTCCAAGCCGCCGAGCATCCCGGTCGCGATCAGCTGAAGCCACGAGCGTCCGAGGCGTTGCCGTCCCTCGTCGATGGTGCGGTCGAAGGTCTCCTCCTCGTCGGCGGGAGCCACCTCCGGTTCGACGCTGTCGGCGTCTCCGTCGGGCCGAGTCATGTGCGCTCGTCGCCCGTTCTCGTGCCCGTCGATGCCATACCGACCTCCTTGAGTCGACCGCAGGCGGATGCGGAAAGATCGCGGCGTGTCTTCTTCGCTGGGCGATGTGCTCGCCACGCTGCAGCTCGAACGGGTGAACGCCACATTCTTCGTAGGTGACCAATTGCCCGCGCCCGCAAACCACATCCTGGGTGGTCACATTTCCGCGCAGGCACTGATGGCGGCGAGCCTGACCGCTCCCGGGCGCTCACCGCACAGTGTTCACACCTACTTCCTGCGCCCCGGCGATGCACGTCGCCCCGTGGACTTCGAGGTGGTCGAACTGCAGGAGGGCCGGACCTTCTCAGCGCGGCGGGTCACCGCGCGACAGGACGGCCAGGTCCTGCTGGAGTCGATGTCCTCGTTCAAGGAGGTCGGTGCGCCCGCCGACCTCGAATATCAGCCGCCGATGCCCGCGGTGCCGGAACCCGACAAGCTTCCTCCCGCGACGCCGCACTTCGCCGAGTCCGAGGACGTCGGGCAGGGGCAGTGGGCCAGCCTGCGCTGGTTCGCTCGCCGGGTGATCGACGCCGACCGGATCCCGCCGGCCCGATCCCGGATCTGGTGGCGTCCCGACGGCGAGGTTCCCACCGACGACCCAGCGCTGACGGGCGCCCTGGTGGCCTACTTGTCGGCGGTCACGCTGACCGAACCCGCCTTTGCCGCTCGTGGGCAGTTGGGGCCGTCGGCGCAGCGGGACCACTCGGTGTGGTTCCACAGCCCAGCCGTGCTCTCGGACTGGCTGCTCTATGACATGTCGTCACCGAGCAGTGCCGACTCGCTGGCCCTGGCGCGGGGTCAGATGTTCAACCGCAACGGCGACCTGGTGTGCACCGTCACGCAGGAGATGTACTTCCCGCCCGCGCGACGCTGACATCAATCCTGGGGGCGGTTGACGCGCCCTGCGTTTGGCCTGTGCCGATCAGGGAACCCCGTTTTGACGGGGCCGTAGACGCGCAGGCCCACCGATCAAAGGATTGACATGGACACCAGTGCCGTATGGATCATCGTCGCGGTGGTCGCTGTACTGATCGTGCTGGGTGTGGTGCTGTACGCCGGCCGCCGGCGGCGGGACACCAGACTGCACGGTCAGGCCGAGCAAATCCGTGAAGAGGTCCAACAGAAGAAAGTGGAGGCCGACCGGCGTGCGGCCCTCGCCGACGAGACCGCGGCGCGGGCCCGTGCCGCGGAAGCCGAGGCGGAAGCCAAGGCCGCCGAGGCGAAGCGCTTGGCGGATCGTGCCCAGTTGCACCGCAGTGCGGCGGAATCCACGCATGAAGAGGTTCAGGCCCGTCGTGAGCACGCGGACTCCATTGACCCGCAGGTGAAGGCGGATCGCCCGCAGGAGCGCGCGCAGGACGAACGACTCGTGCAGGACGAACGAGTCGATCGTCCGCACAACGCACCCGTCGACCAGTTCCAGAATCAACCCGCCGATCGGCCCTATGACGCACCCGTCGATCGGACGTGAGCCGCTCAGCGCTGGGCTGGGCCTGCTTCGGCACGGTCGTGGGCTGACCCCAACCTGACCGGCAGTTCCGACCACCCACGCAGGACGCGGGTGCTGCGGCGGACGCCGTCGCTGGCGGGCCGCGCGGCGGGGAAGCGGTCGAAGAACGCACGCAGGCCCACCTCGCCTTCGGCGCGCGCCAGTGCGGCGCCGAGGCAGAAGTGTCGTCCGCCCGAGAACGCAAGGTGGCGTGCCGAATTGGGGCGATGAACGTCGAAGGCGTGCGGGTCGGGAAACACCGCGGGATCCCGGTTGGCGCCGGCCAGGCAGATGACCACCATCTCGCCCTCGCGGACGCGCTGTCCGGCGACGACGGTGTCCGTCGTGGCGACTCGGGCGCTCAACTGGACGGGGGAGTCCAGGCGCAGGATCTCTTCGACCGCGTTCGGCCAGCACTCGGGGTGCGCCTGCAGTTCACCGAGCTGATCGGGTGCGTCCATCAGCATCCGAATGCCGTTGCCCAGCAGGTTGACCGTCGTCTCGAAACCCGCGGCCAGCACCAGGCCCGCGGTCGCCTTCAGTTCAGCCTCGTCGAGCAGGTCGTCGGCGTCGGAGAGTCGGACCAGTTGGCTCATCAGGTCGTCGCCCGGTGCCCGCCGGAGCCTCTGCAGGTGATCGGTCAGCCAGGTGTTGAATCCGTCGAGCCCGCGCTGTACGCGCTGGAACTCCTGCCACGTCAGGCCGATGTCGAGGCTGGGCGCGGCCAGTTCACCGAACTCCAGCACACGGGCCCGTTCGCTGTCTGGGACGCCGAGGATGTCGCTGATGACGGCGACGGGCAGTTGCGCGCAGTAATCCGGGACGATGTCGACAACACCGGACCGGCCCGCCAATCGCTCGAGCAGTTCGTGTGCGGTCAGCTCGACCCGTTCCCTGAGTGCCGCAACGGCTCTGGGGGTGAAGACCGCCGACACGGTCTTGCGGTACCGGGTGTGGTCGGGCGGTTCGACGGCCAGCAGCGACGGCGGGCGCAGCGGGTGCAGGGTGTCGGGGATCGTCAACGCCTGCAGTCGGCGGAAGGGAGCGGGCAGGCTGCCGCCGAGCGTGATGACGCGGAACTCCTCGGAACGCAGCAGTTCGTGCGCGACGGCGTGCTCGACGGTCAGTCGGCTGATCCGGCAGGGGATCAGCGGCCCGAGTGGGCGCAGCTCGTCGTAGAAGCTCACCGGGTCGGCCAGCACCGTGGGGTCGGCGAGCATCCGCCCCTGCGGGTCGCCGCGACGGGCCGCCACGGTCGCGAAAACCCGTGTCACGCCGTGCAGGGAGAACCAGTGGACGCGGTCTCTCATCGGCCCCACGGTACGCCGAGTCGGGCATTTGATTGTGGCCACGCGCGGACACCCCCTAGGCTTCACGTCATGTTTCGGCGCATGGGTCAGACGGCAGCGGTCATCACGGGCGTGCTGGGTACCGCGGCAGGGTTCGTCGCTGTCGCCTCGGCGGCTCCTGAGGCTGACCCGGTGCTGTGCCAGTACGAGATGAGCGGTCCGCGGGTCGTCGACGTGTCCGGCACTCCGATGGTCAACGCGTCGCTCAAGCCGACGGCATGCAACGGCACCGCCGAGCCCACCGCGATGCAGGTCTGCGTCTCGGTCGAGGGAAGCAGCACCGCGGGGAAGTGCGCCGAGTTGCCCGGTTACGGCACCGCTCAGGTGTACCTGTCGCCGTTTGTGCCCGGGAAGACCTACACCGTGCGCGGTCGGGGTTGCGCGAATCAGGCGCAGCCGCCGCTGTACTTCTGCTCGACGTTCGGCCCCACGAGCGCGACGCTCTAGTCAGCGCGTCCGCGGCGGTGTCCAACTGACGGGCAGCCGTTTGATGCCGTGGATGAACGCCGACAGCAGGCGCGCGGGTTCGTCCGTCGCGGTGATGTCGGGGACCTGCTGTCGCAGTTCGTCGAACGCCACGCTGATCTCGCGGCGCGCGAGGTTGGCGCCGAGGCAGAAATGTGCACCGCCGCCGCCGAACCCGAGGTGCGGGTTGGGGTCGCGGCGCACGTCGAATCGCCAGGGATCGCTGAACCTCTCCTCGTCGCGGTTGGCCGAGCAGTACCACATCGTGACCTTGTCGCCCTCGGTCATGGGCACCCCGGACAGTTCGAAGTCGCGAGTCAGTGTGCGGCGCATGTAGACCACCGGGGACGCCCACCTGACGATCTCCTCGACAGCGCTGTGGTTGACGCCGGCGAAGTCGTCCCACCAGATCTGCCGCTGCTCGGGGTATCTGCTGAGCGCCAGCACGCCGTGACTGATGGCGTTGCGCGTGGTCTCGTTGCCCGCCACCACCAGAAGGATGAAGAAGGAGGCGACCTCGGCTGAGGTCAGACGCTCCCCGTCGACCTCGGCCTGCACCAGGCTGGTGGTCAGGTCATCCTGCGGTGTGCGGCGGCGATCCTCGGCGAGCTCATGCGCGTAGGCGCCGATCTCCATTGCGGTGCGCGCGAATTCGTCGAAATCAGTGGTCAGGTCGGGATCGCCGAAGCCCAGGATGATGTTGGTCCAGTGGAATACGCGGTCGTGGTCTTCGGCGGCGATGCCCATCATGTCGCAGATCACCTGCAGCGGCAGGGGCCCAGCCACGTCGGCCACGATGTCGCCGGTGCCGTCGGGATGCGCGGTGATCATCTCCGAGACGAGGCTGCGGGCGCGGTCACGCACCGCCGCCTCGACCTTGGCCACCACGCGGGGCGTGAAGGCTCGGCTCACGATCGACCGCAGGCGTTGATGGCGGGGATCGTCGAGGACGATCATCGATCCGAAGTACTCGGCGAGTTCGGGGACGTTGTCGCCGATCGTGATGTTCGGGCTCGAGCTGAAGATCTCGGGGTGCCGACTGGCGAAATGCACGTCGTCATAGCGGGTCAGGGCCCAGTGCCCCGCACCCGAGGGCCCGTCCTCTAAGCGCGCCTCGCGGAAGAACTTGATGGGCTCCGCCCGGCGGAGCGTCGCGAACGCGCCGTCGCGGAAGTCGTCGTCGCGCGACCAGAACTTCCAGCTGCCGAAGTCGATGTCGGACAACGGCACGTCGGGCGGCGGCTGTCCATTGGTGCGTGTCACGATTCGGGTTGGGGCGCCCACATTTTCACGCTACCAACGACGGTCAGGTGGGCCCGGTGCTTTCGAGCAGCTGCTGACGCAGGGTCGAGGCCAGCCAGCGCTCGAACTGGTCGTGGGTCCACCCTGCGACCCCGACCAGCCTGCGATGCAGCAGCGGTTCGCTGAACAACCAGGCGAGGTCGGTGGCGGCGTCGACGGTCAATCCTGAGCGCAGCGCGTGCAGCGCATCGAGGGCCTCGACGACGATGCGCGCCCCGTGTCGGCGCTGGGCGTTGAACTTCTCGAACACCGCGGTGGCAGCTGGGTCGAGCGCCGCGGCGGCCTCCAGGGCCGCGAACAGCGCGCCGACGCGACGGTCGATCCCGGCGAGGACGCCGGCCCAGCCGTCGAGCAGGGCAAGCGGATCGGGCAGCAGAAGCACCGCGGCCACCTCGGGCCGGTCGGCCAGGGCCAGCGGAGCGTCGTCGCCGGCGATGGCCCAGTCCAGGGCCAGCGAGAGCAGTTCGTTCTTGCCGCCCACTGCGGTGAAGACGGTCTTGCGGCTGACGCCTGCTGCGGCGGCGATCGCGTCGACGGTGGTACCGGCGTAACCGGCGGAGACGAACAACCCGGCGGCCTCGGTGACGATGCGGCGCCGCGTGGCCGCGGCCTGCGCCGCGCGCAGGTCTGACCGATATCCGCGCTTGACAGGCTCACCCATCATGGGTGACTCTCAGTAAATTCATTACACCGCAGGTTACCCGAAATGGGGGTCCATGGTGCGTACCGTCGTCGTCGGCGCGGGACCGGTTGGTCTGTTCACTGCCATCGCCATGGCTCGCCGTGGCCGCGAAGTCGTGCTCGTGGACCGTGACCCCGGCCCGTCGGCGTCCACCGCGATCTGGCGGCGCAGGGGAGTGATGCAGTTCGACCACGCCCACACGTTCCGCGGCCCAGTGGTTGACGCGCTGGGGGCCGAACTGCCGGATGCGCTTGCGGCGCTGCTGCGCATCGGAGTCCGTGTCGTCGCCGGTCCCGACGGTGCCGCGATCGCGATGCACTGTCGGCGGGCGGTGTTCGAACGGGTGCTGCGGGCCGCGGCTGCGCGGCAGCCGGGCCTGACCGTGGTCACCGGACACGTCGACGCGGTGCGGCGTGAGTCCGGTCGTGCCGCGGGCGTGGACATCGACGGGCGCCACCTCGATGCCGGCTTGGTGGTCGACGCATCCGGGCGCACGAGTCGGGTCATGCGGGCGCTGCGCGGGGACAGCGACGGCGGTCCCTGCGGTGCGGCATACGTGACGAGGCAGTACCGGTTGCGTGACGGCGCCGAACCCGGACCGGTGAACTCGCCCGTCGGTCTGTCGCTGAGCCTGTCCGGGTACTTCGCGGTGGCGTTCCGTCACGACGGCGGCACGTTCTCGATCACGATCACCCACGATGGCACCGATCCCCGAGTGCGAACGCTGCGCCACGCCGCGGTCTTCGAATCGGTGGTGGGGGCCATCCCGCTGCTCGCGGATTGGATCGACCCGTGCCGCGCGTACCCGATCACCCCGGTGCTGCCCGGAGGGCAGCTCTACAACAGCTACTGCGGGCAACTCGACGACGCGGGCCGGCCACGCCTGCCGGGGCTGGTCGCCGTCGGTGACGCGGTGTGCACGACGACGCCGTTGGCCGGGCGGGGCGTCACGCTCGGCCTGCTGCAGTCGCGTGCACTCATCGAGTTCCTCACCAGTTGCGCCGGTGACGACGACCTCGCGGTCGCGACGTTCGACGGGTGGTGTCGAAGCTGGATTCGGCCGTGGTTCCTCGACCACATCGCCTGCGACGCGGATCGGCTGCGACGGTGGGCCGGCGGGGACGTCGACCTCACGCGGCCCCTGCCCTCGGACCTGATCGTGGCCGCGGCGCAGAAGGACGCCACGCTGCGGGGCGCGGTCGCGGGCTACGACTCCATGTCGGCCCTGCCGTCGAGCCTCGACGGTCTGCAGGTGCGGGCCCGTGCGGTGTACGCCTCCGGTTGGCGGCCCACACTGGCCGAGGGTCCGGACCGCGAGGAGCTCGCGCAGTTGTGCGTCGAGGCCTCCAGCGGAGACACTGACCGGCGTGCACGAGAGCTCTGCAGCGGCTGAGAATCTTCCGGCGCTGCGGTGCCGCGAGTGCGGCACCGTCGTCGACGTCGCGAGCCTGGCGTCGACCTGCACGTGCGGCGGCCTGTTCGACATCGACGAGGGGATCCCGCCCGCCGGGGTGGGTCTCGTCGATGAGACCCGGAACTCCCTGTGGCGCTACGCCAGTGCGCTGCCGGTGGACTGCGATGACCGGATCAGCCTCGGCGAGGGCATGACGCCGCTGGTGCGTTCGCGGGACCTGCCCAACGTCAGGTTCAAACTCGACCTGCTGCTGCCGACGCTGTCGTTCAAGGACCGGGGCGCGGTGGTCCTGGCGACGCTGGCCCGTCGGCTGGGCGTCGAGTCGGCGCTCACCGACAGCAGCGGCAACGCTGGAACCGCGGCCGCGGCGTACCTGGGCCGGGCGCAGATTCCGTGCCGCGTGTTCGTTCCGGAGTCCACCTCGCCGGTCAAGCTGGCGCAGATGCGTGCGCACGGTGCCGAGGTCGTGACGGTGCCGGGCAGCCGTGCGGACACGGCCGCGGCGGCGGGGCGGGCGGCCGCGGTGCCCGGTGTGTTCTACGCCAGTCACGTCTATCACCCGTACTTCATGCACGGGGTCAAGACGTTCGGATACGAGTTGTGGGAGCAGAACGGCCGCAGGCTGCCCGAGGTCGTGGTCGTGCCCGTGGGCAACGGCACCCTGCTGCTCGGTGCGCATCTGGCGTTTCGCGAACTCGTCGCGGCCGGGTTGGCGAAGATGCCGACGCTGGTGGCGGTGCAGGCCCGCGGGTGTGCGCCGGTCGCTGAGGCGTTTGGTCGTGGTGCCGACGCGGTGACCTCGGCGACGAGATCGGAACCGACGGTCGCGGAGGGGATTGCGATCAGCCACCCACCACGGGGAGCCCAGATCTTGGCGGCGGTCAGAGAAACGGGCGGGACCGTGGTCTCGGTGTCCGATGAGCAGATCGTGCGGGCTCGTGCCGACCTGGCGGAGGAGGGTCTCTACGTGGAACCGACCTCGGCGGTGTGCTGGGCCGCGGTGCGGGCCGAAGCTCGCGGTGGGCTGCTGACCAGTGCCGAGGTCGTCGTTCCGTTGTGCGGGGCGGGGGCGAAGTCTCCCTGAGGTGTCAGCGGGGGGCGCGGGATCAGCCCTGAGGTGTCAGCGGGGGGCGCGGGATCAGCCCTGAGGTGTCAGCGGGGGGCGCGGGGGATCAGCGCGATGATCTCGTTGATGGTGTTGCGGATGTAGGCGCCGGGCGTGCGCTGCGGAAGGACCGGTCCGCGCGGTGCCGTGACATTCGTGACTCCCGGAACACCCGCGAACGGGCTGGAACCCTTGGGGCCGCACTTGGGCCAGGCCTTGATGCCCTGGGTCGCCAGAACGTTCTCGGCGACGCGGATCTGCTCCTCGCGGGAGGCGGATGCGGGGTTTCCGACACCGCCGTTGGCGGCCCAGGTGGCCTGCTTGAACTGCAGTCCGCCGTAATGACCGTTGCCGGTGTTGATGGCCCAGTTACCACCGGATTCGCATTGTGCGATGGCGTCCCAATTCACGCTGTCGGCCTGCGCGGTGCCGGCGGACAGGGCCAGGAAGGCAACCAGGAAGGCGCCGGTCAGCGCGGTCATGGCGAGGAACTTCCGGATGGTTTTCATATGGCATCTTTCGTCCCAATTGACGCAGCTGTTACTCCCATCACTCCAATTTTTATTAAGAATTCCCTGGCATTGCCCGAGCGCCCAAAACCCGTGACCGCTGTTCTCCGTGATGTGGGTGTGATCGTTCCGCGACCCGGGTACTCGCGCGGAAAAGCGGAAGGAATTGACATGACGAATTCTCTGGGCAGGGTCCGGGCACTCCTGGCCGCCACGGTGCTTGCGCTGGGGGTGACGATCGGACTGACCGCGGCGCCCGCCGCCACCGCCGACAGCCGCCTCGACTTCACCGGCACGACGTTGTCGGGCGCGCCGTTCAACGGATCCAGCCTGCAGGGCAAGCCCGCCGTGCTCTGGTTCTGGACGCCGTGGTGCCCGTTCTGCAATCAGGAGGCGCCCAACGTCAGTCGGGTGGCCGCCGCCAACCCCGACGTCACCTTCGTGGGCGTCGCCGCGCGCTCCGACGTCGGCGCCATGCAGAACTTCGTCTCGAAGTACAACCTCAACTTCACCAACCTCGACGACGCCGATGGTTCGATCTGGGCCCGGTTCAATGTGCCCTGGCAGCCGGCCTATCTGTTCGTCAAGCCCGACGGTTCCTCGACCTTCGTCAACAACCCGACGTCGGCGATGAGCGAGGCGGACCTGTCCAGCCGGGTGGCGGCCCTGACCGGCTAGCCGCGTGAGCCCCGATCTGGTCGGTCTGGCGTTCGCCGCAGGCCTGGTCGCCGCGCTGAACCCGTGCGGATTCGCCCTGCTTCCGGTCTATCTGACCTACGTTGTGTCGGGCGCGGATGCGGGGCGGCCCGCGGCGGTGGTGCGCGCCCTGACGGCGACGCTGGTCATGACCCTCGGATTCGTCGTGGTCTTCGCGGCGTTCGGGTCGCTGACCGTGGCCCTGGCGTCGACCCTTCAGCGCTACCTGCCCGCGGTCACCGTCGTCATCGGCGTACTGCTGGTGCTCGTCGGCGCCTGGCTGCTCAGCGGCCGCAGGGCCGCGCTCGTACTGCCGTCGGCGCTGCAACCGGGCGCGTCGTCGGCGCCCACCACGCGTCTGGCGTCGATGTTCGGATATGGCCTCGCCTACGCGATCGCGTCGTTGTCGTGCACGGTCGGGCCTTTCCTCGCGGTCACGGCGGCAGGCACGCGCAGTGGGTCCTTCGCGTCCGCCGCGGCGGTGTACCTGGCGTATGCCGGCGGCTTCGCCCTCGTGGTCGGCACTCTGGCGGTCGCAGCGGCGTTCACGAGTTCGGCGCTGGCCGACAGGCTGCGCGGCGCGCTTCCGGTGATCGGACGTCTCAGCGGCGCACTTGTGCTGGTGGTGGGGCTCTACGTTGCCTATTACGGCATCTACGAACTGCGCATCTTCCATTCCGATGCCGGTGTCGACGACGGCGTGATCAGGACCGCGGGACGGATCCAGGCCACGGTCGCGGGGTGGGTGCACGGCCACGGCGGGTGGCCGTGGCTGCTGGCTCTCGTCGTGCTGCTGCTGGCCGCCGGAGCATGGCGATGGCGTCACATCCGTCGCCGAACGTGGCATGCGCGACAGGACAGCCGCTAACATTCGCCGCATGATTCGAGCGGCACTGATCGCGGTCGGCGTGTTCACCAGCGCTGCGGCGGGCCTCGCGCCCGCCCACGCAGAACCGGTCGCCCCGGGGGAGACCGCGTATCTCATCGGTGCCTGCTACGACCCCAGCCAGCCCGTGACCGAGCGCCCGGCGACGCTGGTCTACGGCTGTGACCACTCGAGTGTCATGACCGACATGACGTGGACGGCCTGGGGCGCCGACGGCGCCACCGGAGCCGGCATCGACGACGCGGTGGAATGCCAGCCGAACTGCGCGCAGGGTGCCCGGTTGGCGAACCCGATCGTGGTGCACGCGTGGAACCCGAAGCCGCCTGTGGAGGCCGGCTGCCCGGACGGTGTGCAGTTCTACTCCGACTTCACGGTGGCCTATCCCGAGGGCGTGCCGCCGTGGGTGCAGCCGGGCACGTCCTGGACCGAGGACGTCGACTTCATCGAACTTGACGGCGTTCCCGCGGTGCATTTCAAGAACCAGGGGCCGCTCAGCTGCACGCCGCAGAACGCTTAAGGACCGAGGTCCGCAAGGTTGGGGACTTTCGCCGCGGTGCAACGCGCCCGCCGCTCACTACCGTCATCGGTATGACATATGTGATCGGAAGCGCGTGCGTCGACGTCGTGGACAAGTCATGTGTGCAGGACTGCCCAGCCGACTGCATCTATGAGGGAGAGCGGTCGCTCTACATCAACCCCGACGAGTGCGTGGACTGCGCGGCCTGCGCGTTCATCTGCAAAGTGGACGCCATCTATTTCGAGACCGACCTGCCCGAGGACCAGAAGCAGCACCTGGCCGACAACGCGGAGTTCTTCACGAAGATCCTGCCTGGTCGGGACGCGCCGCTGGGCACGCCCGGCGGCGCGACGGCCCTCGGACCCGTGGGAGTGGACACGCCGCTGGTGTCGGCGATGCCGCGAAAGCACTGAGCGCAGCATTCGCGTTTCGGCCCGCGATGCGGTAGAGAAAACATCGGATGTGTGTCGAGGGTCGACGACACGCGGGTGCTTCGTGAGCCTGACGGCTGCTCCTTCGCGTGTCTGAGTTCGTCGCTGTCGTGCGACGGCCCGGACACGAAGGGAGAAGCTGCATGGACACCGTGTTGGGCCTGTCTGTGACTGCCAGCACCGTCCAGACCGTGCTGGTCGAGGGCCGAGACGGCGACGGCGCCACCCTGGGTCACGATGAATTCGACGTCTTCACCGGCGACGCGTCGCCCACCCGAGCGTCAGAGCAGGTCGCCGAGGCCGTGCTGAGCATCGCCTCGGCCGACGGTCACCACCTGCACTCGATCGGTGTCACCTGGAGTGAGGACGCCGACCTCGAGGCCTCGCTGCTGCTGGACACGCTCGCCGAGATGGGGTTGGCCAACGTGGTGGCGGTGCAGTCGCCGCGGGCCGCCGAAGCACTCGCGCGCAGCATCGGCCGGATGATCGGCTACGAACGCACCGCGGTCTGCGTCGTCGAACCCGACAGCACGATCCTGACGCTCGTGGACACCCTCGGCGGAGATGTCGAGACCCTTGTCAGTCACGGCATCGAGAACGACGAGCAGTTGCTGGACTGGCTGACCGGCATCCTCGACGCACGGATCTGGCGACCGGACGGCATGTTCGTCGTCGGGTCGGTCGGCGGACTGGACTCCCTGGCCGGTTGGCTCGAGCAGGAACTCGGCGTGCCGGTGTTCGACCCGCCCGAGGCGGAACTGGCCCTGGCGCACGGCGCGGCACTGGCGTCGGCCGGGGATGCCGTGCCGGTGGCGGAGCGGGCGGGACGCCGGCTTCCCGCCGCGCCCATGACCATGCTGGTCGCTGGCGCCTTGACCTTCGTGGTCTCGGTGTCGCTGGCGGTGAGCTCGCAGCTTCTCCCGCACCGGGAGGCCGCCGTCGTCACCGATCAGGACGCCCGCAGCACCGCGGTCGCCCCGAAGACCCCCAAGGCGAAACCCCCGGCGCCCGCGTCGGCGGCACCGCGTCCCGCGGCGGTCGCACCGGCTCCGGAGGCGCCACCCGCGCCGATCCCCGTCGAGCAGGCCCCGCTGCCCGAGGCCCCGCCCCCGGTCGAACAGGCGCCCGTCGAGGCTCCGCCGGTCAATGCGCCGCCGCCGGTCGTGGAGGCGCCCGCGCCTCCCGCCTACGTGCCGCCGCCCGAACCCGAGGTCATCAATCAGATCGCTCCGCCGCCGCCTCCGGTCGTCGCTCCGGTGGTGCCGCAGGTGCCGTATGAGAAGCCGCGACTGCGGGACCGGATCTTCGACAAGATTCCCGGCATCAACCGGTTCGGCAACTGAGCATCTTCACGCGTTGAGCGAGTGCAGGTTCTTGGCGGTCGGTGAGGACGGGACCGCCTGCGGGTCCGGGCAAGTGCCCAGAACACGGTCGGCCGTCCCAGCGCTCGTGACGGTGAACCAGTAGTTCTCGTTCTTGAAGTGATGGTGCCGATGGTTTCGCCAAATCGCCCGGTAGGCAGATGATTTCGGCTTGTAGTCACTGTGGATCAGATAGTGCGTCCACTCGTAGGCCAGACCGAGTACACCCAACACCATCAGGAACGTCAGCCCGAGTTCGAGGCGTGGGAACGCGAACGCGGCGAGCAGGACGACCGCGGGCAGCACCCACAGGAGTGCCTGCCACGGGATGAAGATCAGCTCGACCTGCCGAGGGTCGACGTGGTGCTCGCGATGCTTGCGGGCCAGCAGGGGATCGATCACGACCGGGCCCACGCGGCGCGGTCGCCAGTGCAGGATCGCGACGTGGATGACCCACTCCAGGAACGGGAAGGCCGCGAGCATCACGACCGGAACCACGGCGTCGGTCAGTTGCCAGTCGCCGCGTGCGATGCGCATCGCCGAGGCGACCACGAGCAGCGCCAGGATCATGGGCGGCGACGGATGGCGGACGAACTCACGCGCGGCCTGGGGCAGCGTGAGCGCCCTGCGTGACTTGTCGGTGGTGGTCATGCGGTCTCCAACTTCTCCAGTGCGGTGAGGATGGCGGAGGTGGCCGGGGCGAGCAGGTCGACCGCGGCCTGATGTGCCCCCGGTTCGTCCCCGGCGACGATCGCCTCGGCCAGCCTGCGATAGGCCTCGGGTTGTCCCACCTCGGCCGACATCACTGTCGCCAGTGCGGGCAGTGCGGGTTCGTATGTGGCGCGCAGCGTGTTGTACATCAGCCGGAAGGCGATGGAGTCCGCGGCGTCGACGATGTGGTCCCAGTAGGACAGCGCATGCTGTTGTGCCGCAACGAGATCCGATTCGTTCGCCAGGAGGTCGACCGCCTGGTCGAGCAGTGCCGCGAGCTCGGGTCCGCCGCGACGCGCGGCGAGTTCGGCGACCTTGGGGCCGTTGTGCAGTCGCGTCTCGAGGATGCTGCGCACCACGGCGAGGTCGAGTTCATCACCCCGCATGAGCAGATGGGGGAGCAGGTCGAGGCCGGCGTGCCGGCGGAAGTCGCGGACGGTGGTGGCGTCGCCCTGCCGGATGTCGACCAGGCCGACGGCCATCACACGCTTGAGTGCCTCCCGGACCGCGGGTCGCGACACTCCCAGCACCTCGGCCAGGCGACGTTCGCTGGGCAGTGCCTCGCCGGGCGCGAGGTTGCCGCCGAGCACCTCGTCGAGCAGTTGGTCGAACACGTCCTCGGGCACGGAACGCCGGTTCACGGGTTGCAGGGCCATGCCACCCAGGCTGCCCCACGGTGGCGGCAGAGGTCAAGTGGTCAGACCAGTTGGCTTCGAGCGCCCTGGTAGTCGACCCGCCAATGCTTGATGCCGTTGAGCCACCCGGAACGCAGCCGCTGAGGCGATTCGACCGCCCTCAGATCCGGCAGATGGTCGGCGATCGCGTTGAACATCAACTCGATCGTCATCCGCGCAAGATTTGCGCCGATGCAATAGTGCGCACCCGTGCCGCCGAAGCCGACGTGGGGATTGGGATCCCGCAGGATGTCGAACGTGAACGGGTCATCGAACACCGTCTCGTCGAAGTTGGCCGAACGGTAGGACATCACCACACGCTGGCCCGCGGCGATGTGTACGCCCGAGAGGTCGTAGTCGGTCAGGGCCGTGCGCTGGAATGACGTCACCGGGGTCGCCCATCGCACAATCTCGTCGACCGCGGTCGCGGGGCGGTCGCGCTTGAAGAGCTCCCACTGCTCCGGGTGCTCGGCGAAGGCGATCATGCCGTGGGTGATCGAGTTGCGTGTGGTCTCATTGCCGGCCACCGCCAGCAGCACCATGAAGAACCCGAACTCGTCGTCGGAGAGCTTGTGTCCCTCGATGTCGGCCTCGATCAGCGTGGTCACGATGTCCTCACCGGGGTGCTCGGCCCGGTCCGCCGCGAGCTGCATCGCGTACATGATCAGTTCCGTTGCGGCACTGCGGTTGTCGTAGTGGGCGAACTCAGGGTCGTCGTCGCTGACCATCTGATTGGACCAGTCGAACAGCTTCATGCGGTCCTCGAGCGGGACCCCGAGAAGCCCGGCGATCGCCTGCAGCGGAAGCTCGGAGGCCACCTGTTCGACGAAGTCTCCGGTCCCTGAGGCCGCCGCGGCCTTGGCGATGTTCTGCGCGCGTTCGTTGAGATCGGCCCGCAGTCGTTCGACCGCGCGGGGCGTGAACCCGCGCGAGATGATCTTGCGCAGGTGGGTGTGATGGGGCGCGTCCATGTTGAGCAGCACGAACTTGCCCGTCTCAAGCTGTTCCTGCGTGGAGCCCTCCGGGTAGCGCGGAATCGCGGTCTTCTCCTCACTGGAGAAGACGTCGCTGCGGACGGACACCTCTTTGACATCGGCGTGCCGGGTGACCAGCCAGAAGCCGTCGTCGCCGAAACCGCCACCGGGCTGCTGGTTCCACCAGACCGGGGCCTGGTGCCGCAGGTGCGCGAGCTCCTCCACCGGCAGGCGTTCGCAGTTGAGATCGGGATCGGTGAAATCGAATCCGGGAGGCAGAGTCGGACCTGGCATTCGGTGCACTCCTCACAACAGCTGTGTCTGTGCTGGTTTCCCCAAGCCATTCGTACACCGCCACTCGGCGCCTCGGGGGCCGTTTGTGGAACGTGTTCTCATTCGCGCGGAACCTGTAACGAATGGGGCCGGTGGGGTGAAAATCGGATATGCGGATTCGTTCAGCTGCGCTCGGTGCGCTCCTCGCTGCGGCAGGTATCCTGTTGGCCCCACCCGCGGGTGCCGAACCCGCCGACCCGGCGCCGGCCCCGGATACAGGCGGCACGTCGGCGGCACAGGCCGCGCCCGCGCCCACGGCGGGTGATGGTCCGGCCACGTCGCAGGGCGTGCCGCACCTGCCGAGTCTCGACAACCTGCCGCCCGGAGCGAGTGCGGCTCCGCCGTCCAGCGAGGGTCGAGGGGTGTCCTACCTGCGTGATCTCTGGCACGCCGTCCAGACCCAGGAGATCAGCGGGGCCGGGGCGCTGCTGCTGCTGACCCAGCGTCCGATGAACCCGGACTCCGCGCCGCCGGGTGTGCCGTCGCGGCCGTTGCCACCGCCGAGTGCGACTCTGCCAGAGCCTGCTGCCGCGCCCGCGCCCGAGTCCGAGCCCGCGCCTTAGCGGGGCTTGGCGGTGGTGGTCGGGGTCGAACTCGTCGTCGCCGCGGGCCCGCCGGTCTCGGCCGCGAAGCTCGGGGACTGGTAGTCCACCCAGGTGTCCCGGTAGATCACCTTGCCGCCAGAGGTGACGGTCAGGGTCGACGGCGACACCGTGTACTCGGCACCCTCGTTGAGCGCGACGAATGTGCCGTCACCGGTGGCCTCGGCCTCGGTGATGAGCGTCGCGCCGTCGCTGATCCGCACTCCGCGGTATTCGTAGCCGCCCGAACCGTCGGGGCAGATCGCCACGAGGGAACGCTGGGTGCGTCCAAAGGCGACCGCGGACTGACCGTCGGAGCAGCGCGCGTCCGAGCCGACGAATCCGCGCTCGTCGGTGCCGGACGCCTTGGGCGACGCTGACGTGGTCGGCGAGGCCGACGTGGTGGGTGACGCCGACGTGGTCGGCGAGGCCGACGTGGTCGGCGAGGCCGACGTGGTGGCGGGAGCCAGGGGAAGCATGGGCTTGGCGTCGGCCGCGGGCAGCGGCGTCTGACTGCCGGGGCCTGCCGCCACACCGGCGAACAGAACCACAATCGCCAGGAGCGCACCGACCCCGGTGCACATCAACATGTTGCGGATCGACAGCATCGGATCGCCTCCTTCGCGGCACGGGCTGCTGGCCCCCACAGCAAACCACCACCGGCGGCCAATCCGGCGCTTCTGACCGGGTGTTTCGCCGAAAACTTCCGCCGTGGCGGCTAGGCTGAGCGCCGACGGACCGACGGGGCGAAGGGTCCGCAACTCAACAGGTCAAGGGGCGGGACATGATTCGTGCCTTTGCGGCCGCGGGTGCGGCCGCCGCTGCCATGTTCGCCACCGCCACGGTCGCGGGTGCCGAGCCCAAGTTCGACTACGCCGACGTCCCCAATATGACCTACGACGTCCAGTTGAGCACCAAGTGCTACAGCTGGGAACGGTTCATCTTCGGCCGCGGCGAAGGTGGCCAGACGTACGCCTGCCACTACATCCCCAACCAGTGGCCCCCGGTCGACTCGGGGTTCTGGGTGTGGTCGCCCCCGCTGTACGGCGTGCAGGAGATCGGTGCGCCGTGCCCGACCAATCGCGGTGCGGCCGCGCAGACACCGGACGGCCTGCCACTGGAGTGCGCGGGCGACAAGGGCTGGCAACAGGAGTTCTACGCCTGACGCCACAAATCCGCCCAAACGAACGTTTGGGCGGATTTGTGCGAGCGCGCGAGGGTCAGGCCTCGTTGAACTCCGACAGTGTCGCGGTCGCCTCCAGGTACTCCTGCACCCAGCGTTCGATCACCGCCGAAGTCTTCTCGACCTTGGTGAACTGGCCGACCACCTGCCCGATCGGGTTGAACGCGACGTCGACGGTTTCGTTGGGGTACTTGTGCGTCGCGGCGACGGCCATCCCGGACACCATGTACTGCAGCGGCATGCCCAGCGGCTTCGGGTTCTCGGGGTTCTCCCAGGCCTCGGTCCAGTCGTTGCGCAGCATGCGCGCGGGCTTGCCGGTGAACGACCGACTCCGCACGGTGTCGCGGCTGGAGGCCTTGGCGTAGGCCGCGTGCTGCACCGGCGTGTTCTCCGACTCCTCGACCATGACCCACTGCGATCCGGTCCAGGCGCCCTGCGCGCCAAGCGCCAGCGCCGCGGCGATCTGCTGGCCGCTGCCGATGCCGCCCGCCGCGAGGACCGGGACCGGCGCCACCTCCTTGACCACCTGCGGCCACAGCACGATCGAACCGACCTCGCCGCTGTGCCCGCCGGCCTCGCCGCCCTGGGCGATGATGATGTCCACGCCCGCATCGGCGTGCTTGCGCGCCTGCGACGGCGACCCGCACAGCGCGGCGACCTTGCGGCCCTCGGCGTGGATGTGCGCGATCATGTCGGCCGGTGGGGTGCCCAGCGCGTTGGCGATCAGCGTCATCTTGGGGTGCTTCAGTGCGATCTCCACCTGCGGGGTGGCGGTGGCCTCGGTCCAGCCGAGAAGCTGCAGCGCGTTGTCGTCGCTGTCATCGGTCGGCACGCCGTGGTCGGCGAGGATCTTCTTCGCGAAGTCGAGGTGCTCCTGGGGGACCAGGGCGTTCAGCGTCGACTTGAGGTCGTCGGCGGACATGTTCGAGTCCATGCCCTCGTACTTGTTCGGGATGACGATGTCGACGCCGTAGGGATGGTCGCCGATGTGCTCGTCGATCCAGTTCAACTCGATCTCCAGCTGCTCGGGCGTGAACCCGACGGCGCCGAGGACACCGAAACCGCCGGCCCGGCTCACGGCGACCACGACATCCCGGCAGTGGGTGAAGGCGAAGATCGGCAGGTCGATGCCGAGTTGGTCGCACAGGGGAGTATGCATAGTCCGCTCCTGGTGGGTTCACGACGTTGCGAAGTTCGAAACTGAAACGTGTTCTAGTTTATCGCAGGTGTCCACGGATGGTCATCAGGTGCCCACCGACAGCCCATCTCGTAAGGTGACGAGCGTTGTGTGGGGGAGAACCATTCGCGGCAGGAGTGCGCCATAGCAGGGATGCGTCGTCGTGCTGCCGCACTGGCCCTGGTACCGATCCTGCTGGCAGTGCTGGTCCTAGGCGCCGGCGACGTCCCCGGGTTCCTCCGGCCCGAACCCACGCCGGTCGCGGTCGAACTCGCCCAAGGCTGGACCCTCACGTCGGCCCGCGACGTCCCCGCCGACGGCGCGGTGATCTCGACGCCGGAGTACGCCGACACCGGGTGGCATCCGATCCGACGCATGCCCAGCACGGTGCTGGCCGCTCTCGAGCACGACGGCGTCTACCCCGACCTCTACTACGGCACCAACCTGCGCGACGACGTGCCGCCCGACCTCTACCGCCAGGACTGGTGGTACCGGACGACGTTCACCCCGCCCGCCGGCCACCGCCGGTACACGCTGGAGTTCCCCGGCATCAACTACCGCGCCGAGGTCTGGCTCAACGGACACCGCGTCGTCGACAGCACCCAGATGGCGGGCATGTACGTCAGCCACGTCCTCGACGTCACGCCGTGGCTGCGACCCGACACCCCGAACACGGTGGCGGTCAAGGTGACTCCGGAGCAGTCCCTGCAGGATGTTGACGGCGTCGAACTCGCCGACAGTTGGTGGGACTGGATCAACTGGCGTGACATCGGCCATCAGGGCTCGCCGGGGGACCCGGCCGTCGGCACCTCCTTTGTGCCCGACCGCAACGCGGGCATCTGGAAGCCGGTGTTCCTGCACGCCTCCGGCGGTGTCGACCTGGGACCGGCCACAGTGAACACCGAACTTCCGCTGCCCGCCACGGACTCCGCGCGACTCACGGTCGACGCCGAGGTCGCCAACCAGACCGGACGCACCGTCCGGGGCGTGCTGCGGGCCACCATCTCCCGGCCCGGCAAGCCCACCGTGACGGTGGACCAGGACGTGACGCTGCCGCCGGGGGACCGGCACGACGTGCGATTCGACCCGGAGGCATTCCCGCAGTTGCGGATTCAGAATCCGGACCTCTGGTGGCCCTACACGATGGGCGATCCGAACCTCTACGACCTGAATCTGGAGTTCATGCAGTACGGCAGGGTGCTCGACAACGGGCATCAGCGGTTCGGCATCCGCACCGTCACGCAGCACCGTGATGACAGCACCGACTTCCCGCAACTGGGCCGGGGCGGCAACTTCTACCTGAAGGTCAACGGCCGGGACTTCCTGGTCCGAGGAGCCACCTACACCCCGGACCTGCTGTACCGCTACGACCCCGAACGCGAGAAGGCGATCCTGGGATATGTCCGGGACCTCGGCCTGAACATGCTGCGGTTGGAGGGCAAGTTTCCCGGCGACCACCTGCTCGAACAGGCCGACACACTGGGCATCCCGTTGATGTACGGCTGGATGTGCTGCAACCAGTGGGAGAAGTGGTGGCAGTGGGACGACGAGGACCGGCGCATCGCGCAGGAGAGCATGCGCTCCCAGGTCGAGGACTTCGGTCCGCACGCCGCGGCGTTCCTGTGGGCCAACGGCAGCGACGGACGGCCGCCACCGGAGGTGCGTGGCTGGTACCACGACATCCTGGCCGAAAAGCATTGGCAGAACGCCACGGTCGACACCGTGTCGTCGGTCAACCGTGACGACGATGGTGAAGTGGTCTGGGACGGCATCCAGATGGCCGGACCCTACAGTTGGCGTCCGCCGAGCTACTGGTTCGACGGCCGGTACGCCGCGACCCGGGGTGCCTCGGCCGAGCAGGGCGACAACGAGCACATTCCGCCGTTTGCGAGCCTGGTCAAATTCATTCCGCCCGACAAGCTGTGGCCGATCAACGACACCTGGTACACCCACGCCGGATCCGACGACAACAACGTCGAACTCGACAGCATCCGCACCGCGGTGATGCGCCGCTACGGGTCGTCGCGCAGCGCCGAGGAGTTCACGCGCAAAGCCCAACTGGCGCACTACGAGTCGACTCGTGCCCAGTTCGAGGGCTTCGCGGCCGGCGGCTGGGACAGCCACAAGATGACCATCTACTGGATGCTCAACAACCACTGGCCGTCGTTCTTCGGCCACCTCTTCGACTACTACTTGCGGCCAGGCGGGTCCTACTTCGGCGCCAAGAAGGGACTCACCCCTCTGACGGTGGTCTTCGACTCCTACGCCACCGGCGACCACAGCACCGCCGACATCACCGTGGTGAACCAGAGCCCCAGTGCCGCAACTGGTCTGCGCACCCGGGTGCGGGTCTACGACCTGTCCGGGGAACTCGTCGACGATCGCACATCGGATCCCGTGGACGTGGCCGCCAACGGCACCGCGCGCGCCCTGGTGCTGCCCCGGATGCCGCGGGCCTCCCAGGTCTTCTTCGTCAGGGCACAACTTCTCGGCGCCGACGACGCCGTCGTGACGGAGAACGTGTACTGGCAGTCCCAGCAGCGTGACGACGTCGGCGACCCGCGCAATGACACGGCGTTCTCGCTCAAACAGTCCAGTTGGGCGGATATGACGCCGCTGAACACCATGGCCAGGACGCCACTGGCGATCAGGGCCGAGCGCACGGATCCCGACGGCGCACGGATCGACATCCGCCTGTCGAACCGGACCGACGGCATCGCCTTCTTCGAACGCGCCGAGGTGCTCTCCGCCCGCGACGGTGACGAGATCCTGCCCGTGACCTACTCCGACAACTATGTGACGGTGTTCCCGGGCGAGGCTGTGACCGTGCGGGCCGAGGTTCCGGCGGGCGCCCCGGCGCCGAAGTGGGTGCGGGTCTCGGGCGTCAACACCGCGCCGGCCGTGGTCGAGATCGTCGACAAGCCCAGCGGCGCACGCTGACTCACCGCAGCGTCGCGAAGAACTTCCGGACGTCCTCGACGAACAGGTCGGGCTGTTCGAACGCCGCGAAGTGGCCGCCCCGCGGCATCGTGGTCCAGTGTGCGATGCGGTAGGACTCCTCGCACCAGGACCGCGGTGCGCGCAGGATCTCCTTGGGGAACTCCGCGATGCCGGTGGGGATCTCCACCCGATCGCCGGTGCCGAAACTGCGGAAACTCTCCCAGTACAGGCGCGCCGACGAGGTTGCCGTCGCGGTCAGCCAGTACACCATCACGTTGTCGAGCAGTTCGTCACGGGTCAGGACATTCTCCGGATGGCCCGCGCAGTCGGTCCAGGCCCAGAACTTCTCGACGATCCATGCCAACTGGCCCACCGGTGAGTCGGTCAGGCCGTAGCCGAGGGTCTGCGGCCGAGTGGACTGCTGCGTGGAGTATCCGGTGCCCCATCTGCGGTGTTCCGCGGCGGCGGCAAGGGCGGCCTGTTCCTCGGCGGTGAAGTCGCCGGAGTGGTCCTTCGGCGGCCTGGCGATGGGCATGTTGAGGTGAATCCCGATGCAGCCACCCTGGTTTCGGCCGATCTGGGTGGTCACGGCCGCGCCCCAGTCGCCGCCCTGGGCGCCGTAGCGACGGTAGCCCAGACGCTGCATCAAGGTCTCCCAGGCCACGGCGATGCGATCGACGTTCCACCCGGTGCGCGTCGGCCTGCCGGAGAACCCGTAGCCCGGCAGCGACGGGCACACGACGTGGAAGGCGTCCTGGGCCCGGCCACCGAATGCGGTCGGGTTGGTCAGCGGTTCGATGACCTTGTGGAACTCCACGATCGAACCGGGCCAGCCATGCGTGAGCAGCAGGGGCAGCGCATCCTCGTGCGGTGAGCGCTGGTGGATGAAGTGGATGTCCAGGTCGTCGATCTCGGTGGTGAAGTGGTCGAACCTGTTCAGTGCGGATTCCCGTGACCGCCAGTCGTATTGATCAGCCCAGTAGGCGGCCAGTTCGGCGGTGTAGGACAAGGGGATGCCCTGGCTCCAGTCGTCGACGCACTCGGCCTCGGGCCAGCGGGTCCGATGCAGCCGATCCCGCAGATCGGCCAGAGCACTGTCGGGCACGTCGATGCGGAACGGTCGCACGGCAGGCGAAGACGTCATCTGCGGTCCCTCCTGGGCTGTGTCGTCCCTGTCACAGTAGGGGTGTGGCTGAACTAGAGTGACGCCATGCCCGATCACGACATCTCCGCGGCGCGTCGCGAGATCACCAACGCCCTGCTCACGGCCCTGGATCGCCGCCATGAGGTGCTCGACGCGATCGTCGAGGCCGAGAACACCCAGGCCGCGGTCGACGCCGTGGCCGCCCTGCTGGAGACATCGCATCAGTCCGCGGAGGCGGTCATCGGGCTGTCCTTCGACCGGCTCACCAAGAGTTCGCGCCGCAAGATCGCCGCCCAACTCGAGGACCTGAACAGCCAGCTGTCGTTCACCGTCGGTGAGCGTCCCGCGGCCAGCGGGGAGACGCTGACACTTCGCCCGTTCGACGAGAGCGATCGGGACATCTTCGAGGCCCGGACTGCGGACATGCACACCGCAGGTGACGGTTCCGGTGCTCCCGCCGGCGGCCTCGACGACGAGATCAGCGCGGCGCTGGGCCGGGTGTCGAGCGAGGACGCGGCCTGGTTCGTGGCTCTCGAGGGGCCGGCCAAGGTCGGCATGGTCTTCGGTGAACTCCTGGACGGCGAGGTCAACGTCCGCATCTGGATCCACCCCGAGCACCGCAAGAAGGGCTTGGGCACCGCCGCGCTGCGCAAGTGCCGGTCGGAGATGGCGGCCTACTTCCCGGCCGTGCCGATGGTGGTGCGTGCTCCGGGCGCGACGCCGTAGCCGGCCCACGGACTCCACGCCGTAGCCTCAAGGCGTGAGCACACGCGCGGGCATCGTCGTCACCGGCACCGAGGTCCTGACCGGACGGGTCACCGATCTCAACGGTCCCTGGCTGGCGGATCGACTGCTGGAACTCGGCGTTGAACTGGCCCACATCACCATCTGCGGTGACCGGCCCGCCGACATCGCGTCGGCGTTGAAGTTCCACGCCGACGAGGGCGTGGACCTGATCCTGACCAGCGGTGGGCTCGGACCGACTGCCGACGACATGACGGTCGCGGTCGTCGCCGAGTTCTGCGGCCGCGAGCTCGTGCTCGATGCGGACCTCGAGGCGCGGATCGCCGCGATCCTCAAGCGGATGATGCGTCGTTTCCCCGATGCGGACTTCGACGCCGTCATGGCGGCCAACCGCAAGCAGGCGATGATCCCACTCGGCGCCGAGGTGCTCAACCCGGTGGGCACCGCGCCCGGGGTGGTCGTCGAGGGCACCCCGACGGTGGTCGTGCTGCCCGGCCCGCCGCGCGAACTGCAGCCGATGTGGTCGACCGCGTTGGACACCGAGGGGGTGCGGCGTGCGATCGCCGGCCGAACCGAGTACCGCCAGGAGACCGTGCGCATGTACGGCCTGCCGGAATCGGGGTTGGCCGAGACGCTTCGGCTGGCGGAGAAGAAGATCGACGGCTTCGATCGGTTGGAGATCACGACGTGCCTGCGTCGCGGCGAGCTTGAGATCGTCACGCGCTACGAACCGGCCGACGCCGAGACCTATCGCGAAGTCGTGGCTCTGCTGAACGAGCAGCACGGCACCGACGTGTACTCCACCGACGGTTCCACGGTCGACGATCAGGTCGCCGGACTGCTGGCCGGGCGCACCATCGCCACCGCCGAGTCCTGCACCGCCGGTCTGGTCGCGGCCAGGCTCACGGACCGTCCGGGATCCTCGGCCTACGTCATGGGCGGGGCGGTCGTCTACTCCAATGAAGCCAAATCCGAACTGCTGGGCGTGGATCCGGCGCTGATCGCCGCGCACGGCGCCGTGTCCGAACCGGTGGCCGAGGCGATGGCAGCGGGTGCGCTGCGGCGGTTCGGGGTGGACACCGCGGTGGCGATCACCGGGATCGCCGGCCCCGGTGGCGGTTCAGCCGAGAAGCCGGTCGGCACAGTGTGTTTCACTGTCGCGCGCGCCGACGGCGCGACGCTGACCCGCACGGTCCTGCTGCCGGGTGAGCGCGCCGACATCCGGGAACGGTCCACGACCGTGGCGATGCACCTGCTGCGCAAGCTCCTGCAGACGCCCTAAGCGACGTCGGCGACGAGGACGCCGACCCGTTTCAGCTGCATCCGCGCGATCCGCGGCAGGCCTGCACCGTCCGAACCGGCGGGCACGATCCTCGGGTTGACGAGGTGCAGGTCCTCCTTGCGCAGGTGCAGGTCGGCCTCGCCCGCGGCCAGCACGTTCTTGACCCAGTTGGTCTTGCCGTGGATCAGCGCGATCGCCACGGTGTCACCCTTGCGGTACGGCGTCACGGGCGTCTCGTGGACCGTGCCGGAACTGCGGCCGCGATGACGAATCACGGCTACGCCCGGCATCAGGCCCGACAGTCGACGCACCACCGGGTTGAAGTACTTGATCTGCAGGCTCTCGGCCCACGGCGGCACGATCATCGGCACGTCGGACGTGTGGTTGGGATGGTCTTTCGCTTTCATGACACAGCTTTCATGACCTGTCCTTCATGACGTGCCTTTCATGGCGAGGCCTCCATGGCCACCACGCTACTTTTCTTCGGCGCGATCCCACAGGGCTGACATCGAACCGAGGATCTCGTGTGCGTACCCCAACCCGGCCAGGTGGCTCTCTCCGGGCAGCGTGAACAACTCCGCGTCAGGCAGTCTGGACACCACGTGCTCGCCGTGCGCGTAGGGGATGATGTGGTCTTTGTCGCCGTGCCACCACTTCACCGGCACCTTGACCTCTTCGAGGCGGAATCCCCAGTCGTGCGCGAAGTTCACGACGTCGGCGAAGGGTGCCGTCAACTGCTTGCGGCCGCCGTTGAGCAGATCGTCGAGGAACATGGCCTTGAACTCGGGCCGGGCCAGCAGCCTGCGGTCCCCCTCGGGGGACACCCGCGCGTAGATCTCCAGCGCCGGCAGCGCGACGGGCTTGATCAGGCGAACCAGACCCGTGGCCACCAAACCCACGGGCTGGCCGACGACTTCGAGGATCGGCGCGACCACCGTGCCGAGATTCATCGCGCCGCCCTTGATGGCATCGGCACCGACCGTGGGTGCGACACCGCCGAGCACCCCGGCCGCGACGACGCGATCGGGCATCAGCGCCGCGGCGGCCAGCGTGTAAGGACCGCCGCCGGACAGTCCGACCACGGTCATCTTGTCGATGCCGAGCGTGTCGGCGATGACGCGCAGGTCATCGGCGAACGCGGCGATGTTGTCGTACTGGTGTGGCGTCGAGGAGCCGATGCCGGGGCGGTCCACACCGAGCAGGCGCAGGTGGTTCTCCTCGGCGAAGACACGGGCCTCGGTGGGGATCTGTCGACGCGCACCCGGTGTGCCGTGCAGCCAGAACACCGGTCGGCCCTGCGGGTCGCCGAACTCGGCGAAGCCGATGCGACGGTCGTCGCTGACGGCGATGGTGCCTTCGAGCTTGGGGCGCGGCAGCTTCGGGGCGCCCAGGGGATTAGCCATGTGCTGAAGTGTCGCACGCCACAGTGGGGCCGCGGTTGCTCTGTTCCCGGTTTGTCAGCGCCTCGGTGATGAACAGGGCCGCGAGCACGTCGACGGCCGTGATGACTAGGCCCGCGAAGTACATCCACTTCAGCTCGTGGGGAGCGCCCGACCCGAAGAACACGAGCAGGAAGATCGGCCCCACGATGCCGCAGACCAACGTCATGCCCTGGATCAGGAGATAGCGGCGGAAGGTGCGCACGGCTCAGACCTCCACGCTCTTGACGCGGCGTCGGTACGCCGATGGGGTTTCCCCGCTGAACTGCGCGAATGCCCGAGTGAACGAGCTGAGGCTGTCGAAGCCGACCGAACTGGACACGTCCTGGACGCTGGTGTCGGGTGAGGCCAGCAGGGCCATGGCGCGCAGCATCCGAGCGTGCAGCAGATAGGTCCGCCAGGAGATTCCGAGGCAGTCCTGGAACAACCGGCGCAGCGTGCGCTCCGACACCGCGACGGCGCGACTGACGTCCAGCGCCGTGACCGACGACAGATGCTCCTTCGTGAATTCCATCGCGGCCGCGACGATCGGGTTCTCCGAGGTCGGCAGGCTCAGCGGCGCCTCGTGGTCGAGCGCGTCGGACACCAGGTTGGCCAGCGTCCGGAAGAAGCCGTCGGACTGTTCGTCGCCGCACTCGCGTTCGATGGGCCATCGCAGCGCGTAGATCATCATCTCGCGGATCAGCGGGGAGACCGCCAGGATCCGGGCCCGGTCGCCCGCGTTGGGCACGAGTTCGGGATCGAACATCACCGCGATGGTCTTGACGTCGGAGTTCATGGTCGCCGAATGCTCCAACCCGACCGGCAGCCACGCGGCCTGCTGGGGCGGCAGCAGATAGTGACCGGCGGGCGTCTGGACCTCGACGACGCCACCGATGGCGTATTCGATCTGGTGCACATCGTGCGAATGCCAGCCGGTCAGGAGCTTGTCGCCCTCGTACAGATAGCTGCCGGCCAATGCGCGCCCACCGCGTCGCAGATCGATGTGGGGCACGTTGGCCGAAACTGCACGGTGTCTGTCCGATAGCGCAGAGACGGTCATAGTGATGGAGGGTACAAGTGATAGGACGGGTGAGCCAGCCCACTGAGCCAGCCCACGTATTCACCGCACACGCGTAGGAGATTGATGAACGTCGACGACCTGATCCTGGTGAGCATTGACGACCATGTCGTGGAGCCGCCGGACATGTTCCTCAACCACGTCCCGGCCAAATACAAGCCCGAGGCGCCGATCGTCGTGACCGACGATAAGGGTGTGGATCAGTGGATGTATCAGGGACGTCCCCAGGGCGTCAGTGGACTCAACGCCGTCGTGTCCTGGCCGGCCGAGGAGTGGGGCCGCGACCCGGCGGGCTTCGCCGAGATGCGCCCCGGCGTCTACGACGTCCACGAACGGGTGCGGGACATGAACCGCAACGGCATCCTCGCCTCGATGTGCTTCCCGACCTTCACCGGGTTCTCGGCCCGGCACCTGAACATGACCCGCGAGGACGTCACCCTGGTGATGGTGTCGGCATACAACGACTGGCACATCGATGAGTGGGCCGGGTCTTACCCGGATCGCTTCATCCCGATCGCGATCCTGCCGACGTGGACTCCGGAGGGGATGTGCGCCGAGATCCGCCGGGTCGCGGCCAAGGGATGCCGGGCCGTGACCATGCCCGAGCTTCCGCACCTGGAGGGCCTGCCCAGCTACCACGACGAGGACTACTGGGGTCCGGTCTTCCGGACGCTGTCCGAGGAGAACGTGGTGATGTGCCTGCACATCGGCACCGGATTCGGGGCGATCAGCATGGCGCCGAACGCGCCGATCGACAACCTGATCATCCTGGCCACCCAGGTGTCGGCGATGTGTGCCCAGGACCTGCTGTGGGGTCCGGCGATGCGCAACTACCCGGATCTGAAGTTCGCGTTCTCCGAGGGCGGCATCGGCTGGATCCCGTTCTACCTCGACCGCAGCGACCGGCACTACACGAACCAGAAGTGGCTGCGGCGCGACTTCGGCTCCAAACTGCCCTCGGACGTGTTCCGTGAGCACTCGCTGGCCTGCTACGTCACCGACAAGACGTCTCTGAAACTGCGCCACGAGATCGGCATCGACATCATCGCGTGGGAGTGCGACTACCCGCACTCGGACTGCTTCTGGCCCGATGCGCCCGAGCAGGTGCTGGCCGAGCTCAACGCCGCGGGTGCCAGCGACAGCGACATCGACAAGATCACCTGGCAGAACGCCACCAACTTCTTCAGCTGGGATCCGTTCGCCCGCACGCCGCGGGATCAGGCCAGCGTCAGAGCGCTGCGGGCCAAGGGCGCCGATGTCGACGTCTCGATCCGCCCGCGGGCCGAGTGGGCACGCCTCTACGAGAAGAAGCAGCTGACGCAGGCGTGAGCCGTCAGGCCGGTGTGACGATCGTGAGGTGATCTCCGTCGCGTTCGACCGTCATACCGGCCTTCTTCGCGACGGCGGCCACCTTCGCGGCGTCGTCCGGTTCTGATCGGTTGCTCGCCAGGGCCCGCGCGAGCCTGCCCTTGTGGGCCTTGTTGAAGTGGCTGACGACGGTGCGGTGCCCGTCGGCGTGCTCGGCGAGCACGTCGACCTTGACCGCGCCGGGCAGCCGGCCCAACCCGGCGTAGGACCCCGACCGCAGATCGACCACCAACTCGTCGAGGGCGATCTTGGCCAGCAGCGGTTCGAGCAGTGGCCGCCAGCGCGCCGCCAGGGTGCGGCCGTCGGGCAGCTTCGATCCCGCAGACAGTCGGTAGGCGGGCACCGGGTCGTCGGCGCGCACCAGCCCGAACAGCGCCGAGCCCACAGCCAGGCGCGCGTGGGCCCGGGAACGTTCTGCGCCGCGCAGGCTTTCGACGTCCAACGCGTCGTACAGCACGCCCGTGTAGCGCTGAATAGCGGGCAGAGTCGGGGTGCTGCGCAGTCCGGCGTTGCGCTCGATCTCGGCGTCCTGCTTGGCAGACAGGCCCAACGCTGCGCGGCTGCCCTCGACGTCTGCCGCGAGCGTCACCAGTTCGTCCACCAACTCCTCGCGCACGGGAGTGAGGTCGGGGAAGCTCAGCGACGCCGGATTCAGCGGCGGGCCGTCGCCGCCGGTGCGTTTGGTCTCCGAGGGCGGCAGCAGCACGATCACGGACACAGAGGGTAGAGCACGCCGGCTCAGAGGCCCGCAAGCAGCAGGGGCACGGTCTGCTCGGCGGCGGTCAGCGAACCGTGGTGACCCACGAACGCGGACTCCATGGGTTCGGCCGTGCGGCGGACCAGGACCGCGCCGTCCCGCGCGGCCGCCACGACGTCCCCGATGCGGTCCCGGACCTCGTCGAGCACCCGGGCACCGAACCAGCCGGCGTCGATGGCCTCGTCGCGCGCAACCACCCAGGCCCGCGAACCGATCCGGGCGCGCCAGGCCTGCAGCACGTCGTCGACGGCGCCTTCGCGCGTGTAGACGTGCCTCGCACGGGCCTCGCCGGCGACGGCCTCGACGCCGTCGAACAGCGCCGGGTCGGCGTCGAGGTCCACGGTCTCCTCGGCCGAGACCATGCCGTGGTCGGCGACCACCGCGAGCAGTCCGCCCGGGGGCAACGCCTCCATCACGGACTCCACCAGGCGATCGACCTGGCGCAACTGCATGCGCCACGGGAGCGAGCCAGGCCCGTAGAGGTGTCCCAGCGCATCCAATTCGCTGTGGTACGCGTAGCAGAACTCCCCGGCGGACACCGCGTTCCGCACGGTCGCGGCCAGATCGCCGAGTGCGAAGACGCCGCGGTAGTCGGCGCCACGCAGTACCGCGCGCGTCAGCCCGGACCCCGCGAATTCGGCGGGGGAGCAGACGCTGACGGCCATCCCGGCCGCCGCGGCGCGTTCGAAGGTCGTCGGCTGCGGTTGAACCTGCTCGGGGACGGCGCGCTCCCGCAGGTCGGATCCCCACGGGTGCTCGCGCCAGCGCAGGGCGTTGAGCATCCCGGCCGCGGGCACCCGAAACGAATAGCCGACCAGACCGTGTTCACCGGAGCGCAGCCCCGTTCCGACCGCCGCGAGGCCCGCCGCCGTGGTCGCGGGATATCCCACCTGAAGGGTCGGCCCGCGCAGCGCGGCCAGTGTCGGCGCGTCGGCGGCGTGCCGATCCAACAGGTCGGCACCCAGGCCGTCGACCAGCAGCACACACGCGCCCGCCACATCGCCTCGGATCGGGATGCGGGCCTCGAACCCGGCGACACCCATCGCCGTCAACACCGACGGCACCACGTCGGCCAGGTGCGGAAGGTTGAGATCCAGCGCGGGCAGCGGCACGAATCGAGCCTGCCACACCAGGATTCGCGATGGCTATGCTGACGGCGCGACCGACGCCGACAGTGATGTCCGAGGCGGTCTACCTGGACCGTTGGGGCCAGTCGGGGGAATCCGTCGTCACGCTGTGAGGCGACGGCGGGCGTACGAGCGGATCGACTCCGGCAGCGCGTCGATGTCGAGCAGACGCGGCAGCAGTTCCGGTTCGGACATCTGGGCGCGGAACACCACGCCGACGGTGACGTCGTGGTCGGGGCGGTCGGTGACCGTGATGGCGTCGCCGGCACGCACGGTGCCCGGGGTGATGACCCGCAGGTAGGCACCCGGGACCGCTGCGGCCGTGAAGGTCTTCATCCATCCCGAGATCTCCAGCCATGCCGCGAACGTGCGGCACGGCGTCCGTGCGCAGGACACCTCCAGAACCAGGCCGCCGTCGCCGACGTGCCAGCGTTCTCCGATGCGGGCCCCGGTGACGTCGACCCCTGTGGTGGTGAAGTTCTCACCGAACGACCCGTTGGTCAGCGTGCGGTTCAGCGTCCGCTGCCACTCGTCGAGATCCTCGCGCGCATAGGCGTACACCGCCTGGTCATCACCACCGTGGAACTTCGAGTTGCCGATCGTGTCGCCGACCAGACCGCTGCCCAAGCCGCCGCGTCGAGGTCCGGGATCCCGGACCTCGACGTGTTCAGTCGTGGGCACCTTGTCGATGCCGGTGATTGCGGCGGGCTTGTCTGGATTGGCGCGGGGACGGGCGAGATTGACCGATACGACGTTCGCCATGCCCCACAGACTAAGCGGAACGGGTCAGCAGCGGCAGCAGGAGCGTGCGGCGACGCAGCGTCTCGTCGGCGAAGTAGCTCAGCGCCTCGGAGACCGTTTCGGCGATCGGATAGGCCTCATCGGAGTAGGCGAGCACCTGCATGACGGTGTCGCTGGGAACCAGCACCCAATCCTGGCCGGCCTCGGCGCAGTCGGAGTCGAAGGCCTGGAGCAGGCAGAGGTCGTGGTCGTCGAACGCCGTCACCCCGCTCAGATCCAGAACCACCGAGGTGGCGGCCAGGACGTAGCGCCGCGCATGTTCGGTGATGGCCTCGATGTTGTCGTCGTGGACCCGACCGCTGACACTGACGACGGTGGCCAGTTGGCGGCTCTGCGCCCGCAGGCGCGCGCCGTTGCAGTCGAACACTGGGTTGCCATGACGGTTCATGTTCGGCCTCATTTCGCTGGCGTGGACTTTTACCTCCACCGCGACACTAAGTGGCTACTCTAAGGTCACTGGGAGCCGCGACTAAATCATTGGTAAGAAACGAATTTCGTGAAACGTCTCAGGCTGACGGCAAACACCCTTGCGCGCACGTCGGGGGATGGGCGGATGTCGGTGTCCACCAGGCCATCTCAGGGCCTGCTGGCGATCCGTTCGTCAAACGCACCGGAGTCCCGGCCCAGCGCGATCGTGGCAGTGGCCATCGCGGCCACGGCCAGCACCAGGGCCACCACCCCGACGCCGCGGGCGGTCAACTGCTCGCCGAGCACCGCGGTCCCGAGCAGGACCGCGATCACCGGTTCCAGGACCAGCATGGTCGGCACGGATGTCTGCAGGGCGCCCGCGTGCAGCGCGGACTGCTGGGCCACGGTCGCCACGATCGACACCACGACCAGCAGATACGGTGCCGGTGTCGTCATCAGTTCTCGCCACGACCCGGTGCTGATGCGGTGCGCGCACAGCTTCGTCAGCACCGCGATCAGCCCGAACAGGACGCCCACGGCCACCGCGAGCAGCATGGCCCGGCGCGCGCCGATGGAACGTGCGGCCCAGGCGACGCAGACGGCCACCACGGGGATGATGACCAGCGCGACCATCAGCCAGGTCTGCTGCGACGGGTCGTTATGCCCCTCGCGTGGGTGCGCGACGAGGACGAAGACCGCCAGTGCCACCGTCAACAACCCCGCCCACGCCCATTCGGTCCGGCTCACGCGCTGGCCGGCCACCCGCGCGCTGATCGGCAGCGCGAACAGCAGTGAGGACACCAAAAGGGGTTGCACCAGCACCAGCGACCCGCGCGACAACGCCAACGCCTGGAACACATAGCCCGCACACGCGGTCGCGGTGCCGGCCCACCACAGGGGCCGGCGCAGCAGGGTCGTGACGATCGTCGGGCTCATCCCGCGGTCGGCGGGCACGTCCCGGGTGGCCAACTGGCGCACGACGATGCCGAGAGCAGCGCACAGGGCCGCGGTCAGCGCGAGTGCGACGACGATGGCCAACGCCATGTGGGCACCTCCCAGGTGGTCGAAAAGAATTGGAGGATAAGCACACTAGGGGCTGCGCACGTACAGCATCTGCACAGGTTCGCCTCCCGCATGCACTGTCCGCACGCTGTTAGGCTACTGACGCTCGCCGGTTGGCCGAGTCGGGTGCAGGGGTTAATTTCGCCCGGGCACCTACGGTCACCGCCCGGTCGGGCTTCGCGAAACTGACGTGAAATCGGATACGTGACGGAAGTGTGTTTGTGCGCGGTGGAGAGATCAGGGCCCTGACGGGCTTGCGCATTCTCGCCGCGGTCTGGGTTGTGCTGTTTCACTTCCGTCCGCTGCTGGCGGCGGCCGCGCCCACCCTGAGCGAGGCGCTGGCACCCGTGCTGAACTCCGGCGCCCAAGGCGTTGACCTGTTCTTCATCCTCAGCGGTTTCGTGCTCACCTGGAACTACCTGGACCGGATGGGTCCATCATGGTCGACCCGCGAGACCCTGCACTTCCTGTGGCTGCGGCTGTCCCGGGTGTGGCCGGTGTACCTGGTCACGCTGCACCTCGCGGCGGCCTGGATCATCTTCACGCTGCACGTGGGGCACGTGCCGTCGGAGAACACCGATCAGCTCACCGCCCTCAGCTACGTGCGTCAGCTTCTGCTGGTGCAGTTGTGGTCCGAGCCGTTCTTCGACGGCACCAGTTGGGACGGGCCGGCCTGGTCGATCAGTGCCGAATGGCTGGCGTACCTGCTGTTCGGGGCGCTGATCCTGGTCATCTTCAGGATGACGGCGGTGACCCGCGCCCGCAGCCTGCTGCTGCTGGCTGTCGCGGCCTCGTCGGGACCGGTGCTGCTGCTTCTGGCCAGCGGCGAGTTCTACACGCCGTGGAGTTGGCTGCCGCGCATCGTCATGCAGTTCACCGCCGGCGTGCTGGCCTGCGCGGCCGTGCGCAAACTGCGTCTCGGGCACGGGCAACGGCAGATCGCGGGAGCCACGGCCCTGCTGATCGCGCTGGCCATCATCGGCCTGCAGTACTGGTTTGACGCCAACCCGATCTCCGGGGTCAGCGACAGCAGTGGCGTGGTCGACCTGCTGTTCGTGCCGCTTGTCGCGGCGCTGGCGGTGGGCGTGGGGGCGCTGCCGACCCTGTTGGCGACGTCGGTCATGGTCTACGGCGGTCACATCTCGTTCTCGCTGTACATGGTCCATGAACTGGTCCACACCGCATGGACCTGGACCGAGCAGCAGTTCAACCTGACGCTGCAGGGTTGGCCGGGCCCGCTGATGCTGCTCGGCATCTTCGCGGCCACGCTGGCGGGTGCGGCCGCGCTGTATCACGGTGTGGAGGAGCCGGCCCGCAAGTGGATGCGGCGCATGCTCGATACGCGGGGATCGGGCCCGGAACCGCCTCGGCCCCTTGTGTCGTCAGCGAATGTTCCTGCGCCGCTGCAGGTTTTCCGGCCCACCGCGCCGTAAGATGTGCTCGTGATCGACCTGGGGGCGGGCCGCCTGTCTGCGCTGTTCGTGATGACGGCCCTGCTTCTCGGCGTGTTCGCCGCACCGCCGGTCACGGTGTCACCGATGACGCGCGAGACACCGATTCAGCGTGTCGCGGTCATCGGCGACTCCTACACCAACGGCACCGATGAGGGCGGCCTGGGCCCGCAGGCCTGGACCGTGCGGGCGTGGCAGACACTCTCGCGACAGGGCATCTCGGTGGCCGCCGACGTGGCCGCCGAGGGTCGCGCCGGGTACGACACCGTCGGCAACCGCGGCAGCGTGTTCAGGAATCTGGTGGCCCGCGCGGTTCGCCCCGACGACACGCTGATCGTGTTCTACGGATCCCGCAACGACCGCGAGGTCCCGCCCGAACGGCTCGCCGAGGCGGTGCGGGACACGCTCCTGCAGGCCCGGCGCACCGCGCCCCAGGCGCGTCTGCTGGTCATCAGCACGCCGTGGCCGACGGCCGACGTACCTCCCGACATCCTCGGCATCCGCGATGTGCTGGCCACGCAGGCGCGCATCGTGGGCGCCAGTTTCGTCGATCCGATTGCGGCGCGGTGGTTCGTCGATCAGCCCTGGCTGATCGGTTCCGACGGCGTCCATCCCACCGACGCCGGGCACGCCTACATGGCGGACAATATCGCGCCGCTGATCGCCGGGCAGCTTCCGCGCACCGTCTGACCCGATTCCACAGCCCTCGCCGCGGCCACTCTCTTACGCTGCGGATGGGGGATGGGGCGTCAGGACCGCCTACGAACTCCTCCTCGCAGACGCGTGACAACTCCGTAAAAGGACAGTGCCCCGCGAGCCGAAGCTCGCGGGGCACTGCCACTTCTCAGGGCTGCAGAGAAGTCTTACTTCGTGACGTCGAACCGGTCGGCGTCGAGCACCTTGGTGAATGCCGCGACGAAGTCCTTGACGAACTTCTCCTTGGCGTCGTCCTCGGCGTAGACCTCGGCGACCGCCCGCAGCTGCGAGTTGGAGCCGAACAGCAGGTCGACGCGGGTGCCGGTCCACTTCTGCTCGCCGGTGGCGCGATCGGTGGCGACGTAGGTGCCGTCGTCAGCCGGCGACGCCTTCCACTCGACGCCCATGTCGAGCAGGTTGACGAAGAAGTCGTTCGTCAGCGCGCCCGGGGTGTCGGTGAACACGCCGTGCTTGGTGCCACCGAAGTTGGTGTCCAGCACGCGCAGACCGCCGACCAGGACCGTCAGCTCGGGAGCCGACACACCCAGCAGGTTGGCCCGATCGATCAGCCGGAACTCCGCCGGAAGGACGCCGCCCTTGCCGAGGTAGTTGCGGAAGCCGTCGGCCTTGGGCTCGAGGTAGGAGAACGACTCGACGTCGGTCTGCTCCTGCGTGGCGTCGCCGCGGCCCGGGGTGAACGGCACCGTGACGTCGAAACCGGCTGCCTTGGCGGCCTTCTCGACACCGACGACGCCGCCGAGGACCACCAGGTCGGCGAAGGACACGGTCACGCCCGCCGAGGACTGGATCTCCTCGAGCTTGGCGATGACCTGGGCCAGCTCGTCGGGCTCGTTGACCTCCCAGCCCAGCTGCGGCTGCAGGCGGATGCGGCCACCGTTGGCGCCGCCGCGCAGGTCGCTCGAACGGAACGACGACGCGGCCTTCCACGCGGTCGAAACCAGCTGCGAGACGGTCAGACCCGAGTCGGCGATGGCCGACTTGAGCGTGGCGACATCAGCAGCGGACAGCTGCGGGCCGGCCGGGGTGATGTCCTGCCACAACCAGGTGTCCTTGGGCGTCTCCGGACCGAGGTAGCGGTCCACGGGTCCCATGTCGCGGTGCAGCAGCTTGAACCACGCCTTGGCGAACTCCTCGGCGAGCTCCTCCGGGTGATCCAGCCAGCGGCGGGTGATCTGCCCGTAGATCGGGTCGAAGCGCAGCGCGAGGTCCGAGGTCAGCATCGACGGATGGGTCTTGCCGGTGCCCTGGGCCTCCGGGACCGAGTTGGCCCAGCCGTTGTCCTTCGGCTTCCACTGGTTGGCGCCGGCGGGGCTCTTGGTCAGCTCCCACTCGTTGCCGTACAGGATCTCCAGGAAGCTGTTGTCCCACTTGGTGGGCGTGTGCGTCCAGATGACCTCGAGGCCCGACGACACCGTGTCGTTGCCGTGGCCGGTGCCCTGCGGGTTGTGCCAGCCCAGGCCCTGCAGCTCCAGGTCGGCGGCCTCGGGCTCGGGGCCGACGAGTTCGGCGTCACCGTTGCCGTGGGTCTTGCCGAAGGTGTGGCCGCCGACGATCAGGGCCGCGGTCTCGATGTCGTTCATCGCCATGCGAGCGAAGGTGTCGCGGATGTCGACGGCCGAGGCCAGCGGATCCGGGTTGCCGTTGGGGCCTTCGGGGTTGACGTAGATCAGGCCCATCTGGACTGCGGCCAGCGGGTTGTCCAGGTCGCGCTCACCGGTGTAGCGCTTGTCGTCGAGCCACTCCTGCTCGGGACCCCAGTAGACGTCCTCCTCGGGCTCCCAGCGGTCCTCGCGGCCGAACGCGAAACCGGCGGTGCGGAAGCCCATGTCCTCCAGCGCCACGTTGCCGGCGTAGACGATCAGGTCGGCCCACGAGACGTTCTTGCCGTACTTCTTCTTGACGGGCCACAGCAGGCGGCGCGCCTTGTCCAGGTTGACGTTGTCGGGCCAGCTGTTGAGCGGCGCGAAGCGCTGCATGCCCGCCCCGGCGCCGCCGCGGCCGTCCTGCACGCGGTAGGTGCCCGCGGCGTGCCACGCCATACGGATGAACAGCGGGCCGTAGTGCCCGAAGTCAGCCGGCCACCAGTCCTGCGAGGTCCGCATGACCTCGACGATGTCGGCACGCAGCGCGTCGACGTCCAGGCTCTGGACGGCCGCGGTGTAGTCGAAGTCCTCGTCCAGCGGGTTGATGACCTCGGGGTTCTTCTGCAGGATCTTCAGGTTCAGCTGGTTGGGCCACCAGTCCCGGTTGGAGCCGCCGGCGACCGGAGGCTTGATGCTGCCGAAGCCGGCGGGGCAGCCGCCCTGGGCCGCGTCCGTCTGGGCCTCGCCTACGGGCGGGCTGTCTTGAATCGGGCGATCGTCAGGCACTGACGGTTCCTTTCGAGAGGGTGAAATGGGCTGTGATCACCAATGTGATCGTGAAATCTGAGTTTTCGAGCAGTCGGGGCACAGGCCCCAGTAGATGACCTCGGCTTCGTCGATCATGTAGCCGCGATCATCGGAGGCCGTCAGGCAGGGAGCCTCGCCGATCGCGCAGTCGACGTCGGCGATCTCGCCGCACGCACGGCAGACGATGTGGTGGTGGTTGTCGCCCACACGGGATTCGTAGCGCGCGACCGATCCGGAGGGCTGGATCCGGCGGACGAGGCCGACGGCGGTCAGGGCATTGAGCGAATCGTAAACCGCCTGGTGGGAGACATCGGGCAGGTCCTGGCGGACCGCCCGGATGATGGTGTCGGTGTCAGCGTGTGCGTGCTCGCAGACGGCGCCCAACACCGCGACCCGAGGCCGGGTCACGCGAAGGTCAGCTGCACGCAGCTGGTTCGCGAAGTCGGGCGTCGTGGTCACATGAGTATGTCTACCGAGTTTTCTTGAATCAGTCAAGATTGATCACGGTGAGTCGAACCGCCGACGGCGACGCTCAGCGGGAACAGCGTACGACGAAGTTCCGCACAATCAATGACGAATGCTCGATGTGTCGTGCCTGCGCAGCGGCCTTGATCGCGTCAGCCGTCTCCGGCGGGAAGTACCCGGCGTGCTTGTACGCCTCGACGCGGGTGGCCATGCCCTCGGCGTCGAGTTCCGGGTGGAACTGCGTGGCGTAAACGTTGGTGCCCACGCGGAACGCCTGGACCGGGCAGTCGGCCGACTGCGCAAGTCGCACCGCGCCCGCCGGCAGGGTGGAGGCGGCCTCGCGGTGTCCGCCCAGCGCGTCGAACACTGTGGGCACGCCGGCGAACAGGGGGTCCGCGCGGCCGTCGTCGGTGAGTTCGACGGTGACCGGACCCACCGGTTCGGGGAAGGAGCGGTCGACGGTCGCGCCGATGACGGTGCCCAGGGTGCCGACCCCGTAACAGCAGCCGAGGAAGGGGAAGTCCCGGTCGACGATGCACTCGAGCAGGCCGCGAAGTTCACCCTCGACTCGTCGCTGGGTCGACGACTTGGACTCGGGTGCATCGCTGACGTTGTACGGACCGCCGCCCAGGATCACCCCGGACCAGTCGTCGAGGTCGATGTCGCCCAGCGGGGTCCTGGTCATCACCACTCGGTGCAGTTCGTCGGCGTCCAGACCGCCGAAGCGCCGCACGGCCCGGTACTCGTCGGCAGAGGCGGCGCGGTCGTCGCGGATGGAGAGCAGAAGGAAGGGCCGTCGGGGTGTGCGTGTCGCCGCGGGTCCGGTCACGACGTCGACCTTCCTTCCCCCAGTGGAACGGTCCTGTTCGTGGAGTCGATTCTCGCACTGAAGACCGTCCGCTAGCGTGAGCCTCGGTGCGCACTTTCATTGATTTCGACGATGCTCCGGTCTTCTCGATTCCCAGGATCGACGGATCGGTCTACGCCGGTGTGCTCGTCGAGGGCCCGCAGGGCTGGGGTGAGTTCGCCCCCGGTCTCGAGGCCGACCTCGAGACCGCGGTCCGCTGGTTGACGTCCGCCGTGGAACCGGGGACCGTGGGCTGGCCCGATCCCGTGCGGGGCCGGATACCCATCGCGGTGTCGGTGCCCGACGTCGACGCCGAGCGGGCCCGTCAGCTGGTGGCCCAGTCCGGTTGTGCCGCCGCCGATGTCACCGTCGCGGCCCATCCTGGCTCACTGGTTGAGGATCTGGCCCGGGTGGCCGCTGTCCGCGAGGTGCTCGGATCCGGTGGGGTGATCCGCCTCGATGCCCGCGGGTGCTGGGATGTCGACACCGCGGCGGCCGCGATCCCAGAACTCGAACGTGCCGCCGGCGGCCTGGAATTCGTCGCGCAACCGTGTCCCGACCTGGACCAGACCGCGCGGGTGCGCGCCAAGGTCGGCGTGCGCATCGCGGTGCCGGTGACGGTACAGACCCCGGCGGCCGAACTGGCCGATGCGGCCGACGTGCTGGTGCTGACCACCGGTCCGCTCGGCGGCGTGCGCCGTGCCCTGCGGGTTGCCGAGCGATGTGAGCTTCCGGCGGTGGTGACCTCGGCGGGGGAGACGACGATCGGCCTGTCGAGTGGCCTGGCCCTGGCCGGCGCCCTGCCGGACCTGCCGTTCGCGTGTGCGCTCGACGGGGTGTCGCGGCTGCGCGCCGACGTGGTGCCGGGTTCCCGGTCCCTGATCCCCGTGGACGGGCATCTGCCGGTGGCGCCCATGCCGCCCGGCCCGGACCGCGAGGCACTGGATCGCTTCGCCGTCACCGACGCGGCGGCGGTCGCCCGGTGGCGTGCGCTTGTGACTGCGGCGTTGAGCAGGTTGTGACCTGGCGCGACGCGCACCCGGTCCAGCACCGCGGGCGGCGACTTGGCAGACTGTGCGCATGGCACAGATAACCTTGCGCGGAAACCCCATCAACACGGTCGGTGACCTGCCCGGCGTCGGATCTCCGGCGCCCAGCTTCACGCTCACCGGCACCGACCTCGGCGAGGTCGGCAACGATCAGTTCAGCGGTAAGGCAGTGGTGCTGAACATCTTTCCGTCGATCGACACGCCGGTCTGTGCGACCAGCGTCCGCACCTTCAACGAGCGGGCCGCCGCGAGCGGTGTCGCCGTGCTGTGCGTGTCCAAGGATCTGCCGTTCGCGCAGAAGCGGTTCTGCGGTGCCGAGGGCATCGAGAACGTCACGACCGCGTCGGCGTTCCGCAGCAGCTTCGGCGAGGACTTCGGGATCACCATCGCCGACGGCCCGATGGCGGGCCTGCTCGGCCGCGCGGTCGTGGTGATCGGTGCCGACGGCAACGTCAGCTACACCGAGTTGGTCCCCGAAATCGGCTCCGAACCCGATTACGACGCGGCCCTGGCAGCCCTGGGCTGACCGCCCGACACATTCCGGCGCCCGTACGGCATCGCTTGCGATGCGGTACGGGCGCCGTTCTGTTGCAAGGAGTTCGCGATGTGTCACCGTTCGGTCACGGAACGGCATCGCCTTATGCGAGCCACCGATCGGGATTGGTCTGTTGTCAGCCCCCTGTTGTAGAAGTGAATAGAGAGGCTGACGTGACGAAAGTTGAAGGTCGATGAGACGCATCTGGGCGCCGGTGATCGCACTGGCGATGGCTATGGCGACGGTTTTGGCGACGGTTTTGGCGACGGCCGGGGTGGCCGGGGCCTACCCGCAGAGGCCCGCGGTCAACCAGAAGGCCGTCGAGCAGGTCATCGCGCGTGCGGTGGCCCAGCGCGGCGTGCCGTTCACCTACGGCGGCGGTGACGCGACAGGTCCCACGAAGGGCAGGCCGCAGGCGCCACCGGCGACGGCGCCCGTGCTGACCGACACCGTTCCGGCAGTTCCCGGTTCCTCGCCCCTGATCCCCGGACTCGACGTTCCGCCGTCGCCCGGCCTGGTCCTGGGCGGCCAACCGACTCCTGGGGTCGCCGCGGTGGACCAGCAGGCCGCGCAGCAGGCTGCCGAGCAGGCCAATGTCGTCGGCTTCGACGCCTCGGGCCTGATGGTCTACGCGTTCGCCGGTGTCGGAGTGAAACTGCCGCGGTCCTCGGGCGAGCAGTACAAGGTCAGCCAGAAAGTCGCGCCGTCGCAGGCCCTGCCCGGCGACCTGATCTTCTACGGCCCCGACGGCTCCCAGAGCGTCGCGCTGTTCGTGGGTAACGGTCAGATGGTGGAGGTCGCATCGCAGGGTGTCACCGTGTCGCCGGTGCGCACCACTGATATGACGCCCTACCTCGGCCGCATCATCGCCTGACTCGCCGGTGACCTGTCACCGTGATGGCAACAGTATGGCCCTAGACTGACTCGCCGTGGGTACCCTCATCGCGTTCGCGCCCTGGATTGTCTACTGGATTCTCGTAGGCAACGTCCCGTTCCTGACCGCCGTGTTGATCGCGCTGGCCATCGCGATCGCGGCCTTCGTGGTGGGGCGACTCACCGGCGGGCCGGGTCGATCGCTCGAAATCGGCGCCCTGGCAACCTTTGTCGTGCTGACCGTGCTGGCGCTGACAGTCGACCAGGCGTTCATGGAGCGCTGGATGCAGCCGCTGAGCAACATCGGCATCTTCCTCGTCGCGCTTGCGGGTGCGTTGGTGGGTAAGCCATTCGTGCGCGAGTTCGCCGAAGTCGGCCAACCGCCGGGCGTCGTCGAGACCGACCTGTTCAAGCACATCACCAGCGTGCTCACCTGGATCTGGATCGCGGCGTTCGCGGGAATGGCGATCTCCTCGACGATTCCGCCGATCGTGTACGGCGAGGCGACCATTCTCGACACCAAAACCCCGCTGTCGTTCGTGTGCTACTGGGTCATTCCGTTCGCACTGCTCGGTGCGGCCGCGGTGGCCTCCCGCTATCTGCCCGACCGGATGCTCGCGGGCATCGACGATGTCGAGCGCAAGACCAGTTTCGTCGCCTACAGCGAAGCCGCCATCGACGAGTTGTATTACCTGGCACAGCAACACGTCGACAAAGAGGTCGGCGCCGGCCAGGAGGCCTACAACGTCAAGGTCGGCGGCAGCGGCACCCCGCTGACCGGGGACGAGAGTCGCCTGTCCTGGCCGGCCACCTACAAGGTGCGGGACCGCAAGCGCTAGACGGGCCACTCTTCGATGCGGTGGCCCGCATCGAAGAACATCCACTCATAGCGTGACGTCGTCACGAAATGCCCGCGGGCGGCGGCCTCCTCGTCGGGCGCCAACCCCCCGCCGACGCGGTCGGTCAGGTTGAGAACCTCGGTGACCGTGGCGGCGAAGTCTTCCCCGCCGTAGCTGTCGATCCAGAGTTGGTAGCGCGGATCGGACGAACCGCGCTGCAGCAGTTCGGCACCCACTCGCGCGTAGATCCAGTAGCACGGCAGCACCGCCGCAAGGCCTTCGGCGAAGGACCCGCCGTAGGCCGTGGCCAGCAGGTAGCTGGTGTAGGCGCAGGTGGTGGGGCCGGGCGGAACGTCGGCGAGGCTCTCTGAGCTCAACCCCAACTGCGGCAGCAGTTCCCGGTGCAGCGCCAACTCGACGTCGAACACCTCGGCCGCGTGCCGGGCGAACATCGCGGTGTCGGCGGGTGTCGGAGCCTTGGCCGAGACCACCGACAGGGCTTTGGCGTAGTCGCGCAGATAGTGCACATCCTGCGCGACGTAATGGGCGAACGCCTCAGGCGCCAGAGTGCCGTCGGTCAATCCCGTGATGAACGGGTGACCGATGATCGCGGGATAGACGTCGTGATCTATGGCGCCCCACAGGCGGGCCGACCACGACTGTGGGTCTCGGACAGTCAGGGATTCTGCGCTGCTCATCGCGCCACAACTTACCGGACGCCGGGTCAGTTGAGTCGGTGGGACGCGAGGATGCCGTCGGAGATCAACGCGCGCAGGGTGTTTCGGTCCACTTTGCCGCTGGGCAGGGTCGGTATCTGCTCGCTGGTGGCAATCACCCACCGAGTGGGCACCTTGTAACTGGACAACTGCGCGCGGGTCAACCGCGCAATCGAGTCGAGGTCCAGTGTGGAGTTCGCGGGGACCAGCAACGCGCACACCTCCTCGGTGCGCACCGCGTCGTCCACACCGAGGACCACACACTGCGCCACGTCGGGGATCGCGGCGACGACGGCCTCGACCTCGAGTGGCGAGACGTTGGCGCCGGCCGACTTGATCAGGTCCGTGGTGCGGCCGACGTAGAACAACCGTGGATCACCGGATCTGCGATAGACCCGGTCGCCGGTGTGGTACCACCCGTCGGCGTCGAAGGTGTCCCCACGCTCGCGTTTGTTGTAGCCGGCCATCACACCGATGCCGCGGACCAGCAGTTCGCCGACGGTCCCGTCATCGACCGGATCGCCCTCGTCGTCGACGATGGCGATGTCGGTGTAGACGAAGCCGCCTGCCGTCTCGGACATGGTGCGGTGCACGGGAAATCCGTCCGGGACGTTGACCATCGCGATGTCGATCGGCCCGTCTTTGAGCAGTGGGGCACTGGACAGGTCGCGGGTGGTGAACGACGGATCCTCGCGCAGTTTCTGGGTGAACGCCGGCCACCCGATGACGCCGGTGCCGCGTTCGCGTTCGATCAGGTCCAGCGCGGTTCCGGCGTCGAGCCTGGGCAGTGTCAGCAGCGTGAGGCCGCCGTGCAGGCCGCCCATCGCCGCGAGCACACCACCGATCCAGAAGAACGGCATGGCGCACAGCACCCGGACCGACGCGTCGGACCCGGTGACCATGCGGACGGCCTCGGGCCAGGTCGACGTCTGCCGGACCAGGGTGCCGTGGGTGTGCAGCACGCCCTTCGGGTCCGCCGTGGATCCCGAGGTGTGCACCATGATCGCGAGGTCCGCCGGTGCGACTTCGAGTTCGGCCGCGCCGAGAAGCTCTGCGGGGGAACATGATTCGCTTTCGGTGTGACCGCCGGTAGCCCACGCCCGATCAGTGGGCCCGGTCAGCACGATCGTGCGCAGGTACGGCGCGCCTGCGAGCGCGAGCACCGCGCCGGACTGCTCCGCGAGGTCGGGGAATGCGGACTCGAACTGCTGCGCGACGTCGATGGTGAGCACCCGATCCGGCGCCACCAGGACGGCGATGTCGGACAGCCTGGCCACTTTGGCGATCTCGGCCGGCTTGTACATGGTGCTCAGGGGGACGGCGAGTGCACCGATTCGGGCCGTCGCCAACCACCACAGCACCCAGTCGACCCCGTTGGGGAAGAACAGGCCGACGCGGGTGCCCTTGCCCACGCCGCGGCGCAGCAGCCAGCGAGCGATCTCCGCCGATCGTTGTTCGGCCTGGGCGAAGGTCAACCGCTCCGTCGGGGTCACCACGTAGTCCTTCTGCCCGAACTCCGTCGCGGTGCGGTGCAGCAGGGCCGGGACGGTCAGCGGTGATGAGGTCACGAGTCGATCTTCGCCGATACGTCCACGCGGAGGTGTGCGGCCCCGCCGACTACCCTCGACAGGCGACAGCATTACGTCAGGAATCAGCACTGGAACGGAACTGAGAGGGACGGATGGACGCAGAGTCGGATCCTGTGGCCGACAGCGCTGACAACACCGAACCGCTGCCCGTCCCGAGTCTGGGCGGATACGCCGTGCGGCCCAGCCGTGAGGTGGTCGAGCATCAGGCGCAGCGCGCCGCCGTCGATGACCCGCATCATGTGCCCACCGTCCTGCCGCCGTTCGACTTCTCGGCACTGGACATGAAGCGGGCGCCCATGAGTCGCGCGCGCTGGGCGATGGTCGCGGGTGCGGTGGGGGTGGTGGCCGTGGTCGTCGGGGCGCTCACCGTGGCGGCCACCCGATCCGAGGACACCGCGACTGTCGCCGAGGAGACTCCGGTCCTCGAGGACACGCGCGATCCGGCGGCCGAACAGCGGTTGGCCACGCTGCTGCCCACCGGAGTTCCGGCGGAAGCCTGCGCGGCGAGCGCACCGCAGGCAGATGCGCTGGCGCAGCTCAACTGTCGCGCGGCCGCCGATCCGGCGGAGCGGCCGGCGGCCCGGTACACCCTGGTCGCCGACCGGGACACGCTGGTGTCCACGTTCGACCGCATGGTGCAGTCGTCCTCAGTGGTGGTCTGTCCGGGGCGGATTCAGTCCCCGGGCCCGTGGCGGCGCAACGCGACCCCGAACGTGGTGAGCGGCACGGTGTTCTGCGCACTGAAGGGCCAGCAGGCCCTCGTCGGCTGGACCGATGAATCCAGTCTGGTGCTCAGCGAGATCAGTGCGAACTCAGGCCAGGCAGGCCTGGACCAGTTGTTCACCTGGTGGTCCGCCAACTCCTGACTCTCAGGATGCGGGCAGCGGCGTGCCCTGGCTGCCCTGTGCGGGCCCATGCGGGGTGCCCGGCGCCGGGGTGGCGGCGGCCGAGGGTCCGTGCGGGGTGCCCTGGACCGGAGCCGCCGGAGCGGGTGTGGCTTCGGCCGGCGCGGCGGGAGCAGGGGTGGCCTCGACGGGGGCGCCCTCGACGGGGGCGGTCTCCGCCGGAGCGGATTCCGGTGTGGTGGCGTCCTCGACGGCGGTGGCATCCTCCGGAAGCGGAGTGCCCTGCCGACCCGTGGCGGGTGTGCTGGCCGGTTCGGCCTCCGGTGCCGGTGCGACCTCCGCGGGTTCGGACGCCGGCTCGGACGCTGCGGGGGCGGCGGGGGCGTCCGCGGTCGCGGCGGGAGAAGCGCTGCGCGCCGCCGGTTCCGGTGCGGGCTTGACCCACACGAGAAGATCCTCGGTGCCGTCGTTGTAGACGACGGTGTCCGGTGCGGCGCCGGTGACATCGAAGTACAGCTTGCCGGTGGACTTCTCACCCTGCGCCAAGGCATGGGGGCTGATGCCCTGCGGGCTGGCGATCTGGAAGAGCACCCGGTAGCTGTCGCCGGATTCGCTGCGGGCGTTCAGGTTCGAGATGATCGGCAGCACGGTGCCCTCGATGGCCTCGTTGGTGGCGGTGGCCTCCCACAACGTGCCCTGCGCGGCGTACGGCACGGCATCGGTGCTCTGCTTGAGATCGGCGATGGTCCAGCCCTGGACCACACCGCCGTCGTCGAGACGACCCTGCGAACCGATCTCCGTGGTCTCCGCATTGGCCAGCGGACCACCGAGCAGTCCGGCGGCGAACAGTGCGGCCGACGCGGCAGTGGTGACGAGCCACCTGGTCTTCACAATCGAACTCCCTGGGATTGCCGAAACGTTTCCCCCCGCGGGGACTGATCGAAAGTGAAACTAGCAGGTCACGTTCCGGCCTGAGGGCCTTCCCGCTCAGTTTGATCACATCCCCCCAGCGGTCAGCGCAGAGGCAACGGCGTCACGTCGGCGCACCTGCCGGTCCAGGCGTGCAGCACCGACGCCCATCCCGCCCGGTCCGCCGACGGTCCGGTCCACGCGATGTAGTCGTCGGGGCGCACCAGCACCGCGGGGCCGTCGTCGCAGCGCTGGGCCTGCAGCAGATCGACACCCGGGTGCGGAGTTTCGGCCGCGCCGCGCTCGCGGATCAGCACGAAGCCGCCGTCCCGATGCAGGTCGAGCAGTCGTCCCTCGGCCAATTGGATCTCGGTCGCACGGGTGCCGACCAGGGGGCGCTCATGGCGCCGACGACGGTAATGCAGTGTGGTCCCGGCAAAGCTCCCTGCGATCGCGTCGCGTACCCGGGGGATGCGAAGCAACCTGGGCACCACGAGGTTCCGGAGCGCTCGGGCGGGGCGCGGATTCAGCGTGATGCCGCGCGCCATCAGGCCGGACTGCAGCAGCACGCGTCTGCCGATGGGGTGGCGCTCTGCGTGATAGGTGTCCAGCACGGAGTCGTCAGCACCGCCGAGAACCGCGTCGATCTTCCACGCCAGGTTCGCGGCGTCCTGGATGCCGGTGTTCATACCCTGCCCACCCATCGGGGTGTGGACATGTGCGGCGTCGCCGGCCAGGAACACCCGGCCGTGCCGGTAGCGGGCGACCTGGCGCTCGTCGCAGTGGAACCGCGACCGCCAGCTGATCTCCAGCAGGTCGTAGTCGACGCCCATTGCGCGGGTGAGGACATCGGCGACCTCGGCGGGGTCCACGGATGCGGAGTCCGGAAGCTGATTGCCGCGGTCCCACACCATCGCCCGGTACCAGGCGCCGTCCGCATCGCGTGGCCCATAGGGAGCCAGGAGTGCGAACACCTCTCGGGTGCTGCCGACCGTGAGACCCTGCCCGTCGGGCCCGTTCCGAAGCTTGACGTCGGCGAGTGCGATCGAGGACAGCACGGTGTGACCGGGGAAACCCACGCCGAGGAGATCTCGGACGGTGCTGTGGGCGCCGTCGGCGCCGATCACGTAGCGCGCCCGCCAGCGCACCGGTTCCGCATCGCCGTCCTCGGCGGGCCTGGCGGTGACGGTCACTCCATCCGCGTCCTGCTCGAGTGCGACGACTTCGAGGCCGCGCCGGATCTCGCCACCCTGGCCTTCGGCGTAGCGGGTGAGCGCGGTGTCGACGTTGACCTGCGGCGTGATCAGGATCGAGCGGTGGGCGGTCTGCAGATGGGACATGTCGATGTGGGCCCCGCCGAAGATCGTGACGCCGGGGGCGAGGTGGCCGGTCGCGATCACGTCGTCCGCCAGACCGCGAGCCTGCAGGAGTTCGAGCGTGCGCGGCATGGTCGCAAACGCCCGACTGGCGGGGTTGATCGACGGCCAGCGTTCGAGGACGGTGACGGATCGACCGGCCCGGGCGAGGTCACCTGCAGCGGTCAGGCCGGTCGGACCGGCGCCGACGATGAGGACGTCGCATTCGTTCATCGGAGTGCTCCTTGGGGGTCGGGGTACCAGCGACGGATGTCGTCGGGGGAGGCCACGGCCGCGCGGTTGAACACGAATCGGCAGTCGGGTTGCAGCGTGTGCGCGGCGTTGACGATGGCCTCGAAAAGGAGGGTGTTGGTGGCCACGAGACGGATTCCCGCGCCGATCAGCACGGCGTCGTAGCGGTGGGTGGCCAACCGGTCCCGGGCCGTCTCGGCTCCGGCGGTGCCGAAGTCGATCAGGCAGTTGTCGACGAGGTAGCCGGCCGCCCGCAGTTCCGCGACGTTGTCGTCGTTGGCCTGGCGCAGGTTCTCGCGCGTCAGGCCGGGGAACTGGGCGAAGGCAGGGGAGGAGTAGTCGATCAGGTCGGGGTCGAGGCCGATCTGGAGGGCGGTGACGGTCATGGAATCTGCCTTTCATTCCAGCTCAACGCTTGTTGAATTGACGTTAGGCCGATCCGGTGGTGATGTCAACAACTGTTGAATAGACTCGTCGTCATGGCAGCCAAGATCCGCGACGCCGAGGCCACCCGAGCCGGAATCCTCGACGCGGCGCGCACCCAGTTCGGCACCCTCGGATTCGACCGGGCGACCATCCGGTCGATCGCCTCGGCCGCCGGGGTCGATCCCGCACTGGTCATGCACTACTTCGGCAATAAGGCGCAGTTGTTCGCCGCGGCCTCGCACCTGGAGATCGCGTTCCCGGATCTCACGGGAGTGGCGCCCGAGCGCGTGGCGGACCTGGTTCTCCCGATCTTCGCGAAGGTCTGGTCGGCGGACGGACCGTTCCTGACCCTGCTTCGTTCGGCTGCGACCAACCACGCCGCGGCCGAGGCCCTGCTCAAGGTCTTCGTCGAGCAGGTGGCGCCGGCTTTCGCCGTCGTCGCTCCGGACCGAGCGCAGGAGCGCGCGGCCATGGTCGGGTCCCAGATGCTCGGTCTCGTGGTCGCGCGCAACATCGTCGGGGTTCCGCCGTTGGCTGACATGGACGTTGCGACGCTGACAGACTGGCTGCGACCGGTGTTCGCGCACTATCTGGGTGCAGCGGCGCCGGACTGACGCGACGGAGGGGAGCGGGCGGGCGGTGCGGATTCTCATCACGGGTGCCACCGGATTCGTCGGGGCATGGACGGCCAAGGCTGTACAGGACGCGGGTCATCAGGTGCGTTTTCTGGTGCGCAACGCGGGCCGTCTGCGCACCAGTGCGGAGAAGATCGGCGTCGACGTGAGCGACCACGTCGTCGGCGACATCGCCGACGAATCCTCCACGGCTGCCGCACTCGACGGATGTGATGCGGTGATTCATTGCGCGGCAATGGTTTCCACCGACCCCAGCCGGGCCGACGAGATGCTGCGCACCAACCTCGACGGCGCGCGCAACGTACTGGGCGGCGCGGCGAAAGCCGGCCTGGACCCGATCATCCACGTCTCGAGCTTCACGGCGCTGTTCCGGCCGGGACTGGACGTGCTGCACGCCGACCTGCCGATCGTCGGCGGATCCGACGGTTACGGCAGATCCAAGGCGTTGGTGGAGGCGTACGCGCGCGGGATGCAGGATGCTGGAGCACCCGTGACCATCACCTATCCCGGCATGGTCTTGGGGCCGCCCGCGGGCGATCAGTTCGGTGAGGCCGCAGAGGGTGTCGAGGCGGCCGTGAAGATGCGTGGTGTCCCGGGTCGCAGCGCCGCCTGGATCGTGATCGACGTCCGCGACCTCGCCGACCTGCACCTCGCGCTGCTCAAGCCCGGCCAGGGACCGCGGCGATACATGGCGGGGGGCGTGCGGGTCGCGGTGAACGAGTTGGCGACGATGATCGGCTCCGCGGCAGAGCGTGGGCTACTGGTGTTTCCCGTCCCCGACACTGCGCTGCGCACGGTCGGCCGACTGTTCGACGTGATCGGCGATCAGTTGCCGTTCGAGACACCGATCAACTCTGCGGCCATGCAGTACTACACGCAGATGCCGAAGTCCGATGACGAACCCGCGCACCGCGATCTGGGCGTCACGTGGCGTGATCCGGCAGTGACGATCGCCGACACCGTCGACGGACTCATCGGGGTGGGCCGACTCTGATCCTGTTGCGCCGAGAAGAGCCACGATCACACCCGACCTGGCGAAACGTGTCCGGCAGCCTCTTCTCGGCGCGGTTCAGGATTAACCGCGCTGGGCCAGCAGCCACGCCTCGCCGTTGCTCTCGCCGGTGGCCAGCACCTTCAGGGCGCCGAACGCCTCGGTCAACTCGCCAGGGCGGGCGCGAAAGTCGCCCGGTGTGCCACCCACCTCGCTCAGCACGCTGATGGCCAGCAGGCCTCCGGGCGCAAGCCGCTCCATCATCTGCGGGTACAGCGCCCTATCGCGGAATCTGATGCAGCACAACAGGTCCACCGGATCCCCGGCCGGCAGGCCGCCATCGAGGTCGACGGTGTCGAAACGGCAGCGGGGGGCCACCGCGTGCCGCAGCGCGAGTGCGCGTGCGGCACCGATGGCGACCCCCGAGACGTCGATGCCCCGCACCGTGAGGCCGCGCAGCGCCAGCCAGACCGACAACACACCCCGTCCGCAGGCCACATCCAGCGCCGCTCCCGAGTGCGGGAACAGGTCGGCATAGGGCCGGAATGCCGCCGGGAGTGCGACGTCGTCGTCGGAGGGCGGATCGCCCTGGCCGTAACGATCGTCCCAGCGGATTCGATCCTCGTCGGACACGCGCATCAGCCTAGAGCGCGGCCGACTAACGTCGAGACGATGAGCGACGCGCGCACGAAAGTGCTCATCATCGGAGGCGGCTTCGGCGGCCTGTTCTGTGCCCGCAGGCTGGGGCGCCGCGACGACGTCGAGGTGACGGTGCTCGACCGGGCGGCCGGACACCTCTTCCAGCCGCTGCTGTATCAGTGCGCGACCGGAACGCTGAGCATCGGCCACATCAGTCGCTCCCTGCGCGAGGAGCTTGCGCGGTACGGCAACGTCAGGACTCTGCTCGGGGAGGCCGTCGAGCTCGACCCGCAGGCCCGCACGGTCACGGCGCTGCGGCCTGACGAAACCTCGTTCACGATCGACTACGACGTGCTGGTGGTCGCCGCGGGGATGCGCCAGTCCTATTTCGGCAAGGAGCATTTCGCGCAGTGGGCGCCGGGGATGAAGACGCTCGACGATGCGCTCGGCATCCGGCAGCGGCTGTTCACGGCGTTCGAGATCGCCGAGACGCTCCCGCCCGGTCCCGAACGCGACAGTTGGTTGACGTTCGCGGTGGCCGGCGGCGGCCCGACCGGGGTCGAGTTGGCCGGGCAGATTCGTGAGGTGGCGACCCGCACGTTGGCCCGTGAGTTCCACAGCATTGATCCGGAAGAGGCCCGGGTGCTGCTGTTCGACGGCGGCGACCGTGTCCTGAAGAGCTTTGCCCCGGACCTGTCCGGCCATGCGGCGCGGACCCTGGAGCGCCTCGGCGTCGAGCTGCATCTGGGCGTCCATGTGACCGACGTCCGGAGAGAGGGCGTGACCGTGACGCCGAAGGCGGGCGGCCCCGCCGAGGAGTACGACGCGCGCACCGTGCTGTGGACCGCGGGTGTCGAGGCGGTGCCCTTCGCGCGGCATGTCGCCGAGGTGCTCGGCGCCTCGGCCGACCGGTCCGGGCGCATCGCGGTCGAACCCGACCTGACGGTGTCCGGCCATCCCGAGGTGTTCATCGTCGGCGACCTGGTCGGTCGAGAGGACCTGCCGGGTGTGGCGGAAAACGCGATGCAGGGCGGTCTGCACGTCGCGGCGTGTGTGCGACGTGACCTCGACGGCAGAGACCGGCGCGCGTACAAATACCGCGACTTGGGTTCGGCCGCCTACATCAGTCGTGGTCAGGCGCTGCTGCAGGTCGGACCGGTTCGGCTCTCTGGGTTCCTGGGCTGGCTCGCATGGGGGTTCATCCACATCGCTGTCCTGACAGGCGTGCGGAACCGGGTCAGCACCGTCGCCACGTGGCTGGCCACGATCGCTCGGGCCAACCGCTACCACCGGGCGTTCATGTTGGGCAGCGCCGCGACACCCGAGCATCGCTACACCTGGTCGACCGATGACCGGCCGCAATCAGAAGCCCGACCGGGCTGATTCAGTCCTCGACGTGGGGCGTCGGACTCTGCTCGGACTCCCACTTGGACTCCAACGACCGCTCGACGAGCGTGCCCGCGGCGAGGTCGAGTTGGAACGTCGCGCCGCCATCCTCTTCCAGGGTGATCAGGTACCCGGAATCGGTGGCCTCCTTGTGCACCACTTTCAGGGCTGAGCGGTCGGCGGCACGCGAGATGACGATGATGTCGCCGGGGGCGACGTCATCGATGCGGTCGTTGGCGGGGGAGTCGGACATGCGAAGTCCGTAGCCGTTTCGCGGTGTCGCTAAACGGCTACGGACGGACCCGGGCAGCCTGGGTCAGTAGTTCTGGCAGCTGTTCGCGACTTGGTTGATGACCGTGGTGTAGGTCTGGATGCCCTGGAAACCCTGGATCTGGGCGATCATCTGGCGGCGCTGATCCGGCCCCGCCGCGATCAGCTGCTGCAGCCACTGGGTGGCCATCGAACTGGCCTCGAAATCTCTGGCGACCTGCGGGTTGGTCGCATTCAGTGCTCTCATGACCTGCGGGTACGTGCACGACGAGTTCACGATCGACTCCACGTCGGGCTGCGCTGACGCGATTCCGCTGCCAGCCAGCATCGCGACTGCTGCTGCGCCGGTACAGATGACCGATCCGATGACCTTCGTGGCTTTCATACGCGAATGCCTGCCCTTCACTTGTGTGATCCGTGTGACAGGGACTCTACCCAACCGGAGAGGGTCTCAGATGCCTCCATTTCTACGGCTGCGATGTCGACCACAGTTGTTTGTTGGCCGCGCGCCGAGCTGATTCGTCGGCGCGGTCCTTGGCCCAGAGCTCGTCAAATGTCTTGCCCGGACGCGCATTGGGTGCGCGATGCGGGGCACGTTGCGACCGCGCGAGGAGTCACCCTCGGCCGGCACGCCACTTGTCCAGGGTGCGGCGGTCCTTCTTGGTGGGGCGGCCCGCACCACGGTCCCGGACCGCGACGGGCGTCGCGACGACGGGAGGCAGGGCGGGCGTGCGGTCCAGGTAGCACGTCACCGCATCGGCGGGTCCCACTCGCTTCTGAATCACCCGCACCACCTCGACAATGCGGGTACGACCGGCCACGACGGCACGGATCTGGTCGCCGGGGACCACTGAGGTCGCGGGCTTGGCTGGACGGTCGTTCACGCGCACATGCCCGCCTCGGCATGCCGCCGCGGCATCGGGCCGGGTTTTCGTCAACCGGACCGCCCACAACCAGCGATCCAACCGGGTCGACTCCATGCCCTCCATCATGAAGGGTCCGAGACCCCCGGGAAACCGACGCCCCCGCGCGTCGGCGGCCAGTGCCACCAGGAACACCCGCAGAGACTGGCCAGTTGCACTGTCTGGTGGCTGATGCGCGCGGCCCCCTCCCATGACGAGCATGGCTTCGTAGCACTGAGGTCACCCTCGTTTCCGTCCCGAAGGAGCCGAAATGCCGACGACGACATCGCCTCTGGTGCCACCGTTCACCATCGACACCGCGACCGCGAAAGTGCGTGCGGGAGAGGACCTGTGGAACACCCGTGATCCCGAACGGGTGGCACTGGGTTACACCCCGGACAGCCGCTGGCGCAACCGATCGGAGTTCCTGCACGGCCGGGCCGCCATCGTCGAGTTCCTCACCGGGAAATGGGCCTCTGAGCTCGACTACCGGCTCATCAAGGAACTCTGGGCGTTCGGCCAGGAGCGCATCGCCGTGCGATTCGCCTACGAGTACCACGACGCCTCAGGCCGGTGGTTTCGCGCCTACGGCAACGAGAACTGGGAGTTCGACGCCGACGGGTTGATGCACACGCGCCATGCCAGCATCAACGACGTCGCGATCACCGAGGCCAAGCGGTTGTTCCACTGGGACACCAGCGCACCCCGCCCCGAGGAGCATCCGGGCCTGAGCGACCTGGGCCTGTGAATGTGGCGACGATGAAGGCCGTCGGAGTGACGGAGTACGGCGGCCCCGAGGTGCTCACGCTCGTAGAGGTTCCCCGCCCTGACCCAGGTGCCGGCCAGATTCGGATTCGCGTGCACGCCGCGACCGTCAACCCCGGAGACACCCTGCTGCGGACCGGTGACCTCGACGAGACGTTGCGGTCGGGACCGCTGACGCCGCCGTACATCCCCGGGATGGAGGCCGCGGGCGTCGTCGACCTGATCGGGCCCGACACCGAGACGGATCTGGCTGAAGGTGACCGCGTGATGACCATCGTCATGCCCATCGATGCCACCGGGGGCGCCTACGCCGAATATCTGGTCGTCGATGCCGATCAGGTCACCCGCGCACCCGCCCACACCACACACGCCGAGGCGGCGACATTGCCGATGAACGGTCTGACCGCTCGGCTCGCCCTGGACGTGCTGCACCTGGGGGAGGGCGAGACCATCGCCGTCACCGGGGCCGCGGGCGCCGTCGGCGGGTATGCGCTTCAACTCGCCAAGGTCGACGGACTTCGCGTGATCGCGGACGCCGCGCCCAAAGACGAGGACCTCGTCGCCGAGCTCGGCGCCGACCAGATCGTCGCCCGCGGGGACGGTGTCGGGCAGCGGATTCGCCAGTGGTGGCCAGAAGGTGTCGCCGCGGTTGTCGACGGTTCGCTGCAGGGTAGCGACGTCGTACCGGCCATCCGAGACGGTGGGCAGCTGGCGGCCGTACGCGGATGGGATCTGCAGGGCAACGGGGACATGGGCCAGGACCGCGGCGTCGCCGTCCGTGACGTCTTCGTCCCTGAGTACACCCACGCCCACGACAAACTCGACACGCTGAGGCAGTTGGCCGAACAGGGCGAGTTGACGCTGCGGGTGGCACGGACGTACCCGGCGGCACAGGCCGCCCAAGCGCACCGTGACCTTGAAGCCGGCGGCGTACGGGGCCGCCTCGTGCTGACCTTCGATTGACCGCACAGAAAGCAGGAGATGACATGAAACCGATCGGTGTCGGCGTCATCGGCGCAAGTCCCGCCGGAGGCTGGGCCGCGCTGGCGCATGTTCCTGCGCTGCAGGCGCTGCCCGAGTTCGAGTCTCTGGCGGTGGGGCGCGACAACATCACACTGGACGACGGCACCGCCGTCGAGGTGACCTCACCCGACCAGATCGCCGTCACCGCGGCACTGCGCAGCGGGTTCGACCACTTCTACCCGATCGCGGGCGACCCCGCGGGGCCGTGTCTGGAGGGGTGGACCACGTTGACGGCCCTCGCCCAGGCGACCACCCGACTGCGGCTGGGGACTCTGGTGACCGGTGTGCACTACCGGCACCCCGCCGTACTGGCGAATATGGCTGCCGCCCTGGACATCATCTCCGGCGGCCGGCTTGAGCTGGGCATCGGCGCCGGCTGGAACGAGCTGGAGTCCGGCGCCTACGGCATCGAACTCGGCACCGTCAAGGAGCGCATGGACCGGTTCGAGGAGGCCACCGAGGTGCTGATCGGCCTGTTGAGTCAGGAGACCACGAACTTCGACGGTGACTTCTATCGGCTCAAGGAGGCACGTAACGAGCCCAAGGGGCCGCAGCGTCCACACCCGCCGATCTGCATGGGCGGCAGCGGCGAGAAGCGCACGCTGCGCATCGTGGCCAAGTACGCCGACCACTGGAACTTCGTGATCGGCACGCCCGGCGAGTTCGCACACAAGCGGGATGTGCTGTGGTCGCACTGCACCGATCTCGGCCGCAATCCTGCCGAGATCACCCTCTCAGCGCACGTCTGGGTCAACCCCGAACACGACCACCAGAAGGTGCTGGCCGAGGTCGCGGGCTTCGCAGAGGAGGGCTTGGACCTCGCCATCCTGTATCTGCCGCCGCCGCTTGATCCTTCGGCGCTCGAACCGCTGGCCACGGCGATCGCTGACTCCGGCCTGCATGTCGCGGCGGAGGCGGCCTCATGACGCGGGTCTGGTTCATCACTGGTTCGTCGCGTGGTTTCGGCCGCGCCCTGGTGGGGGCGGCCCTGGCCGCCGGCGATTCGGTCGCGGCGACCGCGCGTCGGCCCGAACAACTCGCCGACGTGCTGGAGAGCCATGGCGATCGCCTGATGGCGCTGCCGCTCGACGTCACCGACGTCGCGGCCGTCAACCACGCCGTCGCGGCAGCCACGGACCGGTTCGGCCGGATCGACGTGGTGGTCAACAACGCCGGGTACGCCAATGTCGCGCCGATCGAAACCGGTGCCGAGGCGGACTTCCGGGCGCAGTTCGAGACCAACTTCTGGGGCGTCTACCACGTCTCCAAGGCCGTCCTTCCGGTGCTCCGGGCCCAGGGCGGCGGCCTGATCATCCAGTTCTCGTCCATGGGTGGGCGGGTCGGCGGATCGCCCGGCATCGCGTCATACCAGGCCGCCAAGTTCGCGATCGACGGATTCTCCCGGGTCCTGCAGGCCGAGGCCGCACCGTTCGGGGTGAAGGTGCTCGTCGTGGAACCCAGTGGTTTCGCCACGGATTGGGCAGGGCCGTCGATGGCCGTTCACGAGGTTCCCGAGGAGTACGCCGGCACCGTCGGTGCGATGTCTGCCGCTCGGCGCAGTGACGCCATCACCGCCGGGGATCCGGCACGCGCGGCCGAAATCCTGGTGCGGATGTCGCGGCGCAACGACATCCCGTACCACCTTCCGCTCGGCGTCAACGCGGTGGAAGGGTCGATCCGCCAGGACGAGTTCCTGCGCGACGAGGATCGCAAATGGGCTGCCGTGGGCCGGTCCGCTGACTTCGCCGAGCCGTACCCCATCGAATTCCCCACCGACACAGACAGTCGCCACGCCTCGGCGTGACGTCAGGGCAGCACCTGTTCGAGTTGGCTGCGCGAGTTGATCTCGAGCTTGGTGAACACCTTGCTCAGGTGGTATTGGACGGTGCGGGCACTGATGAACAGGCGGGCGCCGATCTCCGGGTTGGACAGGCCGTCGCGGGCCAGTCGGGCCACCTGTTCCTCCTGCGCGGTCAGTTTCGGCCCGACGGCGGTGGGCGCCTTCGTGGGGAGGGTGTGACCGGCGGCCTGCAGTTCGCGCCCGGCCCGCTCGGCGAAGGCCCGCATGCCCATCGCGGTGAACAGGTCGTGTGCGAGCCGCAACTGCTCGCGCGCGTCGCCTCGGCGTCGCTGCCGGCGCAGCCACTCCCCGTACAGGAGGTGGGCGCGGGCCGCATCGGTTCGAATCCGGGTGCGGCCCAGGAGATCGACGGCCTCGCGGTACAGGGTCTCGGCCACATCGTTGTCGCTGAGCAGGGCCCGGCAACGGGCCTCCAGCCCTCGCGCCCAATCGGTGCGGCTGGCGCGACTGATCTCGACGAACTGGGTCAACGCAGCGTCGGCCTCCTCGTACTCGCCCAGTCGGGCGGCGGCCTCGACGAGTTCGGTGAACGCCCAGTTCGCCGAGCTCAACCCGACCGGAGGCTCGATGGCCTCCCGGGCCGCGGTCAGTGCGGACCGGAAGTCGCCGAAACCGTTGTGCAGCAGGGCCGTAGCCCACATCGCGACGGAGATTCCGTTGCCTTCGCCCCGTGCGGTCACCTCGGCCACCGTGGTTCTGCTCAACGCCACCGCGGTGTCCCGGTCGCCGCGCATCGCCGCCAGTCCCAGGGCGGCGTACGGCGCGATTCTGCTTCTGATGGCCTCCTGCACCGAGGCCTGCTCGTCGATCAGGGTTGCGGCGGTGGTCAACTCCCCGGTGAACAGCATGATGAACGCGTGCGTGTTGAGCGCGAGGGGCGTGTCGCTGAGGGCACCCGCACCGCGAACCAGGTCGAGGTAACGCGCCGACAGTTCGTGCCAACGCTCGTCGTCCCAGCCCCTGATCGCCGCAACGGTGGTCAGCCACGCCCACCGACGTTGTCCGTCGGCGGGCACCCCGGAATCGACGGCTGCCAACGCTCGACGCAGATGCGGTACAGCGGCCGTGTAATCGCGGGTGAAGAACGCAATCAGCCAGTCCAGCAACTCGTCATGCAGCCGGGGGGCGCCGGTCGGCCGTGGCGCCTGTTCGGCGGCGCGGGCGATTTCGTCGCTGTCCGCGCCAACCGAGAGTCGGCCCGCGAACATCGCGGCGGTGATGGCGTCGATGTAGGTGGCGCGGCACAGGTTGGTGTCGATCGACTCGAGGCGCCGCGCGGCCTTCAAGAGCAGTGGGGGAGCGTCACTTCCGTGATTGGTGACGAACGCGATCCGGGCCCGCACGAGGTCCGCCTGCGCCTCCTGGAAGTCGGTGAGCCGGTCGGACTCGGTCGTCGCCAGAAGGTCCAGTGCCACATCGAATGCGCCCGCCTCCACCTTGGCCGATGCCGCGGCGAGCGCCCGGTCGACGCGTTTCGTTCGGTCGATGGTCAAGGCCGCGGCACGCTCCAGGAAGGCCGCAGCCGCTCCCACGCCGCCGCGACGTTGCGCCCGGTGGGCGGAACGTTCCAGTTCAACGGCGATGTCCTCGTCGGGACCGGATGCGGCATGGGCCAGGTGCCAGGCGCGCCGGTCCGAGTCACGCTCGCCGTCGGTGACCTCGGCGAGCGCGCGGTGGACCCGTTTGCGGTCGTGCACGGAACCAGAGCGGTACGCCGCCGAACGAACCAGCGGATGACGGAACCGCACTCGGGTACTGAAGCTGGCCAGGTCGGCCTCGACGGCGGCCGCCGCGGCGTCCGGCGGGATGCGGAGGCGCTCGGCTGCCCGCCACATCAGCGCGGGGTCCCCGGTCGGCTCCGCTGCCGCGAGCAGGAGAAGGAGACGAGTGTGCTCCGAAAGCACGTCCACGCGCGAGCGGAATGTCGACTCGAGGTCACCCGAAAGCCCCACCGCGCCAGGGAGTCCGAATCCGCCTGCCAGCTCCTCGGGAGTCATGGCCCTCGGCACCTCGAGCAGCGCCAGCGGGTTACCGCGGGTCTCGGCGACGATCTGATCGCGCACGCGATCATCGAGCGGAGCGGTCAGCACGGTGTCGAGCAGTGCGCGGGCGTCTGGACCGTGCAGGCCGCGGACAACCAAGGATGGCAGGCCCGCCAAGGCGTCAGTGGGTTGGCGGGCTGCGAACACCAATGCCACCGACTCCGCGCCGAGGCGGCGCGCGACGAAGGCGAGCACCTGGGCGGAGGCGCGATCGAGCCACTGCTCGTCGTCGATCAGGCAGAGAAGCGGTTCCTCGGACGCGGCGTCGGAGAAAAGGTTGAGCACGGCCAAGCCGACCAGAAACCGGTCCGGCGCTGGACCTTCGGTCATCCCGAGGGCAGTGCCGAGAGCGCCTCGCTGCGGCGCAGGCAGTCGGTCCAGATGATCGAGGAAGGGCAGACACAACTGATGTACACCGGCGTACGCGAGCTCCATCTCCGCCTGGACGCCCGAGGTGCGCGCGACCCGACCCGGGACGGCCCGCTCCGCCAGGTGGTCCAGCAGCGCGGTCTTGCCGACTCCGGGTTCTCCCCGCAACACCAGCGCCCGGCTCTGCCCGGCACGGGTGGCGTCGACGAGGCGGTCGAGGATTCGACATTCGTCGCCGCGTCCGATCAGCTCACCCATCAGGCGACCATTCGGTGATTCTCACGAGGTGACGCTATACCGCAGACGGGGTCGTCGGTGTGCTGGAAGGGCAGTCAGGATCGGCACATTCGTCCGCGAAGACCCACCCGTCACACCGGCATCGACGGCACAGGCCAAACCCGCCTTCTGACCGCAGAAGTCGTGCGACGTGGACGGTACCGGCCATATGATTCCGCACTATTCAGACCGGAGGGCCACCCCATGACGACACACCAAGTCTCGCCGGGTGACGAACTCGGTCGGGGAGCGCCCGGAGTACCAGCGGTGGGCCGCGGGCCCAATCGCGGTGGGGACCCGTCGCAGAAGGACGATCATGCTCCGTCGGCGGGCTGGGGTGCGGCTCGCAGTGTGGCCCGGGTCGTCGCCGAGGCGCGGGCCCCGATCAAGGGTCCGCACGCCGTCTGGAAGATGAACCACGAGAACGGCGGATTCGACTGCCCCGGATGTGCGTGGCCGGACGCCCGCGACGGTCTGCACCTGGACATCTGCGAGAACGGCATCAAACACGTCACCTGGGAGATGACCAGGAAGCGGGTGGACCGCGAGTTCTTCGCCGCACACACCGTCACCGAACTGTCGGCATGGACTGACTTCGCGCTGGAAGACCAGGGCCGGCTGACCGAGCCGATGAGTTACGACGCGGCCAGCGACAGATACGTGCCCATCTCGTGGGCGGGGGCCTTCGCTCTTGTGGGCACCACCCTGCGGGGATTGGACAGTCCGCATCAGGCCTCGTTCTACACCTCCGGGCGCCTCTCGAACGAGGCCACGTTTCTGTATCAGCTGTGGGTTCGCGAATTCGGGACCAACAACCTGCCGGACTGCTCGAACATGTGTCACGAGGCCTCAGGACGTGCGCTGCAGGCCGCCATCGGCACCGGCAAGGGCACCTGCGACATCACCGACTGGGAGCAGGCGGACCTGCTGATCGTGATGGCCGTCAACGCCGCGTCCAACGCCCCCAGGATGCTGACCGCCCTGGCCGAGGCCAGTAGGCGCGGCGCCCAGATCGTTCACGTGAACCCGCTGATCGAGGCGGCGTCTCGGCGGACGATCGTTCCTCACGAGTTCGCCGCCATGGCAACGTTTCACGCCACCAGGACCGGGACGATGAACGTGCAGCCCAGGATCGGCGGGGACCTCGCGCTGCTGCGGGGTGTCGCCAAGGTGGTGCTGGAGCGGGCGGCCACGGACCCCGAGGCCGTCGACCATGAGTTCATCCGGAACCACACGGCGTACTACGAGGCGTACCGCGATCTCGTCATGGCCACGCCGTGGGAGCAGATCGTCAGCCAGTCTGCGGTTCCGGAGAGCAGGATTCGTGAGCTCGCGGAGTTGTACCTTGTCTCCAATCGAACGGTGATCAGCTGGTGCCTGGGCCTGACCCAGCAGGAACACGGGGTGGACACCGTCCGTGAGATCGTCAATCTCCTTCTGTTGCGGGGGAACCTGGGACGGGAGGGTGCTGGCCCGTCGCCGGTGCGGGGGCACAGCAACGTTCAGGGCAACCGCACCTGCGGTATCGACAATCGGCCGCCTGCAGCATTTCTCGACCGCCTCGATGAGGTGTGCGGCATCGAGTCACCGCGCGAGGACGGCCTTGACACCGTCGCGACAATCCAGGCCATGCGCCGCGGGGAGGTGAAACTCTTTGTCGCCCTGGGCGGGAACTTCTGCCTGGCAGCACCCGACACCGACGCGACCTTCGAGGGTCTGCGCAACACCGACCTCACCGTGCAGGTGAGCACGAAACTCAACCGCAGCCATCTCGTGCACGGCCGCGCGGCACTCATCCTGCCGTGCCTGGGCCGCACGGAAAGGGACGTGCAACGGGCCGGTGAGCAGGGTGTCACCGTGGAGGACAGCATGAGCATGGTGCATCTGTCCTACGGCATGCGTAAACCGGCATCGCAGGCGCTGTTGTCGGAGTGTGCGATCCTGGCCGGGATGGCCCAGGCGACCCTGCCGAACTCGGCCACCCCGTGGGAGCGCTACGTCGAGGATTACGACCGGATCCGCGACACGATGGCAGCCGTCCTCCCGGGTTTCGAGGACTTCAACCGCCGGGTGCGGATGCCGCTGGGCTTCCGCATCCGGCAACCGGCCCGCGAACGGGTGTTCCTCACCGACTCCGGTCGTGCGGAGTTCCTGGCCTCGCCACTGCCCGACGCGCTGCCGCCCGCGGGTCGACTGATGTTGTCCACCATGCGATCCCACGACCAATGGAACACCACCATCTACTCCGACAATGACCGGTACCGCGGCGTGAAGAACGTCCGGACACTGCTGTTCATGAATTCGGCCGACATGGCCGAGCGGGGCATCAGGGAGTTCGACCTGATCGACATCACCAGCTTCGCCCGCGACGGCAGCACCCGCACGGTGTGGGGCTACCGTGCGATCGGCTACGACATCCCAGCCGGGAATGTCGCGGGCTACATGCCGGAACTCAACGTGCTCTGCGCCATCGGCGATTTCAGCACCCAGAGTGACCAACCGCTGATGAAACAGCAGATCGTTGAGGTCGTGCGTTCGGGGCGGTGACACCCGCCTGCAAGGTAGCGCCGCACCCGACCCTCACAACTGAGCCGGGTCAGCGCGCGGTGCGAATCCTGATGGGGCCGCGCCATTCTCCGTCGGGATCGAGAGTCGCCCCACGTTGGGTGATCGTCACCTCGCCCGACCGGGCCAGCCGCCGAGCGATCTCCCGGGCATCGGCCACCAAGTCGCGCCAGTCCGCGCCCCCGACCGCCCGCGCGGCGTCCGACGGGCACGTGCTGCTTCGTGCACCGCGGTGATGCGCCAACGCCAGGATCGCGGCCTCGAGGCGGCCCAGGATCGGGCCGCCGCCCAGCGCCTCTCGAGCCTCGGCGGCACCTGGTCCGCCGGACTCGAGGACACTGCGCAGTTCGGCGACCCGTTGGTCGGTCACGCCGCATCACCGAACCATCGTGGCAGGTGGTCGAGCAGGTCGCGCTGCTGGTCACCGACCCACGCCACGTGGCCGTCGGGGCGCAGCAGCGCCGCGGGCACGTCGATTTCGGCATGGGCATCGACCACGTGGTCGACGCGGTCGGCCCACCCCGACACGGACAGGTCGCCGGTGCGGTCGATCAGCAGTCCGCGGCCGTCGTGCGTCCGCTCGAAGAGTCGACCCCCGTCCAGGCGCACGTCCCGCAGTCGCCGACCGACCAGTTCATGTTCGCCGCCGAAGTCGTATCGGATGTCGATCGCGGTGATCTTCTCGATGAGCCAACGGTTGACCTCATCGAATTCCATCAACGCAGACAGCAGTTCACGCAGTGCCCGCGCCCCTGGGGTTGGAGCCAGGAGCGCCATCTGTGCCCGGGTGTTGGACAACACCGCGGCCGCCACCGGCTGCCGTTCGCGCTCGTAGCTGTCCAGCAGGTCGGCCGGGGCCCAGCCGTGGATCTCGGCGGCGAGTTTCCAGCCGAGGTTGAACGCGTCCTGAACGCCGAGGTTGAGGCCCTGCCCGCCGGTCGGCGGATGGATGTGCGCGGCGTCGCCGGCCAGCAGGACACGACCCACCCGGTACCGCTCGGTCTGCCTTGTGGCATCACCGAATCGGGACAGCCAACGTGGCGAGTGCACGCCGAAGTCGGTGCCGGCGACGGCCGTCAGCTGTTGACGGAACTCCTCCAGCGTGGGTGGTGTCGCGCGGTCGTCGGTGAGTCCGGCCGCGGGGACGAGCACGCGATGGAGTCCGTCGCCCAGCGGCATGACGCCGAACAGAAGCTGGGTTCGGCGGACCTTCTCGACCACCTCGGCGACCGCTGCCGGGTCCGCCGTCATCGCCATCTCGCCCAGCAGTGTCTCGACGGTGCTGGGTTCACCGGGAAATCCCACGCCGAGCAGGCGCCGCACGGTGCTGCGGCCGCCGTCGCAGCCCACGAGGTGTCGCGCCCGCAGGTGCTCTCCGTCGGCCAGTTCGACCGTCACGCCTGCGTCGTCCTGACGGAGTCCGACGACCTCGCACCCTCGCCGAATCCGGGCGCCGAGTTCGCCGGCGCGATCGGACAGCAGTCGCTCGGTGACGGTCTGCGGGATCCCGAGCACGTAGCCGTGCGCGGTGTCGAGCGTGCTGGGGGCGGGTTTCATGATTCCGGCGAAGAAGCCGTTGAGCGGATGTGTCTGCCCATTCGCCAGGAACCGGTCGAGTATCCCGCGCTGGTCCATCACCTCGATGCTGCGGGCGTGCAGGCCCAGCGCCCGCACCTGAAGTGTCGGTTCCGGCTCCCTGTCGAGGACGAGCACGTCCACATCCTGCAGTCTCAGCTCGCACGCCAGCATCAATCCCGTCGGGCCGGCTCCTGCGATGATCACGTCAACCAACTGTCAACCCCCTCATTCGGTGTGTCTGTGCACTGTGAAAACGCGTTGTTTCCAGGGTGTTTGGACTCGGACCGACGATTGTGCAGCACCACCCGGGCCTTGCCGCAAGACCCGGGGTGCGCGCTACAGTGAGAGGGGGAGGGGTTCCTGTCCCGTCACGCAGATTGTGTCGACGGATTCTGCGCCAACGCATTCACTGCGAAATCGGCTGCTTGATCGGGCATTCCGTTGCTCTTGTAGCTGCTGTGCGCCGACCTGTTCAGACCACCGGGGGAACACACGGGGTCTCCGGGCGCGCACAGTTCGATGGTTTTGGCCGAATAGAGCGACCCGATGGTGATGGGCGGGGCCTCGCGGTCGACGAGGTTCAGGAACCAGTTGTCGGGTGTGCCGAACAGGACCACCGCCGCGACGTGCGGCGCGACGGACGCGGGCATAGGTCCGCGGATTCCTGCCGGCAGGGTGAATCCCTCGGGAACCCCGTCGGCGGTGATGTACCCGGCGACGGCGGCGCCCTGTGAGTACCCGCCGACCACGATCTCTGTGGTGGGGCACGCCTCGGCGATCGACTCCACCTTGGTGCTGGCGTCCTCGATCCCGTCGGCGGCGGCCTGGAAGTCCAGGGACGCGGGATAGTCGACGGGGTAGACCGCGACGTTCTTGCCGGGCAGACGGGCATTGAGCGCGTTGACGAAGGCCTGGCCGGTGTCGCCCACGCCGGGCGCCTCGAAGGTGCCTCGGGCGAACACCACCTCGACGTCGGGGCACGACGGGTCGACCTCCGCCGACGCGACGCCGATCCCCGCAGTGCCGGGCAGCATCAGTGGGAACAGCGCCGCGGCGGCGGCGAGGACACGAGATCGGGAGGTGGTCTTCGAGGCGGCTTTGGCGGACACGTCCGCTCCTTTCGGGAGGATTCGTCGGTCACCCCAGGCTTCCGCGCCGCCGAACGCCGCACATCGATGCTGGCGGCCACCCTGACTACCTGCTGGCAGGTAGTGCCTTCAGCGCTCCTGAGGGTGCGCCGCGCGAAACGTGTTGCGGTAGCTCTGCGGCGAGACTCCGCTCAGTCGCCGGAACTGCTCTCTGAAGTTGGCGGCCGAGGTGAATCCGACGTCGCGACCGATTCGTTCCACACCGGATGAGGAGCGCTCGAGTAGTTCTTGGGCATGCCGGACCCGCACTCCGGTGAGCCAGTGCATCGGCGTCTGGCCGGTCTCGGCCTGGAACCGGCGGTTCAGGGTCCGCACACTGAGCGCGGCCCGTTCGGCGATGTCGCCAAGCGTCAGATCGCGGTGCGCGTTCTGCTCGATCCACCCCAATACGTCGTCCAGTTCGGTGGATTTTCCGATCACGTTGGAAGGCAGCCTGTTTCGGACGATGAACTGGGCCTGGCCACCACTGCGGTGCAGCGGCGCGACGGCGAGCTTGGCGGCACCGGCGGCCGCGGCGGCGCCGTGGTCCTGCTGCACCATGTACAGGCAGAGGTCCAGGCCTGCCGAGGCCCCGGCCGAGGTCAGAAGCCGACCTTCGTCGACGTACAGCACATCGGCGTCGAGCACGACGTCGGGAAACAGGCCACGGAAGGCGTCGGCGGTGACCCAATGGGTGGTGGCCCGCTTCCCGTCGAGCAGGCCCGTGGCGGCCAGGGTGAATGCGCCCGTGCAGATCGACGCGATGCGCGCGCCCGCGTCGTGGGCCGCTCGAAGTGCGGCGAGCACCTCGTCGGGGGCGTCCGCGGTCAGGTGGTGTCGACCGGGCACCACGACGGTGTCGGCGTCGGCCAGGGCGTCCAGACCATGGTCGGTGCCGATGCGCACCGGACCGGCGGCGACGACGGGTTCGGTGCCGCACACCTGGATGCGGTACGCGCCGTCTGGTACCCGGCCGAACACCTCCAGCGCGATGCTGAGGTCGAACGGGATCACGTCGGGCAGCGCGAGGACGGCGACGCGGTGCGGTCGCACGACGTCACGCATGACGGACCCGCCGCACGCCGGTGACCGCCGACCGGGGCAGCCGGCCGGCGCGTGAGTGTCCGGTCAGTGCATCACCGTGGACCTCCACGTCGAACGTGAGCTTGAGGCGCATGGGTCTGGTCACGGTCTGTTTCCAGGTGACCCGCGGGCCGTCGACGTCGATGTCGGTCAGCGGCACCGTCTCCGCATCTCCGACCGCGCTGCCCGCCACGGCGCCGTCCCGCTCCGTGAACCGGTAGAGGATCTGCAGCGATCCGATCGGGGTCCTGATGCCGACATCCCAGTCGCCGATGATGGTCATCGTCATGACGCCTTGGGTTCGCGGCCGCTGTTGGTCCAGACGGTGCCCCGCCTCTCGTAGGCGAACAGTGTCTCGACCGCGAGAGCGACGCGGGGCCCATAGCTGCGCTCGAGCAGATGCAGGGCCAGGTCCAGGCCTGAGGTCACGCCGCCTGCGGTGACGAGGTCGCCGTCGTCGACGACGCGGGCGGGCACCACCACGGATCCGGTGGCCGCCAGCACATCGACGCCCAGATGGTGAGTGGTGGCAGATCTGCCCTCGAGTAGGCCGGCCATCGCCAGGGCAAGCGATCCGCCACACACCGTGGCCACTGTGATGGCAGGGTTCTCCATCGCCTGCCGCATCAGCGGGATCGCATCCGTGGTGCCGAATCGCGCCAGCAGCACCGGAATGGTCGCGACCTCATCCGGGTCGCCGTCGGTGGGTCCCGACGCTCCGGGGACGATCACGTAGCCGGGCTTCGTCGGATCGAGGCGGTCGGTGGCCTGCAGGGTGAGTCCACGGGAACCGCTGACGACGGGACGCGGGCCCTCGGCGGACACCAGTTCGACGTCGAGTTCGCCGCCGACGGCGTCGCTGCCGGCCACGAGCACTTCGAATGGGGCGATGACGTCGAGCGGATCGAATCCGTCGAACAACACAATCTGGGCGTGCATGGACCCATCGTCCGGTACCCGGGTCTGTGGCAACAGTGGCCAGAAGGACATCTTTCGCCGGTTTCTTGCCATCCCGCGTGTCAGGAGGTCAGCCGTCGGGAGGCGGGCCGATCGCCCCACCCCGAGTTCTCGATGACGTCGAAGAACCCGACCGACTCGCCGTTGAGCACCTCGTGCAGATGGGCGGGAAACGAGAACGGCGGTGCTTTCGTCGGATTGGATCGACTGCCCTCGGCGATGAGGTCGGCGATCGCGTAGCCGAGGTCGTATCGGGGCCAATCCGCGTGCACTCGGTCGGCGAATCCAGGCGAGAGCAGTCCCTTGTCCAGGCCGTTGATGTCGAGACTGATGCCGAAGAATGAGACGGACTGCTCGACGCCGAAGCGGTCGGCGAGGCCGACGCTCGTGTGCAGGGCGATCGACTGCCACACCGTTGTCACGCGGTCCTCGGACAGGCCGTTGGCGCGCAGGAACGATGCGGCGGCGTCCGCCCCGTCGACCTCAAAGCGCTGAGCACCCGCGCCGATATCGGTGATCCCCAGGTCATGCAGAAGGCACGCGAGGTAGACGATCTCCTCGTCGTAGTCGACGCCCGCGCGCATCCCTTTGGCTGCGGCGATCTCGCGGGCGAAGAGGTGGCTGCGCACGCAGTGGCCCGCGATCGCCGGGGTGGCGGCGTCGAAGAGTAATTGCCTTGCGGCTGAACATATGTCGGAGTCGGGAAGATTCCACGGCGATGTCGTTGTCATGGCCCCACCGTGCCCGACGGACGTCGCAGCCAACAGTGGCGAGAAGGCCAGGATGCGCCAGGATCTGGACACTGATGTGTAATCTTCGCCCCGAAGTCCGTCCGTCGCACGTTCCAGAGGGAAGAACCGCAGTGACCCGTACCGAATCGACCACCTGCGCCATCGCGGGAGGCGGCCCCGCCGGGATGGTGCTCGGCCTGCTGCTCGCTCGCGCCGGGGTCAAGGTCACGGTGTTCGAGAAGCACGCCGACTTCCTGCGCGACTTCCGCGGCGACACCGTCCATCCGGTCACCCTGCGCCTGCTGGAGGAACTGGGGCTGTACCAGGAGTTCGAGGCCATTCCGCACACCAGGATGGAGAGTGCCGAGTTCACGGTCGGCGGTCGCAAGGTCACCGTGGCCGACTTCGGACGGCTCAACCTGCCCCACCGCTATATGGCGTTGGTGCCGCAGTGGGACCTGCTCGATCTGCTCGCCGACGCCGCACAGCGCGAACCCACCTTCACACTGCGGCTGAGCACCAAGGTCACAGGCCTGCTGTGGGAGAACGGCGTGGTAGCCGGGGTCCGATATGAAGGCCCCGACGGAGCGGGCGAGCTGCGTGCCGACCTGACGGTGGCCTGCGACGGGCGCACCTCGGACGTGCGAAACGCAGCAGGACTGATCCCCAGGGAGTTCCCCGTCCCATTCGATGTCGGCTGGTTCCGCATCGACCGGATAGTCGAAGCCAAATATCAACTGATACCGCGTCTTTCACCAGACCTGGCGCTCATCCTGATCCCTCGCGAGGGCTACTTCCAGGCCGGCTGCTTCCTTCCGAAGGGCGGCGTGACGCAGTTGCACGCCCGCGGCTTCGACACGTTCCGTTCACAGGTGGCCGCACTGGTGCCCGAGGCCTCAGTCGATCGCCTCGCCTCATGGGACGACGTCAAGGTGCTTGACGTCCGGGTCAACCGCCTGCACCGCTGGCACCGTCCGGGTCTGCTGTGCATCGGCGACGCCGCCCACGCGATGTCGCCGGTGGGCGGGGTGGGCGTGAACCTGGCCATCGCGGACGCGGTCGCCACGGCGCGAATCCTGGCCGACCCGCTTCGACGCGGACGCGTGCGAGACGAGGACCTGCGGGCCGTACAGCGTCGTCGACAGATACCCGCGGTGGTCACCCAGGCCGTCCAACGCGCAATGCATCGCCGACTCGCCCCCGTCATCCTGTCCGGCAGGATCCCGCATCTGCCGCCCGCTGTCGAACGTGTCGCCGGGGCAGTGCTGTCGAGGTTCCCGGGACTGTCGAAGGTGCCCGCTTACCTTGTCGGCGTCGGACCTCTGCCGGAGCACGCGCCGGAGTTCGCACGCAGGAGCCCCATCGAACGAGATGACGACGAGCGCAGCACCCGCTAGCCTTGCCCGAATGACCTCACGAGATCGCGCCACGCAGTCGGGCAGGACGGCTCGGCTGTCGTTCGCGAGCCTGATCCTGGCTGGTGGGGCGCTGGCCTTCGCGGCTCCCGCATGGGCGGAGCCCGAACCCGCGCCGGGAGTGCCCGTGGTCAACGCCGACGAAGGCCTGGTCGGACCCCCTCCGGCACCTCCGGTCGGACCGCCGCCGGTGCCCGAGATGGCCAACCCGGGCTACGGCCAGGGGGAAACGCCGGGAGCATTCGGCTACCTGCGTGACCTCTGGCAGACGGCTCGCAGTGGCGACCCCCGAGGCCTGATGGCCGGACCGCCCCCGAGTTCGCCCCCGCCGCCGCCGGGAGCCGGTCCCGCGCCCGCGCTTCCGCCCGGCTTCGTGTCGTTGAACGCGCCCGAATCCACCACGTCATCGACCGTTCGCAGTTCTGACGAGCCGGTCTCCGGGCCGCCGCTGCCGCCCGGCTATCACTCCCTGAACGGTCCGCCGCCTCCCGGGTGGTACGACACGCCGCCGCCGGACCCGAACGCCGGGCTCATTCCGATCCCGCCGCCGCAGTGATCGCGGCCTAAGTCCGCTCTTCCTGGCTTCGGCTGGGTTCGGCGATCTCGGGCGCCACTTCGCGCGTCGCCATGCCGCCCTTGCCGCCCTGGTCGGTGGGACCGGGTGCGGGGGGATCCTCGCCGGGTTCTGGACCCGTGGAATCCTCGCGTCTGTGTCTTCCCATCGCGGTTCCCTTCTCCGTGCGGACGGGGGAGGATAGTCAGGGCCGCGGCGATTGAAACGCGCTCTCGCGATGAGTCGTGGCGCCGTCCTGGGTCTGTACATGTGAAGTCCAGACCCAGGAGGAACACGTGGCACAGCTGCTCAAAGTCCAGAACTTCAATGTCTCTCGGGACGGTTTCGGCGCAGGGGAGCACCAAAGCCTCGCCCGCCCATTCGGCCACGTCGACCCCGAGACGATGTTCGCCTGGGCCGGGGCGACTGCCAGCTGGCCCAACCGCACGGAGCCCGGCGGAAGTCGGGGTCTCGACGACTATCTCACCCGAGACTTCGCCAACAACATCGGCGCTGAGATCATGGGACGCAACAAGTTCGGGCCTCAACGGGGGCCCTGGCTCGACCACGAATGGCTGGGGTGGTGGGGTGACGAACCGCCGTTCCACACCCCGGTGTTCGTGATGACCCATCATGAGCGTCCGTCGTTCACTCTGTCAGACACCACGTTCCACTTCGTCGATGCGGACCCGGCCCACGTTCTCGACCGCGCGAAAGACGCCGCGTGCGGCCGGGATGTACGACTCGGCGGTGGGGCGAGCATCATCCGCTCGTTCCTCGACCTCGACCTCGTCGACACCCTGCACGTCGCGGTCTCGCCGGTCGAGATCGGCTCCGGGTCGCGCCTCTGGGAGTCGCCCGACGAACTTCGCGACCGGTTCCATGTCGATGTGGTCCCGAGCCCCAGCGGAGTCACCCACTACCTGTTCTGGCGGCGGTGAGGGCGCCGCACTACCCCGTCACGCCCCATTTCAAACCCGAATATCGAACCATATTCGACTTCGTGGAACTGTTGGGCGGCAACGAATTTCAGTAAAGGCTTGATACCCTCCAGCTTGCGGTCCACACTCGAATGGATGGCTGACGGCCTCGAATTCACAGGTAAGTTGCGGGCGGCCGGACTCCGGGTCACCCGGCCTAGGCTCGCGGTGCTGCACGCGGTGAGCGAGTATCCCCACGCCGACACGGAGACCGTGATTCGGGCCGCACGCACCCATGTGCCCGATGTCTCGCACCAGACGGTGTACGACGCGCTCAACGCCCTGACCGCGGCGGGCCTGATCCGCCGCATCCAACCGAGCGGATCGCTCGCGCGTTACGAGACTCGAGTCGGCGACAACCACCACCACGTGGTGTGTCGCTCCTGCGGAACCATCGCCGACGTCGACTGCGCTGTCGGTGAGGCTCCGTGCCTGACGGCCTCCGAGGACCGGGGGTTCGAGATCGACGAGGCCGAGGTCATCTACTGGGGACTGTGTCCCGCATGTTCAGCCGTCCGAAGTTCCTGATCACCCGTGATCGCAGCCCGGTCACCCCTCGATGAAAGGCAAGAACGTGACTGACACCTCCGATGCCCGACCCCCGCACTCCGACGCCGGCACTAGCAGCGGCAGTGAGTCGGAGAACCCGGTGATCGACTCCCCGAAACCGAAGGCGCATGGGCCGCTGACCAATAAGGACTGGTGGCCCGAACAGGTCGACGTGTCAGTGCTGCATCGCCAACCGGCCAAGGGCAATCCGCTCGGTGCGGACTTCAGGTACAAAGACGAGTTTCAGAAGCTCGACGTCGAGGCGCTGCGCGCCGACATGCTCGAGTTGATGACGTCGTCTCAGGACTGGTGGCCCGCCGACTACGGCAGCTATGCCGGTCTGTTCATCCGAATGAGCTGGCACTCGGCCGGCACGTACCGCATCCACGACGGCCGGGGTGGTGGCGGTCAGGGCGCCCAGCGCTTCGCTCCCATCAACAGCTGGCCCGACAACGTCAGCCTGGACAAGTCGCGCCGACTGCTGTGGCCCCTCAAGCAGAAGTACGGCAACAAGATCTCCTGGGCGGATCTGATCGTGTACGCCGGCAACGTCGCCCTGGAGTCCGCGGGGTTCAAGACGTTCGGCTTCGGCTTCGGCCGCGACGACATCTTTGAGCCCGAAGAGGTCCTCTTCGGACAGGAGGACACCTGGCTGGGCACCGACAAGCGGTACGGCGGCACCAACGACTCCGACCGCAAGCTCGCCGAGCCCTTCGGCGCCACCACCATGGGTCTGATCTATGTGAATCCCGAAGGGCCCGAGGGTAAACCGGATCCGCTGGCCGCAGCTCACGACATCCGCGAGACGTTCGCCCGGATGGCCATGAACGACGAGGAGACGGCCGCGCTGATCGTCGGCGGCCACACGCTGGGCAAGACGCACGGCGCCGGTGACGGTGATCTGGTCGGACCCGAGCCGGAGGCCGCGCCCATCGAGCAGCAGGGGCTGGGCTGGAAGTGTGCGTTCGGCTCGGGCAAGGGTCCCGACACCATCACCAGTGGGCTCGAGGTCGTCTGGACCACCACGCCGACCAAGTGGAGCAACAGCTACCTCGAGATCCTGTACGGCTACGAGTGGGAACTGACCAAGAGCCCCGGTGACGCGTGGCAGTACGAGGCCAAGGACGCCGAGCCGATCATCCCCGATCCGTTCGGTGGACCCCCGCGCAAGCCGACGATGCTGGTCACCGACGTCTCGATGCGGGTCGACCCGATCTACGGTCCGATCACCCGGCGATGGCTCGACCATCCCGAGGAGCTCAACGTGGCCTTCGCGAAGGCCTGGTACAAGCTGCTGCACCGCGATATGGGACCGATCAGCCGCTACCTCGGGCCGTGGGTGGCTGAGCCGCAGCTGTGGCAGGACCCGGTGCCCGCAGTCGACCACCCGCTGGTCGACGAGCAGGACGTCAAGGGGCTCAAGGCGACGGTGCTCGACTCCGGGTTGTCGGTGCCGCAGCTGGTCAAGACCGCATGGGCTTCGGCTGCGAGTTTCCGGGGCACTGACAAACGCGGCGGCGCGAACGGGGCGCGGCTGCGTCTGGAACCGCAGCGCAACTGGGAGGTCAACGAGCCGTCCGAACTGGCCAAGGTGCTGCCGGTTCTCGAACGCATCCAGCAGGACTTCAACTCCTCGGCCTCCGGCGGCAAGAAGATCTCCTTGGCGGACCTGATCGTGTTGGCGGGCTCCGCTGCGATCGAGAAGGCCGCCAAGGACGGCGGGTACGAGATTGATGTGCACTTCGCGCCGGGACGCACCGACGCCTCACAGGCCGAGACCGACGTCGACTCGTTCGCGGTGCTGGAGACGCAGGCCGACGGGTTCCGCAACTACTTCCGGCCCGGGGAGAAGGCGCAGCTGGAGCAGCTGTTGGTGGACAAGGCGTATTTCCTTGACCTCACCGCTCCCGAGATGACCGTGCTGCTGGGTGGTCTGCGCGCGTTGGGTGCCAATCACGGCGGCAGCAAGCACGGTGTCTTCACCGACCGGCCGGGGACGTTGAGCAACGACTTCTTCCGCAATCTGCTCGATATGAGCACGGAGTGGAAGCCGTCGGGCCTTACCGAGAACGTCTACGAGGGCCGTGACCGCGCGACGGGACAGACGAGGTGGACCGCCACCGCGAACGACCTTGTGTTCGGCTCGAACTCGGTGCTGCGCGCTGTCGCCGAGGTCTACGCCCAGGACGACAACGGCGGCAAGTTCGTCGAGGACTTCGTCGCGGCGTGGGTCAAGGTGATGAACAACGATCGGTTCGACCTGGACTGAGCGGCCGTCAATCGCCGAGGGCCGCGCAGACCTTTCGCAGGAGGCCGGCGAGCGTCTCGCGCTCGTCGGCGGTGAGTCCGGCGATCAGCTGTTCGTCGTCCGCCAGGCGGCGGGGCAGCTGCTCGTCGACGACGGTCCGGCCGTCGTCGGTCAGGGCCAGCAGTACCACCCGGCCGTCGCGGTCGGACTTCTGCCGATCAAGCAGGCCCCGCCGGACGAGGCCGTCGGTGAGCTTGGTGATCGACGCCCCGCTGAGCATCGTGGTCGAGACGACTTCACTGGCGCGGAGGGGGCGGCCGGCCCGGGCCAGGGCGCTGAGAACGTTGAACTCCGAGCGGCTGATGCCATGGGGCTCGAGATTGGCGTCGAGGCGGTGGTTGCAGATCGACGCGATCCGCTGGATGCGTCCGAGGACCTCGATGGGCGCGGTGTCGACGTGTGGATGGGTCTGCACCCATTCGCGGCGGATCTGGTCGACGGTGTCGGTCACGGGACGATGATAAGCCCAAATAGTTCACTAGTAAATTAGTGATAAAATTTCTCGGTGCTTGTCTCGCCCGTCATGACCCGCTTTGACCACGGCTGGACCGCGCTTCGACACGCAGTGTCCGCCGACGCGCGGCGCGGGGTGCTCCGCACCGACGTGCGCAGGGCGGGTTTCGCGGTTCCTCTGCGGGTCGGACTGGCAGTGACCCTGGTGTTTGTCGTCGGCGGCCTGCTCGGTCAGCGCGATGTTGTCGGCTTCGCCGCGTTGGGGGCGCTCGTCTCGGCGTTCTGCCGCCCGGACCCGTACCCCGTCCGCTTGGGCCGACTCCTCGTTCTGGGTGTCGGAATCACGACGGCGATCGGCATCGGCGCCGTGCTGGGAGTGGGTGCATGCCCCGTCGTCGTGGAGGTCGCGGTCATCTCCGTGCTGGCCGGTGCCGCCGCGTATCTGGTGTGGTCACTGCACATCGTGGGGCCCGGTGCGGTGGTGTTTATGTTCGGCGCCGTCGGGGCGCAGAGTTTTGCCCACGACACTGGTGATGTGGCGCGGGCCGTCGCCGTGACCGCCGCTGGGGCGGTGATCGGTGTGGTTGCCGCCATGGCCCCGTGGTTCTTCGTGCTGGCTTGGCGGGCAATCACCGGTGCGTCCGGATCAACGGAATCACCAGCGGTGCAACGTGAATCGATCTGGGTGACGCTTCGTCGAGCTCCTCATCGCAGCCTGGCGGCGCGGGCCGTGCGGGTCGGCCTCGCGGGTGCGGCGGGTGCCGCCATCGCGATCGGCCTCGGCTTGGACCATCCGATGTGGGCCGCCATGGGCGCCGTCGCCACGATGCAGGGAATCGGCTATCACGTCGCGATCCACCGAGGCATCCAGCGCCTGCTCGGCAATGTCGGCGGTGCGCTGCTGGCCGCCGCGCTGCTGGCGTTGCCGCTGGGTTACTGGGGCGCTGTGGTGGCGATCGTTGTCTTCCAGGTCGCGGCGGAGATCGCCTCGACGGTCAACTACGCGCTGACCTCAGTGGCGGTGACGCCGATGGCACTGCTGCTCACCGGGCTTGGGGCCGGACTGGCACCGCACGTCGCGCTCGACCGCGTCCTGGACACCGGCGTCGGGATCGTCACCGGCATCGTGACCGCCGCAGTCACGATCAGCGTGGCAGACGCCAAGCAGTTGCCGCAGGCGGCCCAGGCTCACTGAGGCCGGACCGCGCCGCGTGCGGCCCACGCAGTCGCGCGCAGAGTGGGCCTTCCTCCGACGGCGACAGGCAGTCCCGCAGCCGAGACTTGAGCGCTTCCCTCTGCGGGTCCGTCAGCGAAGCGGTGAAGGCCCCGGCAGGTCCCTGCCCGCCGAGGAATCCCTGCCAGTAGTCATCGAATGAGGTGAACGGCATCTCGATGTCCAGCGGCCGGGAAGGCCAGCGTCTGCGCGTCGGCGAGCACGAAGCGCACGCGTGCGTCATCGACGTGGTCACGCGCGTAGTCGATGTAGTGCGGCGCGGGGTCGACGCCGGTGACGCGGACGCCGGGAACATCGAGCGCCGCACGGGTCAGCGCACCGGTGCCCGAGCCGACGCGAGTCAGCTGGTGGCGTCGAGAATCTTGATCGCGAAGACCAGCGAGTCGCCCGGCTGGATTCCGGCACGCGGCTGACCCTCGGGGTAACCGTCGGCCGAGGTCATCGCGACCGCGACGGTCGACCCGACGTTCTGGCCGGCGATGGCCTTCTGGAAACCCGGCACAACGCCGGTGAGCGGGAAGTCGACCGGTGCGCCGCGGTCGTAACTGCTGTCGAACACCGACCCGTCACGGCCGTTGACACCCATGTAGCAGACCAGGACCGTGGCCGTATCGGCCACGACGGGACCGTCGCCGGGCTTGAGCGTCTGAACCTGGGTCTCGGTCACGCTGAACGGCCCGTCGACCGTGACCAGTGGTGCCGTGGTGTCGGTGGACCCGGTGACCGCGACGTTGCCGGTGGTGCCCGCCAGCGTCCACTCGGGTGTGCCGCCGCTCGCGGGCGCAGCCGTGGGGCAGGCGCTGGCGGCGGCGGGTGTCTCGGTGGAGACCAGCTCGGCGGCCGATGAGGACGTGGCCGATGCTGCGTTTTCCTTGTCGGATCCGCAGGCGGCGAGCGACATGGTCAATGCTGCGGCACAGGCCGCGAGCGCGACGGGCGAAGACACACGGGAGAAGTTCACGGCCGCCACGCTACAGGCGTGACGTCGCGCCGTTTCGGAGTCGCAGGGTTCGGCGTGTGTGTCAGGTACGCGAACTGGGGCTCGGCAGCCGTCGGTCGAGGTCGATCAGGCGCTGGGTGTCCTCGTAGAAGTCGCGCTGTTCGACGATCCTGCCCCAGCGGGTGCACACCCATAGCGCCTTCTGATTGGAGTAGACCACCTCGTCGGCACCCTGAGGGGCGGACGCTCCTAGCCGCCCGGCTATTGTTCGGAGTCGATCAACATCCCAGGGAGGGGCAGTAATGGCGCCAGAGCAGGAACTCACCGTCGGCCAGAAGATCAAAGTCGGCTTCCAGGCTGCAGGCGCCTTCGCCCGCAACCCGAAGGCTTTGGTCGCGCTGGTGAAGTATCAGCTCGCGCAGCGCAAGCAGGCCAAGGCCCAGCCCGAGGCCGGAACTCCGGAGGCCGGCGCCCCCGAGGTGTGATCGCCGCGCGTTGGCGCGGGTAGCCGATTACTCATGCGGAGTGCCGCAAGTCCCCACACTGATGGACTCGTCGAAGTGGTCTCGTCTGTGATGGGGGAGGGCTGGGATCAGCAGTCCGCCGGTCGCGTGGGCGGGTACTCGTTGGGCGCCTACTGTCCTGACCTGTTGGGCCAGTGGGCCAAGGCCGTCGACGAACTCTGACAGTCCCTGCCCTCAGTTGCGCCCCATGCCGGGAACGAAGCGCCCCACCGACGCGCGGTAGTCGCGGTAGGCCTGGCCGTGGGTGTGAAGCAGATACGGCTCTTCGACGACACGCACCTGAAGCTCGATCGTCGCCAGCAGCACGGCAAAACCAGTGAGCGCCAGTGGGTTTGGTGTCATCAGGGCGACGCCGGCGGCGAAGATCAGCATCGCCGTGAAGATCGGATTTCGTACCACGCCGAACACCCCGTGTCGGACCAATGTTGTGGTCTCGCCGGGATCGACGCCGATGCGCCAGGATTCACCCATATCCCGCTGGGCGTAGAGCGTCGCCGCGATTCCGGCAACGGCCAGTGCGGTACCGAAGCCCTGGAGCCACGGTGTGTGCAGGGCCGCGACGGGCGTGAGGACGCCGAGCAGCTGCAGCGCGGGGGCGGCGACTCCCACGACGATCGCGGCGATGAAGCCGGCGCCGGCGCACCACTCCAGCGATCCGGGTTTTCCGTAGATGCCGCGGAATCCCGTTGAGCCGGTGTGCCTGTACTGGGTCCAGCTGCGCCAGCCGAAGCCGAGTGCACCGAAGACCAGGTAGAGAATCAGGGCTGCGATGGCCATGAGGCCGACTATACATCGAAATATGTACTATTGGAACGGTGTGCGGCACTTAACGAATGCGCCGGGACGCCGCGAGCAGGCCGCGGGCAATCGGTCCACTCGGTTGCAGTTCGCCATCGGCGCTGACCCGCACTGGCGCCTTCGCCGCCCGCCGGCCCGCGCGCCACCGCAGCCGGTCCAGGGCGCGGAACGGTGCCAGCGCGGCCGGTTCCCGCAGCGTCCACAGCCGACACGGCGGCGAGTCCGAGCGGGTCGCGGCGAGGATGCCGTTGACTGCCCGCCGCGCCGCTTCGTTGGCACCCTCCATGGTCGCCAGATCCGTGTGTGTCCGAACGAAGTCGGCCGCCAGGAAGAAGTTCGGGATTCGCGTGACCGCCTCCGGGCGGTCCTGCCATGAGCCCGCGGTGTTGACGAGCAGCGGTTCGAGGTTGGTGGCCGCAGCCGGGTTCGGGAACTCGATCGCCGGATCCAGAAACCAGGTGACCACGTTGTCCTCGTCCAGCGAACCGTCATCGATGTGGTCGATCAGTTGGCCCCACACCTCGGCGCGGATCTCCTCTTTTGAACATGCCATCGCCACCTTTCCGGTCCGTCGGCCGGGCCGGTCCCACTCCGAGACATCCACCGAGAGAATGCCTTCCACACGTCCGTCGCCACGCTCGGTGAGGTCGACGTCGGGCCAGAACTGTGCCTGCGAGATCGCGGTCAGCGCCCACTCGGAGTCGATGAAGATCGCGTGCCCATGCTCAAGGGGTACATCTTGGTCGAGGTAGAACATCACGCCGTTCATCCAGCGCACGACCAGTCGCGGCAGCGCGGCCAGTCGAGGCTCAGCGCGGCGAAGGGCGGGGGAGAGCAGCAGCCGCAACCGCTCGACCGGCAGCGCCGCCACATAGTGATCGGCGATGATCCGTTCTGAGCCACCCGATCCCGAGATCGTCACGCCCGTGATCCGGCGGCCGTCGCAGTCGATTCCAGCCACCTCACGGTCGTTCCGGAAGACCACGCCGGAGCGTTTCAGATGGGCGATCCACGGGTCGATCCAGACCTCGCTCGTCGGGCCGTCCAGGACGCGGTCGACCCGCCCACCGACGCGCACGAGGTCGAAAAGCAGCTGGCAGAGGGTCAACCCACCCGTGCGGGCCGACATCTCACGGGCCCGCGCGGCGACGAGGGTACGCGTCAGGCCGTCGGCGAGGAACTTCTGGAACGCCGGCGAGCGCTGCTCGGCGCCGGTGTAGTCCCACCAACTCATCTTTTCCCACTGCTCGAGGCGCCGCTCGTCGCAGGAGGTGAGCAGCGTGAGGAGCCTTTCCGAGAACAGTGCCAATTCCGCTGGCGGAACGCCGACTTCAGCACCGAACTGGTGGAGGAATCGGATCATGACCGCGAGGTCGTCGAATGACGTGGGCGCCTGTGAGGCGCTGACCAGTTCGTTGCGGCCGTCCGCCTGCGCCAGCAGGATCCGCGTCGCGGACACCAGATGGTCAGCCACGTTCTGCGAACCATCCGGAATCCGTGACATCGTGTCGGGCAGATGCCGGTAGAAGCCGGGGAAGAAGCGGAATCCGTGTTCGGCGGGCAGATGCTCTCGGCCACCGGTGCCCGAGTCGGGCACCGGCATCGAGCGGGCCTTCCCGCCGAAATCCTCCCGCTTCTCGTACACGGTCACCGCGAAGCCGCGTTCGATGAGTTCGTGCGCGGCACTCAGTCCACCGACACCGCCGCCCAACACCGCCACCGATGTCATGTCTATTGATTCTGCGCGTTGAGCGGGTTGGTCATCCTGAAGGTCGCTGCCTGGAAGTCGTCGGGAGTCACCGCTCGCTGGGCGAACAGTTGGAAGTTCCTCTGCACGATGTAGATGTCGCTCGACTCCGCCCAACGGAAGGAGACCTGGTTCGGGTCGATGAGTCCCTTTTCGAGAATGAAGGTCGAATCTCGCAGAACTTCGGCTTTGCGCTCCGGGTCCACGATGCCGTCAAAGAACTTCTCGTGTATGCGGTTTCCGTCGAAGGTGGCGATCATCGTCAGGAACCCGGGAGGGGTGGAGCCGCGCCGCAGTTGGCCCTTCTGGCCGAATCCGCCGAACGTCCCGCCGGGGCCCAGCACCAGCCCTGAGCCCGTCCAGTTGATCGTCGCGTCCTCGCGGTCCTGATCGGTGGCGATAGTGGCGATGTCGGCGAAGCCGCCTCGCAGGACGACGAAGTGGTCTTGGAACTTGTTCGAGAACAGCGAGATCAATGTCATGGTGCACCTCCGTGCGTTGTGGTCAACCGCGTACCGGTCGAGTGTCAGTTCTGGACACTCTGCGACCGCGCGTAATCCACTACCCGAACGGATGGGGCGCGATCAGACGCCCGCGCGGAACTCCTCGACGACCCGCTCGATCGCGTCGACCACCAGGCTCGGGTTGTACAGGTAGATGTCGTGGCCGCTGTCGGTGGCGGTGATCAGTTCCACTCCAAGGGATGTCGCCAGGCGATCCTGGCCTGCCCGCCAGTCCTCGAAGGTGACCTGCTCGGAACTCAACGACTCCGGTGGCAGCAGGTCGGTGCGCCAGGGCTTGTCGACCGCCAGCGCCACAGCGGGTATCGCCGGCATCGCGGGCGCCGCGTCGATCTGCTGGAACGCATCGATGACCCGGACTCCTTCGGCGACCTGTGGTGAGGTCGCCGCATTGCTGGCGTCCCAGTTGTCGAGTTGGGCGGGGCTGATGACATCGGCCATGTGTTCGCTCAGCGCGTCCACCATCACCAGGCCTGCCACCTTCTCCGGTTGGGTTCGGGTGAACAGCGTGGCCACGACCCCCGAATAGGAGTGTGCGACGAGGACAGAGGGCCCCTCGGCCCCGACGGCGGTGAGCAGGGCATCGAGGTCTGCCACGTCCAGGTCCACGGAGTGCGGTTGGCTGCGGGGTGTGGTGAGGTCGGCGCCCTCGAAGCGGACGTCAGGCCGGTCGTAGGCGCAGACGCGGGTGAACCGCGCGGCCGACGGCAGCACGGCGTCCTGGCTGCGGATGAGTTCGCCGAATCCCCAGGGCAGGTCGTCGCCTGGGCTGTCGTGGGCGGGGTCGTCGGGGGCGAGCACCTGCAACCAGTCCTCGGCTCCGTTGCCTTTGCCGGACATCAGGATCACCGTCGGCGAGCCGGTCCCGCGGCACGCGACGAACATGCTGCGGCCCGCTCCGATGTCGACCGCCCCGGTGACGTCGCCGACGACAGCGTCAGCGGCGGGGGCCGGGTACAGACCTGCGACCACCAGCATTGCGCAGATCGCCGTCGTCAGGGATCGGCGGCTCATCCTGAATCGGCTCCCCGTCGTCGGCGGTCTCAGCGCGCAGCCTAGCCGCGATCCGCCCGCGCCGAACAGAATCCGCTCACACACTGTCAACCGTGTGAGGTGCGCGTACGTTCGAATCTGTCTCTGTCGTGGTCAGAGGGAGCGAGCGGATGAAAACGGATCAATGGAGCCATTTTTCAGTCACCGCGGACGATGAGCGACTCTGGCGGGTGACGTTCGACAACCCGCCGATCAACCTCGTGACCCCGGAGATGCTCGTCGAACTGCCCGAGCTGATCGATGAGATGACTGCGGCACGGGAGCTGCGGGTGGTGGTGTTCGACTCGGCCAATCCGCACTATTTCCTGAACCACTACGACACCTCGCGCGTCGCGGAGACCCCGAAGGATCTGGGGGTGACTGGTTATCCGCTGACGATCGACACCAGCACGCGACTGACGCACCTTCCTGTGGCGTCGATCGCCAAGATCCGGGGACGGGTGCGCGGAATCGGCAGCGAGCTGACCCTTGCGATGGACATGAGGTTCGCGAGCGAACGTGCGCTGTTCGGCCAACCCGAGACGGCCAGTGGAAACCTGCCCGGAGGTGGTGGGCTGGAGCATCTTCCGCGCCTGATGGGACGGGCTCGGGCGTTGGAGGTGGCGCTGTCGAGCGACGACTACCCGGGTCAACTGGCCGAGCGGTATGGGTGGGTGAACCGCGCCGTCGACGACAAGGACCTCGACACGTTCGTCGACACCCTCGCCCACCGGATCGCCTCCTATGACAAGGAATCCATCGCGGCGGTGAAGCAGCAGATCAACCGACACACCGCGCCGTCACCGGAGGACATGCTGTCCTCGCTGGAGATCTACATGTCGTCGTTCCAGTGGCCAGGCTCCAAGCGCCGAAGCGCAGCGGCACTGGCCGCCGGACGCAATCAACCCGGCGACTACGAGATGCGCATGGGCCACCACCTGGGTCGCCCGCTGGACACCGACACCTGAGCGCCGCCGCCGGTGCTACGCCGTGATCCGCATTTCGGCACCCGGGTGTGAACTCAGGGTGACGACGACCGTGCCACGGCCCGTATCGAAGGTGGAGTTGGCGTAGCCGATGAACCCGTAGTGCCCGTCGATCGTCGACACCGCGGTGATGTCCCCGCGTCCAGTGGCTCCCGTGTCCAGGTTCCGCCACTCGGCCGCGACGGTGAGCGAGCAGGAACCGTCGTAGACGCCGGCGTCGTAGTGGATCGCGACGCGGACACCGTCGTCGACCCGATTGCCGATCTGGACCGGCGTCGCCTGGGCCTCGGCGCTGACGGTGCCGCCGCACGTGGGGGAGGCGACCACCGGCACGGACTCGAGTTGCGCAAACGCGTCGGCCTGGGCTGTGGGCAGGGCCAACAAGGGCGCCGTCAGGGCGGCGGCGAGCACACCACCCACGCGGAACAAGGTCATGTTTCTGATATCGGTGGGCACCGTGGTGGCGTTAGCGGGCGCCGGCAGCAGGCCATCGACTGACCAGCTCCTCGGATGCCCACGTCGGCCACTTCGCAGCGCCGATGACCGCGCCCGCCGTGAACTGCGCGACGATGCGGGGCCCCTCGCGCCGGGAGTTGTCGTAGACAGTGGCGCTGTCCGCCATGGGAATCGCTTCGGCCACCAACTGCCACAGTCGGCGGTGTCGTTCGCGGATCTTGTCCTCGGGGACGTCGTGACCGCCGTGGAGGACTCGCCGCTTTACGCGCTCGACGGCGAGATCCTCCGGAATCAGCACCACATGCAGGGCGACGGTGTAGCCCGCATTGTGGGCCGAGCGGATCAGGTCCAGCTTTGACGGATGGGAGAAGACGGTCTCGGCGATGAACGACGCTCCGGCCTCGATGAGCTTGGCGCGGGTGTCTGCCGCGACGCGCGCCGCGTCGTAGGCGTGCCCGAGGGGGTCGTCGGGCCAACGCTGTTTTGCGATCTCGTCGGCGTTGACGAACACGCTGCGCGGCAACACCGGCGCCAAGGTGAACGCGATGAACGTCGACTTGCCAGCGCCGTTCGGGCCGACAACGAGGTCGAGCCGTTTCACCGGCGCCCCGCGAAGTCAGGAGTCATCGGTCGGAGTCGACCACCGCGGTGGTGCCGTCGGGACGGTACTCGACGATCTCGCCGTCGTCGTTGAGCGCCACCGTCGTGATGCCCCGCGCCGACAGGGTGTCCCCGTAGTTGGTGGTGGACAGGGACTCCTCGATGGCGGCCGAGATCTCCGCGTTGAACACCAGACCCTCGTCCTCGGACAGGTCGTTGGTGTCCAGGCGGCCGGCCAGCGCGGCCTCGACTCGATGGCGCGAAGCCGTCTGATGGCTTGACACTGCGCGGCCCACCCGGGCCCAATGATCGAGTTGCTGCTTGGCCGACCGGCTCTGGCGGGCCCCCTCGGCAGCGGCGCTGTCCATCAGGTCGGCGGCGACCCTGGTGACGCGATCGGCGACGTTCGTCATATCCGCACCTCCTGTTGTAGCAGTATGCTACGCCTTGTAGCAGGATGCTACAAGGCGTAGGCCAGCGACTGCCCGCTATCGGTGGCCGGCAGGGGTGATCGTGCCACCAGCCAGGGGCGCCTTCCGGCGACGCGCCGGTCGAGGAATGAGCATGGGCACCGTCTGCCGGTAGGCCGCATAGCGGGATCCCAACGACGCCAGCAGGTCACGCTCTTCAAGTTGCAACGCGATGAGGATGTAGCCCGTCGTGACCGAGGCGAACAGCAGGTGCCCGGCCGTCATGGTGGGGGCAGCCCAGAAGGCGATGAGAAATCCCAGCATCAGCGGGTGCCGCACCACGCGGTAGAACAGGGTGGCCTGGAATCCGGTCTCGGCCTCAGGCTGTGCCCGCCAGGCCGCCAGCACCTGACGCAGCCCAAAGAGCTCAAAGTGATTGATCATGAAGGTCGCGGCGAGCACGATCGCCCACCCGGCCCAGAACAGCACCCACACCGCGAGGCGGGCGGGTTGGTTCTGCACGTCCCAGACGACGTGGGGGATTGTCCGCCACTGCCAGAACAGCAGAGCGAGGACCAGGCTGGCCAGGAGCACGTAGGTGCTGCGTTCAATCGCCGGCGGTACGTAGCGCGTCCACCACCGTTTGAACGCCGGACGGGCCATCACGCTGTGCTGCACGGCGAACAGGGTCAGAAGGGCGAGGTTGACGAGCAGCGCCTGCAGAAGTGGCGCGTCGACGGCATTGTCGATGCTGCGCGGCACCGCCACATTGCCGACGAATCCAATGGCGTAGAGGAACACCACCAGGAAGAACAGGTAGCAGACGGCGCCGTAGCCGACGGCGAGAACGCGAGTCATAGTGGTCATGACTCATGGTTGAACGGTCCGGCGATCCGACACATGGGGCAAGTGCCTCAATTGTGTGCGCTCAGCGAGTGTGCAGCCGATGGCCGGGGGACTGCCGAGCCGGCCTCAATGCGAGTGTTCCGCGAATCGCGCGAGTTGGTCGGCGACGGTTCCCCAGCCCTCGGCGAAGCCGAGTTCTGCGTGTCTGGCTGCGGCGACGGGGTCCTTGTGGCGTGCGGTGATGCGGTAGTCGGTGCCGTCAGCGTGGTCACGCATGGTGATCTCGGCGGTCATCGCAATGGGAGCTGGGTTCGCCGGGCGCCACCTACTGTCGACGGCGTTGGTGAGCACCAAGCGTTGGAATTCCTCCACCAACAGGAAACACGCATCCATATGAGGGACGAACGCGATGCCGTCGTCACTCATCTGCGTCACAAAGGCGCCGCCCGGGCGGACCTCCAGACGATCGACGCGACACAGCGTGGGCGACGGTATCCACCACTGCGCCAGGTTGGCCGGTTCGGTCCACGCTTCCCATACGGCCTTGCGGGGCGCGCGGATGATCCGCTCGATGCTGAGGTCGAGTTCGGGGTTCACGGCTGTTCTCCTCCTTGGGTTTTGGTGACGAACTGCTCCAACCGGTCAGTGCGCTCCAGCCAGGTGCGACGCTGCTGCGACAGCCAGTCGTCGACGACCGTGAACCGGTCCCGGTTGAGGTTGCAGGTGCGTACCCGCCCGACCTTCGTCGTGTGAATCAAGCCGGTCGACTCCAGCATTCGCAGGTGCTTCATGAACGACGGCAGCGTCATCGTGGCCTCGCTGGCCAGGTCGCCGACACTCGCCGGCCCGCGACCGAGTTGGTCGATCACGGCCCGTCTGGTCGGATCCGCCAGTGCCAGAAACACCCCGTCCAGCTCAACTGAATACTGTGCCACATGGCTAAGTATCGGCCAGGACAATACTTAGCGCAAGGGCTAACTGTTGTTGCGGGGCGGTGGGGTCGGGGACGAGTCGACGAAACCGATACCCGTGGAGAAGAACTCGGGCAGGGCGATGATCCGTGCTCCCGCCCGACCCGCCTCGTCGGCGAGTCGTTCGCACGACGAGGCTACGAATCATCGCTACTCGCGCAGCGCGTCCTCGATGCGTTCGACCTTGGCAGTGAGCTGGTCGGTGTATCCCGGTCGGATGTCGGCCTTGAGCACCAGGCTGACTCGCGGCGAGGCGGCCGCGACGGCGTCCACGGCCTGTTTGACCACCGCCATCACCTCGTCCCAGTCGCCTTCGATGTTGGTGAACATGGCGTTGGTTTCGTTGGGCAGTCCGGATGCTCGGACTACGCGGATTGCCTCGGCGACCGCCGCGCCGACGCTGCCGTCGTGATCGCCGCCCGATGGGCTGACGCTGAATGCGACGAGCATGGTCGGCTACTGCTTGCTGAAAGCGGTCGGGCGCACCACGAGGATGACGCGGTCGGCCTTGTCGGCGGGCGGTTCGGTCAGCGGTCCGTCGTACCGGTCGTTGAGTTGAAGGTAGAACGCGCCCGTCGGGTCGGGCACGATGTCCTCCACAACGCCGCGCACCTCGAGGTAGCGGTACGGGTTGTCGGGGTCGATGACCGACATCGCCACTGTGGGATTGGCCGCGATGTTGCGGTACTTCTGTCGCTTGTTGGTGTGGGTGAACCGCAACACCTCGCCATCCCAGGCGAACCACATCGCGTTCACCTGAGGGGTGCTGTCGGGGCGGACGGTGGCGAGATGCCCGTACAGCGGGCGGTCGAGCAGGGATTCATAGCCCTCGGGTACGGCGACCATGGCGATCCTCTCGGTGAGTGACGGCGTCTACGCAGTTCTACCGGAGTTGCCCGGGAGAGGTCCTCGCGGGACTTTCGACGGGGTGAACTTGAGCGCTGATGGTGTTGCCCAATCATCGATACTGGTCTCTCGCACGTTGGAAATGGCTAGGGTGTCCGGATGAAATGGGCGTCCATGCCAGGCAATAGACCACTCAGCGTGCTCGCGGCACTGACCCTCGCGCTGGCCGGATGCTCACAGTCGCAGGGAACAACGCAGCCTCCGAATGCTGCCGAGCAGTCCGTTCCCGACGCCTCCTATGCGTCGTCACCGTGTCCGTCACCGGTGGTGCCGGGGGTGCCCGAGGCCGATTTCGGCTCCGACGTCGTGTGCGGGACCCTCACGGTTCCGGAGAATCGGTCGAAAGCCGACGGGCGCACCATCACCCTCACCGTCGCGAGATACCCGGCGCAGTCTGCTGATCCCGATCCCGAACCGATGGTCTATCTCCATGGCGGGCCCGGCGGCACGATCCTGCCGTACGGCGAAACCCTGCGGAAGCTGGGCATCAACCGCGACCGTGACGTGATCCTGGTCAGTGAGCGCGGCACGCTACTCGCCGACCCGCATTTGGGATGCCCGGAATTCGACGAGGTCACCGAGGAATCGAAGGGAGTGTCCTCGCTGGACCCCGCCTTGGCTGCGCGAAGCGTGGACGCGGTCCGCGTATGCCATGACCGACTGGCGGCCAAGGGGATTGATCTGACCGCCTACAACACCGTCGAGAACGCGGCCGACTTCGCCGACCTGCGCCGAGCGATGGGCATCGAGTCCTGGCACGTGTATGGCGTCTCCTACGGCACGTATGTGGCTCTGCAGTTGATCCGCGATCATCCCGAGGGGATCAGCAGTGTGGTCCTCGACTCCGTTGTCCCACCGCAGAAGAACCTGCTCACCAATCTGTGGAGCAGCACCGCCGGTGGCCTCAACGCCCTGTTCGACGCCTGTGCTGCGCAGTCGGCCTGTGCCACGGCCTATCCCGATCTCGCCGAGGAGTTCTCGGCCACGGTGAGCAGATTGTCGGAAGACCCTCTGACGGTTGACCTTCCGGCAACACCTGACAGGCCGGCGCAGACCGTCGTGCTCGACGGCTACAAACTGGCCAACGTTGCCGTGCTCGCGAGCATGGACGCCACGCGCTACGCGGGCCTACCTCAGATGATCCACGCGACGGCGCGTGGGGACGGACGCGCGCTCGCCGAGGCGGTGGCGGGAGGGGGTCAGATCCCAGGCCTGTTCAGCCATGGCCTCAAACTTGGCGTCCTGTGCGGTGAGTTCGCACCGTTCACTACGCGCGAGGACATCGCCGCCGCGGGGCGGAAGGCTTTCCCGGCATTCCCGGCCGAAGTCCTCGAGTTGCAGCCGCAGTTCGGTCGCCCGATGGACGACTGCGGGGTGTGGGACGTGAGCGCAAGTGACCCGAAGATCGCCGAACCGGTCCACAGCGATCTGCCCGTGCTCGTGATGGCGGGTACCTTTGATGCGATCACGCAGCCCAGCCTCGCCGATGTGGTCGCCGAGACGCTGCCCAACAGCACCGTGGTGCGGTTTCCCGCCATCGGTCACGATGTCTACGAGCAGTCGGAGTGTGGTCGTGCGGTGACGGCATCCTTCTTGAAGGACCCGAAATCGGTTGCGGTGGAATGTGTTGCACAGATGCAGATTCCGGAGTTCACCATCTGACCGGTGGTGAGGGGCGGGGAAGTGGTCGAATGCCGTAAGTGCACAGCGGGTGAGTGCAGCCACGAGGAGCTGTGCCCGATGATGATCCGCTGGTACGACGACCCCTGGGACGGAACCTTCTGGCGGCGCTGCGAGTGCACCGCGGGGATTCCTGGGCCCGTGTTCCCCGTGAAGGTCACGCGCGTCCCGAAGACGCTCTCCGAGGGTGGGGAACTGGCGTAGGAGGCACGCCTGGACGCCGAGGCAGAGGCCCGGCGCCGTCAGCGGAAACGACCCAGGATTTCCGCGCGAAAACATGGATATGTGGCCTACGCCACTATTATATTGTCCAGTTAATTAGTCAGTCAGCGGACGATCCTGGTCGCAGCCCGACCGGGCCGTCCGACGATCAGTGGGGCGCCGACTTGCTGCACCTTCTCTCGTTGCCCCAGTCGCTGCAGGCAGCCGAAAGGATTCACTGAGGATGGCTCACGAGACGACGGTCCATAAAACGCTGTGCGCGGTCTGCCACAACTGTTGTCCGATCGAGGTTGATGTCATCGACGGGCGGGCCGTCAAAGTTCGTGGGAACAAGGCCAATCGGCACTACGACGGGTTCTCCTGCGTCAAAGGCCGAGGCCAGCTCGAGTATCACTACTCGCCGGAGCGGCTTCTGCACTCGCTCAAACGCGGCCCCGACGGAAGCTATGCGCCGATTTCGTCGGCGCAGGCCATGGACGAGATCGCCAGCCGACTGCAGGACATGATCGGCGAGCACGGGCCGCGCTCGATTTCGGCGTACTTCGGGACCCAGGCCTTTCAGGCGGCAGGTGCCTCGATGCCAGTGGTCAAGGGATTCCTGGCCGGTATCGGAACTCCGATGGTGTTCGAATCGGTGACCATCGACCAGCCCGGCAAGGCCATTGCGCCCGCGCTGCACGGCACCTGGCTCGGCGGCCGCTACGGTCCCGACGAGGCCGACCTGCTGATGCTGATCGGCGCGAACCCGCTCGTCAGCATGCTGGGACTGCCGTTGGGCAATCACGGCAAATGGCTGACCAACAAGCTCGAATCCGGCGGCCAGCTCATCGTCATCGACCCCCGACGCACGGAAACTGCCCGTCGCGCACATCTTTTCCTTCAACCGCTGCCGGGACACGACATCGCCATCCTGGCAGTGATGATCAAGGTCATCCTCGCCGAGGAGCTCATCGACACCCAGTTTGTGGCCGACAATGTCGTGGGTGTCGCGGACCTACGCGCTGCGGTGGAACCCTTCGACCCGACCGCCGTCGCCGCGGCTGCCGATCTGGACGCAGCCGACCTCGTGACCGCGGCCCGCATGTATGCCACAGCGTCCCGCGGGTACATCGACGCCGGAACGGGGCCCAATATGGCCCAGTCCGGGACGCTGCTGGAGTACCTGATCCTCAACCTCGGTGCGCTGTGCGGGAATCGGCGCCGCGCCGGCGAGGTTGTGGCCGACCCGGTGTCGCTGTATCCACCGCTGCCCGCGGTGGCCCAGGCGCTTCCGCCGTACCCGCCGAACGGGCTGGGGGAGGCCATGCGGGTCCGGGGCCTGAGTCTGTCCGCGGCGGGAATGCCGGTGTCGGGCCTGGCCGAGGAGATCCTGACCCCCGGGGAGGGGCAGGTGCGTGCCCTGTTCAGCATCGGCGGCAACCCGATTGCCGCGTGGCCGGATCAGATCCGGACGGCCGAGGCGATGTCGGCACTGCAACTGCTGGTGCAGATCGACCCGTTCATGTCGCACACGGCCCGCTATGCCGACTACGTCATTGCCCCGCGGATGCCTTTGGAGACACCGCATGTCAGCCAGATTCTGGACTATCTGCAGGCGGCTGGCATCGGGCCGGGCGCACCGTACGCCTACTACGGGCCGGCCGTCCTCGACACCCCCGAAGGCAGTGACCTGCTGAGTGAGTGGGAGTTCTTCTATGGCCTCGCGCAGCGGATGGGCGTCACGATCGACGCTCCGCATCCGCTGGGATTGGTCGAGCCGATACCGCTGGACATGACGCATCCGCCCACTGAGGAGGAACTCCTCGACATCGTGTGCCAGGGTTCGCGGATCCCACTGGACGTGGTCCGCGACCACCCCGACGGCCTCGAAGGTGACCTTGCCGCCGAACCCGCCACGGTGGTCCTGCCGGGTGACCCGAACACACCGACGCACCTCGATGTCGCCAACGCACAGATGATGGCCGACCTTGCCGACACCGCTGAGGACATGGTGCGCACCGACACCGCGGACATGCTGCTGGTCTCGCGGCGCGAAATGCACACCACCAACTCGTCTTACAACGCGATGGCCGCCCGGGGCGGGCGGCGTCACAACCCCGCCTATCTCAACCCCGCCGACGCGGCCCGCCTTGGCGTTGAGCCCGACCAACTGGTCTGCATTACGTCGCCCCGGGCCAGCGTGATGGCCCTCGTGAGCCTCGACGACTCCGTCCGACCGGGAGTGGTGTCGATGAGCCACGCCTATGGCAACGCGTCCCCGGAATTGGACACACCCGCGCAGGACGGTTCCAGCACCGCGCGGTTGGCCGATGTCACCGTCGCCTTCGACCGCTACTCGGGGCAACCGCGGATGAGTGCGATTCCGGTGACGGTGACTCCGGCACCGCGCTGAGGAGGGGCGGGTATCAGTCGGCAGGCAGCAGTTCCACGTCGTCACCGACGCGGATCTGTCCCGAGGTCAGCACCCGGAACACCGACCCTCCCCGAGCGTGCATCGCTCTGGCGGCGCCAGGTGCGATCCAGTCGTCCAACAGCCGGCACGGTGCCGCAATCCGCACCACTTCGAGTTCGACGTCGCCGATCCTGAGCCGGTCTCCGGGTCTGGTGGGGATATCCCCGGCGTCGACGGTGACGTTGCGTCTGGTGGCACCCGGATCGATGGGATGGCCGAGTTCGGCTGCCGCGTGTTCCAGCAGTTCGCGGGACTGCAGGGTGACGTGTCGGTGTTTGGCGCCGTGGTAGCGGTCGCCCACCAATCCTTTGCCTGCCTCGGCGTCGACGGCGGGGACTGAGCGCGTCGGAATCTTGCGTCCAGGCGCGATGTGGATGTCGACGATGCGCATGATTGGCCAGTATAGGAAGCCTCGCGTTTCGCATCCGGAGCAACATATGCGACAGTTTCAGTAGATAGTGTCGCATTTGTTGCGGGAGTCACAGGTGGGAGCGGGTATGAAGGTCGAGCAGGGCGCCGGTAGGCCGTGGCAGCACTTCGCGGACTACTACTACGCGGGAACGCCGAGCAAGCGCCGCGTTGACGCCGACCGGGAGTGGTACGCGAAGAAGTGGGGCCACCTGACGACGATGGGCGATGACGCGGCGGATCGGTTGGCCGTGGCGATCATCGACAAGCGTGTCGCCCGGGCGGATTTCGAAGCCGCGTTGACCAACGGCGTGTCCGACGCAGTGGACTTCGCACCGGAGATCGTCGAGTTCATCGCGCCGCGTCAGACTCTGCCGGCCTGCCTGGACGCCGAAGCCATCGCCCGGGGCGCGAAGGCGTACCGCCGGTTGCCGATGCCGGCGTGGGTGGCCCACGGCGCCATCGCGGGGTTCATATTCGGTGCCATCTCACCGAACTCGTCGATGACGTTGTCGCTCAACGAAGCCATTGTCGAATCGACGCACAAACGCTATGTGGAGACCGCCAAGTACGTCCACGACCTGTTGGTGGACCCAGCGGGCAGCAGTGCGTTCCAGACCGGTTGCCGGGTGCGGCTCGTGCATGGCTTCGTCCGCACGGAGATCAGCCGGCACGTGCAGTGGAACACCGAGGCCTACGGCACCCCGATCAATCTGGCCCCGATGCTTGTTGCCGCGGCGGTCGAAGGGCCTTGGGCAGTACCGCTTCTGGAGAAGCAGGGCTATCGCCTGACCGCGCAGGAGAAGGACGACATCGCCATGTTCAGCGCCTACCAGTCGTTCCTGCAGGGTGTGCCCGAAGAGGAGCTGCTGACCACGCACGACGACTACAGCGACTTTCTCTACTTCTACCTGAGCAGCGACTCCGTCCCACTGCCGGAGGACCGGCCCGCTGCCGAGAAGGTGCTGCGACCGCTGATCGCCAACGGGTATCCGATCAGTTCCTCGCAAGCGGTGACGGACCTGTTCAACGCCTTCATCCTGGCCGAGACCCGGCGCAGTTTCGGTCCCGAGATCAGTCGCGAGTGGGGGATTGACGTCCCAGCAGCAGGTCTTGTCGTAGCTCCCATCGCAGGGGTGCTCAACCGTGCACTGGGCTTCGCCCGTCGCATGCCGTTGACCCGGCCGCTGTGTGACAAACTTGCCGACAACATGGTGTATTCGACGATGCCCCAGATGGTCAAGCGGGTCACAGGATCCAGCGACGTCAAGTTCGACTCGGCCGCCAAGGAGGAGCGAACCCCGGTCGGTGGCGCGGTATGAGAGTCGGAGCGCGTGAGCTGATCGTCGAATCGGCGGCGGCGAAGTTCGCCGAGTTCGGCATCGACCGGGTGTCTTTGGATGAGATTGCCCAAGCCGCTCATGTGCACCGCAGCACCCTGCACCGACACTTCCCCGACGGTCGCGACGCCCTGGTCATCGCGACCCTCGATCACGAGGCGGAACGAGCTGCCGCCCGTCTGGTCGCGGCGGCCGATGCCGCCCCCAACGCCATCGACGGTCTCTCGGACGAGTTCACCGAGTTGGTCATGTTGTCCCGAAACAACCAGGTCGTGCGACACCTGGCGGCGCAGGACGTCGGCAAGCGGGCCGTCCTCAGCAACGGCGCCACCCGGATGCGGGCCTTGGCGGCGGAGCACTGGGAGCGCCTTGCCGAGCGTGCCCGTGCTGAGGGCTATAACGTCAGCTCCGCACCCGCTGAGGCCGTGGCCGGGCACGTGCTGCGGATGTCGGTGAGCCTGGTGGCCGACCCCGGTGACATCCAGACGCCGGCGGACGTGCGGCGCTACGCCGAGTTGTTCGTCACGCCGGCCCTCATCTGGGCTTCCGCCGCCGAATAACCGCGCCATCTCGCCATGTGACTTCTCGGCGAGAGCTCGGCGCTCCCAATGCATCTCAGTAGCTGGACAGCGATGACGTCCGCGGATAGAGGATCGCGGGTCCCAACCATCGAGCAATGAAGCGGCGCAATACGATGCCTTCGCGTGGTGTCTGACCGGGGTCGGTCAACAAGGACTGCACTGTGCGCAGGGTCATTTCGGCGAGTTCTTCCAACGCGGCGCTGTTGAATCCGTGAAGCTGCCAATCGACATCGAGGCGGCGGAACAGCGACAGGCAGAATGCGGTCGCTGTGGGGGAGGTCAGCGAGGTGACGATCTCGCCCTCTTGTCGCCGGGACAGCAGGTTCTCCAGCTGGGGATCGCCGGAGAGGCGTTCGACGGCGAACGCAACGCAATCGACGACAGCAGTGATCGGATCGTTGACTCCGCTGACGTGTCCCACCACCTGATCGATGAACCCGTCGACCGCACGCATCGCACTGGCGATCAGCAGCGCGTCGGCATTGGGGAAGTATCGGTACACCGTCTGACGCGTGACCCCGAGTCTGCGGGCGACGTCGGCGAGGCGAATCCCTGCTCCGTGTTCGGCGACCACCTCGTCCACGGCATCCAGGATTCGAGCGACGGCCTCCTCGTCGGAGTCGGGTGTCATACCTGCCCATCCGCGACTACGCATCCGCTCTCACCAGCCTTTCGCTGGTGAATTCGATCGGAAGTGTTGTCGGACCGGTCATTCCCAACACGGACTTCCACGGAGCCGGCCCGATGCGACGCGGAGCAGGCAGTCGGCGGGTGAGGACTACGAGCGCTTCCGCCAACTCGCGACGTGCGAGGTTGGCACCCAGGCAGTAGTGCGCACCACCGCCGAAGGTCAGAATCGGGGGCACATCCCTGCGCGCGATGTCGAAGCGGTCGGCTTCGCCGTAGATCGCTGGGTCACGGTTGGCGGCAAAGGTGTTCGCGAAGACGAAGGTCCCCTTCGGGAACATATAGCCGCCGAATTCGATGTCCTCGGTGGCGGCGCGCGGCACGATGCAGGCCGCCGGTGAGTGGCGCATGCTCTCCTCGACCGCCTGCATCGCAAGCTCGGGTTGGTCGCGAAGCCTCATCCATTGATCCGGATGCTCGCAGAGCACCTGCACCGACGCGGCCAGTTGGTTCCGCGTCGTATCCGTGCCCGCCATCAGGAAGCCGGCCACCAGCCCGCGGAGTTCGTCGAGAGTCAGGCGGTCGCCGTCGCTCTCAGCGCGAATGAGCTCGGACAGCAGGTCATCGGCCAGAGAGTCTCGTCGCGCGGCGACCATGTCGTCGACGTAGGCGTCGAGTTCGCCCCACGCCCGCATGACCGCGGCCTCGTCGAAGGTGACGTCCGTCTGAAAGTTGAAGGCCTTGAAGATCTCTTCGGTCCAATCCGCGAACAGCTGCCAATCCTCGGGGGGTGCACCGAGCAGCGCGCAGATGATCGGGGTGGGGTAGGGGCGCGCGATGTCGGTCACGACGTCGCACCGGCCGGCGTCCATCACCCGATCGACCAGTCCGTTGACCACCTCTTGGATTGTGGCCTGCAGTCGTGATGTTGCCCGTGGAGTGAACGCCTTGGAGACCAGTTTGCGCAAGCGAATGTGTGGTGCGCCGTCGAGACCCAGCAGGCTGTTGGCCAGCTTGTCGAACAGTGGACCCGACGTGATGCCCTGTGCTGCCAGCGTGATACCAGGGGGAAGTCGAAATCTGTTGTCGCGGAGGAAGTCCCGAGACATCTCGTAAGACAGGATCTCCGGTCCGAGGGGCCCGATGGCGACGGGGGCACATGACTGCGCTCCTCGGAGGTCCGCGAGGATGTCGTGCGGGGTGGCGGTGAGGCTGTAGTCCAGCGTCGGGAGGCCGGCGTCGAAGACGTTGGTGGCGGTGCTGGTCGCGGTCATCGACGTCAACCTCCGTTGCGCTCAAGTGGGCGTCTTGGTGGACAAGTATGAATAAAGTGTATGACCATCTGACTGGGGCGGTCAACGGCCCTGGGCAGGAAGCGTTGATTCTGAACGTAAAGCACGCGGTGGTCATACACCCACAGTAAGAACGTATCGTCCACGTCGATCGGCTCTGGGCCGCGCGTCAGAACTTGAGGTAGCCGCCGTCGATACGCAGAACGTCGCCGGTGTGGTAGCGGCTCGCCGCGCTGGCCAGGTACACCGCCACCCCGCCGATGTCGTCAGGGGAGCCCCAGCGGCGTACCGGAACGCGAGGCAACACGCGCTCGCGGAACCGTTCGTCGTGCAGCCCCTCCGAGGTCATCTCGGTGTCGAACCAGCCGGGAGCCACCGTGTTGGCGCGGATCCCGTAGCGGGCCAACTCGACGGCCATGCTGTCGGTCAGTGAGGTGACGCCGGCCTTGGAGGCCGCGTAGGCGGGTTGGCGCGGCATGCCCTGGAAAGCCCCGAGGCTGGACACTGCCACCAGGCTGCCGCCGCGGCCCGCCTCGACCATCTGGCGGGCGGCTTCGCGCAGCGTGAGGAAGACGCCGTCGAGATCGACGCGAGTGACTTCCCGGAACGCCTCCAGCGACGTCTCCAGTACCGGGATGAACGACCCACGCACCCCGGCGTTGGCGAAACATGAGTCCAGATAACCGAACTCGCCGCGAACCCGGGCCATCGCTGCCGTGGTGGCGTCCTCGTCGGCGACGTCGCAGACCAGCGGCAGCACCGCTCGACCGTGTCGGCGGAGTTGTTCGGCGGCGCTGTCCAACCGGGAGGCGGTGCGGCCGAGGATGGCTACCGAGGCACCTGCGCGGGCCAAGCCCTCGGCCATGCCGAAACCGATGCCGGAACCGCCGCCGGTGACGACCGCCACGTGGCCGGTGAGGTCGAAGGGATTGTCAATGGGTGCTGCGTCGGTCACGGGCCGACTCTACGCAGACGCTCGACGCCAGGAACGCGGGCGCCCTATTCGTCTTCTTCCTCTCGACGGCGCGCGGCCTCGATCACCTCAGGCGGGGCAGGTTTCCGCAGCCAGGCCCGCATCCGCAACAGCCCGCCGGCGATCGTGCCGATGGCCAGCACGGCAATGATGATCCAGAATGCGGTGGACATAGGTCCAGTGTCCGCCTTTCGGCATCGGGTGTGGGCATCAATGTCCGAGTCGGATGAACGCACGGTCGGGCACCTCAGCGTGGAGGGCGAAAGTCCCTGGATGTGGGTCGTTGGACTGACCGCGCCGGCCACTCGTTGGTCGTACCGTTATGCCGTGGGACGAGGGGCCTGAAAACGGTGAGAGGGAGACGGTCCGATGAGTGAAGTGTTGTCGGATGTGTCGGCGGGGCGTGTCGGGAGTCCGTGTGCCCGGCCGACCCACGGGTCACGCTGCCGGACTGTCCCCATGACTTCCTGCTGACGTGCTGCTGCTCAGCAGGCTTGTGCACCGAGCGGTTGTGGGCGCAACCGGCAACACAGTGGGTCGCGTCGCCGATGTGAGTGCTCGCCCCGTCGGCAGTGCGGGCTTGCCCGTGGTGGACCACATGGTGCTGTCCCGACGCGGCGAGCCCGCAGTACGGGTGCCGTTCGAGGCCATCAACCTTGTCCATCCCCAACACATTCGGCTGGAGGACAGTGCAGGCGACCTCCCTTTCGTCACGGCGGGGCCACTGGGGGACGACGAGATTCTGCTGGTACGCGACGTTCTCGACACGCAGGTGGTCGACGTGACTGGTCAGCGTCTCACCCGAGTGGCTGACGTCGTGCTCGCCCGCAGAACTGACGGCCGCATCGAAGTCGTCGGTGTGGAGGTGGGCTTTGATGCTGTGCTGCGTCGTCTCGGCTGGGGCGGGCTGGCGAATCGATTCTCCAGCGACGCCATCGAATGGACTGACCTGCACCTGACCTCGGAGCGAGGACACGCTGTTCAGCTCGCGTCACCACGTTCGGCAATCCACCGGTTGGATGCGCGCGCCTTGGCAGCACTGGTTGCACGACTCAGTACAGGGCCCGCCGCCGAGGTGCTCGCGGCCAAGGACGCTGCGATGGTCGCAGATGTCATCCGAGCCAGTCACCCGGACGATGCGGAACGGATACTCAGGGCGTTGGCCGAAAGCACCGCCGCCGATGTGGTCGCCGCGATGCCGGCCGAGTACGTCGGTCACTGGAGAGAAAGGCTGTCGACGGCACGTCCGCGGCAGAGGCATCTTCTTCGTTCGGGCGTCTGGCCCCGACGTCGGCACAAGGTGTCGCGGTGACTGCGGCGGTGACGAAGCGCCGCGGGTTGGCGATCAGCGCCTTGGTGGTGGTCGTGGGCCCTGGACTGCTCGCCGGCCTGTCTGACGATGATCCGGCTGGTATCACCACGTACTCGGTGCTCGGCGCTGACTACGGATATCAGCTCCTGTGGGTCCTGCTGCTGTCGACGCTCGCTTTGGTGATGTTCCACACCCTGGCGGCTCGCATGGGCGTGGTCACCGGCCAGGGAATGATCGGCCTGGTGCGCCAGCGGTACGGGGTGCGCATCGGCGGCACCGTCCTGCTGGCGCTCACGATCGCCAACATCGGTACCACATGTGCCGAGTTCGCCGGCATTGCAGCCGGTTTCGAACTCTTCGGGGTCAGCCGCTACGTCAGCGTCCCCGCGGCAGCGCTGTTGGTGTCAGCAGTCGTTCTGCGCGGGAGCTTCCATCGGATTGAACACTTCCTGCTGCTGTTGTCGACGGTCTTCCTGGCCTACATCGCTTCAGGCATCCTGGCTGATCCCGATTGGGGAGCGGCAGCCCACGGACTGTTGATTCCGACGATGCCTACCGATCGCGAGGCATTGGCGATAGTCACCGCCACCGTTGGAACGACGTTGGCACCGTGGGGGCTGTCGTTCATCCAGTCCTACGCCGTTGACAAGAAGCTGCGAATCGAAGACCTGCGTTTCGAGCGCATTGATGTGGTGACCGGCGCCCTGCTGACGGGGGTCATCGGTTTCTTTGTTGTGGTCGCCTGCGCCGCGACACTCCACCGCGACGGCCGCACCATCACCGATGCGGCCGACGCCGCGCTCGCGTTGCAGCCGCTGGCCGGCGACCTCGCGTCGACGATGTTTGGGATCGGATTGGTGGGCGCGGCGGTACTGGCCGCAGCTATTCTGCCGCTGTCGACCGCCTACTCGGTGTGCGAGTACACGGGAGTCGAAGCGGCCCTGAATGACCCGTTCCGAGAAGCGAAGACGTTCTACGTGACGTTTGGGTGCGTCACCGCACTCGGCGCACTCATCGTCCTGGTTCCGGGTGCACCTCTGGTGACGATCTTGGTTGCCACGCAGGTCCTCAACGCCGTCCTGCTGCTCCCTCTGCTGGCCGTGATCATCGGTGTCGCACGTGACGCCGACCTGATGGGTCAGTACCGGTTGAGCAGGGCGGGCACGGCCGCCTACGGGGTGACAGCGGCAGTGGTGCTGATGTGCGTGGTTGCGCTCGCGGTGACCACGGGTTGGGGCTGAGGCAGAGGGGAGTGCGGGGTTTGTCGTGGTCAGCCGTTGTCCCGCCAGATGAGCACCTGCTTGAGGGACGTGAGGTCGTAGCCGTTGTCGGCGGTGAGTTCGGTCTGGAACAGCGTGACGCCTGCCTCGCGGAAGGCATCGGCACTGTCGGCGTCCTGCCAGAGAGTCGAGCGTTCGATATCGGCGCCGTTGCGGCCGAACGTCGCCGCCAGCTCGTCGACGCGGTCGCTGGACCGACGGAACGCGTCGAGGTCTTGAAACGCGTGCCAGATGTCGGCGTGCCTGGCGACGGCGGGCAGCGAGCGCTTGGGCCCCGTGCCGCCGATGAGGATCGGTATCCTGCGCACGGGCGGCGGAATCAGTGCGGCGAGCCGGTTCTCGATGCGGATCAGGCTCTCGTCGAACAGGTCGAAGCGAGACCCGAAGGTGCCGAAGTCGTAACCGTATGTGGTGTAGTCCTTTTCGTACCATCCTGCGCCGAGGCCCAGGATGACCCGGCCGCCGCTGATGTGGTCGACGGTGCGCGCCATGTCAGCGAGCAGGTCTGGGTTGCGGTAGCCGACACCGGTGACCAGGAGACCGATCTCGGCGTGTGAGGTGATCTCGCCCCACGACGCGAGCGCGGTCCAGCCCTCGAAGTTGGCGACGTCGGGCTGCTCGTCGAACATGACGGGCTTGCCGTCGACGATAGCTTCCATCGCCGGGCGGTGGAAGTGGTCATAGCCGAAGATGACGTCGACGCCGAGGTCGTCGGCGGCCAGGACGGCGTCGCGCCATGTGGCGTAGTCGGGCGTTCCGCCGGGCTGGATCTGCACGGCGATGCGGATGGGACGGGTCATGAATGCTCCTGAGCCGGGGGACTGGCGACTCTTGAGGCAAGTCAGCGGGTGCGGGGTTTATTCCGGGTCAGACGTCGTAGTCGGTGGAGAACTGTTCTACACGACCGGCTGTGTGAGCGAGTACAGGCGGAAAAGTGCTGCGCTACAGGTGAAAACGAGTCATTCCAAGATTGCCCGCGCTGCGCGCTCGGCGATCAGCATGACCGGCGCGTTGGTGTTCCCAGAAGTGATGGTGGGCATCGCCGATGCGTCGACCACTCGAAGGCCGGCGACTCGGAATACGCGGCAGTCGGTGTCGAGCACTGTGGCGGTCGACCGCGGCAGACCGCGTGTGTCGAAGGCACCCATCGCGCAGGTGCCCACCGGGTGGAAGATCGTGGTTCCCAGTTCACGGGCCGCGGTCTGCAGGTCGTCGTCGCTCACCAGTTGTGGGCCGGGAAGCATCTCTTCCGGGGCGTAGCGGGCCAGTGCCGGCGCCGACATGATCTGCCGGGTCATCCGGAGTCCGCGCACGGCGACGTCGAGGTCGGCGTCAGTGGACAGGTAGTTGCAGAGGATCCTCGGGCTGGTCAGCGGATCCGCGGTGGCCATGCGGACATGGCCGCGCGAAGTGGGGCGCAGGTTGCAGACCGAGGGTGTGATCGCGCCGAAGGGGTGCAGGGCCTCGCCGAACTTCGGCAGGGACAAAGGTTGCACATGCCATTCCATGTCGGGGCTGGCCAGGTTCGGATCGCTCTTGGCGAATGCCCCGAGCGTGGACGGCGGCATGGTCAGAGGACCTGAGCGCAGCAGCGCATACTGAATTCCCATGGCAGCCCGGGTGATCCAGTTCCGGTAGAGCGTGTTGACGGTTCGTGCGCCCTTCACCCGGTAGACGGATCGAATCTGCAGGTGATCCTGCAGGTTCTCGCCGACTCCGGGCAGATCGACGGCCACCGGCACCTGATGTTCGGTGAGCAACCCGGCCGGGCCCAGGCCCGAGACCTGCATCAGATGCGGCGAGCCGACGGCACCGGCACTCAGAATCACCTCCCGGCGCGCGCGGACGTCGATGGTCTGGCCGTCTTTGACCAGGCGTAGGCCGGTGACGCGGTGCTGGGCGGTGGTCCAGGCGCCGTGACGCTGATGCTCCGAGACCTGGTCGTCCATCAACAGCTTCAGGGCCTGGGTGTGGGTGTAGACGGTGAGGTTGGGGCGGTGGGAGATCGGGTGCAGGAAGGCGTCGGCCATCGACCAGCGCCGGCCGCGTTTCTGGTTGACGTGGAAATAGGCGCTGCCGGAGTTGTCGCCCCGGTTGAACTCTTCCTTCGGCTCGATGCCCGACTCGGCGGCAGCGGCCTGCCAGGCGTCCAGGATCTTCCAGCGGACGCGGGGCCGCTCGACTCGGATCTCACCGTCGGCGCCGTGCCAGTCGTCGGCGCCGCCGAAGTAGTTCTCCAACTCCTTGTAGATGTCCAGGGTCTGGCCGTCGGGGCCACCCCACAGCCATCGGTCGTCGCCGGTGGCCTGCGCCCACAGTTCGTAATCGCTGGCCTGCCCGCGCATGTGGATCATGGCGTTGATCGAGGAGCAGCCGCCGATCACACGGCCCCGCGCGTAGATGATGCTGCGCCCGGCCAGACCGGGATCGGGCTCGGTGGTGAAGCACCAGTCGGTGCGGGGGTTGGCGATGGTGTACAGATAGCCCACCGGCACCTTGATCCAGAACCAGTTGTCCTTGCCGCCGGCCTCAACCAGGAGTACCCGGTGGTCGGGGTTGGCGCTGAGCCGATTTGCGAGAAGGCAGCCCGCGCTGCCTGCGCCCACGATGATGTAGTCGTATTCGGCCACAGGGCTGATATCCGGCACCGTTCCTCCATTGCGCTTCGTTGCGCGTCCCAGTCTGCGCGAGACCATTCTGCGGGTCGCGGTGCTCGCACGGTCACCAGGTCCACTGTGGGCGGAGCGGCTGCCGGACGCCGCAGCGGTCTACCGGGCACCCAACTCGAGCCAGTCATCGATCGCGAACGCGTCGCCGCGCGCCACCACGGTGGCACCGCCATGTCCTGGATAGTGCGCGGGGATGACGGCGGCGCGCCGCCTGGTCGCCTCGGTGAGCACCCGCCGACGCGTGGCCGCGGCCTCCGCGAAGTCCTCGTCGAGCACGCACGAATCCGTGGGCCTGTGCAACTGCATGGGGCTGTGGGTGAGGTCACCGACGAACACCGCGGGAGTGCCCGCATCCAGCCAGAGCACAGACGAGCCGGGAGTGTGGCCGGGGGCGGGCCGCAACCGCAGCGAGTCGCTCACCATGTAGTCTTCGGACCACAGTTCGATCTGACCCGCCTCAGCAACCGGAATAATGCTGTCGGAGAAAAGGATTCGGCTGGCGTCCAGCCGGGCCTGGTGTTCCTCGGACCGGCCGGGGCCACGCGCGTCGGCGTTGTCGGGGTGGTAGTAGCGGTAGTCGGCTTCTGGCACCAGGTAACGCGCATTGGGAAATGTCGGCACCCATTCGCCGTTGTCGCGAGTGGTGTTCCAGCCGACGTGGTCGGTGTGGATGTGGGTGTTCACCACGACGTCCACCGAGTCGGGGGAGATGCCTGCGGCGCCAAGTGATTCCAGGAAATCGGTGTCGAGATCGGCCAGGAACGGCATCGCTGGGCGGTCGCGGCCATTGCCGACGCCGGTGTCGACCAGCACCGTGAGCCCGTCCACCTCGATGGCCCACGTCTGCACCACCGCATGCCAGCTGCTGTGGTCCCAGAACGTGGGGCTCAGCTCGGGTGCCAGCTCCCGCCACACCTCCGGCGGCGTCTCGGGAAACATGGTGAGCGGCAGGTCGAGCCGCCACTCGACCACCCGCGTAACGGTCGCGGCGCCCAGCTGTATGCGGTCGGACATCCCCGAACCCTACGACCGGGCCGACACGATGGCGGCGGATGACGGACTTTCGGCTGTGCACGGTGAAGCAGTTGACCGGCTGAGGAACTGCGCGAGCCCGGCCTGTACACCGGTGATGGCGGCCTCGACAATCACCGAGTCGAGCCGTTCGTCTCGAGGCCGTCCTCGTCGCTGCGTTGGACGGGCGCGGGCCAGTCGGCGGTCATCGAGGTGGCCTCGCTCGCCGATCGCCAAGCGGGACAAGGCTTCGCTTCAAGTGGTGGTCCCGGTGAGTTCGAGTGCCACCGCATCGAATGCCCGCAGCGTGTCCAACGACATCTGAGGGTCCTCGGTGTCAGCCTGGGTGGACACCTTGGCGGCGACCATCTCGGCGGCGCGGTCGACGTAGATCATCTGGCCGCGCATCCCCTGGCACAGCACGACGTTGTTGCCGGGGTAGGGAAACCATGTCTGGTTGCGGTACATCCCACCGGGCATCGAGTTCTCGCCGGGGCTGGCGTCGAACGCCTGTCGCGAGTCGGGACCGCCCTGGAGAGTGTCGGCGATCCAGGCCGCCGGCACCACCTGCCGGCCCGTCAACGAGACACCCTCGCACAGGAACAGCGAGCCGAACCGGATCAGGTCGGTCAGACACGCGCTGACACCGCCGTCGAAGAAGCCGGTGCCGTCGGCGTCCACCCCGATGGTGGCGTCGCATTGGGCACCGATGCGGCGCCACAGCAGATCCGACATCAACCGGGGCATCCGCTGGCCGCCTGCGACCTCACAGATCCAGCCGAGCACATCGGTTTCACACGACCGGTATTCGAACGGACCGCCGTGAGCCGACTTCTGCCGCAGGCTGAGCAGGAACTCACGCAGCGTGGGCGGGACGTCCGGGCCGCTTCGCGGTGCCCACCCGACCGCCTGGTCAAGCAGGTGCACCTCAGCGGTCGGGTGGAAATAGTTGTCCGAGAAGGCGATACCTGACCGCATGTCCAGCAGGTGGCGCACTGTCGCACCGGCGTAGCCGCAGTTCGCCAAGGCGGGAACATAGGTCGTGACTGGCGCGTCCACATCGATCGCGCCTTCGCCGACCAGTGCACCCACCACGGCGCCCACCAACGATTTGCTCACTGAGAACAGCAGATGCCTGGTATGGGCGGTGAACCCGTCGATGTACTCCTCGGCGATCATCGAGCCGCGGTGGCTGACGGCCCATCCGTCGGTCGCGGTCGCGGCCAGCACCTCGCCGACGGTGGTGGCCACGCCGACACTGCTGGTCACTCGAACGTCGGCGATCGGTGTGCTGACCGCGGGCAGCGTCGCGATCTGCCCGGTTCCACGGGTGATCACTGCGGTCGGCACAAACTCCTCGACGTGCTGGAAGGACCAGTGCGCGTACGGCTCCGACAGCCAGTTCGCCAGTGAGATACCGGCAGGGGCGTGGCTCACGCTCGCGCGACGAGTCGCGACACCATCGGCGTCGTCGGAGTCAGGGGAGTTGAGGCGAACTGTGTCTTGAAGCCGTTGATCCAGCGCCGACAGCGCTCGGTCAGCTGGTAGTCGTCCGTCTGCAGGTGAGCGCGGGTGACGAGTACGCCGAGTTGAGCGCCCAGGCAACGCAGCTCCCCGGGGGCGGCGACCCGCATGTAGAACGCCTCGGACTCATCGAGCAGCGTCGACGAATCGTCGCTGGGTCGTGCGAAGGCGACGTGTCCGTCGTCGTGGAGCTGCCACACACCCGTGCGCGGGGTCGCGGTGAATATCTGCACGTCCGGCGAGGTCTCCGAGATGATCAGCTGGCCCCAGACCTCGGTCTCGCCATAGCCCCGTTCCCATCGCGTGTTGATCTCGTCGATGTCGAGTTCGTACTCGACGTCCATGTACTCGAGCAGATGGAAGAGGAACAGCGGAATGTCGGCGTAGGCCTCGGTGGTCAGGTTCGTCATCGGGCTCACCCCACTGAGGCGCGGGTTGACCTCGCCGAGGTACAGCTCGTCGGTGTCCAGGTCATGCAGCAGGTCGACCTCGAAGTAGCCGCGGTACCCCTCGCGGTGCAGGACGTCGCCCAATCTCCCGACCATCTGGCGCGCGGTGTGTGTCTGGGCGGCCGGCAGCACGTCGCGCCAGATGTCGTTGCCGCACCAGCTGCCCTTACCGGGAGTCACCTCCGGGTAGCCGACCAGACTGGTCATCGGGGGACCGATGACGGTGCCGTGCCGGGTCACGGTGCCCTCGAGGCACACCTCGACATTGCGGATGCGCTTCATGACTTTGATGTCCTGCCCGGTGAGGGCGCCGGCGCACCGGTCCCAGTCGCCTGGGCCCCGCACGAAGAACGTTCCGCTGCCGGCGTTGCCGTAGGCGATCTCGATGACGAGGTCGTCGCCGAGGCCGGCGTTGCGGCTCAGTGTGGCCAACTCGTCGTAGGAGCTCACTCGGCCCATCGCGTGCGGCACGCTCGGCACGCCGGCCTCATCGGCCAGCCGCGTCATCACCAGTTTGGAGTCCAGGCGGTGGCGTAACTCCGCCCGCGGGTGCATGACGTCGAGTCCGGCCGCATGCGCCACGTCCTGAGTCTCCTCGTCCACCATCACGAAGCACGCCTTGCCGCCCGCACCGCGCTGGGAGACGAAGTCGAGCGTCTCGGGATCGCGCAGCAGGTGTTTGCACACATCCCCCATGGAGTCGAAGTCGATGCGGTCCCGTCGCCGCGGCACGAACACCCGTGAATGCTCACCTTCGAAGGAGTCGAAGTAGTTCAGGTAGAAGAAGTTCCGCACCCAGCGGTCGATGCCCAGCAGGTTGAACGGTGTGGGGGAGACGAAGTACAGCGGGGTGGTGTTGGTGTGGAAGAACGCGCGGATGTCGGACAGACCGTTGAGCACGCGCGCCGGCTGTCCCCCCAGTGGCTGCATGGAACCAGTGTGCGCCCGGGCCGAAGTCCATGTCGACACCTCGCACCATCCGGCCAGGCGCGACGTGGTTCTGCGAACCCCGGCCGCCCCGACCTCTCGGCAAACTGGCGTGCGGCGCTGGTCGAGTGTGTGGACGTAGATCACAGCCCCGCCGGGGTGCTTTCCTTGCCGGAGTTTGCATTTTCAAATACAGTGGTGGCAACGTGTTACCGGGCAGTATCGCCTGGTGAATGGCATAAATCACAGCAGGGCAACAAGTGAGTTCGTTGCCACACAGATGATGTGTCAGCGGTGGGCCACGTCCTCGCCGCTGCGTCGGTGATACATACAGCAAACCTCTCTCTGGCGTGTGTCCGGTCGGGTCAACGCTCAGTCGCTGCAGTGCGCCCATGGGTAGTCCGATGCTGCCCTCGTCCGGGCCGAGAGGGGACCGGATCCGAGTGGGATCCAGACAGTTCAACCCCCCAGAAATTCAACACCCCAGAAGTGAGCAGGACCATGCCGAACGTCGGCCCCATCATCAAGATGTTCCGTGATCAGAAGCGCGGCACCAAGTTCATCAGCACCCTTCTCGTCGTCTCCGGCCTCGGCGGTGCGACGGTGCTGATTCCGTCCACGGATCGGCATGCCGAGGTCGGCGTTGAGCAGCGGGCCGAAGGCGAGGCCGCCAGCCCCGCTCCGGCCGCCGCCCCCGACGGTCCCGCGGTCGTGGCCAGCTCGCCCCCGGCCGTGCAGCCGGCGCTGGTGGTCGTGCCCGAACCACCCCTGGTCGTCACCAAGGACTCCGGCGCGCAGGACATCGTCAAGGCCATCGTGGGTCACGGCCGGGCCGCCGGGCTGAACGAAGAACAGATCAAGACGGTCATCGCCACCGCGAAGATCGAGTCCAGCTTCCGGCCGACGGTGTCCGGCGGGGTGCAGGCCTACGGTGGGCCGGGGACGGCCGCCGACGAGGTCATCGGCCTGTTCCAGGAGAAGGCCAGCTTCGGCACCGTCGCCGAGCGCCAGGACCCGAACGCCGCGATCACCCGCTTCATCGCCCGGTTCACCGACGCGTATCACCGGCACGGTATCGCCGGCGACCACGTCCAGGCGGCCACGCTCGCCCAGAACCCGCAGCTGCGCAAGAACAACCGCGGGATCGGAACGCACTACTACAACACCGTCGCAGCCGCGATGGACGAGGCCGCCCACCTGTACCGGCAGGCGGTGGACGGCCCCGTTCCGCCGGTCATCTGACGGCTCGCGGCGGTCAGGGGAGAGAACAGGCCCCGGCTGGGGGAGTGGATGCGCTGGACCCGAGCCTCACTGACACACCGCACGAGTGTGGCCTGGGGCGGGCCGCAACCTCAACGAGTCGCTGATCCGGTGATCCTCGGACCACGGTTCGATCTGACCCGCCTCAGCAACCGGGATGATGCTGTCGGAGAACAGAATTCGGCTGGCGTCCAGTCGTGCCTGATGTTCCTCGGTCGGGAGAGATGCGGCACCCAGCTGCGTGCGCTCGGCCATCCCCGTACTCCACGACCGGACATGCTCTGTAGTGGGGGCGAGTCAGCCGCCTTCCGGGGCAGCGGTGCGATGCTCCTGAGCGATGGCGGCGGCGATGGCCTCCAGTTGGCGCGCGAGTTGGCCGGGATCGTTGAACGTCTGGTCACCGGCGACCAGACGGGTGAACACTCCGGTGATGAAGGTGGTGACCGCGTTGGTCTGAGCATTCAGCAGTTCGGCGTCGGCGGTTCCGGGTTGCAGGTGTGCGAGGGAATCTCGAGCGAGCTCGATCGTTCGGCTGACGACCTTTGTCGATGCTTCGGCAAGCTCGGGGTCGCGCGTGGTGTGCAGGAGGAGCTCGTGGCGTGCCCGGTTCAGCATGAGCCCGGGGCCGCGGGACTGCAGGAGCGTGAGCTGCGCGAGGTGCGTGAATGGTGCCCGCGGATCGAGTGGGCGCTCGGTGACCGAACGCAGGTTGGCGAGATCGATTTCTGCGACCCGTTTCCCGACTGCACGCAGCAGAGCGGCGCGGGTGCGGAAGTAGTACGACGTGGTGCCCTCGGGTACGTCGGCGCAGCGGTCGACCTGTCCGTGAGTCAGGCCCCGTGAGCCGTGCTCTGCCAGAACCTGGATTCCTGCGTCGCACAGTTCGCGGCGGCGCTGCTCACCGTCGCGTTTACGGGGCGCGTGGGTGTCCATGATTGTGTCCGATCTCAGCGCAACACGGTGCCGCCGTCGATGTTGACGACCTGACCGTTGATCCATTCTCCCTCATCGGAGAGCAGAAACGCCACGAGTGCGGCCACGTCGGCCGGTTGGCCGACGCGGGTGCCCCGGATGCGCCGCAACGCGGCGGCCTCCAGTTCGGGCCACTGTGGTGCGTTACGGATCGTTTCGGTTGCGGTGAACCCCGGAGCGACAGCGTTGCAACGGATTCCGTCCTTTCCCCAGCGAGATGCCACGTGTCGGGTGAGTGCGCCGATACCGGCCTTGGCGGTGGCATAGGCGGGCCGGGCGGGTTCTCCCTGAAACGCCGCGGCTGACGACATGTTGACGATCGCACCGCCACCCTGCTGCAGCATCGCCGGAATCGCATGCTTCATCGCCGCGAGGTAGCCACGCAGGCTGACCGTCATCACCCGGTCCCAGACGTCGAGGTCGATGTCCACCACGTCGGTGTCGGCGCGGAGGGTGGACATATCGGCGCCCACGTTGAAGAGCAGATGCAGCGCGCCGAAGGTGTCGACCGCGACCCCGATGAGGTCGGCGACCGACGAGGGATCGGCGAGATCGAAGACGACCGGCACCGCGGTTCCGCCGGTGTCGCTGATGCGCTGCACGATCTCGACGGACGCTTCCTCGGCGACGTCTCCGACCAGAACGCGGCAGCCCTCCTGCGCCAACCGCATGGCGGTCGCAGCACCGAGGCCGCTGCCGCCGCCCGCCACGACCGCGACCTTTCCCGACAAACCCCGCAACCCCATACCCGTCGTCCTCACTGTCGCCATTTCGGCTATTGACTTTACCTCTATGGGTCTAGAGGATCAGCCTCTATAAACATAGAGGAGGTAGTGATGGCCGGCATTCATCGCCGACGGCCCGGCGCCGATGACCTCGAATCCGCAACTGACACAACGGCGATTCCGCTCGGCGACGACATCTGGATGTCGCCCGGGGTTTCCAACGCCTACGCGGTCGGCACCGACGCCGGGCGGGTGATCGTCAACGCCGGATTGGTGTTCGAGGGGCACCTGCGCAAGAAGGCGTTCGCGGGGATCGGCGGGCCCACCCGAAGCATCGTCGTCACCCAGGGGCATGCCGACCACTGGGGAGCCGTCAACGCGCTGCGTGATCCCGAGACCGATGTGGTGATGCATCGCAACTACCGCTACTGGCGCGAAGACAATGCCCAGTTGATGGGCTATCGGGTGCCCAAGACGTCGTTCGCCTTCCAGACGTTCTCCGACGCCGTCATCGAACATCTGAAGACCGTCGATGCGGCATCCATCGACTTCTCCTTCCCCGAGCCCACCACCACCTTCGACCGTGAGCACCGGTTCGACGTGGGCGGTCGACGCTTCGAACTGGCCTGGACGCCCGGCGGTGAGACCACGGACGCGCTGGTCATGTGGCTTCCCGAGGATCGAATCCTCTTCACCGGCAATCTGTTCGGACCGCTGTTCGGGCACGTGCCGAATCTGATGACCATCCGCGGCGACCGCTATCGCGATCCGATTCTCTACATCGAATCCTTGAACACGGTGCTGGACTACCGACCCGAAAAGCTGATCACCGGGCACTTCGACCCGGTCGTCGGAGCCGATCTGATCACCGAAGAGGTGACGGCGATGCGTGATGCCATGCAGGCCGTACACGACCGCACCGTCGAACTGATGAACTCCGGAGCCGATCTGCACACCGCCATGAGAGAGGTGAAGGTTCCCGAGCACCTCGATATCGGCGAGGGCTACGGCAAGACCTCCTGGAACGTGCGGGCGATCTGGGAGATGTACACCGGATGGTTCCGGCACAAGTCGACCACCGAGTTGTACGGCGAGCCAACCGAATCCGTCGCACCCGATGTGGTCGGGGCCGCCGGAGCGGATTCGCTGGTGGCGGCGGCGCGCACCCAGCTCGACGCCGGCCGCCCCGTGCGGGCGATCCACCTGACCGATCTGGTGCTGGCCGTCGAGCCGACACACTCCGGGGCGCGCGCTGCGGCCGTGGAGGCGCACGAGGCGCTGCTCGAGGGCACCGAGAACTTCTGGGAAAAGGCTTGGCTCACAAAATCGATCAACGACTTGAGGAAAGACTGAATGACTGCGATCACGAACGACGTCTCCTACGACTTCACCGGCTGTCATGTGCTGGTGACCGGTGGGACCAGCGGCATCGGTCACGCCGTTGCCCGCGACTTCGCCCGTGCCGGGGCCAGCGTCACGGTCACCGGGACCAGGGCGTCGGCCGCTGACTATCCCGAGGTCGACCTGACCGGGTTGCAGTTCCGGCAGTGCCAGATGTCGGACAAGGCTGCCATCGACGAACTCGCGGCCTCCCTGGGGAATCTCGACGTGCTGGTCAACAACGCCGGTGGCCCGTACGCCGGCCATGCCGACGAGTGGGACGCCGACGGCTATGCCGGATCGGTGGAGGTCAACCTGTTCGCCCATGTGCGACTCACCCTCGCCTGCCACGAGCTGTTGAAGGCCAGCACAGTGCCGGGTGGCGCCAGTGTGGTCACCACGGTGTCGATGTCGGCGTTCGTCTCGGCGGTCAACGTTCCTGCCTACAGCTCGTCCAAGGCAGGGATGGTGGCGTTCACGAAGAACCTCGCGCGCCGTTGGGTCGATGACGGGATCCGGGTCAACGCCGTGGCACCCGGACTGATCGACACCCGGTTGACGCACCCGGTACTCGACATCCCGGAGATGCTCGACTCCGAGTTGCGGCATATCCCGATGAACCGGATGGGTATGTCCGACGAGGTCTCCCCGGCGGTGCTGTTCTTGTCCAGCAATGCCGCCCGCTACATCACCGGAACCACGATCGCCGTTGACGGCGGCTACCTGACCGTCTGAAAGAGACTGTGCCATGAGTGAATTCGACGAAGTACGCACACCCGACGACGTTCTCAAGCTGGCCGCACAACGCTGCGGCCTGGTCGACATCGACTCCGATTCCTGGCGTGAAGGCCTCGCCATCATGCTCGACGAACTCAACTCCTCTCCAGCCTTCACCGCGGCTGGTCGAGAACGAATCATCGACGACGCGGCCAAGGCGCTGGAGCGCCGGCTGCAGATCCACGACTACATCCAGCACCATCCCGAGGTTCTCGACACTCCCGTGCAGCGACCGATCTTCACCATCGGTATGCCCCGTACCGGGACCACGGTGATCAGCTACCTCCTCGATCAGGATCCCCACCGGCGCTCCCTGCTGCACTGGGAGTGCATGACCCCGGTACCGCCACCCACCGCAGATGCGTTGCGCACCGACCCGCGCTGTCTGGCCCAACTCGAACAACAGCGGCAGATCCTGGAGATGGTCAAGGCGGCCAATATGTCGCTGCCACACTGGGAGGACGCGGACGGACCCACCGAATGCATGTTCATCCACAACCAAGATTTCAAGGGGCTGTCCTGGGACGCCTTCCTGTTCACCCCGCGCTACGCCCGGTGGCTGCTCAACGAGGCTGACATGACCAGCACCTACGAGTACCAGAAGCGTTACCTGCAAGTGCTGCAATCGAAGGCGCCCGGCACCTGGAGCCTGAAGATGCCGTCGCATTCGGTGCACATCGACGCCCTGCTGCAGGTGTTCCCCGACGCCCGGTTCATCTGGGCCCACCGTGATCCGTACAGGGCCACCGGATCGTTGGGCAATCTGCTGAAACTTCCCAAGAGCATGGTCCTGCACCCCGAAGCTCACGCCGAGGTCGACTGGGCGACCAACCTCAAAGAACAGATGAGCCAACACGTCACGCGCCCCCTGCGGACTCGCGCGCGGATCGGTGACGATCGGTTCTTCGATATGTACTACCACGAGATGATGGCCGACCCGATGGGCGTCATGCACCGCATCTACGAGTGGACCGGCGATCCACTCGACGCGGACACCGAAGCGAGCATGCAGAACTGGCTGGCCGATCACCCCCAGGACCGGTACGGCAAGAACGCCTACACGCTCGACGAGTACGGCCTCACCGTGGAGGAGCTGGCCCCGATCTTCGCCGACTATCTCGAGGCATTCGACATCGAACTGGAGGGCGCACAGTGAATCCGGACGATCTCTATCACGTCGGACTGATCGTCGACGATGTGGAGGCAGCCGCGGCGCGGCTGACCGCGGCCGCCGGATATGAATGGACCCAGCCGGTGCAGGCCACCCTGTCGGTGACCGCCGACGGGAGCGAGATGGATGTGCCGTTCACCTTCGTCTATTCGGTGCAGGCCCCGCATCTGGAACTGGTCCAAGCGGTGCCCGGGTCGGTGTGGACCGCCGCACCGGGACAGGCGGCCCATCACCTCGGATACTGGGTGGACGATCTCGCGTCGGCCGCCGCTCAACTGGAATCCTCGGGCTTTCGGTTGGAAGCCCGACCCAGCGGTGACGAACTCTCTCAGTTCGCCTACTACATCGATCCCGCCGGGGCGCGGATCGAGATCGTCGACCGGGCGCTGTTCCCGGATTGGCCGGGATTCCTGATGGCGATGCGTCGGGGCTGATCATGGCCGACGCATTGGAGGGTCGCCGCGTCGTGGTGACCGGCGCGGCCACCGGTATCGGTGCTGCCGCGGTGAGTGCCCTGACGGCGGCGGGCGCGCAGGTCTTGGCCACCTTCCACCAGTCCCCGCCGGTCGAGGCCGGTGGGGAATGGGTGTCGTGCGATGTCACCGATCCGGAAAGTGTCGCGCAGCTGTTTGCCACCGCTGAGAACCGTTGGGGCGGAATCGATGTCCTCATTCACGCTGCCGGTGCCTGGAAGCCGGGCATTCCCGGCCAGATCGACCTGGCCGATCTGGATGCGGTGCTGGCCACCAACTTCACCTCGACGGTGTTGACCAACCAGGCGGCGTACCGGCTCATGAAGAGCTCCGGGGGCGGGCAGATCATCAACTTCGGCTCGGCAGAAGCCGTGATGGGCAGCCCACTGGCCGCCGGTTACGCCGCCGCCAAGGCGGCTGTGGCGGCCTGGACGCGCTCGGCGGCCAGGGCATGGGCCTCCGAGCAGATCACCGTCAATGCGCTGGCGCCCGCCGTGGACACCCCCGGCGCGGAGCGGCTGCGCGAGTTCCTCGGTCCCGAGGCCGTGCCGTTCCTGGAGCAACAACTGCAACAGTCGATTCCACTCGGAGGCGCCCTGGGCGACCCACTTCGCGACATCGGCCCGGTTCTGGTGTTTCTCAGCAGCCCCGGCGCCCGGTTCATCACGGGTCAGCTGATCGCCGTCGACGGCGGTCTGGTGATGCTCGGTACGTGATGGTGACAGCACGCACCCACTCCGGAAGGATCAGAACGTGAAGGTTTCGACGGTCACCGGTCCCGGCACGACCGAACTGCTCGACGTCGACCGGCCGCAGCCGGGACCGGCAGACGTCCTGGTGCGGATGCGCGCCTGCGGAATCTGCGGCTCAGACGCCTTCTACATCACCATCGGTGGAATATCGCCGCGCCAGGGATGTACACCCCTCGGCCATGAACCCGCCGGGGAAGTGGTGCAGGTCGGTGCGGCGGTGACCGGTGTCAGCGTGGGTGACCACGTGGTCATCAACCCGATGGCCGCACCGAGCGGAATCATCGGCAACGGGGGAGCCGCCGGTGCGTTGGCCGACTTCCTGTTGATCGAGAACGCGGTCCGCGGGGTGTCTCTGGAGGTCATTCCCGATCACATTCCCTGGGAAGTCGCCGCACTCAACGAACCGATGGCGGTGGCCAGGCATGGTGCCAACCAATGCAGTCCGAAGCCGGGGGACAAGGTCGTGGTGTTCGGAGCCGGCCCGGTGGGGTTGGGAGCGGCCTTGGCGTTCAAGTCCCTCGGCGCCAGCCATGTGGCTGTGGTCGACATTCTCCCGGGACGGCTGGACAAGGCTCTGCAGATCGGGGCCGATGCCGTCATCAACTCCGCGGAAGAAGACGTCGTCCAGCGCCTGATCGATCTGCACGGTGAGGGCGAAGCGATGTTTCCCGGCAAGCCGGGGACTGACATCTACTTGGATGCGGCCGGTGTACCCGCCGTTGTGACCACCGCGCTGTCGGCGGCGAAAAGGCGTGCGACCCTGGGCATCGTCGCCGTCCACAAGGAGCAGGTGCCCGTCGATCTCGTCAACATCATGAGCAATGAGATCACCATCGTCGGATCCATGGGCTATCCCGATGAGATCTTCGAAGTCACCGAGGATCTCGTCGCGAACTGGGAGAAATACGCGTTGATCGTCAGCCACACCGTCCCGTTCGATGAGGTCGAGCGTGCGCTGCAGCTGGCCAGCACTCCGGGAGCGGCCGACAAGGTGGTGGTCACCTTCCCGTAGCGCGTCAGGGCGTCATGGGGTCACCCTCAGCCCGAAGGCGGCCGCCTCTGTCGTAAATCCGTCGTAGAATGGCGACATGTTGACGACGACGGTGGTGGACCTGCGGGAACTGCTGGCCGAGGTCGACGCTGCGACCAAACTGCTGCAGCGGTCGAGGACCGTCCCCGACGACGTGGCCAGCGTCATCGACGGTGTCGGTGTTGCCCTGGACGCGGCCCACGTCCAACAGGAGGCGGACCCGTATCTCACCGCCGCGCTGTGGAAGGCGGCCTATCGCGCCGAGAAGGCGCTGCGGGACGAAGACCCCGCGCAGCGGCGGCGCGCCGTCCGTATCGCGCTCGAACAGTTCCGGCAGGCGCTGCGCGATATCACCGACGATCGTCCCTATTCCGCTGAGGTGCCCGTCGGCGAAGTTCTGGCCGGCACAGTGCAGACGCTCGGCGTCCCGCAGAAGGATGTGGCTGATCTTCTCGGTGTGTCGGTGCGCCAACTGCAGCGGTGGCTGTCCGAAGGAGGTTCCGAGCCGTCGGCCGACGATGCCGGACGCGTCCGTGCCGTGGGGCGGATCGTCAACCAGCTGCGTCACACGTTCACCGGACACGGGGTGCTCGCGTGGTTTCAGCGCGACCACCCGGCGCTGGGTCTGCCGCCGATCAAACTGCTCGATGATCCACTCCGGTACCCGGAGGTGCTTCGCCTCGCCAGGTCCGCGCGTGCGATGGCTGCATGAGATTCACCGCATACCGGCACGCCGCGTATGACACACCATGGTGGGCATTCCCGAGCTCCCGCGACGGACGTTTTCACCGGGCGGAGCAGGACACCGTTCAGTATCTGAGTCTGCATCCGCTGGGGCCGGCCGCGGAGATGCTGCGCCACCACGTCGGCCCACTCGGTGATCCCGACCAGGTGCGGCTCAACCTGTGGACCGCGGTCATCGATATCGACGCGGTGACCGCGGTGGACTTCGATGACTGTGCGGCTTATGGACTCAGCGCCGACCAACTCGTCGGTGCCGACTACGCACCGACACAGGCATTGGCTGATGCTGTCCGTGGCGGGGGAGCAGAGGCGATGGTGGTGCCGTCGGCAGCGCTGCCCGGTACCCACAATCTGATCCTGTTCGGTGTCAGGGTTCTGCACCCATACCTGTGGGAGCCGATCGATGCCGAAGAGGTGCGCACCGGACATCTCACGGACTGGGCACGCCCGGCCGCCGAAGTCGCCGGCCGAGTGCGATGGCACGGGGCGCCGCACTCCGCGGTCGAACAGTGGAAGCTGACGGGCACCTACGACCCCTTCGACGATCCACCACCCACCCGCCGGTGACGGACACGCCGGGGGAGTCCGGTGGATAGTGCTGCGCGCCAACCCATAACGGCGGGCAGGGTGTCCGCGGCGAGGCGCGCTGATCCCAGCGTCTCGCAGCGGCTCAACCGCTGCTCAGAGCCTCACGCAGGAAGTCGATCGTCAGCTTGCGGGCGACGTTGGCCGCCTTGGTGTTTCGGAGACTGTCGAGCATGAGGAAGTCGTGCACCATGCCCGCAACCCGGACCGAGGTGACGTCGTTCCCGGCTTCCCTGAGCTTGTTCGCAAACTGCTCGCCCTCGTCCCGCAGCACGTCGGCTTCGTCGGTGATGACGAGCGTGGGCGGAAGGCCCTCGAGCTCATCGATGCTCGCCTGCAGCGGTGCCGCGTACTTCTGCGTGCGCTGCGCCGGATCCGAGGTGTAGGCGTCCCAGAACCACTGCATGCCCTCGCGGGTCAGGTAGTACCCCTCGGCGAACTGAAGGTAGGAGGGAGTGTCGAAGTCGGCGTTGGTGACCGGTTACAGCAGCGCCTGGGCTCTCAGGTCGATGCCGCCGCGGTCCTTGTTCATCAGGGCGAAGACTGCGGACATACACCCGCCGACCGAATCGCCGCTGACGGCAATGCGACTCGTGTCCATGCCGTGATCCGAACCGTTCTGCACGATCCACTGGCCCACGGCATAGTTCTGTTCGATCTGGCTGGGGAACTGATGCTCGGGTGCGCGGTCGTACAGCGGGAACACGCCGATCGCGCCCGCTCCCACGGTCAGTTCACGGAAGAGCCGGTCGTGGGTCACGTCGTCGCCGAAGACCCATCCCGCGCCGTGGATATAGATCAGCACGGGCAGTGGGCCGCTGGTTCCGCGCGGCCGGATGATGCGAGTACGGACAGTGCCCCACTCGCCGGCATCGATGTCCACCCATTCCTCGTCGACGTCGGGCCGCGGGACGCTCGCATCGGTCTGCAACTCGGCGAGGATCGAGCGCCCCTGTTGCGGCGGGACCTCGTAGATTCGCGGGTGTGGAGAGGTCGCGTCCGCGAGGGCCTGCGCTTCGGGTTCGAGATGGGGAGCGATCGGTGGTGGCAGTGCCGAGGAGGACGGTGTGTGCGGCATGGCATTCCCATTCTGCGCGTTAGGGTTCCGAGCGTCCGGCGGTTGCAGTATAGAAGTGGTCGTCAGGATGTGCAGCGCGAATGAGCGTCGTCGGTGGCATCGGGCGCCAGCGGCCGAGAACGGGTTGGGGTGTGGGGCCCGATGCGGCGAACTCTCAGCGTTGTGTCGTGCCCTGGCTTTGCACTCAAACACCGACATACCGTTGTCGCAGCCGTGTCTGATGCTGGCGTCATGAACGAGAACGTGAACATGGTGCATACGAACTGGGCTGCTGCGGATGCGGCGCTCGCGGTGTGGCTGGAGATGTGGAACGCCGACAGTGAGATCGCGCGTCGAATCTGCAGTGAGGATTTCCGGATTCACTTCCTGATCTCCGAGGCGGATGGGTCGAACCCGGGCGACGACGTGCTCGGCGCGGAGAGTTTCGCTTGGTTCCTGGATCGGTACCGGCAGCGGCATCCCGATGTGGTGTTCACCGAGGTCGCGCGGTCCGTGGACGGCGCGCACGGGCGGATGCTGTGGAACCTGCACGCCGGGGAGGTTGTTGCGGGCGGGATCGATGTCTTCGACTTCACCGAGGATGGGCTGATCCGCGAGGTGTGGTCAGTGAACGGGACGCGCCCGCACCAAACCTGAGACCGGGAGACTTGCTTTCATGAGGAGAGCCGAGCGGTTGTACGCCCTGGTGGATCTGCTGCGGGGAGCACGCCGGCCGTTGTCGGCCGCTCGGCTCTCCGAGGAGTTCGAGGTGTCCAAGCGCACGATCGAGCGGGACATCCAGTCGCTCCAGCTGGCGGGCGTCCCGATCTATGCCGACCACGGGGTGTCCGGCGGGTATTCGATACTGCGGGAACATTCCCTGCCACCGCTGAATCTCACGGTGCCGGAGTCGCTGGCGGTGCTGGCGGGACTTGGTCTGCTGGAGAACTCGCCCTATGGTGCGGCGGCGCGTCGGGCGCGGGCGAAGGTGCTGGCGATCAGCCGCGAGGATCAGCTCGCGCCGGTCGATGAGGCGTTGGCGTCGATGTTCGTCATCGACGCCGACTCGCCGTCGGAAGCGGCGATCTCGCTGATACCGGAGGCGATCGCCGCGCGCCGTGTCCTGCGGTTGGACTACACCGGCGAGGATGGCGAGACCCACACCACCCGTGACGTGGAGGCGATGGGCCTGCTGCGCGGGGGTGATTCGTGGATGTTCGTGGGGTGGTGTCGGCTGCGCCAAGGCATCCGCGGATTTCACCTCGAGCGCATCCGGCACCTGGAGATCACCGGCGAGGTGTTTCCCGAACGCGATCCTGCGGTGCTGGACGCGGATCTATCGCGATGGCGTACTCGGCGGCTCGGGTGAGGCATCTGCTGAATCAGGTGGACTGTGACAGGGGAGAGGTGCTGACTGCTGACCTGATCGCCACACCAACCGTCCGCTGTTCACGTTCACCGCGTTGTGAGGATTCACACGACGCTGCTGACAATCGCGATAACCAGCCCGACCAGGGTCAGCACCCCAACCATCACCGTGGCGGCGATCGCCTGGCGTCGTCGGTGCCGGCGGGCACCGTGGATCGCCACCGCGATGCCGGCAAGGATCAACGCTGCATAGGCCGCCAGCCCCACCGTCAGCGTCGCCGTTGCCGAGGCGCTGGCCAGAGTCACGTTGTGCATGCGGTGAGCCTACGGCGCGAACGGATGCACCTTGCCGTCGGACAGGAAGCGACTGCCGTTCTGCGGCTGCGCGTGGAAAAGGCTTGGGCGGCTGCCGGAATCAACCGCCTCGGGCTCCGACGTTCACTCCAACGGCTCGGGCGTGAAGGTGACGTCGACACCACCGACCGTCATCGTCACCTGACCTTCCATCACCATGACCTGTGCCGAGACCCGTCGATCGACATTCTGGGCCAGTTCCTGCACCGCTGCGTGCGGTATCTGGACCACGGACAGATTGGGCAGCCTCGCCACTTTGGGTCCCACGGTGCGCCACCAGGTGGCCACGCCGGCGGCGAATGGGAACAGCAGCACCTGGTCGGCCTGGCTGACCGCTTTGCCCAAGGCTCGCTCATCGGGCTGGCCAACGATGATCCACTCCAGGATCCGGCCCGTGTAGTCCGCGAGACCCAAGTCCGGTACGCCGGGGGTCGACAGGCCCGCCCCGAACGTCAACTCACCGTCGACTTCGCTGAGCCGGTGTGCGCGCAACCCAAACGCCAACAACCGCACCACCATCCGCTCATCGGTCTCACTGGGATGACGGGCGAGGGTCAGTGCGTGATCAGCGTAGTAACCGTGATCGACATCGGACACGCTGAGTTCGACTTTGAACACTGTTGCAGAAAGGGCCACGTCATAGTGTCCACCCCGGTGAGGCCTCCCGAGTAGTCGGGTCGCTTCGGTTGGTCAGGCCGCCGCGCGCTGGCGGTCGGATCGAGCGGCCGAATGGACCGTGCGGTGAGCCGGGCCGGTTGTGTTCTTCTTTCGGCATGTACGGTCGCAGAGCGGCCGCGAAGATGCGGTCGAGGAGCCGGTCGGGCAGCAGTCGTGTCACCGAGAGCAGCGCCGCTTCGCGGCCCACGGTGTACCGCGTGCGTGGCTTACGGGCGGTGATTGCTTTGGCGATCACCGCGGCCGCGGCCTCGGCGGGTAGTCCAGACCTGGTTGACGCTTCGGCTTGAGCATTCACCGCCTGAACCAGCCCGCCATATCGGCGACGCTGCTCGGACGTCATTGCCGCGAGCGGATCGTGGGCGCTGGCGATGGCTCTGCCGAGCATCTCTGTGCGCACAGCGCCAGGTTCGATCACGACCACCTGGACCCCATGGGGGGCGACCTCGCGGCGCAGAGAGTCGCTCACGGCTTCGAGCGCGAACTTTGTGCCCGCGTACGGACCGTAGGTGGCCATCGCGATCTTTCCTCCCACCGAGCTGATGTTGACCACCCGCCCCCTGCTGTCGATCAGCGACTGCAGCAGGGCTTGGATCACCGCGACGTGGCCGAAGAGGTTGACTTCGAACATGTCTCGCCACTGGTCAATGGCGAAGGCTTCGACCGGAACGTTGGCCTGCACAGCAGCGTTGTTCACCACCGCCCGAAGAGCCCGACCTTGCGGGTCCTCGCGCACCCTCTCGGCGAGCGCGCGGATGTGTTCAGGGTTGGTGATGTCGAGAATCAGAGGTTCGATATTCGGCCTTCGGATGACGTCGGCGTCGCGTTCCCGCCGGACCCCGGCGAGCACATGAAACCCTCGTTGCGCCAACTCTCGGGCAGTGGCCGCGCCGATACCGGTTGAAGCGCCGGTGATTACGACCAACCTATTTTCAGTTGACAACGTCATCCTTTCGACCATACGGTATAAGTTGACGTTGTCAACTAAACTGGCCGGGCTATGAACCGCAAGGAATCGGCTGCCGCTACCCGCCGCGCCCTGATCGATCAGGCCGCCCAGCTGCTGGACGGCGGGGGTCTCGATGCGGTTACGTTGCGCGAGGTCGGTGCCCGCGCGGGCGTGAGTCGGGGTGCTCCGTATCGGCACTTCGCCGACAAAGAGGGTCTACTCACCGCGGTGGCCGCCGACGGCTGGAGCCGTCTCGAAGATGAGATGCGTGAGTTGAACGCCGATCCCGGGCTTTCGCCCCTCGAGAAGGTGCGGAAGGCGCTGACTACGGTCGTCACCCTCAGCCGACAACAGCCTCACCTGTATCGCCTGATGTTCCGCCCGCCCGAGGGGGATGGGGACGCGTCTGCCGTGTCCCTGGCCGCGCAACGGATGTGTGACGAGTTCCGCGGCATCGTCGTCGGCATTGCCGACCATGAGGACGCTGAGCGCTACGCCGCCATGCTCCTGACTGGTGTACATGGTGCCGCGGGCCTGGAAATGAGCGGCCTTCTGCGCACCGACAAATGGCAGACCACGGCCGAAGAACTCACCGAGAGCCTGCTTGCCCTCATAGACGACGCCGCCCGCCGAGGCCACGATTAGGCCGGTCAGCACGCGCCGGCCTAAGCCGGATCGCCGTGGTTCGTTCCGGGCGCGGCACATCTGTGGCAGCTCAACGAGAGCCGTTGGGCAGTAGGGCAATGCGGCAATGCATTGCTGGTCACCCTGCGTATTCGCCTTCTGCATCTTCGCGCGCAAGTAAGTGTCGCTACGGCTGTATCACCGGTGATACACTGGGTATATGGATACGGTCACGGTGCGCGATCTTCGGAACAACGGGGGAGAAGTTCTGCGTCGCGTCGAGCATGGCGAGCGCATCGTCGTTACTCGCGACGGCGCGCCGGTGGCCGAACTCCGCCCCCTTCCTCGGTCCAGCGCCGGACCGGCCGAACTCATTCGTCGCCGCAAGAACCTGCCGCAGGTAAACCCAAATGCGCTCCGGCGCGATATCGACGACCTGATGGACCCGTCGCTGTGACAGAAGATTCGCCCCAGGGAATGCTGGACACCTCCACGGTGATCCTCCTCGGCCAGATATCCGACCCAACCGAGCTTCCCGATGAATCGGTGATTAGCGCGATAACGCTGGCCGAACTTTCCGTAGGACCGCATGTAGCGCGCGACGATGCCGAGCGCAGCGCCCGTCAGCAGCACCTGCAGCAGGCCGAGGCGGACTTTGATGTTCTTCCATTCGATGGTGATTGTGCGCGGGCGTTTGGCGCCGTGGCGGCGGCACTGCGCGCATCGGGACGCAAGCCAGCGGCGCGCGCGTATGACGCGCTCATCGCGGCGAGCGCGATCGCGCATGGGTTGCCGCTCTATACATGTAATCCAACCGACTTCGCAGGAATCCCGCGGCTTGAGCTCCGGCCGGTCACCCATCCTCATCACCAGTAGGGGAAGCGGCTACTCGGCTGGGCCGGCCGTATCGAAAAGCGTTGGGCAGCAGAACATCCTGCAATGGTTTACTTGACATAATGTGGCTTATCGGTACTTTGGTGACCTGGGGTCGTGATGCGAAAGGGCCTCGGCGGTCTATGTCGCAATGTCCATACCGGGCACCGTCGGCCACTGTCATCCACTCGGTGGCCGCAGTTCCGCGCGTCTGACCAGCTTGCCCCGGTGATTGCTCGCCGTACGCGGTGTATGCGTGGACTGCGTGGGCGCCGGCGGCCGTCGGGTCACTGACACCTTTGTGGTGCAGCTTGCGTGCCGCCGAGTGGTCTCAGCGCCCCGTCGGGCGATGCACGCCTGCGCCACCCAGTTCCGTCACTGTGACGTAACATACTGTGGTGCAGCAGGTTTGGGCTGTGGCGGCAGCGTGCCCCCGTGGAACTTCGGCCTGCGGGAGTTTGGCAGCCGCCGGTGTCCGACCGCCGGGCGCCGGGGATGGCGATGGGGTGTGACCCCCGCGGATTCATCCGACTCGGGCTGGTGTTCTCAGGTGTGCGCCGGCGTCCCTCCCCTGTGGATGGGCTCAATGTCCCCATAACGTCACAGTGACGAAACGTACACGACTAACGTGGTGATCAATTCTCCACTGGCATAGTGAGTTTCGACGGACCGCCGCCGGTCGATTCGATGCTGCCGTCGGGTGTGTCGTCGCGCGAGAGGCGATGACCCTGATCGGCCGGTCGCCCACGGCCTGTCAGCGGCTCACTGAAGATTCCCGTCGAGGTACTCCGCGTAGGCCGGCAGATCGAGCTGGCCGTGCCCGGACAGTCCGATGACCACGACCTGCTCCCGCGGATCGTCGGCGACGTGCCTGGCCGCAGCCGCGATGGCGTGCGTCGCCTCCGGGGCGGGCACGATGCCCTGGGACCGTGCGAACTGCACACCCGCGGCAAAGGCGTCGCGCTGCGAGATCGCCACCCCCTCAACCAGACCGAGCTCAACGGTGTGGCTGAGCGCCGGCGCCATCCCGTGGTAGCGCAGCCCGCCGGCGTGGATCGGGTCGGGCACGAACTCCATGCCGAGGGTGTGCATCTTGAGCAGCGGGGTCAGCCCCGCCACGTCGCCGTGATCGTAGCGGTATTCGCCCTCGGTGATCGACGGGCACGCGGACGGCTCGGCGGCCACGATCCGTGGGTTCGACCGCCCGTGGATCTTCTCCCGCAGGAACGGGAAGGACAGCCCGGCAAGATTGGAACCTCCTCCGGCGCAACCGAAGACAACATCGGCGCCGTCGGATTCGACAAGCGCCAGCTGCGCGACGGCCTCCTGGCCGATGACGGTCTGGTGCAGCACCACGTGGTTCAGCACGCTGCCCAGCGCATACCGGGTGTCCGGTTCGGACGCGGCAACCTCGACCGCCTCGCTGACTGCCATACCGAGGCTGCCGGTGGTGTTCGGATCCTTGGCGAGGATCGCGCGCCCGGCCTGCGTGAGCGTCGACGGGCTCGAATGCACCGTGCCGCCGTAGGTCCGGATGAGGTGACCGCGATACGGCTTGGACTCGTACGAGGCGCGGACCTGCCACACCTCGACGTCCAGGCCGAACTGTGCGCCGGCGAACGACAGCGCACTGCCCCACTGCCCGGCGCCGGTCTCGGTGGTCAGCTTCCGCACGCCGTCGATGTGGTTGTAGTAGGCCTGCGCGACCGCGGAGTTGGTCTTGTGGCTGCCCACCGGGCTGACACCTTCGTACTTGACGTAGATGCGCGCTCCGGTGTTCAGGGCCTGTTCGAAGCGTCGGGCGCGGATCAACGGGGACGGGCGCCACATCGCGTAGATGTCCCGCACCGTCTCCGGGATCTCGATGTAGGTCTCGGTGGACGCCTCCTGCGCGATCAGCCCGCTGGCGAACAGCGGCGCGAGGTCATCTGGCCCGACCGGTTCCCTGGTGCCGGGATGCAGGTGCGGCGGGATCGGCTGGTCAAGCTCGGCCGCCAGGTTGTACCAGTGCGTCGGAACCTCGACGGTGACCAGGTCTGGATGGGTGGCGCCGAGCTGTTGAGTCATGCCGGACACTGTAGTGGTCGTGTTTCGTGGGGCCAGCTGCGCTGGTCAGGACCGCTGGCGCCGACCCGCCTCCGGGCGCGATCCCGGCTTCTGTGCTGGAGTCGGGTGATGCGGCCGTGTCATCAGCCCGCGCGGGCACGCGATCGCAGCCTCCGTGGTGATGTGGGATTCCGCCGCGTCGTGCCTCGCGTGTGCCCGAGCCTGAACAGGTAGGCCAGGGTGAACGCCGCCCCGTTCGCGAGGACCACCATGGGCCCGGACGCGGTGTCGAGGTGGTAGCTGGCATAGAGGCCGATCAACGCGCACGCGGCCGCCAGCGTAGGTGCGATCAGCAGCATCCGACCGAAGCGGTTGGTCAGCAGGTGGGCGGTGGCACCGGGAGTGATGAGCAGGGCGACGACGAGGACGACGCCGACGGCTTGCAGTGCTACGACGGCGGTCAATGCGAGCAGGCCGAGCAGAGCAGCGCCGAGGAGTCTCGGGTTGAGTCCGAGGGCGTGCGCGTGGTTGGGATCGAAGGCGTAGAGCGTGAAGTCGCGACGTTTGTAGACCAGGACTGCCAAGGTGACGATCCCGAGGACGGCGACTTGGGTCAGGTCCGAGCGAGAGACGCCGAGGACGCTGCCGAAGATGATGTGGTGCAGGTCGACATGGCTGGGCGTGACCGAGATCAGGACCAGACCGAGCGCGAACAGCGTAGTGAAGACGACGCCGATCGCGGCGTCCTCCTTGGTCGGTCCGGTGTCGCGGACGACGCCGACGAGCGCGACGGCGGCGAACCCGAACAGGATGGCGCCCAGGGCGAATGGGGCTCCGGCTATGTGGGCGAGTACGACGCCGGGCAGCACGGCGTGCGAGACCGCGTCGCCCATCAGCGACCAGCCGATGAGCACCAGCCAGCAGGACAGGGTGGCGCACACCACTGACGCGATGACGGTGATGGCGATCGCGCGGACCATGAACTCCAGCCGCAGCGGTTCGACGAGGAACTCGACGAGGTTCACCGCGGTCCTGGAGTGTCGTCGAGAATGTCGAGGCCGAAGGCGCGGGCCAGATTACGCGGTTGCAGCACGGTCTCGGGGCTGTCGTGCAGCAGCACCGTGCGCATCAGCAGAATCGCCTCGTCGGCGAGTTCGGGCAGCGCGCGCAGGTCGTGAGTGGAGACGAGGATCGTCGTGCCGCCGCCCGCCAGATCACGCAGCAGGCCGCTGATCGTGGCCTCGCTGCGCTTGTCGACGCCGGCGAAGGGTTCGTCGAGCAGCAGCAGGTCGGCACCCTGGGCGATGCACCGCGCCAGGAACGCGCGCTTGCGCTGCCCGCCGGAGAGCTGCCCGATCTGGCGGTGCTGCTGATCGACGAGTTCGACGCGCTCCAGCGCGTTGTCGACCGCTCGGTGGTCGCAGCGGCGGGCCCGCCGGGCAGGCCCCATATGGCCGTAACGGCCGGTGAGGACCACGTCGCGGACCGACAGCGGGAATCCCCAGTCGATGGCTTCGCTCTGCGGCATGTAGCCGACGCGCCCGGCTCGGCGCGCGTGCGCGGGATCCGCCCCGTGAATGCGCACCGTGCCACAGTGGGTGCGCAACAATCCCATCACCGCCTTGAACAGGGTGGATTTCCCCGACCCGTTCATTCCGACCAGTCCGCAGACCCGGCCGGGGTGCAGTGCCAACGAAACATCCTGCAGGGCGAGCACGGGTCCGTACTGCACGGTGACCGAATCGACCTGCAGCGCCGGGACAGTCGTCACGATGTGTGGTCGGCGGTCAGCGCCGCCGCGATGGTTCCGGCGTCGTGGCGGATCAGGTCGAGGTAAGTCGGCACCGGTCCGTCAGCCTCGGAGAGCGAGTCGACGAACAGCACCCCGCCAAAGCGGGCTCCGGTGGCTTCGGCGACGCGCTGCATCGGTGCATCAGAGACCGTGGACTCACAGAACACGGCGGGTACGTCATGGGCTTTGACGAATTCGATGGTCGAGGCGATCTGCTGTGGCGTGGCCTGTTGCTCGGCGTTGACGGGCCAGATGTACTTCTCGGTCAACCCGGCATCACGCGCCAGATAGGAGAACGCCCCCTCACAGGTCACCAGGGCACGCTGCGAGGCCGGCAGGTCTTCCAATGCGGCGACGAGCTCGTCGTGGACCTGCCGGATCTGGGCGCGGTAGGCCGTGGCGTTGTCGCGATAGTCCTGGGCATGCTCGGGGTCGAGTTCGGCGAAGGCCTCCGCCATGTTGTCGGCGTAGATCTGGACGTTCAGCGGTGACATCCAGGCGTGTGGGTTCGGCAGACCGGCGTAGGCGTCTCCGGTGATGTCCAAGGGTTGCACCCCGTCACTGACCACCACATGGGGTACATCGAGGCCCTCCACGAACCGACCGAACCAGGCCTCGAGGTTCAGGCCGTTGTCGAGGATCAGATCAGCGCCGGCGGCCTTCCTGATGTCTCCGGGTGTCGGTTCGTAGCCATGAATCTCCGCCCCCGGCTTGGTGATCGACTCCACCCTCAGGTGCTCCCCCGCGACGTGGGAGGCGATGTCGGCCAACACGGTGAACGTCGTCAACACCGTCGGTCGCTCTGCGTCGCCCGCGCCGCTGCCAGAGGAACAGGCCGTCAACGTCGCCGCGACACCGATGATGGCCATGGCCGTGGCCTTCCCGGTCCTGCACCGCCAACCGCCCAATCTCACCTGTCGCCTCCGAAGGGTCGTCACTTCGTCCAATGGTTTCGGATGACCGAAACTACAGTATCGGACACTCGAATCAATTCCGGGTAGGTTCCAACTTCGGCCGACCTGCTCCTCCCCTGTCCATCGCCGTCCTGTTCACACCTGCCAGCGCTACACAGCCCCCCACACCCCTGGAGGTCCGATGACTGGCAGCGTCGACACCCGCACGCAGATCATGAACGCGTTCAGCGATCAGCTCGCCGCGAGCGGCTACACCGGCATCTCGCTGATCGAGATTGCGCCGAGCAGGGCAGCGACAGGACGGGTAGTCGGCTACTCATGTGCTCCCGCACCTACGGGCGCACAGTGGGAACACGGGCACACCGCCGTGGTGGGAGGCATCCCGGTGCGGATCAGGTGCAGCGTCGAAACGAGTACGCATCGCGCTTCGACAGCACTGAGACAGCCGCGCACCACGGCGGTGGGCTCTACGCTGGCGGCTCGGTCAGCGCAACTGGCGGGTTGAGGGTGGCGATGGCCGAACAGCTCACTGCCAACGGAGCTCGTGCACAGGAAATCTCCGAAAGCACCGGCCCCCGTGCGCGAACGCGTCAAGCACGTCCAGCATCGAAATTCGGGACCCGCCGCGCACTGCGGATCATCGCGCAGGACCCCAGCGTGCGGGGGCCGGACGGCAAGGTCGTCACCGCGCAGGTCAGCCTGCCCTGGGAGGACCTGATCGACGGCCCGATGGGATGCGCGGTCTACGTGATCGACTACGACGCTTCCGCCCGCGCCATGTACCGGCCCGCACAGCCTCCCGAGGACCTCACCACCGCGCCCACGTTCAGCGCCGACCTGCTCGACGACCCGAACTTCCACGCCGTCAATGCGTACGCCATCGTGATGCGCACGCTGTTGCGTTTCGAGTCCGCACTCGGCAGGCGCATTCCCTGGGGCATCCACGGTCATCAGATCAAGGTGGTGCCGCACGCCTTCGAAGTGGCCAACGCCTACTATTCGCCGGATCTCGAGGCGATCGTGCTCGGCTACGTGCGTGGCGAGGATCCGGTGTACCTGTGTCTGTCACACGACGTGGTGGCCCACGAAACCGCTCACGCACTTCTCGACGGGCTTCGCGACAAGTTCATGGCGCCCTCTTCGGCTGACCAGGCCGCTCTGCATGAGGCGTTCGCCGATATTGTCGCTCTGCTCTCGGTCTACTCCCTGCCCGAACTCGTCTGCCACCTCCTGACGCCCATCGTCGACTCGTCCTCGCCACCGTCGACGGCGCCCGAAGTGCCCGAAGGTTTCGTCGCCCGATCAGCACTGTCCTGGGACAATCTCGCTGGCAGTGCGCTGTTCGGCCTGGCCGAACAGATGCGGGCCAACGCCGGCGATGCGCGGGTCAACGCACTTCGTCGCTCGATTGCCATCCCTCCGTCCAAACGGATCCTGGCAGACCCGGAATTCGAAGAGGAGCACAGGCGCGGCGAGGTGTTCGTTGCCGGCGCGATGCGCGGCTTCCTCGCGGCCTGGGTCGCCCGAATCGAGCGGATGGCCGTGGGCGATCACGGTTTGGTGAGCATAGCGATGGCAGCCGAGCAGGGCGCCGACATCGCCGCGACCCTCCTGTCGATGGTGATCCGGGCCATCGACTACACGCCACCGATCCACATCAGCTTCGGGGATCTGCTGTCGGCCCTTCTCACCGCCGACGCCGAGGTGCGCACCGACGACAGCCGATACGAACTGCGGCGTCATCTGCGCACCGCGATGGCCGACTACGGGATCACCCCGGCTTCCACGACACGTACTGGGCTGTGGCGGCCACCGGCGAAGAAGTTGCAGCGCTCCGGGGTACACCTGGGTGCGCTGCAGACCGATCCCACTGAGATGTTCCGCCACATCTGGAACAACCGCGACGTGCTGAACCTCAACCCCGAGGCCTACACCCGGGTCGCCAGCGTGCGGCCCTGCCTGCGCATCTCCCCCGATGACGGCGCCCAGATCCACGAGACGGTCGTCGAATGCACCCAGTACCTGCGGCTCACGGGTGAGGAACTGCAGACCTACCACCTTCGGCCGCCGCCGGGGATGGGAGCAGACCAGACTGTGGCACTTGAGGGCGGCTCCACGTTGATTCTCGATGAGTACGGGGACCTGAAGTTCGAGGTGTCCAACCGAGTGCTGAGCCGCGACGCCCACGAGCGCGATATCGAGAAGTGGCAGCATCGCCTGGACTACATGTGGGAACGCGGTTACCTCGACGGCGCCAACCGCTCCTCGCAGCTGGCCTCCTTCCACTTGGAACGCACTCTGTTCGCAAGCGCAGAGTCCGCCGATGAGGCACGCCGCCAGCTGCGCTCGTCCGAGGAGGCGTGGACATGACCGAGGTCGCCTCGGCCCGGTTGCGGGCCTACAACGTCGGATTCGGTGACTGCCTCCTGCTGACTTTGACCTACACCGACAATGATCGCCGCAGCATTCTGATCGACTTCGGCAGCACCCAGATGCCGCGCAGCGCCCCTCCGAGCCGGATGGCCGATGTCGCCGCCGACATCAGGACCCAGACCGATGGACACCTGGACATGGTGGTGGCCACCCACCGGCACGCCGACCACATCAGCGGGTTCGGCTCCGGACCGTCCGGCGACATCATCGAGGCACTGCGCCCCGGGGTCGTCGTGCAGCCCTGGACGGAGGCCCCGGATCTGGCGACCAACGCCACCGCTCCGCGGGGCACCCGGACACGCGACGCCATGCTGGCCGCCACGATGAACGAGATGCACTCCTTCGCGGCGGGCGCGCGCGCCGAAGGGCGTCGGCTCAAGCAGGGCAACGATTTTCCCGCGGTGGTGGCCGACAAGCTGGCGTTCCTCGGTGAGACCAACCTGAAGAACAAGGCGGCCGTCACCCGGCTGATGAAGATGGGTGCACGCGACGCGATCTACACGAAGTTCGGTGACGACCTCACCGACCCGACGCTGATCCCCGGCGTCAAGATCAGCGTCCTCGGGCCACCCACCCTGGCGCAGGCGCCATCGATCGCCCGTCAGGCCCGCACCGATGCCGATGAATTCTGGCATCTGGCCGGCGCCTGGGGTATGGCCGCGGCAACCGGTGACGCCTCCGGACTGGACCTGAACGCCGTTGTGGCGCCGCTCTTCCCGGATGCGGTCGTGGACCTGCCGAAAGAAGCCGAATGGCTGGTGCCCCGGATCAACCGTGCCTACGTCAGCGGCATGATGTCGCTGCTGCGGGTGATGGACGGAGTGCTCAACAACACCAGCGTCATCCTGCTGATACAGATCGCGGGCACCCGGCTTCTGTTCCCCGGTGACGCTCAGATCGAAAACTGGTCCTACGCACTGTTCGACGCCCCCAACAGCGAGGCCATTCGCGCCGAACTGGCCGACACCCACCTCTACAAGGTCGGCCACCACGGCAGCCTGAACGCCACTCCCAAGACACTGTGGAATCACTTCGAGCACCGCAGCACCAACGGGCGAGATCCCCGGCGATTGATCTCCGTGGTCTCGACGCTGGCCGGCAAACACGGCACCCCACAGAGTCGCACCGAGGTGCCGCGAAAGACGCTGCTGGCCGAACTCGAGGCGAAATCCGAGTTCCACTCCACCCAGGACCACAGTGCGGCGAAGCGACCGTGGGTGGATGTCGACGTTCCCATCTACTGACCCCGTCGCAGTCGGGCGGTGGGACCGCGTGAACGCGCGGAATCCGGCTACCAACTCCCGTCGGTGACGGGGGTGGGGCCGGCACCACTGATCGTGACCACGGTCTTCGGATCGACGGGCACGAACGGATCCTCCTCAACCCCAAGCTTTTCGCCGACACTGGTGACCTTCGCCAGAATCTTCGACGGTGCGAGGTCCTTGGCGTCCGCGTCGTAGTAGTCGAACCACGGCAGACCGGCGCGCACGTATTCGTCTCGGTCCACGGGCGGCCCGGCAGGCTCGCGTGCGGCGTGCCATGCCGCGAGCGCCTCCTCGGTCAGACCGACGGCACGCAGCTGCACTCCACCATGGGTCTCCTCCCCCGTCACCTGACCTTCGACTGTGGCGCCGGACCCGAGCGGCACGGCGACGAACTGGCGGATGAAGCCGTCCCCGGAATTGATTCCGTCCAGCCACGGCTGCTCGGGCAGTGCGACGTAGTTCTGCGGATCACCGATCAGATGGTCGATCCACGGCAGGCCGCTGACCGCGCACACCTTGCCGACGCCGATCTGCAGGGCGGCGGGTTCGGGAGCGTCGAACGACAGCCACATCGCCTCGCGCTGGTAGATCGGCAGCATGACTCCGCCACGCGACAGCCACTCGGGCGGAGCGGTGTCCGGGTAGTCCGAGACGCGCCGCAGTGGGAACTCCCCCAGGCCGGGCGGAAGCGGATGTACCCCCGTCTCGGGGATTCGCAGGGTCCGCTGGAACGACACCGTCGCCGGTCCCAGCCCCAACTGGTCCTGGACGATCTCCACCACTGTCTTGCCCGTCATGACTACCTCCATCTCGGCGTGTTGCCGATATCTGTAGCAGCACGCTCCGACAGGACCGAAACTGTGCCTGACCAGGGCGGTTCGGCTCCAGCGGGCTGATCCCCGACACCGAGATCGGCATTTCTGACCCGGCCGAACCGACGTCAGCCCTACGCTGACCGTGTTGCCAGATGGCAACCGCCGATCGACGCGTGGGGACTCGACGGTCGGCGCCGCACGACGTCGCAATGGGGGGACGGAAGTGGTTGCTGTTGTCGGATTGGTCCCGCGTCTGCTGGCGGCCATGGGCTTGTTGTTGTTCCCCCTGTCCGTGACGCCGACCGCATCGGCGGACCCGTGCCCCGACATCGGAGTGGCCTTCGCGCGAGGCACCGCGGAACAGCCCGGACCGGGTGCGGCGGGCCAACGATTCATCGACTCGCTCAGGGCTCAGGCGTTCCCGCGCACCGTGGGCATGTACGGCGTCAACTATCCCGCCAGCGCCAATTTCGCGGCTGGCCCGGCGTTCACTATGAACGTCGTCGACGGTGTGCGGGACGAAGCCAACCATGTGCGGGGCGTCGTGTCCGTCTGCCCGCAGACCCAGATGGTGCTCGGCGGATACTCCCAGGGCGCCGCGGTGACGGCGCTCGTCACCTCGGGCATCGTGCCGGCCGGGGTGAGCCCCGAGGCCCTCCCGCCTCCGTTGCCGCCGGACGTCGCCGACAACGTGGTCGCGGTGGTGCTCTTCGGTAAACCGGCCGGACCGGCGCTGCCGAAGTATGGCGTGCCCGCGCTCGATGTCGGACCCGTGTACGCGGGGAGAGCTCAGGAGCTGTGTGCACCCGGTGACACGGTGTGCTCCGGCGGCTTCGGCCCGGGGTCTGGCACCGCGCACGTGCAGTACGCGGTCAACGGGATGGCCGATCAGGCAGCTGCTTTCGCGGTCAGTCGGCTCGTGGCGTTGCCTGCGCCGGTGTGATCCGAGAAGCGGCGGCTGCTCAACTAGCTTCTCCAGTCCTCGACAACGATGCGCCACCGCTCCCCCAACTCGTCAGCGAGCCGCTGCAGGGCGCGGGTCAGGCACAGTGTCCCGCGGGCTGAGCCGCCGTCGAGTATCGGTGAGACGATGACACCGTCCACGACGCCAAGCCGCGCCAGGTCCGCCAGATAGGATCCCAGCCCGGCATGCGTACCGTAGTAACGCAGTCGATTCTGTAACTCTGACGACTCCGCATGCTCGACAGGCACCAACTTCTGGGACGAGGCGCAGGCCGCCTCCGCCAAGCCGACGTGCAGATCCAGCAACGACAGGCGCGGTGACGTGTGTTTGATTCGCTCAGCGATCACATACGCACGGCCCAAATGCGGCGCATAGATGACCGACGCCGGACGCCGGACGCCTTGGACGTACACATCTTCAGGCTGGTGGCCCAAGCTGCTCGCAGCGAACCCGGCTGGCCTGCCCTGCTGAGCGATGATCACCGTGAATATCAGCTCCGGCCTGTATGACATGGCCTGTCTTGGGCTGGAGTGCTGTGCGTCAGCTCCGTGTCGTGAAGGATTCGAGCTCATCGGCCGCTGCGATCAGTTGACGGGTGTACTCGAATTCAGGCGATGAGATCAGGTCGGCAGTCGGCTTATCCTCGAGAATCTCGCCGGAGTGAATCACCGCGGTCCGTTGCGCAATGCTGGTGATTACGCCGAGATCATGCGACACGAAGAGAAGAGCCAGTTGGAGCTCCTGGCTGAGTGTCTTCAACATCCGCAGGATCTTTGCCTGCACCGAGACGTCCAGTGCGGAGGTGATCTCATCACAGATCAGGAGTTTCGGCTCCGCAGCCAGTGCTGAGGCGATCATCACCCGCTGCCGTTGACCGCCGGACAACTCGCGCGGCCGGCGTGCCGCCGCGGAGGCATCCAGCTCCACCAGATCGAGATAGCGTCGAACCTCGTCGGCGTTGGCGGCGCGCCGACCACCTCGCCTCAGCTGAATCGGACGACCGACGATCTCGTTCACCGTCAATGCGGGGTTCAAAGACAGCGTCGGATTCTGAAACACAACCTGAATCGAGCGCAGCTGCTCAGTGGAACGATCCTTGTAGCGCAACGGCAGATTCTGTCCGTCGAAGGTGATCGTTCCACCGTTCGCGTCCACGAGCCCACTGATGCAGCGGGTCAGCGTCGTCTTACCGCTGCCTGATTGGCCCGCGATGGCGACCCGCTCGCCCACCCCGATCCGCAGATCTACGTTCCGCAGGATGGGCACGTAGGTTCCCCGGGATCGGTATCCGGCCTGCAGGCCCTGCACAGTCAGGACATCGCCTTGACTGTGCAGCTGGGTATCGGCCGCCGCTCCCCTGCCCTGCGGTTGCGCAGGGCCGGTGACCGAGACGGTGCTAGGCGGGCGGGACGCCACGGGCTCAGGTGCATCGATCCGGGCTCGGTGGCTGGGAATCGCGGCGACCAGGCTCTTGGTGTACTCGTGCTGAGGGTCCTGAAGCACAGTCCGAGCATCGCCGGTCTCCACGATGCGACCCCGATGCATGACACACACGCGGTCCGCCAGATCTGCGACCACGCGGAGATCGTGCGAGACGTACACCATCGCGACGCCCAGTTCGTCTCTCAGCGAGCGGATTTCACGCACGATGAGGGCCTGTGTCAGCAGGTCCAGTCCGGTGGTCGGCTCATCGAACACAACTGCCCCAGGCCGCGCGGCAAGTGCTGCACCGATGGCAAGACGCTGCTGTTGACCACCGGAGAGCTGATGCGGAAACCGCCTGATGAAGTCGCGGTCGGTGGGCAGGTCGACGCGGCTCAGCGCAGCACCGATGCCTGACGAACTCTGGTCGCGGCCCGCATGTGCGGCCAGCATCGAGTTGATCAGCTTGGCGACCCGCATCGAAGGATTCAGGGCAGACGGCGGGTCCTGGGGGACGTAGGCGATCTCCAGACCGCGCACCGCCCGCAGCTGTGCCGGTGTCAGCTCGAGCAGATTCCTTCCGGAGACTTCGACACGGCCGGCGAGCGTCACGCCGGGGGTTGCATAGCCCAGCAACGCCAGAGACGTCGTGGTCTTACCGCTGCCGGACTCTCCGATGATTCCCAGGATCTCACCCGGTGCCACCGAGAACGACACGTCCTCGACGATCTTCGTGCCGTCGTCGAGTTCGGCGGTCAACCCCGCGACGTTGATGAATGCAGTGCCTGTCTTCGCCGGGGAGGTCAATGATTCCGCCGTCACGACTTCGTCCTATCCGCGCGTACGCCAGAGCGTTTCAGTGTGTTGCGACGACGTGTTCGCGCCGCTCGATCGCCGGCGAGGTTGACGCCGAAGATGAACAGGCCGATCAGCACCGCAGGGGCCAAGGTTGCCAGTGGCTGGATGGACAACCCGATCCGATTCTCGGACACCATGAGTGCCCAGTTCGACGACGGCGGGGTCTCACCGAGGCCGAGGAACGTCGCGCCGGCGATGAGGAGAATCGAGGACGCGGTGCGAGTCCCGAAGTCGGCGGCCAGCGTAGGCATGACGTTCGGCCACACGTCCCGACGGGCTATCGCGAACGTACGCTCACCTCTCAGCCAGGAGGCGTCGACATAGCTCGAGAGCACGACGTCACTCGCGCTTGCGCGGGCAAGCCTGCACACCTGCGGGAAGTGGCCGATGATCACCGCCACGACGACGACGGTCACGCCCTTTCCCGCGCTCGTTGCCAGCAGCAGCAGCAACAGGATCGGCGGAAACGCAAGGACGACGTCGTTGAGCCAGGTCATGACCCGTTCGGCACCACCACCGCGCAACGCCATGAAGACGCCCACCGGAGCGGCCAGCAGGTAGGAGACGGCGGTGGCGACGACTCCTGTGACGATCAATCCGAGTCCGCCGTAGAGCACCCGGGACCACACGTCGCGTCCCAGCGCATCCAGGCCGAGCAGCCCGATCTGGGAACTGTAGGGGGTGCCCACCACCTCGGTGGGCGAATACGGCGCGATGAAGCGGCCGAAGACTGCAAACAGGAGGATTCCGGTCAGGATGACGAGCCCGACTTTGCGCTGAGTGGTCATCGCTGTCCCCACCGCCGCGGGGTCACCAGGACGATCAGGGCGTCGTTCAGGGTGTTGACCACGATGTAGACAGCTGCGATCAGCGCTGTCACACCCAGAATGACCGGGAAGTCCCGCTGCAGAGTCGCATTCACGGCCATCAATCCGATTCCCGGGTACTGGAACACGGTCTCCACCAGAACCACTCCACCCACCAGATAGACAAGGATGAACGAGATGCTCTGTATGCAGGGCGCCAGTGAATTGCGGAGCGCGTACTTGAAGACAATGTCACGCTCCTTGACGCCGTTCAGCCTGGCCATCTTCACGTACTCAGACGACATCGCCTCAGCAACGCCGGCCCGCACGATGCGCAGCGCGTAACCCATGTTCACCAAAACCATTGTGAGGACCGGTAGTACGAGGACACGTGGATCGGCGAGCGGACTGCCGTTCGCCGGGAACACCGAGATCGCCGGAATCACGCCGTTGCTCTGCACACCAATCAGATAGGCCAGCAGCGCGCCCAGGGTGAACTCGGGCATCGAAAGGAACCCCAGAGTCGACGTTGAGATGATCCGATCAACGCGAGACCCGGGCGAGGCGCCAGCGTAGGCGCCGAGCACCAGCGCTGCCGGTACGAGCAGCAGTAGCGCGCACCCTGCCAGGATCAACGAATTCGAGATACGTGGCGCAAGAATCGATGTCACTGACTCCTGGGAGACCAGAGACTTGCCGAAGTCACCGGACAACACGCCCGTCAACCAGTTCCAATAACGCTCCAGCAGGGGCTGATTGAGCCCCAGCGACTCCCGGATCGCAGCGATCCGCTCGGGTGAGGCGCTGCGGCCCAGCACCGCGCTGACGGGGTCCCCCGGCAGCAGAGCGGCGGCGAAGAAGGCGAGTGTGAGGACCGTGAACAGCAGCGCGATCCCAGCGCCCACACGCTTGGCTATCACCACTCCGACGGCGATCCAGGGTCTCTGCTGCAGCATCGCCGACACCCGTGCTGCAATTGATCGCTCATCACTGACTTCGTTCGAACTCGTCGGACTCAGCCCGACATCAAGACTCATCGAATGGCTCCTTCAACACAAAGCGGTCGAGCACACAGTCGTGGCGGCCCCGCCCACGACTGTGTTCCTCCTGCGAGCACGTCACCGATCCACACGCTGGCGGTCCCGCTGCCGTACAGCGCGCTCACAGACACCGGCGAACAGTACGGGACGGATGACCCGGGCACAGCGCGTGCTTCGGGTCATGCGCCGATCGTCGTGGTGGCCGGTCATGAATCGCCGGAGTTCGCGGACGGACTCCCTGCGCTTAACGCGTAGCCTCCGCGGTGGTACAGCAGTGCCTCCCGCGCTTGCCGCTCGGAGTGGAAATCGAGGACCCGTCCAACGACCAGATGATGGTCTCCGATCGTGTATTCGGCTTCGAGGCGACAGTCGATCCATCCGAGCACACCGGACAGGACTGGGTTTCCACCAGGGCTCGGGGTCCAGTCCACACCAGCCCACTTGTCGTCGGCCCTCCGGGCAAAGTTGCTCGAGAGGTCGTGTTGCCCCGCGGCCAGGACATTGCAGCAGAACGACCCGTGCTCACGGATGCGGGGGTAGCTCACCGAGGTGATGCTGGGAGCGAACGCGATGTACGGCGGGTCCAACGACAGTGACAGAAAAGACTGGCACGTCATGCCAACGGGGTCGTCGGCATCAGCGGTGACAACCACGATCCCTGAGGGGAAGACACCCATGATGTCGCGCAACTCTCGTTGGTCGAACGACCGACCGGCTTCTCGTTGTTCAGTCACCGGCGGAGAGGTTTCGGGCCATGAGGTTCATCGCGGCGATCCCGTGCGCATTGCTGGTCATCCACTCCTCGATCAGGTCGTCGAGGTGATCGAGTTGACTTGTAGCGACCGGAAATGCTGCCGTCGCCACCGTCGCGCCGAGTTCGACCAGCACGGGACGCAGTTGTGTCTCCGCGGCTAGATAGTGCCGGTCAGACCCGATGGTCATCAGCGGAACTGCGAAGACGCCCGCCAGATCACCGGCCCCGTAATGGTCTAGGAATGCCTTCAGCAGGCCGGTGAAGCTGGCCTTGTACGTCGGGGTCGCGACGACGACCACATCGGCATCGAGCACCCGATGCTTCGCGTCGAGCACCTTCGTGGAGCTGAAATCGAATACTTCAGACGCAATCTCGCTGAGTTCGAGGGTGTGGGGATCGCTGTCACCGAGTTTCTCGGCCAGACGTCTGGCCGCGGCCACGGTCCGTGACCCCGGCTGGGGGTTCCCGCTCACGATCGAGACCTTCAACGCGCTCATCGGGGCATCCTTCCTGGTGTTGTCGAATCGACGGTTCTGTCAGAACGCACGCAGGTTGTCCCGGAGAAACTCGTGGCCATACTCGGTCCTGACCCGACCGCGACGTTGCAGCGCGGGCACCAACCCCTCCGTCACCTCGGCCACGAATCGGCGGTTCAGGCTGTTGGAGCCGGTGTAGATCAGGAACCCATCGCCACCGACCTCGTCGACGATCTCCCCCATCCGGTCAGCAACCTCGTCGGGTGTGCCCACCAGCTCGACGCGAGGCGAGAGGTAGTCGATCGCCAGCTCGCGCAACGTCTTTCCGCTTCCACGCTGCAGAAACATCTCCAGGGCGGACTGTTCGCCGTCGGTCGTGAGGTCCTGTGGCGGCACCTCGTCGAGCGGGAACTGTGAGAAGTCGATGTCGGTCGTGAAGGAGAACTGCGCCAAGATGTTCTCCACCGCGCGATCACTGGTGATGTTCCGCCGGTTAGCCGCCACCGCCTCCTCGGTGGTGGCCCCCAGGACCGGCATCATGATGAACAGGATCTTGATCTCGTCGGGGTTTCGACCGTGCGCGGCGGCACGGGCACGCACATCGTCGCGGAACTTGCGCATGTCCTCGATGCTGCCCGGGTTGGCGACGATCGAATCTGCGTACTTGGCCGCGAAGTCACGGCCTTTGGGTGAGCCACCTGCCTGCACGAACACCGGCTGCCCATTGGGCGGACGAACAGTGGTGAGCGGACCCTTCGAACGGAAGTACTCGCCATCGTGATCCACCGCGCGCACGCTGCCCGGCGCAAAGTACGCACCGGTCTCGCGATCACGGACGATGTTGTCGGCATCCCAGGAGTTCCACAGTTCACGCACCAGATCGATGTACTCGTGGGCGATGTCGTAACGCTTGTCGTGGGGCGGCAGCTTGTCCATGCCGAAGTTCAGTGCGGCCTGATTCTGCGCGGACGTCACGATGTTCCAGCCGAATCGCCCCTTGGCGATGTGGTCCACCGTGGCCACCGTTCGAGCCAGCATGTAGGGCGGATAGAAAGCCGTGGACATGGTTGCGATGATTCCGAGCCGCGACGTGGCAGCTGCGATGACGGCCGCGAGCGGAACCGGATCATGCTTGGGTGCCCACAGGGCGTGCTTGAGATAGGTGTCAAAGGAGCGGCCGTAGGCATCGGGAACGCTGACAGTGTCCTCGAACATCATGTAGTCGAAGCCGGCGCGCTCCAACGACTGCGCCATCTCGACATAGAACTTTCCGTCCCACGGCTCATCTGGCGGCGAGAACGGTCCGGTGAAGTCGTTGGCGACGAATCCAACGAACCAGCCCAGGTGAAACTTCTTGGGAGACAAGTCGTTATCCTTTCGATCGTGCTGATGAGTTTGCAGCTTGTTCGCGCAGCGGCGGCCTGTCGGCTCAGCTGAAAGTCGGTCGGCCGGAACTGTCGCTGTAGCGGCTGCGGCTGCGGTCGAGAGCGGCGGCAGCGGCCAGGGAGTCGATGTCCTGATAGGGCCGGCCGACGAACTGAGCGCTCGTCGGCATCCCGTTCGCATCGAATCCGGTCGGGACCGCCGTCGACGGGCAGCGGCCGAGAATATTGAACGGTCCGGTCATCAGGCCGTCGCGCTCGACGTTGCTGGCGACCTTGCCGTTGATGGTCGGGCCGCGGTCAACATACGACTGACCCGCGTCGAGTGCGATGGTGGCCAACGTGGGGCACAGCAGAATTCGATACTGCTCGAATACTCGCGACAGTGGCCGGTAGAACTGCGCTTCGGCTTCGTAGGTTTCGGCCATCGTCATGGCGGCCGCTCCGGCGGTCGACCGCTCGATGAAGTCGAGCGTGTAGTCGTTGAGCAGGTCGGCGTTGTCCACCGCATGGCGAGCGGCTGCCGCGCCGGCGATGTGACCGAAGTGCGCGTCCAGCATGGCCTTGATCTGCCCGCGTGTCCAGGGCAGTTCGATCTCATCGACGATGAACCCGAGCTGGCGAAGCTGCTCGGCCTCGGCCCGAAGGTTGTCCTCGATGGCCTGCTCGATCTCGTAGTCGCCCAGGTTGACACACAACGCCACTCGCCAGCCGGTCACGTCGGGAAGCCGGGCGGGCATGTCCAGTGTCGGCGCGAGGGTGGCGATATCGTCTGGATGGTGTCCCTGCATGATGCCGAAGAGCAGCGCGGCGTCGTCGACTGTCCTGGCCAAGGGGCCGTTCTGGCAGTAGTGGTCCAGGTTCCATGGCGGTACGTCGGGAACTCGGCCGTACGAGGGTTTGAAGCCGACGACTCCGCAGAACGCGGCGGGGATGCGGATGGAACCGCCAATGTCCGATCCCGTCGCCAGCGTGGTGGTTCCGGCCGCCAGCGCGGCACCCGAGCCTCCGGACGAGCCACCTGCCGACTTGGTGAAATCCCACGGCGTCGGGGTCAGGCCCCACATCCGCGACTGGGTGAATGGCGCACAACAGAACTCGGGTGTGGTCGTCCGTGCATGCATGATGCCGCCGGCATCGAAGATGCGCTGGGCCAGGGGCGCGGTCTCCGTCGCGATATGGCCGGCGTGGGTCAGGGAACCTTCCGTGTGTGAAAGTCCTTGTATTGGGACTTCCTCCTTGATGGCGACGGCAAGACCCTCCAGCGGTCGAGCCCTGTGTCCGTCACCCGCGTATGCATCTGCCGCGCGGCGAGCCATTTCAAGAGCATCGTCGAAGAACGTCTCAGCGAATGCGTTGATCTGGGGTTCGAGCTGCTCGGCCCGGTCAATCAGGGCCTGCATGAGTTCGACGGGAGAAAGCTCCTTGGCGCGAAACAGTTCCAATGCGTCCGCAGCAGAGATATAGGCCAGGTCCTCGACCGTGGTGATGTCGGTACTGCGACCGATAATCGATGTCATTGCATAGCCTTTCACCGCCCTGGGCGGCCGATAAAGTTCAACCAACTGCTGATCTGCCGCTGTCGCAGCACTGGCAACGAAGTGCTGAGCACCCGGTGACCGGGACAGGGGAGAGCGATCGGCAGTGGCGCCCCCAGCACGAGGGCGCCACTGCCGATCCGGGTCACTGATCCAACCAGACCTCGTTGAGTCCGGCCATCCTGAATCCGACCTGCTTGCCGCCGGCATAGGCGTCGAGCCCCTGCACCTTGCCGGCGTGCGCAGTGAGGAAGTCGCCGTATCCCCAGACGATGTAGATGTGCTCCTGCTGAATCTGCTTGGCGAGTTCGGCGTAGGCGGCGTTTCGTGCGTCGGCATCCATCAGCGCCTGTGCTTCGAAGAAGGCCCGGTCGAATTCGGGGTTGGCGAAGCCGACCTCGTCGAAGAACGCGCCGTTGAGCATCGTCATCCGGGCCAGGTACTCGAAGGATGCACCCAGCCATGCGGTCATGCCGAAGTCCCAGGACAGGTATCCGGCATCGGGATTGAACACGTCCTGACCGGGAACGGTGCTGAAGTCAATCGTGATCCCGGCCGCCTTGGCGGACTCTTGGAAGACCTGGGCGCACTCGACCATTCCCGGCCCGCCCGGACCAAGGTGCAGTGTGATGCTGGGATTGTTGATCCCCGCTTTGGCGAGCACGGACTTGGCGCGCTCCGGGTCGTAGCTGATCGTCTCGGCGTCCTTGGGGAAGGACGGGAAGTTCACTCCGAAGAGGTCCGAGGCGACCGTACCCTTGCCCTGCAGAGCGACATCGACACACTTCTGCCGGTCGATGGCCAGCGACAGTGCCTCACGAAGCGCCGGCTGGTTGGTGGGCGCCGAGTCGGCGCGCATGTAGAAGTTCGACGCTGCCGCACCAGTCTTCGCGGCCACGGAGACACCGGCCTGTTCGAACGCCGCCACGGACGTCGGCGACACGTCGACGGAGACATCGACAGCACCGGAGAGTACGGCGTTGACGCGCGCGGTCTCATCGCTCATCGGCATCACCACGAGTTCGTCGAGGTGCGCCTTCGTGCCCCAGTAGTCGTCGTTGCGAACGAAGACGCTGCGATCACCGCGCGTCCATGACTTGAACTTGAACGGACCGGTTCCGACTGGCGCTTCGAAGTTCTCGGTGCCCGACTTGACGATCGATGTCGACGGGTCGACGAAGAACGACGGGAAGTCTCCGGCGGGCTTCTTCAGTTGGAAGACGATGGTGTGATCGTCGACCTTCTCAGTCCGGTCGAAGTCGACAACCGAGAGGGTGGCGGCCGCGGCAGCGCCTGAGTCCACAACCCGGCGAAGCGAATACAGCACGTCTGCGGCCGTGAGCGGTGTGCCGTCATGGAACTTGACGTTCTCACGAACCGACATCGTCCACTCGGTGCCGTCTTCGTTGGGGGTGAACTCGGACGCGAGCAGCATCTGGGGGCTGCCGTCCTGGCCCAGTTCGACGAGCTGATCGTAGAGTGCGCCGAGCCTGGTCTGGTCGGGCGTGTTCGCCCATTTGGTGGGGTCGAGGGTCTCGGTCTGTCCCCCGCCGATCGCGGCGAGCGTGAGCGTGCCGCCGTCCTTTGGAGTTCCCGTCGACTGCTGCCCGGAGTCCTGTGCCGGGGTACCGCAAGCCGGTACCAACACCAGGATCGCCGCGGCCGCGATGAGGCTGCGTGCCCACGGCTTATGGACCAGTGGCTGAATCTTCTTCACGGACCTGCCTTTCCGATTTTTCGGTGTCGCGCAACGCAGAAGCCTTGCGCCCTGCCTTTCTTGACTTGCAGCGCACACTATCAGTACCTTCCGAAATTGAGAACGGTTGTACGAAATATCGACAAACGAAGGGCCGGCATTGGATTCGCGACGGGAAGAACTCACCTCGGTTGACGCCAGGACGGGTGAGGTGGCGTCACTGGCCACATCCAGCACACCACCGGATGAGCTGACGTCGATGGCCCGCGACGCTGCGGCTGCGGTGCCCTATCTGTGCGGCCTGGGCCGGACCGGCCGCGCCGCGCTGCTCAACCAACTGGCCGATGCCCTGGAGCGACGACGGTCGGACATCGTCGACGTCGCCGACAAGGAGACCGCGCTGGGCGGCGTTCGCCTCAACGGTGAGCTCACCCGGACATGTGTGCAGCTGCGATTCATGGCTGAGGTGGTGGCCGAGGGCAGTTACCTCAACGCGTCGATCGATCATCCCGGTGACACCCCGATGGGGGTGCGCCCGGACCTGCGGAGAACATCCATCCCGATGGGCCCCGTGGCGGTCTTCGGGGCCAGTAATTTCCCCCTCGCGTTCAGCGTGCCCGGTGGCGACACCGCATCCGCGCTTGCCGCCGGGTGCCCGGTGATCGCAAAGGCGCATCCCTCCCACGTTGCGACATCGGCGCTGATCGCTGAGATCTGGCTGGATGAACTGCAGCGATTTGGCGCGCCCCCAGGGGTGTTCAGCATCGTTTATGGGATGGACGCCGGAACCGCGTTGATCCTTGACCCGAACATCAAGGCGGTCGGTTTCACGGGATCGCTGGCCGGCGGGCGCGCGCTCTTCGACCTGGCGGGCCGGCGGGAAACGCCGATCCCCTTCTACGGCGAGTTGGGCAGCGTCAATCCACTCGTGGTGACGGCAGCGGCCGCCGATGATCGCGGGGAGTCCATCGGTGCCGGTATCGCGGCATCGATGACACTGGGAGTCGGTCAGTTCTGCACCAAGCCCGGCCTGTTTCTGATCCCGGCCTCCCCCGCGGGCGACCGAGTCGTCGAAGCGCTGGTCTCTGGTCTGCGCGGCGTCGAGCCCGCATACCCGTTGAATGCCGGGATCCGCGAGGCGTACCGCGAAGGAGTCGCTCGGATCGCCACCGTCGCAGAGGTTCTCGTGGGCCAGGCCACGACCGACGGTCGTCAGATCGGGCCAGTGCTGGCAGCCGCTGATGTCGAAGCGGTCGTTGGGGACGGACAACGTCTGCTCACCCACGAGATCTTTGGCCCCTTCGGCCTGTTGGTTCGGTACCGGGAGACAGCCGAAGTCCTCCGCGTGCTCAGAAGCCTTCCGGCCACCCTCACCGGTACCGTGCATGTCGGCGATGCCGATCAGGACGCGGCCGCGATCACCACCGAGCTCGAAAACCTCTCCGGCAGAATTGTTTACAATGGATACCCGACCGGGGTTGCGGTGTCGTGGTCGATGCAGCACGGCGGCCCCTATCCGGCATCCACGGTCTCCGCGTCGACGTCGGTCGGTGCCGCCGCGGTCGGCCGTTGGATCCGCCCACTCTGCTACCAGGACGCGCCTCAGTCGGTGTTGCCCGACGAACTCCGAGACACTCCGTCGCAACCTCTTCCACGCCGGATAGACGGGCGTCTGATCACCCCCACCCCCCAACCAGGAGCCAACTGATGAGCCTCATCCGAGGTGCTATCCCCGTCGTGCCGACAGTGTTCAACGACGAGCACGAACTCGACTGTGCCGGACAACGGAGGGTCGTCGACTTCCTCGTCGACGCCCGCTCGGCCGCCATCTGCGCTATGGCGAACTACTCGGAGCAGTTCTCACTGACCGACACCGAGCGCGACGTCGTCGTCGAAACCACGATCGATCAGGCCGCGGGGCGGATTCCGGTCTGCGTGGCCACCAGTCACTACAGCGCCCGTGTCGCGGCGGAGCGCAGTCGGCGCGCTCAGGAACAGGGTGCGGCACTTGTGATGCTCATGCCCCCGTTCGTCGGCGCCTCGGTGACGGTCGACGAGCGAGGTGTCGTCGAGTACTTCACGCGCGTGGCCGAGGCCATCGACATCCCGATCATGATCCAGGATGCGCCGATGAGTCCGACGCCGTTGTCGGCTGAACTGCTCGCTCGGCTCGCACGCACCATTCCGCACGTGCAGTACGCGAAGATCGAAGTGGCTCATGCCGCCGACAAGATCCGTCGAGTGCACCAGATGGCCGGGGAGGACATGCCCGGCCTCTACGACGGCGAGGAGGCGGTGACGCTCATCCCTGATCTGTTGGCCGGGGCTCAGGGCACGATGAGCAGTTCGATGATCCCAGAGATTCTGGCAGAGGCCATCCGACTGTTCCATGACGGCGAACGCGATGCGGCTCAGGGCGTCTGGGAGGATGCGCTGCCATTGATTCAGTTCGAGAACCGCCAATGCGGCCTGCGGGCAACCAAGATTCTGCTCAAGGAGGGTGGCATCATCGGCAGCGATGCCACGCGCTCACCGATGCGCACAGTGCACCCGGACACCCGGGTCCAGCTCATCGAACTGGCCAAGCGGAAGAACGCACTCATCCTGCGATGGGCGTGACCTCGCGCCATGGCGGTTGGAGCACCATCGCATCGGACGATCCGATCCGGTGAATGCTGCCAGGTGGCCGGCGGGACGGGCTCAGCTCGGGGATCCGAGCTCGAGCCCGATCTCGCGAGCCCCAGTGGTGACCAGGTCCACCCACTCCTGCTCGGGTCGCTGCTTCCAGCGGATGTAGGGCACCGAGACACTCAGCGCGGCAATCAACTTCCCCCGATGATCACGCACAGGCGCGGCCACGCAGGTGACGTCCGGATTGGACTCACCGAACTCGAACGCGACACCACGCTGCCTGATCATCCGGATCTGGGCCATGATCTCCGCCGGATCGGTGATGCTGTTGGGGGTCAGCGATACGAGCGATTCCCGGGTCAGCATCTTGGCCAGCTCGGTGTCGTCGAGTGCTGCCAGGAGCACCTTTCCGATCGCCGTGCAGCTCGCCGGCAGCCGTCCGCCCACCTTCGATATGGTGTGGACGGCGAAGGTGCTGTCGACCTTGCAGAGGTAGACGATGCTGTCGTCGTCGAGCACGCCGAAGTTGACGGTCTCGTTGCAGCGGGCAGCAACTCGCTCCGTCACCCGCTGACCAACCTTGAGCAGGTCAAACTGATCGGCGAAGGCGAAGCCGAGCCGAAACGCGTTGATGCCCAGCTGATAGATCCCGTTGGCGTTGTCGCGTCGCAGATACTTCGTCGCGACCATGGTGGCCAGCAACTCATGAACGGTGGTGCGGGGCAGGCCCGTGTGTTCCACGATCTGCGCAGACGTCAGGCCCTGTCCCCCATCGTCGATGAACATCTCGAGAATGCCGAAAGCGCGCACGAGAGCCGGTGTCAGTCGTGTCATGGTGAGCCTCTCCCCGCATGATTTGAGTGGCACCGCGCAGGGTGCGCCTCCCCAACCTGAGTGGCCGAGTCTACCTATAGTTGTCCAATATATCTGTCCCATTGTCAAAATTTCGAACAAGGTGAAGCGATGCCCACGGCGCAGAACGTCCCCACTCTGATTCAACTCGATCCGCGTGACAGCGTCGGGCTCACTCGTCAGCATCTACCGCGGGGCGCGGTGATCTCCACTGCCGCAGGAGAACTCACGTTGGTCTCGGAGGTTCCCCGCAGTCACAAGGTCGCACTTCGCCCGATCGCCCGAGGCGAAGAGGTCCGACGGTACGGCCAGATCATCGGGTTTGCCGCCGCGGACATCCGAGCGGGCGAGCACGTGCATCTGCACAACCTCGAGTATCAGGAGTTCGATCGCGAATACGAATACTGCGTCGATGCACGGCCTGAAGAGGTGCTGCCCGCCAGTGAGCGTGCGACGTTCCGCGGCTACGTCCGCTCCGACGGGCGGGTCGGCACACGGAACTACATCGGCGTCCTCACCACGGTCAACTGTTCGGCCACCGCGGCCAAGCGGATCGTCGGACAGATCCGGCAGTCCGGCGTTCTCGAGGAGTACCCGAACATCGACGGGATCGTCGCCCTGACGCATGGCACGGGTTGCGGAATGGCTCAGGTCAGCCAGGGGATGGAGATCCTGAGGCGCACGATGCGAGGTTACCTGGGGCACCCTAACTTCGGTGGGTTCCTGGTGCTCGGGTTGGGGTGCGAGGACAACCAGATCAGCATGCTGACCCGGGATGTGTCTCTGCGCGCGGATCTCCCGATCGCCTACTCCACGATCCAGGAGTTGGGCGGTACGGCAAAGACTGTGCAGGCCGGAGTCGCGGTCCTGCAGGGCATGTTCGAGCAGGTCAACCGCGCCCAGAGGGTGACCGTCCCCGCATCGGAGCTCATCCTGGGCACCAACTGCGGTGGGTCCGACGCGTTCTCCGGCATCACGGCAAATCCTGCGCTGGGCAACGCCGTCGATCGGCTGGTCCGGCAGGGCGGCGCGGCGATTGTGGGCGAAACGCCGGAGATCTACGGCACCGAGCACATGTTGGTGCGACGGGCGGCGAGCGAAAGCGTGGCTACGAAGCTCCTCGAACGCATCGAGTGGTGGCGCCGCTACACCGAGATGAATGACGGAACCATGGACAACAATCCGTCGCCCGGGAACAAAGATGGTGGGCTCACGACGATTCTCGAGAAGTCCCTTGGCGCGGTGGCAAAAGGCGGGACGACGACGCTGCGTGAGGTTCTCGAGTACGCCGAACCGGTGACATCCAAGGGCTTCATCTTCATGGACACACCAGGATTCGACCCGGTGTCGGTGACAGGGATCATCGCCGGGGGCGCCAACCTGGTGTGCTTCACGACGGGGCGCGGGTCTGCGTTCGGATGCGCGCCGGTTCCGTCGCTGAAGCTGGCGACCAATTCTGAACTGTATGCCCGGATGACCGATGACATGGACATCAACTGCGGCGGAATCGCCGATGGCACCGCCACTGTGAGCGAGATCGGCGAGCAGATCTTCAACGAGATCCTGCGTGTCGCATCGGGCACCCAGACCAAGAGCGAAGAATTCGGTTACGGCGATGAGGAATTCGTGCCGTGGCTCCTCGGCACAGTGATGTGACGACCCCGATCGATCTGCGTGGCGAAGACCTCCAGCCGGGCCGACCGGTGGTCAGCGACCTCGCGCCAGTCGGTACTGCTGCGCCACCAGATCGAGAATCTCCGGCGTCAGCATGCCGTTGGCGTACTCCACCCAGCACCAACTGCGGGTGATCGCCTGTCCCGACGGCCCCTCGGTCAGGGTGCCGAAGTAGTGCAGCGGACTGCCCATGGTGTCGAATGCGAACGAATAGAGCTTTGCGCCATAGGAAGCCGTCAAGGTGACCAGTCGACCGGCGTCGTCGAACGCGGGTTCCGCGGTGATGTCGTCGCGCGTGGTGGTGATTCCGTTCTTGACCTGATACCCGGGGCCGAACGCCAACTCGTCGCGGCCCTGCCAGAAACTGCCGCCGCCGATCTCGCCGTCGGAGTACTCGTGCAGCCAGGACACCCACATGCCCTGCAGCTTTCGGGCGATGGGCAGTTCGGTGTAGATCATGCCCTCAGGGCCATAGGCGAAGTCCTGGTGTGCGTACCCCGACACCTCGACGCCGTTGACGGTGCCGGTGGCGTACATGAGTTCATGGCGATAGAAGACATCGTGATCGATGCCGTCCTGTGCGGGCACGTGGGTGATCACCGCGTCACTGACGGTGCGGCCGTGGATCTCCCACCGTCCACCCGCGTCGAACCAGTGGAAACCGTCGTTGTCCCGTTCGATGCGCCCACTGGGATAGGTCGTCTGGACGAGTTCGTCACTGGCCGTGTACGTCAGTGGCTCGAACCAGTCGATGCCGGAGTACTCCGGGAAAAGATGTGGGGCGTTAGGGTCCAGAACCTTTGGCAGAGAGCGGAATCCACACACCGGCGACACCACGTGCGCCATGCCTGCGATGAAGTCGTCGGTTCCCCGCAGGCCCCAGTAGTTCTCGCCGCCGGCGTCACTGACGACCGCGCCGATCCAGATCCCGCTGAGATGGGCGCCAGTGTCGGGAGTCCAGTCGCGACGGTAGTGCGCCAAGGTCGGGGTGTGGCGGCGGACCTCGAAGTCAATGGTGTCGGTCAACGTCCTTCTCCCCATGTCTGGTGTGTCATCCCGGTGCGGTCGGTCGCACGTGCCCTTCGGCGGTCGCGTAGATTGGACCGTGAACCGTCGCCGGAAATCCTTCGGGCGAACAGGAATTCACTTCCCACCCACCCGGCCAGCTGCTGTGACCACCATGGTGAGCTGGCGGCGAACTCGAACGCCGTTGTGGTGTACCGCGGGGGCATTCAGCCCAGGACGGACAGCGCGTCGGAACCTGGGCCACCTTCTCGACGAAGGGCCGCAGTGCGACACCGTTCTCCGACACCCACGGCCCGAAGATCACCAGGGCGTCCTCATCGACCAGTTGGTGGAATGCGTCGCGGACCGCCCCAAAAGCACCTTTGGGCAGGCCCTGCACCGCGCGGACGACGAACTCGACTGGACGATCCAGGATTTCGCGGTCGCGGAAGTCATCGGCGACGAGTTGCAGTGTCGGGAGGATGTTCTCGTCGAACCCGCCCTGCTCACCGAGGTAGTCGATCAGCAGACCGACGCGAGCTGGGGTCACTCCTGCCTTCACGGCCCCTCCCTGGACTGGGCGCTCTCGGCCGACGATCACGCTACTACGAGGGGAACGCAACCATGCCGGGATTCCTCAAGGTTCGGCTCAGACAGGTCGCCGCCACCCGAGGTGACCGCGGGAGCGAACTGAGGACGTTCGACCCTCGCCGCATGGGTCGAGGGGTGGGATGGTCAGGGTGGCGAGCAGGAGGTCGTCGACGGACAGGACAATCCCATGGCCAAACACTCCGTGAAATGGCGCAAGTCGCAGAAGGCACCCGCGGTGCAGGACGATGCCGACGACGTGAACAGGCAGGAGCCATCCGGTGCGAGGATTGTGGTCCTCACCGACGATCCGCACCGGCGCGTGGTGATAGTGCCGGGTTGCCACATCGATTCATTGCCGCATGACGCAGGTACCTACTTCCTGGAGGCCGGCAACGAGTTGGTCGGGATGATCGTCGAGGGCGGGACCGTCGAGTATCGGTCCGAAGAACGCACCTACATTGTGCGGCTGTCCGACGTGTGGCATGCCGGTGAGTGACCGTTAGCGGCGTTTCAGAATTCGCAGGAACGACCGGCGCAGCCACCGCTGGACGTGGAATCAGTTTGGGCCAGAACGGGTCGGGCGAAACACCCGGCCAGCAGGCCGAGGTCGGTGCTGTCGTTCATCAATGTCGGCGAGTTGGGCAGGAACTCCAGGCCGCGCATCATCGTCGAGAAACGCTCAGCACACTGCGCCGGCATGCGCGACCTCCCGGTCATTGCCGCGGACTTCGTTGCCTGATCCGAATTCCTACGAAGTCGTGTCGCGGGAGATCTCCGACTGGACCGCTCCGAACCGATGGCGCGCCCGCTCATCGGCGGCCTCCTGCTCCTCATCGGTGACGACGACCGCGTCTGGACCGGGAAACACCGTCGCCACGTGGTCGTTGTCGAGCCAGCGCACCACATACGGTGGCGAACCATCGGCGGAGTGGACCTCAGTGATCAGACCCCGCTGGTCTCGTCGGCCGATGGTCGTGCCCTTGATCACCAGCCAGTCGCCAACCTTCGCCCTCATCAGCAGTCCCCTTCCGGTCGGGGTTCAATCGTGCGCGCACCCGGTACCTCGGCGGCAAGAGCAGCAGGCCACCACGCCCTATGGACCAAGGTCCCTCAGGCCCCTCACATCGCCAGGACCGTGGCCAACGTGGCGCCGAATGCGACCGTGGGCAGGACCATCCCGGCCAGGAAGCTGAGGCCGAACCGTTGCCCACCGGCGGCGAAGGCCAGCACAGTCTTGACGAGCAGGTTGGACCCGAGTGCCGCCCCGATCGCCACCAACGCGGTGTCGACGGTGATGTCGCCGTTGGCGGCGAGGCTGGCGGCCGCGACGGCACCGGCATGGGCGTCGGCCAGGCCCGCAGCGGTCGCCGCCAACACGGTCCCCTTGGCGCCGAACACGTCAGCTCCCCAGCGACCGATGAGTAGAGCCAAAGTCAGCACCGCCGCCAGGACGAGGGCAGGTTTCAGGGCGAAGGGGCGACCCGCGGGCGGAGCCTCGGAGTGTTCACCACCGGGCGCGTCGTCGTGCTGGACCCGCACGCCTCCCCGGTAGACCAGGGCGACGATGATCACCAGCACTGCCGCGCCCGCTGCCACGGGGGGCCACAGCCGGCGAAGGACATCGGTGTCGACGACTCCGATCACCAGGAGCAGTTGGACAAAGGTCGCGAGGCTGGCGGCCAGAGCGCTGGCCAGCGGTGCCCGCAGACTGGCGCTGGAACGGCTCAGGCGACCCATCGATGCCGTCGTGGCACTCGCTGAGACGAACCCGCCGGCCATACCGGTGACGAGCAGACCGCGTTCGGGGCCCAGGGCGCGCACACCGATGTAGCCGACCCAGCCGATGCCGGTGAGCAGCACCACCAGCAGCCACACCTTGGCGGGGTTGAGCACACCGTAGGGGCCGAGAGCCTGATCCGGCAGCAGCGGCAGGATGACGAACGCCACAACCAGGAATTTGATGGCGTCTTCGAGTTCGACCTCGCTGATGATCTCGCGGGCGAAGCGATGAATACGGGTCTTCGACACCAGCAGCACCGCGACGACGACGGCGAGGGCCACGGCGAGCGCCGGGCGACTGAACGCGAGCGCACCGAGCATGTAGGCGGCAAGGCCCGCAATCGTGGTGGTGGTTCCCGGGTCATCCTCGCTGGTGCGGGCATACGCAAGCGCCAGCACCGCGCCCACGGCGGCAAGCCCGGCCACCACGGCCCACTGGTCGAAGCTTGCGGCGATCGCGCCCACGAGCGACAGCAGCGCAAAGGAGCGCGATCCGGCGGGCAGCCTGCGGTTGTGACTGCGTTCGCGCTCCAGGCCGAGCATCAGACCGATCGCCAGGGCGACCAGGAAGGGCTGGATCTGCTGCCAGGTCACAGCGACTCCTAGTCCGACCAACCGCACACACGGTTGGCGTGCGGTTCCGTCACTCTAATCGTTGGCGCCTGTGCGTTTCAGGTGCTACTCGTGATCGAGTGAGGGGGTGCGGGGTCCCGCAGTTCGGCGCGGGTGTCGACGACGCAGTAATAGACCACGTCACGATCGGCCACGGCCTTCGCCAGTGCCTCGGAATCGAACACGTCTCCGTAGAACGTTTCGACGTCCAATCCGTCGATTCCCTTGGTGGAACTGCCCTTCCGCAGCAGGACCCGGACATCGTCACCGCGTTGCACCAGGCGACGCACCACGCAGGAACCCACATTCCCGCTGGCCCCCGTGACCAGTGCCTTGGGCCGATCAGCCGCCATCGCCTCCTCTTTCGTCGCCGTCCTGGCAGCGAGCGCTCCGCGACCGACCACTGGGGTACGCGACGCGGTGCGACGAACTGCGGGCGGTGCAACTGTAAGGGCGACAGTGGGCTGCGAGGTGGGAACGCCGCGGATTGATGGGGCATATGACGACGACAAGGCCCCGCTGCCGGTGCAGCGGGGCCTCGCTGCCCCGTGACCAGTGCCTTGGGCCGATCAGCCGCCATCGCCTCCTCTTTCGTCGCCGTCCTGGCAGCGAGCGCTCCGCGACCGACCACTGGGGTACGCGACGCGGTGCGACGAACTGCGGGCGGTGCAACTGTAAGGGCGACAGTGGGCTGCGAGGTGGGAACGCCGCGGATTGATGGGGCATATGACGACGACAAGGCCCCGCTGCCGGTGCAGCGGGGCCTCGCTGGCCCGATCAGTGCTGTGGCACGCCCGTGTACTCCGGGTTCGGCGGCACCGACAACGCGATCCCGATGCGGTTGGTGGCACCGATGAACGCCGCGATTGAGATGCCCTCCAAGATCAGGTGATCGTCCAGGCCCAACCGGCGCAGACGCTCGAAGTCCTCGTCGCGGATGGACTGCGGATTGTTGTTCACCGCGATCGCCAGGTCCGCGAGCGCGCGCTCCCGGTCGGTCAGCTCGGCGACCTGGTGATGGTCGATGGCCACGCGTTGACCGAAGGACCAGTCCCCCGCGACCTTGCCGAGCTTGTTGGCGTGGTTGGTGTGGCAGTAGGCGCAGCGGTTCTCGCCGGAGACCACGGTGGCGATCACCTCACGCTCGCGGTCTGTGAGTCCACCACGTCCGTCGGTGCCCAGCAGTGGCAGCAGGTAACCGTTGAGGCGGCCCAGATCGTCCTCGTTCAGCGACAGGGCACGGAACCAGTTGGAGGTCAGGCCCTCCTCGCGCTCCTGGCGCGTGAAGAATCCCTTCACCGCGGGGTTCTTCAGTTCCTCGACCTCGGGCACCTCGAGTCGTGAAATCCTGGTCGTGGGCGGGCTGGTGACGTCGTCGTGGCGTTCGGCTGTGGCGGTCATAGGGCCACTGTGCCCGCCCGATCAGAGGGGGCCAATCATTAAGCGTCGGCAGACTTTAATTCGCGACGGCCGAGGCCCGTGGCGTGACTTCTGCCTCGTGACGGATCGCGCTGCCACAGGCGGAGAACCACGACTGATCTCTCGGTCGCTGGTGCGAAACCGGCCGGATCGGTGCAGCCGACGTATAGTCCCACCTGTCAAGCCGGTCGCATGGCCGAAAGCGATAAGGATCGTTATGCCCTACGTTCCCTCTGAGGAGCGGCGCCAGCACTTCATCGACGCTGCCAGAAGGATCATCCAAGAGGAGGGGCTGGCGAAGGCCACGACTCGGCGCATCGCCGATGCTGCGGGCGCCCCATTGGGCAGCCTCCACTACTGCTTCCGGAACAAAGAAGAACTCTTTGAAGCCGTCTCGCAGAGATTCGGCGACGAAGGTCTGGCCATTGCGGCCAGTAATATCACGCCGGGAATGGGCGCGGTCAAAGCGGCCGGCGAGATCCTGCGCACCCTGGCGCGCTGGATCAGCGAGACCCAGAACGCCCAAGTCGGCGAATTCGAATTCCTTTCCTGGGCGATGCGCTCCGAACAGAACAAGGAGATCCCCCGCCGCGTGTACACCCGCTGGGTGAACGGCCTGCGAGACATCATGCAGGCGGCGTCCACCGGCACCGACGGTGATCTCGACCTGGACCTGCTGGCGCGGGCGATGCTGGCGCTCACCGACGGGTTCAACCTGCAGGACCGCCTGCTGAGTGAGTCGCGGATCACCGACAACATGGAGGCGATCATCGCCGGTCTCACGGCCGCCATCGATCATGGCGCCTACCGGCGGTCGGTCTGACCCGTTCGGTCCGCGCGCGGCCGTCGTCGAAAATTCGGTCAGGAATGCCGATTCCGACTGGGACTAATGGGAAATTACTCCTATTCACCCCTGCGTGAATATTCATCAATCGCCACGGAATTGATCGGACCGATTGTTAGGGTGCCTCAGGCACTCGACAAAAGGAATATGAAATGGCAGATATCCGCGTTCTGGTGATTGCGACGACAGTCGGTCTGGCGCTGACGAGTTGCGGAAACTCCGACTCCACAAAGGCCGAAGACGCCGCCGACGCCGCCGAATCGGGGACCACGACGGCGCAGGTCTCCCCTGCCCCGCAGTCCTCGGCGGATCTGCCCGCGCTCATCCCGGCACCGGCAGGCGCACAGGAGACCAAGGGCCCCAATGACATCTCGGACGGCGGCGTGCACGTGTTCTTCCGAGTCGAGGGCGAACCCGGTGCGGTCATGGACGCCTACCAGTCCGAGCTCGAGGCCAAAGGCTGGCAGGTCACGGTCATCACGACATCAGAGGGTGGCAAGGACAGCGGCGGCGGAGGTGCCGTGTTCACCGGGACGCTCGGCGACGCCTACGGAGTCATCGATGGCGGCGGGTACGAGGACAAGACCTTCGTCGATGTGTGTGCATGGCCGTCCAAGCCTGCCAAGCCGGTCTGCGATCGCGGCGGTCGCTGATGCGGGCCTGACGCCGTCAGGCCGCGAAAGGGTCTGTCGCGCTGGCGATTCGCTGTGACGCGTAGGCCAAGACGGCTTCGCCGTGGCCGAAGCCGGCGACCGCAGCCCCAGTCGCGGCGAGTGTGGACAACGCATCGCGTGCCCGCGCTCGATCGACGTTGAACACCCCGAGGATCACCTGCCCGTGGAACTCCGCCACGGCATCACCGGCCAGAACGGCATCGGCCTCGGGAAGATACAGGCCGATACTGCCCGGCGTATGTCCCGGAATGCCGAGCACTTTCGCCCCACCGGCGAAGGCGAGTACGTCGCCGTCGTCGACCGCGCGATCCACCCGACAGGGCGGGCCGTGTGAGGGGTCGGTGAAATCTGGGTGCAGTGTTCGCTCCGCAGCAGTCAGTACGGGCAACGGGCCGCGCTCGACGCCCTGTATATAGGTGACGTCGGGACCGCCGGCCACCACCTCGACGTCCCCCCACGAAGCGATCTCGGCCGCCGATCCGGTGTGGTCCTCGTGGAAATGGGTCAGCACCAGCCTGGCGACATCCTGGCGCCCGCGCCCCAGTGCCGACAACGCGTCGGCGATCAGGCCTGCGCTGTCGGGCCAGCCGCTGTCGACGAGCGTGACCTCGGCGTCGCCGACCCACAGGTAGGTGTTCAGCAGGTGCGCGCGGCTATCGGGAATGCGAAGCCGGTACAGACCTGAGGCCATCTGCTGCAGATCGGGATGCGCCATCCTTCGACGCTAACCCGGATTCGCGCGAGGGCCCCGTGGTTAGCCTCTCAGCGAAAATGGGCACTCCCTCGGAAAAGAGTAGGGGGGCAGGAGTGACCACGCAGGAACCGGTCGCCAAGACCGACGTCGACAAGTCGCTGCTGGGCAGCGCCACCTACCGCAGCCTCGGCGAACAACGGCTGACCCCCAAGGAGGAACGCTTCGAAAAGGCCCGTCGCACCGTCGGACTCTTCCTTGCTCCCGTGGTGACGGTCGCATTTCTCCTTGTCCCACTGGACATCCCACCGCAGCAGCAGAGCCTCGCCGGAGTCCTGCTCGGCGTGATCGTGCTGTGGGTCAGCGAAGCGGTGCCCATCCCCATCGGTGGCCTCCTCGGGGTGGCCGTCGTGGTGTTCCTGGGCGTCGCCCCCGCCGATGACGTCCTCGCGCCTTTCGGCTCTTCCACGATCTTCACGTTCATCGGCGCGTTCATCCTCGCCCAGGCCATGCTCAAACACGGCCTGGCACGACGGTTCGCGTTCCGCGTCCTGGCTCTGCCCCGCGCCGGCAGCTCCACCACGGGCGTCATCCTGTCCTTCGGTGCGATCACCTGCCTGCTGTCCGCGTTCGTCTCCAACACCGCCACCGTGGCGATGCTGCTGCCGACGGCACTCGGCATTCTCGGCGTCATCGCCAAACTGCTGCAGAAACAGGGCAAGGTCGAACCCGACTTCGACCCTCTGCGCCTGAAGGTCGGGGCCGCAATCATGTTGATGCTGGCCTACGCCGCCAGCGTCGGCGGCCTGCTTACGCCGGTCGGAAGCCCGCCCAACCTCATCGGTCGCGGCCTGATCGAGGAGGCCACCGGTGAGCGCATCAGCTTCGGCCAGTGGATGGTCATGGCCGCCCCCATCTGCCTGGTCATGTTCCTCGTCCTGGCGTTCGTGCTGATCAAGCTGAACAAGCCGGAGATCAAGAACATCGAGGGTGTCGGCGACTACGTCGTCCGGGAACGGGAGGAGATGGGCAGACTCTCGCGGGCAGAGAAGAACACCCTCGTCGCATTCGGGATCACGGTGTCACTGTGGATACTCCCCGGCATCGTCGCCCTGGTCGCGGGCAACGATTCAGACGTCTACAAGACCGTCAGCGAACGCCTCGACGAGGGCACCGTGGCGGTGTTCGGTGCGGCCCTGCTGTTCCTTCTTCCCACCGACTGGGAGCAGCGGGAATTCACCCTGCGGTGGCGCGATGCAGCCGGGATCGATTGGGGCACCATCGTTCTGTTCGGCACGGGAATCATCTTCGGGTCGCTGCTGGCCGACACCGGACTGGCCGAGACGATCGGCACGTCGGTCTCGGATGCACTGGGCCTGTCGAGCGTCGTTGCGATCACGGTGTTCGCGGTGCTGCTGGCCATCGTGGTGTCCGAGACGACCAGCAACACCGCATCGGCCGCGGTCGTGGTGCCGATCGTGATCCCGGTGGCGGTCGCCGCGAGTGTCAATCCGTTTGTGCCCGCACTCGCCGCGACCTTCGCGGCGTCGTTCGGTTTCATGCTCCCTGTCTCGACTCCACAGAACGCGATCGTCTACGGATCGGGCGCGGTGCCGATCACCACGATGATTCGGTCAGGGATCACCTTCGACATCGCCGGAGCGATCCTGATCATCGCGTTCCTCCCCTTGATGATCGCGTTGATCGGGCTGGGTGGCTGATCCATCTGATCCGATGCCAGGTCACGCGCTGCGTCGTCCCTCGGCGGCGTCCGGGATGAACCCGCGCTCGCGGGCGAGATCGGCGAGCAGTATGCGCAGTCGAGTCCGGCCGCGGTGCAGTCGTGACATGACCGTGCCGACCGGAATGCCCATGATCTCGGCGACCTCGCGATACGAGCACCCTTCGAGGTCGACGTAGTGCACCGCCATCCGGAACTGCGCAGGCAGTCTGTGCAGAGCTTCTCGGATCTCGGCGTTCGAAAGCGCCTCAAGAGCTTGGACTTCGGCGGAACGCAGCGTCTTCGGAACCACCGGCGAATGCTCGAAGGAGGCCGCCAACTGCCAGTCGGCGACCTCGTCGGTGACGATGAGCGCCGGCTGACGCTGCCTCCGGCGATACCCGCTGATGTAGGCGTTCGTCATGATCCGGTACAACCAGGCGATCAGATTCGTGCCCTCCCGGAACGACTCGAAGGCGGCGTAGCTCTTGAGCATCGTCTCCTGGACCAGATCCTCGGCATCGGCTGGATTGCGTGTCATCCGCAGCGCGCTGGCGTACAGGCGATCGAGCAGCGGTACGGCGTCGCGGGTGAACCGGTCGGCCGACTGGCGGTGGGGTGGCTCCGTGCGGCTCATCAGTGTGCTCCTCCCCTGGCCCGGTTATCGGGCGTGGCTGCCTTCACTCCAGGTGGCGACGACGTCGTCGGCCAACCGCACTCGGTCCAGATCTCCCTTGGCCGTAGTCGGCAGGGTCGATGTGACGAGGATGTGTTCCGGCACCTCGAACGGTGCGAGATGCGCGCGCGCGAACGCGGTGAGAGCGTCGACGTCGACGGCATCCGAGGACATGACGACAGCACACACGCGTTGGCCGTACAGCGAGTCCGGCACTCCGACGACACCGATCCGGCTGACCCCCGGGAACCGGGCCAACACCTGCTCCACCTGTTCGGGAGCGACCTTCTCGCCGCCGCGGTTGATCAGGTTCTTGATGCGACCCGTGATCGTCAGGTTGCCGTGCTCGTCGATGGCCCCGAGATCACCGGTGCGCAGCCACCCCGCCTCGGGGCCTTCTGCGCTGCCGTGTTCACCGAGATACCCCCGGGTGACCGTCGGTCCCGCGATCCAGACCTCCCCGGATCGGATCTCGGCGGTGATTCCGCTGGTTGGTCGTCCCACAGTGGTCAGTCGCACCAACTGGGCATCGGAGGGCCGGACGGAGCTGATCTGGTGGGTGGCCTCGGTCATCCCGTACGCGGCCAGCACCGGGGCGCCGAAGACCCGCTCGATCTGTTGGGTCACTTCGTTGGCCAGCGGTGCGCTGCAGCTGCGGATGAACCGCAGGCGCCCTGCGATACTCGGTTGTCCGGCGGCGGGAGTGTCGAGCAGGATCTGATGGATCGTGGGCACGGCGGTGTACCACGTCGCGCCGACCGCATCCATATCGCTCCAGAACGTGTGCGCGCTGAACCTGCCCTGCGCGGGCAGCATCAAGGAACCGCCGGAGGCCAGCGTCGCGAGCAGGCAGGCCACCAGTCCGTGACCGTGGAACAACGGCATGACGGCCACCGTCGCGTCGGTCGACGACAGTCCGTAGGTCTCGACGACCGACGTGACCGCCACCGCCAGACTGTGGTTGGTCCACGGCACCATCTTGGGTGTCCCGGTGGTGCCGGAGGTGAACATGATCAGGGCATCGTCAGCTCCAATGCCCGCGGGCCGGTCACGCTGGACGGCTGCCGGCCAGTGCGCGGATCCGATGCTCCAGTGTGGCCAATCATCAACCAGCGCAGTGGGATCCGGACCCGTCAGCACGGCGCGAGCGCAGGCAAGTTCCAGCCGCTGCCGCTTCTGCGGTGCGGGCAGTGCGGGATCCAATGGCACGACCACCAAACCGGCGCGGGCGGCGGCAAGCAGGCCGACCACAAACTCCACGCGGTTCTTGGCCTGCACAGCGATCACGTCGCCGGGCGCGAGCCCATGCTCGGTCAGCCGATCGGCCGTCTCCTGAACCTGTTGACGCAGCTGACCATAGCTCAGGGTGGAACGACCCGCGCCGTCGAACAGCGCGACGGCGTCGGGATTGCCGGCCACCGATGCGGCGATCACGTCTGCGAGCTGCCAACCTCTCATCGTCGCCATCATCGAATCCCTTGTGTCAGAGGTGCCCCAATGCCGACGGGGTTGAGGTTGCTCAGGTGTCCGCTCTCGGTGCCGTCGGTGGGGTCGATCAGGCAGTCGATCAATGCCGGGCCCCCGGCCGCGATGGCCTGCTTCAGCGCCAATGCCAGCTCACTCGGTGTCCTGACGAGAAAGCCGGTGGCACCGAATGATTCGGCCATGCGGTCATATCTGGTCGACTGGAGCAGCGAGGTGGGTGCTGGATCGGCGGACTGGGTATTCACGCCGTCGCCACGGTAGATGCCGCCGTTGTTGAACACCAGCACCGTGGCCGGAAGTCGGTACCGGCAGATCGTCTCCATCTCCATCGCGGAGAACCCGAACGCGCTGTCTCCCTCGATGGCCAGAACCGGTCCCCCGGTCTCGACCGCGGCGGCGATCGCGTATCCGAGGCCGATTCCCATCACGCCCCAGGTGCCCGAGTCGAGGCGGTGGCGTGGGTGCTGCATGCCGATCACGTTGCGCGTCAGGTCCAGGGTGTTGGCGCCCTCGTTGACCAGGCGGATGTCGGGGTGTTCGGCGAGCACGTCGCGGACGGCACGAAGTGCGCCGTGGAAACCCATGGGGTGCCGCTCCTCGGCCAACCGCTCGGCCATCTTCGCGGTGTTCGCTGCGACCTTGGCGGCCAACGCCTGTCGCCACTGCGCCGGGGCGGCGATGTCAGGTGTCGACGGGTGCCGATTGAGCGCCTCGAAGACCGAACCGATGTCACCGACGAGTGGCGCGCTGATGGTCTGATTGCTGTCCAGTTCGGTCGGGTCGATCTCGACCTGGACGAACCTCGCCTCAGGATTCCACTGCGGGGCCTCGCCGTGTCCGAGCAGCCAGTTGAGCCGTGCACCCACGAGCATCACGACATCGGCCTCACGCATCGCGAGCGAGCGCGCCGCGGCCACCGACTGTGGGTGGTCGTCGGGTAGCAGGCCCTTGGCCATCGACATGGGCAGGAACGGGATGCCGGTCGTCTCGACGAAGTCGCGGATCTCGGCGTCGGCCTGCGCGTAGGCAGCGCCTTTACCCAGCACGATGAGGGGTTTGTCGGCCTCGGAGAGCAGAGTCAGGGCACGTTCGACGGCATCGGAGCCCGGTGACACCCGGGGTGCCGGGTCGACGACCGTCCGCAGCGAGGCCGCCCCCGCGGCGGCGTCGACCACCTCGCCGAGGACCGCGGCAGGCACGTCGAGATATACCCCGCCGGGCCGGCCCGATGCGGCCGTGCGGATCGCGCGGGCAACGGCCAGACCGATGTCCTGAGCACAGTCGACCCGGTAGGCAGCCTTGGCCAATTGCCGCGCGACCGCCAGCTGATCGAGTTCCTCGTAGTCTCCGCGCTGCAGGTCGACGATCCGGCGCCCACTGGACCCGGCGATCTGAATCATCGGGAAGCAGTTGGTGGTGGCGTTGGCCAGGGCCGCAAGCCCGTTGAGAAAGCCGGGACCGGACGCCGTCAGGCACACCCCGGGCCGGCCCGTGAGAAACCCGGCGGCCGCGGCTGCGTGGCCCGCGGAGCTCTCGTGGCGGAAACCCAGAAATCTCACTCCAGAGGCCTGCGCGATCCGGGCCACGTCGGTGACCGGAATGCCGACCAGGCCGTAGATGGTGCGGACGCCGTTGAGCTTCAGAGCATCGACGAGCAGGTGAGCTCCGTCGGTCTGCGCCGCACGGGAATCGGTCATGGGAAAACCCTGCTCGCCCCGGGTCTCCGTGTCTGCCCGGCTGACCCCAAACGTCGCGGTCGGGTTTTCGTCCGCGTCGTATGGGGGCTACCCGGTATCGGCTCGACGTCGGTTGGCGGGCCGGAACGCCTCGAGGTGCTCCTCCAGGAAGCCCCGCAGTGGCTGCGGGGAGCGACCGATCAGTGCGCCGAGGGCGGATGCGTCGGCGGGTGTCGCCGCTCCGTTGCGGGCGACGGCTTCACCCACTGCGGAGATATGCTGGGCCATCGCCGCATTCACCGGCCCGTCGGGTCTGGCCAGGCTTTGTGCGCGCAGTTCGTCATGCCACTGCTCCCGGCTCACCGACTCGAATCGGATGCGCGCACCGAGCAGGTCGGTCAGCAGATCGGCCACCTCGGAGTGACTGAACTGTTCGGATCCCGGAGGGTAGGCGATCGGGCCGTCGAAGCGTTCCGGATGAAGCAGCGCCGTCAGCGCCAGTTCGGCGGCGTCACCGCCGCTGATCCACGCGATCTCGCCGTTCCCGAACGAGTTGCGGAAGGTTCCGTCGTGCCGGATCGACTCCGCATGCAACACCAGCAGATTCTGATGGAACAGTGCCGGGATCCGCAGGATGGTGAGGTCGAGGCCGGCCCACTGCAGCACCTCCTCGCACAGCCACTGCGCCCTGCCGAGGGCGCTGGGATTTTCCGGGTGTGCGGGCCCCATCGACATCACAACGGTTCTCAGGCTGCGCCCCACCTCGCGCACCGCGGCGGCGTAGTTCGCTGCGGCAGGCACGGCGCCCGCCGCGATCGGATACGTGAAGAACGCGAGGTCGACGTCCGCCAACGCCGGGATCAGGCTGCGCCGGTCGTGGAGATCCCCGATCACGATCTCGGCCCCCCATTCGGCCAGCTCCTCGGTGCGCGTCGAGTGTGACCGCGCGAGTGCACGGACGGCATGGCCCTCCTCAACGAGTCGGCGAACCAGATGTCCGCCGGTATTGCCGTGTCGGCCGGTGGCGCCGAGGACCAGGACGGGGTGTGTCATGACTGCTGTTTTCCTTGCTTCGGATTATGTACACAGATCGGTATACCCTGTTCAGCGGAATCAGCAGAAGGTTTGGATGGCAGGAAAATACAAGGCGTATGAGGAGAGGTATGGCACACAGATCGGTATGCTCTGCGGAATGAGCCCGAACACTGAGTCACGGGGCGGGCGCGGTGCGCGGCAGCGGATCGAACGAGCGGCCGCTGAACTGTTCTACCGACGCGGTATCCACGCGAGTGGCGTCGACCTGCTCACCGAAGAGGCGCACGTCTCGAAACGGACCTTCTATCAGCATTTTCCGAGCAAGAACGACCTTGTTGAAACCTATCTGCGGGCCATTGACGAGCGCGGTGGGTCACCGGCGGAGCGGCAACTCGACAAGGAGCACTCGACGCCCCGTGAGCGTTTACTGGCGATCTTCGACGCCCCGGCGGTGAATCGGTACCGCGGATGCCCGTTCCACAATGCCGCCGTGGAAGCGGCGGGCACACTGCCCGTCGTCGACGACATCGTCCGCTCACATAAGCAGGGCTTCGCCGACAGGCTCGCCTCGGTGGCCGCGGAGGCGGGCGCGGCAGACCCCCATCTTCTGGCCCAGCAAGTGCTGGTGCTGTTCGAGGGCGGTACCTCGTTGGCGACGTCGATGAACGACACCGCCCCCCTGGTGCACGCCAGGACCGCCGCGGCGCAGTTGATCGACGCCGCGTGCGCGTGACTCGCTAGTGCGCGGCGTCGACGGCCTGCTGTTCGGGCCGTACCCCAAATGAGTTGAGCCCCATGGCGAACGTGGTGTATCCGCCCACGGTGAAGATCAGGTCCATGCGCTGCTGATCGTCGAGTCGCTCCCCCAGGGCTTCCCAGGTCGCCGGCGACAGTCCCCAGTACTGCTGCAGTTCGTCCACGGCGGCGATCAGTGCGCGATCGAACTCGTCGTGCGCCGCGCCGCGCCGAAGCGCGACGATGTCCTCGTCGGTGATACCGACCTGTGCGCCCATGTGGACGTGGTGGGCCCACTCGTAGGCGCACCCGGTGTTGTGTGCGACGCGCAGCGTGACCAGTTCCCGCATGCGTGGCGGCAGGGTCGACCGCTCAAGCAGGTGCACGCCGAACGGCAGGTAGGCGGCCGCGAGGTCAGGATGTCGGACCATGGTCGCCAGCGCGTTTCCGGCCCCGTCCGGATGCCTGTGTTCGGGGGCCACCAGGCTGGCCAACGACTCGCGCGCGCGGTCGTCCCATTCGTCCGCGGGCAACGGGCCCAGACCCATCCTGATCCTCCTCGAGCGCGACTCAGCGGCAAGATTTTCCTTGCCGATCGTATAGGAATTCGGCGGCGCAGCCAGACGAGGTGACGGAGGTGACAGGGCTGCGATTTCGGTGCCGCGTGCCACAACGAACCGTCTGCTCGATCCCTGCCTCGTGCCCTGTGAAGGGGCTAGGCTGAAGCGGAGTTGAGCCATCCCGTCGTCCATGTGGAACGGAAACATGTTGTCCGACAACACGATCATGCCAGCGGCGTTCATCGGCCATGGTAGTCCGATGAACGCGTTGGAGGTGAATCGGTACACCTCGGCATGGCGTGCGTTCGGCCGGTCGGTGCCGCGACCGCGTGCGATCCTCGTCGTCAGTGCGCACTGGTACATCAACGCCACAGCCGTCACCGCGATGTCCCGGCCGCGCACGATCCACGACTTCTACGGCTTCCCCGATGAGTTGTTCGCCGTGGACTACCCCGCTCCGGGCCAACCCGATCTGGTCGACGAGATCAGGGAGATCGTCAAGCCGACGTGGGTCGGCGCCGATGTCGACAGCTGGGGCATCGACCACGGCACCTGGTCGGTACTGGTACACGCCTTCCCCGACGCCTCGATTCCCGTGGTCCAACTGTCGATCAACGCCGACAAGCCGCTGCACTACCACCTCGACCTCGGCGCCAGGCTGTCGGTGCTGCGCAGTCGTGGTGTGCTGATCGTGGGCAGTGGCAACATCGTGCACAACCTGGCGGCCATGACCGGCGCACTCCCCGACTCCGGATACGACTGGTCGCAACGATTCGACGCGGATGCCCGCGAGCTTCTGACCAGCACCCCAGACGACATCCTGCGGTTGGGCGCGCACCGTGACTACCGGGCGGCGGTGCCCACGCCGGACCACTTCATCCCCCTGCTCTATCTCGCGGGGGCGGCGGGTGCGGCGTCATCCTCGCTGGACGGACTGGTCGAGGGCCACTGCTACGGATCGCTGTCGATGTCGTCCTACACCCTGGGCGCCTCCGAAATCCCGCAGGATGTCGACGCTGGCGCGGCGGCTCCGCCGCTGGAGGTCGACGCAGGCCAGTCGAACATCTGAGGCCTCATCCGCATACCCGGCGACAGTGCCGACAAGTGGCTATGCTGGCGCCTTTCCGCAGGCGTGGGGTCTCCCGGGGCCCACGGAAGACGGAGGTACAGGTATGGCCGCTGAGTCGACGGCGCCGAACGGCCACATCAGGCTGACCTCCCACCGCGGCGGCGTCGGAGCCCCGCCGCTGACCTGGGCGGCCCCCACGGCGGCCGCGCGCGGTCCCGTGGTCGGTACCACCACCTCGCGCGCCCACCGCAACGTGATCGGAACGCACAGCGGGTCCTACAGCGTGTACCGCGCGCTGGCCGTGGCCGCGGGTGCCCTGTCGCGTGAGCACCGGGCGGACCTGACCAACACGGCGCCGACCGATGACATCGGTCCGTATCCGTCATGGCACGAGCCCGGGGCGATCGTCAGCCTCGATCCCTGGGGTGCGCAGGTGGCCGACGTGTTCGCGGAACATCTGAGCGCCGGGTACGACATCCGCCCCACCATCGCGGTCACGAAGGCGCACGTGATCCTGCCCGAGATCAGCGAGGCGATCAGCAGCGGTCGGCTGCGGCCGGACGGGAAGGTGCTGCTCGACGGCGGTGCCGCGCTCGTCACCAAGGCGGCCGTCGAACCCGTGTGGCATCTGCCGGGTGTCGCGGCGCGGTTCGGTTGCAGTGAGACCGACCTGCGTCGCGTGCTGTTCGAGGAGACCGGCGGGATGTATCCCGAACTCGTGACCCGGTCGGACCTCGAGGTGTTCCTGCCTCCGATCGGTGGCCAGACGGTCTACCTCTTCGGCAGTCCGCGGGATCTCTCGGATCCGTCGGTCGAACTGACCGCGCGGGTGCATGACGAGTGCAACGGCTCCGACGTGTTCGGGTCCGACATCTGCACCTGCCGGCCCTACCTGACCCACGCCATCGAGGAGTGCATCCAGGGCGCGCAACGTGGCGGAGTCGGCCTGGTGGCCTACTCCCGCAAGGAGGGTCGCGCCTTGGGTGAGGTCACCAAGTTCCTGGTGTACAACGCACGCAAACGGCAGAGCGGGGGCGACAGCGCCGATCAGTACTTCGCCCGCACCGAATGCGTTGCGGGCGTGCAGGACATGCGATTCCAGGAGTTGATGCCCGACGTCCTGCACTGGCTGGGAGTGCGCAGGATCCACCGCCTGGTGTCGATGAGCAACATGAAGTACGACGCCATCACGGGGTCCGGAATCACGGTCGACGAGAGGGTCAACATCCCCGACGAGCTGATTCCGCCCGATGCCCGCGTGGAGATCGACGCCAAGACGGCGGCCGGCTACTTCACTCCCGGCGCGGTCCCCGATGCCGTCGAGTTGAAGAAGGCCAAGGGAAGAGGGCTGCCGGCATGACGGTCACCCGCGACCTCGACTCACTTGCGGTGCAGCACTTGCGGACCACAACCGCGATCCGGGAACGTGCGGACTGGCTGCTGGAGCGCGCGCGCCGGGGCGACTCGCGGTGGTTCGAGGTCGACGACGACGGCCTGGAGCGCGCGGCCGACGAGGTGGCCGCCGAGACGCGCCGCCGCCATCCCGGCCTGGACATCCCGTACCACAGCCGGTGGCGCCACTTCGAGGCCGGCGGAGTGGATCGAAAAGCGCTGCTGGACAACGGACTGGCCGCGCAGACGCCCACGCGACGGGCACAGGCCCTCATGGACCTGACCGTCGTCAGCGTGCTGCTGGACGCCGGCGCCGGTGCGTCCTGGCGCTACCGCGAGGCCGACACGGGCGGCATCTTCTCCCGATCCGAGGGACTGGGGGTGGCCAGCTGGCACGCTTTCACCGCCGGTGTGTTCTCCAGCGACCCGGCTGATCCACTGCGCTGCGACGCCGCAGGCCTGCGGGCCCTGACCGCCGCACGTCTGGCCGAAGCGTTCCAGGTGACTCCGGACAATCCGCTGGTCGGATTGGACGGGCGGGTGGCGCTCCTGCACCGACTCGGTGCTGTTCTGGCGCAGCGCACCGACGTGTTCGGTCACCTCGGACGCCCCGGTGGCCTCGTCGACTCCTTCGGTGCCGAACTGGCCGCCCACGACCTGCTGTCCTCGGTCCTGCGGTTGATGTCCGACATCTGGCGGGCGCAGAACATGATCGGCCACTATCCGCTGGGTGACTGCTGGCACCACGACGCCGTGCCCGGCGTCGGATCGAGCCGAGGCTGGATGCCGCTGCACAAGCTGTCCCAGTGGCTCACCTACTCGCTGCTGGAACCGTTCGAATGGGCCGGCCGAACGGTGCACGGACTGGACGACCTGACGGGTCTTGCCGAATACCGCAACGGCGGACTCTTTCTGGACACGGCCGCGTTGAGACTCCGCGACCCCGACTTCGGGACGCGAGTGTGGTCCCCGGCCGACGAGTTGGTCGTCGAGTGGCGAGCACTGACGATCGCGCTGCTCGACGGGCTGGCTCCCCTGGTTCGACAGCGCCTCGGCATCAATGCCGAGCAGATGCCGCTTGCCCGTGTGCTCGAAGGTGGAACCTGGTGGGCTGGGCGAAGACTCGCGGCGCAGTTGCGTGACGGCCTTCCTCCTCTGACGGTCAACAGTGACGGGACGGTGTTCTGACGTGGGTGAAGTGCACATCGTCGACCACCCCCTGGTCCAGCACAAGCTGACGCTGCTGCGTCGGAAAGAGGCCTCCACCAAGAGCTTCCGCGAACTCGTCGGCGAGATCTCGGCCCTGATGAGCTATGAGGTGCTGCGGGACATGCCCATGCACGAGATCGAGATCGACACCCCGCTGGAGCCGATGACCAGCCGGGTCATCGACGGCAAGAAACTGGTCTTCGTCTCGATCCTGCGGGCGGGCAGCGGCATTCTCGACGGCATGCTGTCGGTCGTGCCGAGTGCCCGGGTCGGTCACGTCGGGCTGTACCGCGACCCGAAGACGCTGGTGGCGGTGGAGTACTACTTCAAGCTGCCCGAAGACCTCGAGGAGCGCGACGTCGTGATCGTGGATCCGATGTTGGCCACCGGAAACTCCGCGGTGGCCGCGCTGGACCGGGTCAAGGAGTTCGGGCCGCGGTCGCTGAAGTTCGTGTGCCTGCTCACGTGTCCGGAGGGCCTGGCGGCCATGGACCGATTCCACCCCGATGTGCCGATCTACACCGCGGCGGTCGACCGTCGCCTCGACGATCACGGCTACATCGTGCCGGGCCTCGGAGACGCCGGCGACCGGATCTTTGGTACTAAGTGAACGATGGGCCACTCCCCCGCGACGGTCGTGCACGTCGGCACTCCGGCACCGATGTTCCGCCGGATCGGCCTGGACATCGAGGACCCTGAGGCGCTGCAGGTCGCGCCGGGCCCGGACTCCGCCGTCGGCGTCTACTTTTCGCCGGGCGACCCGGCCGGCCAGGGGCGCAACTACACAGTCCGTCGCCACCGGGGTGCGCGCATCGAGATCGATGTCTTCGTGCAGTCTGACGGGCCCGGAGCGACCTGGGCCAGGACCGCCCGAGAGGGACAGCGCGTCGGCCTCGACCACGCGCGGTCGTGGTACCGGCCGCCTGCGTCCACCCGCTGGCAACTGCTGGTGTGTGACGTTGCGGGACTGCCCGCCGCGACCCGCATCCTCGAGGAACCTGCCCCCGGCACGTCCGTGGTTGTGGTGGCCGAAGTGCTCGACGAGGCGCACCTGAAATGTCTGAGAGTCCGGGCCGACGTCACCGTGGTGTCGAGCGTCGGCACCGGAAATGGCGCGGGCCCGAGTCGGCTGGCCGCGATGGTCCAGGGCCTGACGTTGCCGCAGGGGCCGGGCTACTGCTGGTTCGGTGGTGAGGCCGCTCAGTCGCGGATGGTGCGCAGGCACCTGCGCGACACCGGGTGGAGCATCGACCAGACCGACATCACGGGCTACTGGCGGTGGAACTCCGAAGAGTGGGATGCGCGATACGCCCTCGTCGCCGACACGCTGTTCAAGAGCTATCAGCGCGCCGTCGCCGCTGGCAGAAGCGAAAAAGCCGCGGCCGAGGAGTTCGACGAGGCCCTCGAGCGGGAAGGCCTGTGACATCAACTCGCGGGATTCGGTATCGTCTGAGCATCCAAACGCAACTCTGGTCACACGATCGGTCCCATGACTGAAGCTGGGAACGCGCCACCGCCTGTCGATGAGACGCGGCACCACAACCTGTCTTTGCTGTTGGTCGAGGACGATCGTGGCGACGCCGTCCTCGTCGAGGAGTTGGTCTCCGATGCGCTGATCGACGCCGAGGTGGTCTGGGCTCCGTCGATGGCCCATGCCGAGAAGCTCCTGGCGCGGACCCGACCGGACTGCGTGCTGTTGGACATGAACCTGCCCGATTCCGAGGGCACGGCCGCGCTGCGCCACGTCCTCGAACTGGATTCGACGATGCCCATCGTCGTGCTCACGGGACTGGCCGACGAACACTTCGGCGTCTCCGCCGTCGCCTCCGGTGCCCAGGACTACCTGATCAAGGGACGCGTCGAACCGGACATGTTGCGCCGTGCCGTGCTCTACGCAGTGGAACGCAAGCGCGCCGAGTTGACCGCGGTCGACCTGCACGCCAGCCAACTCCGGGCGCGGGAGAATGCGCGCCTGGAGCGCGGTCTGCTGCCGTCGCCACTGCTGCTCGATGACCCGGGCGTCGACATCGTCGCCCGGTACCGCCCCAGCCGGGCCAACGCGCTGCTTGGCGGCGACTTCTACGACTTCGTGCAGACACCGGACCGCACCGTGCACGTCATGGTCGGCGACGTCGCCGGCCACGGCCCCGACGAGGCCGCCCTCGGCGTCGCACTGCGCATCGCCTGGCGTGCGCTGACGTTCGCGGGCCTGCGCGGTACCGACCGGATGCGCGAGCTCAACCGGATCCTTCGGGTGGAACGCGCAGGCAGCGGACTCTTCGCGACCGTGATGAGCCTCGCGATCCCGCCGACGGGCCCACTGATCTCCGCGGTTCGGGCCGGGCATCCGGGCATGCTCCTGCACCGCGATGGGCAGGTGGACTGGGTGATCCCGCCGGGCGCGCCCGCGCTCGGGGTCCATCTCGGAGATTGGCCGACCGACCGCGTCGAACTGCCCGTCGGCGCGGGACTGGTGCTGCTCACCGACGGCCTGTTCGAGGGACACTCCGGCCGGGGAAACGAGCGCCTTGGCGAGGATGGGCTGCTGGAACTGGCGCGGTCGTTGGCCCACCTCCCCGGTGCGGAATTCGTCGACGCGCTGATCGAGGGTGCCGAGCAGCGTGCGCACGCCAGGGGCGGCATCACTGACGACATCGCAGTGGTCCGCGTCGAGCGATTGACTGCCTGATGCCACGGCGCCGATGGCAGCTGACCGTCCAGGGCTGGCTCGTCGTGGTGCTGTCGGTGATGGGCACTGTGGTGCTGGCCGGCGCGGCGTTCGCCGGGTTCCTGCTCTACCGCTCCGACCAGGTGTCCCACGAGCTGAGCGACGACATCCAACCCGCTCGTGTCGCCGCCTACCGCGTGCAGGCCGCGCTCCGGGATCAGGAGACGGCACTGCGCGGGTACCTGATCTCCGCGGACCGGGATTTCCTCGCGCCGTACTACGACGGCAAGCGGGCCGAGGCCGACGCGGCCGCCGAACTCCGCGATCGCGTTGAGGGCAGGCCCGCATTGATCGCCGACCTGAACGCCATCCAGCAGGCCGCCGCGCGGTGGCGGGCAGATTACGCCGAACCCGCGATCGCTTCCGTCACGCCGGGTGCGACGTCGGTCGTCGACCCCAGGGACCTGCAGACCGGCAAGGACGAATTCGACAAGATCCGCGGCCTTTTTGACAGCCAGAGCCAGCACCTCACTGACGCCCGGTCTGAGGGCATCGCCGAGCTGAACGGGGCGCAGTCTTGGCGCAATGGGGTGCTGCTCGGAGTGCTGCTGATCTTCCTCGTCACCGCGGCGCTGCTGGCGGTGCTGGTGCGCAGTGCGGTCACCCGGCCGCTGGAGGCCCTGGCCGCCGCGTGCCGCCGCATCACCGAAGGTCACTTCAACGAGCGGATCGTGCCGCAGGGGCCGAAAGACATTCGCGCGATCGCCGCGGACGTCGAGGACATGCGGCAGCGCATCGTCGACGAGTTGGAAGTCTCGCGCTCAGCGCGACAGGCCCTCGCCGAGCAGGCCGAGGCCCTCGACGAGCAGGCGATCGAACTGCGGCGTTCCAACGCCGAACTCGAGCAGTTCGCGTACGTCGCCTCGCATGACCTGCAGGAACCGCTGCGCAAGGTCGCGTCGTTCTGCCAGCTGCTGGAGAAACGCTACGGCGACAAACTCGACGATCGTGGACACGAGTACATCAAGTTCGCCGTCGACGGCGCCAAACGCATGCAGATCCTGATCAACGACCTGCTGGCCTTCTCGCGGGTGGGCCGGCTGAACTCGACGCTGAGCGAGGTTCGCCTGGGGGCCGCGCTCGACGTCGCCGTGGAGAACGTGGCCACCGCGATCGAGGAGACACAGGCCGAGATCATCCTACCCGAGGTCGAATTACCCACCGTCACAGGCGATCCCACGCTGCTGACGATGCTGTGGCAGAACCTGGTGAGCAACGCGGTGAAGTTCCGCCGTCCCGATGCGCCACCGCGGATCGTGGTCACCTGCGAGCCGTCCGACGACGGGCCTACGCATCTGGTGACTGTGACAGACAACGGGATCGGGATCGGAAAGGAGTTCGCGGAAAAGGTCTTCGTGATCTTCCAACGCTTACACAGTCGTGACGCTTATGCGGGAACCGGTATCGGGTTGGCATTGTGTAAGAAGATCGTGGAGTATCACGGCGGGGGCATCTGGATCGACACCTCCTACACCGATGGAACACGGATCTGCTTCACATTGCCGCGAGTGGTCGTGCCAGTTGACGCCACCGAGGAAGGAACTCCTGTATGACGCCCGACGTCCGACCGATCGACGTCTTGTTGGTCGAAGACGACCCAGGTGATGAGCTGATCACTCGAGAAGCCTTTGAGCACAACAAGATCAACAACACGTTGCACGTCGCCCGGGACGGCGAGGAGGGCTTGGACTTCCTCTACCGGCGGGGGGTCTACGAGCATGCGCCGCGCCCCGACCTGATCCTCCTCGATCTCAACCTGCCCAAGTACGACGGGCGCCAACTGCTGGAGACCATCAAGTCCGATGCGGACCTGTGCCACATTCCGGTCGTGGTGTTGACCACGTCGTCGGCGGAAGAGGACATCCTGCGCAGCTACAAGCTGCACGCGAACGCCTACGTGACCAAGCCGGTCGATCTGGACCAGTTCATGGGCGCCGTTCGGCAGATCGACGAGTTCTTTGTGCAGGTCGTTCGCCTGCCGTCCTGACGTCGCCCGCTGAGGGGGCTCAGATCGCCTCGATCACCGTCGCCCGGAACTTGTCGACCGCTTCCAGCGCGTGGGTCAGGCTGTCGCCGGGGATGCTCACGTGCACCCACGTCACCCCGGCGTCGGCCAACTGCTGCAGTTCAGCGAGGTGGGCGTCGGCGTTGAAGTCGTCGTCGCCGGGGCCTGCGCGATGGAACGGCGAGATGGCGACGTCCACGCTCTGCGGGTCGCGCCCCGCCTCCTCGAGTCGGCGCCGCAGATCGGCGATCCCCTCCGCAAGCCTTTCGACCGAGTCCAACGGCGCCGTCCTGGCCGCTTGGGCCAGGCCGGCGGGCGCGGGGAAAGGACACCACCCGTCGCCGTGCTCGACCACTCGGCGCCGGGCCGCCGCGGTGTTGCCGCCGATCCAGATCGGCGGATGCGGTGTCGCGACCGGGCGGGGATGCGCGGTGATGCCCTGCGCGGTGAAGTGCTCGCCTTCGAAGGTCAGGTCGTCGGTTGTCCAGACGGCGCGAATGGCCGCCAGCGCCTCGTCGAACAGCGCGGCGCGCTCATCGAATTCGACGCCGAGTGCGGCGAACTCCTTCTTCATATAGCCCACGCCGACCGCGAGGGTGAATCGGCCGTTCGACAGCAGGTCCAGGGACGCGGCGGCCTTGGCGACCACGAACGGGTTCCGGTACGGCAGGACGATGATGTTCGGGACCAACCGCAACGTGGTGGTGTGGGCCGCGGCGAAACTCATCGCGACGAACGGGTCCAGCGCGTCGTGACCGCCGTTCTCGAGCCAGCGGTGGGACGGCGCCGGGTGGTCGGTGAACCCGAAGCCCGCGAAGCCCGCCTTCTCCGCCGCGACGGCCAGGTCGATGATCCCCTGGCCCGAGGCGACTTCGGGGTTGTACGGATGCGAGTGCATCGGGTGGGTGATGGTGAAGCGCATCCCGGTGAGGTCCATAGCGCGGATGACGTTACACGTTGGGTCGTGTTTGTATAGCCGCGTTCAGGCGTTGATGCCCGCCGTGAGGATCGCCGCCAGTTCGCGGTAGGCCGCCGCGTCGTCGAGGCCGGTGTGTTCGTGCACGCGGCCCTGCTGGATGGACACCATCATGGTCGCGGCGAGTTCGGCGGCGAAGGCCGCGTGTACGTCGCGGAACTCCCCTGCCGCGACACCGTCGGCGATCAACTGCTGCACGCGTCGGGACGCGATCCGGGTGTTGGTCTCGTACACCTCCCGGGCCGGGGCGAAGCCGTTGAGGTCGGCCATGAACTGCGGGGAGGCCGCCCCGAGTGCGCGTCCGACCGCCGCGAGGTAACTCGCGATGCGCTCCCGGGCGGGTGCTCCGGGGATGACGGCACATTCGACGTCCTCGGTCGCGGCCCGGAAGAAGTGCACCGTCACGGCGCGCACCAGATCGTCCTTGCTGCGGGCCAGGGTGTACAGCGTGGATTTCGAGCAGTGCAGGCGCGCGGCGATGTCGTCGAGGGTCAGATGGACGAATCCCTGGTCGAGGAACAGCGCGAGCAGTTGATCAAACAGTGCACCGCGGCGTGCCGTGGGAAATGTGGGGGGATCACCTGGGCTCACGGTCTAACAGTACTGGGATGGTTGCTGTAGTACTGTCAGCAGTACTGAATCGTTACCTTCAGTACTGCTGCCTGTGGAGAGGTGACCCTGTGCCCGTCGACCGACTACTTCCCAATGAAGATGCGCGTGACCTGATCGCGCTCGCCCGCGATGTCGCCGACAAGGTCCTTGCCCCGCGCGTGGACGAATGCGAACGCGCCGAGACCTACCCCGACGGGGTGTTCGCCACGCTGGGCGAGGCTGGACTGCTCAGCCTGCCCTACCCCGAGGAGTGGGGCGGTGGCGGCCAACCCTATGAGGTGTACCTCCAGGTCCTCGAGGAGATCGGCGCACGGTGGGCCGCGGTCGCGGTCGCGGTCAGCGTGCACAGCCTGTCCTGCCACCCGCTCACTGCCTTCGGCACCGAGGAGCAGAAGGCGAAGTGGCTCCCGGACATGCTCGGCGGACACACGATCGGCGCCTACAGCCTGTCCGAACCACAGGCCGGTTCGGACGCCGCGGCGCTGTCATGTCGCGCCACGGGCACTGACGACGGTTACACGATCACCGGCGAGAAGGCGTGGATCACCCACGGCGGGATCGCGGACTTCTACAACCTCTTCGCCCGCACAGGCACCGGGTCACAGGGCATCTCGTGCTTCCTGGTGCCTCGGGACACCCCGGGTCTGACGTTCGGCAAGCCCGAGGAGAAGATGGGCCTGCACGCCGTCCCGACGACGGCCGCGCACTACGACAACGTGTCCCTGCCCGCCGAACGCCGCATCGGCGCCGAGGGTCAGGGCCTGCAGATCGCCTTCAGCGCACTGGATTCCGGAAGGCTGGGCATCGCCGCCGTGGCCGTCGGCCTGGCCCAGGCCGCACTCGACGAGGCCGTCTCCTACGCCCAGGAACGAACCACGTTCGGCCGCAAGATCATCGACCATCAGGGTCTCGGATTCCTGCTCGCCGACATGGCGGCCGGGGTGGATTCGGCGCGGGCCACCTACCTCGACGCCGCCCGTCGCCGCGACGCGGGCCTGCCCTACTCCCGGCAGGCGTCGGTGGCGAAGCTGATCGCCACCGACGCCGCCATGAAGGTCACCACCGACGCCGTGCAGGTGCTCGGGGGTGTCGGGTACACCCGTGACTACCGCGTGGAACGGTTCATGCGCGAGGCCAAGATCATGCAGATCTTCGAGGGCACCAACCAGATTCAGCGCCTGGTGATCAGTCGAGACCTGGCCAGACCGCGTTGATCAGTCGGTGAACCGAGTGGCGGGCGGGACGCCGGGTCCCGTCGCGCCACCCTGCTCCGACGCCGACCAGTTGGTGCCAGCGCAGATGAAGTCACCGGGCATCCCCACCTGACCCGGGATCGGGATCGGCAGGCCGGGGATCGTCGGCAGCTTCATACCGGGTGTCGCGAAGCCCGACACGCCCGTCGCCAGCGCCGGGGTCAGCGCGGAGGTGAACGGAGGCAGCGCCGAGGTCGTGACGGTTTGGGCACCCGGGATTCCCGCGAGAGCACCGGGCAGTGCCGCGGTCTTGTCGATGGTTCCGGCACCACCGGGCACTGACGCCGCGCCGCCGGGCACTCCCCCGGTGACGTTGGTGGCCGCGCCGGGCACACCACCGGCTGAACCGGGAACTCCGCCAACGACGTTGGTGGCCGCACCCGGGACGCCGCCGGCGGAACCGGGGACTCCGTTCGCACCGTAGGTCGAGATCATGGCCAACGGTGTGGCGACAGAGTTCGGAATGCCCTGCGAGGGACCACCGGACGTGCCGATCGGCAACGCCAACTGTGCGGCCTGCAGGTCGCGTCCGAACGCGGTCGCGACCGCCTCCGGCGACGACTGCGCCGACAGCTTCCACATTTCAAACTCCGGCATCGTGTACGCCGGATTCCCCGCCCCGTCATGGGCCGGCATCAGCAGGTTCTGCAGGGCCAGATCCTTCGCATGATCGGCGGCCCGGGTGGACGCCTGGTCCAGTGCGGCACCGGCAGCGCCCCCGTCACCACCGGCCAACGCATCACCGACTGGCGGAAGTCCGGCTCCGCCTGCGCCGCGGGCGGCATCGACGACGTCAGCACCACCGGGAGGCAGCGCGGCCGCAACATCCCGCACCACACCGCCGGGCGGCGTACCACCGACCGCGGGAGGAATTGCGGCGGCGTCCTGGACCACGGCGGGCGGCGTACCGCCCACGGCGGGAGGAACCGCGATTGCATCCTGAACCACCGCAGGCGGCACGGCGACATCGACCGGCGGTGCCGCGACGGGCACCGACACGTCCGCACCCGCCGGAGGCACCCCGATCGAGGCCGGGGGCGTACCCGCGGTGTGCGTGATCGTCGAACCGGGAGTCGAGACCGGCGGAACCGGCGGCGAGAAGTTGTTCGCGCCCGGAATCGAGATGCCGGGGATCTCCAGACCCGGGATGTCCGGCGTCTGGATGAAAGAGCCTGGCGTGCCGGGAGTTCCGGGGGTACCGATCGGCGGCACCGACTGCACCACGTCGGTCACCACCGAGTTCGGCGGCGTCACCGTGGTGACCGGGACATTCGTCGCGGCGTTGTCGGAGACCACCGACGGCGGCACGTCGACCGTCGCGCCGGGCGTGTCCACGGGCACCACGGCCGAAGCGGGAGGGGTGTCGACCGCGGCTGGCGGGATCGCCGCCGCGACGTTGTCGGTCACGGCTGCCGGCGGGGTGGCCGCCTCCACCGGAACCACCGCAGCGGCGTCGTCGACCACCGCAGCGGGCGGGGTCGCCACGTCGGCCGGCACGACCGCGGCGGCCTCGTCGACGACGGCCGCGGGTGGGGCGGGGACGTCGGCGGGCACCGCGGCAGCCGCATTCTGATCGATGGCGGCCGGCGGGGCGTCGACCGCGGCCGGTGCCGCTGCACCGGCGTTCTGATCGATGGGGGCTCCCGCGGCGCCGGCGTTCTGGTCGAGCCGAGCGCCGTCGTCACCGGATTCGGGACCGGGCTGGCCGCCGTCACCGCCACCGTGTCCGGCGCCCTGGCCGGCTCCCTCGCCGCCGCCCTCATGGCCGGCACGCCCGGAGTTCGTGTCGATCCGCGCGGCATCGACCGGCGCGCCCGCACCGGCACCGGCGCCGTCACCGGCGCCCGCCCCCGCGGCGGCTGGGTCCGGCGGAATGGCCGCGGGCGCGTCCCCCGCGACGGGGACGCCGCCGCGCGCGCTGCCCGGCGGCACCGCCCCGGCGACGTCGGTGGCGGCAGGAACTGCTCCCGATCCGGACGCCGGCGGGATTGCGGCTGCGACATCGGTCGCGGCGGGCACCGCCCCTGACGCGGACGTGGGCGGAACGGCGGCCGACGCGGAGTCGACGACCGCGGCCGGCGGCGTCGACGCGCTGGCGGGCGGGATGTTGGTGACCACATTCGTGGACGCCGGGGGCACCGTGACCGACGCGGGCGGAGTTCCGGCGGTGACTGATGTGCTTGCGCTCTGCAACGACTCCGTGACGCTGCCCGGGTTCGAGGCCATTTGCTGCAGGATGTTGACGCATGGCACCCCCGGACTCGCCGGCGCTATGGGCCTGGCCGCTGCTGTCCAGCTGAACAGCAGAACGGCACCACACAGGCCACCGGTTGCCACCGCAGTGGCGACCGAACGTCGTACGGTCTCTGACATGGGATACCCCGCCTCTCAGGCATCGGCGTTTGAACTTCCGCCGAAACGTATCCGCCGGGGTGGTTTTGCCCTTTCGTCAAAATGCGGGTTTATCGAAACGATGCCAACCGGTGTCAGGACGGTGTCAGTTGGCGATCAGACCGTTACCAGAACAGTTAGCTGAGGAAACGATCTCAGCTAAACGCCGGTCCAGGCCTCGTCGAGGCGCTCGGCCACGTCGATGATCTGTGCCTGCTGCGATTCCGGGGCGTCGATCTGTTCGGCCACATGAGCCGCGATGAATCGTCGGATCTCGCTGTCGACTCCGCCGATGATCCGCACGATCTCCCCGCGGATGGACTTCGACGACACGTGCACGCTGATGTCCGTCGGGCGCGGTTTGGCCACGTCGATGATGAGCAGCAGCGGTTCGGCGGCCCGTGCGGTGGCGCGCAGCGCGACCTCGCCGTCGACGGTGAACCGCTGCTTGTCCAGCCGCAGGTCCACGAGCAGGTCGATCTCCAGGGGAATGCGGATCGAGAAGGTGATGGTGTCCGCAATGTGCCTGGTGGCGTGCGGTTCGCGGATCTTGACCTTCGCGGTGACGCGTGCGAGTCCACCCGGACCCTGCGACATCGGCCCCATCTCGAACTCGTCACCGGCGATCGCCGCGAAGGCCGCCGCGACCCGCTCCTCGGTGACGGCGACGGCGAAGAAGTTACGTCCCCACTGTTCATAGGTCACGTAGTCGTGCGTGCTCATAGTCTTCCTACCGTCTCATGCCCATCGCCGAGGACCGTCAGCCGCGCCCAAACACAGGGGACACTGATCCGGTGAGCACCCTGCAGAGCGCACCCGCCACGTTCGGGACCCTGATCCGGGAGTGGCGGCGACGGCGGCGGTTGAGCCAACTCGACCTGGCGATCGGCGCTGACGTCTCGTCCCGGCATGTGAGCTTCATCGAGACCGGTCGCTCGATGCCCAGCCGGGCGATGGTGCTGCGCCTCGCCGCGACACTCGGGGTGCCTCCCCGCGAGCAGAACCACCTGCTGCTGGCCGCCGGTCTGGCGCCGGAGTTCACCGAGCGGCGACTCGACGATCCCGAACTCGCGCCTGTGCGGGCCGGCATCGAACGCGTCCTGGCGGCCTACGACCCGCACCCCTGCCTGGTGGTCGATCGAGGATGGAACATCGTGGAAGCGAACGCGGGCACCGCGGTGCTGCTCGACGGCGTCGCCCCCGACCTGCTCGCGGCGCCGAATGCGCTGCGCATCGCCCTGCACCCGGACGGATTGGCGCCGCGGATCCGCAACCTCGCGCAGTGGCGTCATCACCTGCTTGAGCGCCTGCGCCGCGAGGTCACCGCGGCCCCAGGCGGGGAGCTGGCGGCACTGCTCGCCGAACTCGAGGCCTATCCCGGCGGCGGCGAGGCCGATGACCAGTTCGGCGGCGTCGCCGTGCCGTTGCGACTCACGGCCGGGGACGGCAGCGAACTGACCTTTCTGAGCACCGTGACGACGTTCGGAACGGCCCTGGATCTCACGGTGGCCGAGTTGAGTATCGAGGCGTTCCTGCCCGCCGACGAGGCCACCGCGGCGGCGCTGTCCCACTCCGGTACGGTCCGCTGATGACGACCGCGACATTCACCATGCCGCTGCGAGTCCGCTACGTCGAATGCGACATGCAGAATCGCGTCTTCAACGCGCACTACCTCACCTGGGTCGACATGGCCCACACCGAGGCGCTGAGCGAGCTGGTCGGCGGCTATGAGTCGATGGTGGCCGCGGGAGTCGACGTCGTCGTGGTCGGCGCCGAACTGGATTTTCGGGCACCCGCGCGGTTCGATGACCGGCTGGAAGTGCGCACGACCGTCCATCCGCCCGGAAATACCTCCCTGCGAAGCGATTTCGCGATCACCCGAGATGGTGTCCTGCTGGCCGAGTGCCGGATGACCCACGTGTGTGTGGACACCACCACCTACTCGAAGCAGGTGTGGCCGCAGTGGTTGCGTGACAAACTGCCGTCACTGGACTGACTGCAGCCAGTCGGTGATCGCTGCGACGGCGTCCCGGAAGAAGATCCGGTAGGGCCGATCGGCGACATAGCCGATGTGCGGCGTGGCGACCACTCCGGGCAGTGTCCGCAGTGGGTGCTGTGCCGGCAGCGGTTCGACGTCGAACACGTCGAGGCCGGCACCGGCGATACGCCCGTCGCGCATCGCCGACACCAGGGCGTCCTCGTCGACGATCGGGCCACGAGAAGTGTTGACCAACAGGGCCGTCGGCTTCATCGCGGCGAACTCGTCGGCGCCCACCAGACCCCGCGACCGCTCACTGAGCCGCAGATGGATGGTCACCACGTCGGCCGTGCGGAACAGGGTGTCCCGATCCACGAACTCCGCACCGGCGGCCTCCGCGGTGGTCCTGGTCAGATTCGGGCTCCACGCGATGACACGCATACCGAACGCCGCACCTATCCGCGCGACGCGGCTTCCGATGCGCCCCACCCCCAGCACACCGAGCACCTTGCCCTCGAGTTCCTGCCCGACCGAGGTCTGCCAACCCCCGCCGTGCACGGACATGCTCTCCCCCACCAGGTTCCGCGCCGTCGCCAGGATCAGCGCCCAGGTCAGTTCCACGGTTGAGGACGCCGACCCACCCGTCGTGCCGATGTGGATGCCCAGGCGCCCGGCCGCCTCGGTGTCGATCGAGGCGTTGAACGGCCCCGTCGAGGCGATCATCCTCAGCCGAGGCAGGCGCTGCAGGATCTCCGCGGGCAGCGGAGTGCGCTCGCGCATGACGAACACGACGTCGAACGGTTCCAATCGACGGACAAGCTCGTCAGCGTCGCTGACGTGATCGGAGAAGACCGTGATCTCAGCGCGCTCCGCCACGGGTGACCAGTCCGCCATCTCCAATGCCACGTTCTGGTAGTCGTCCAGGATCGCGACCTTCACGCGGCCCACCTTCCATCGGGTAGTCGAGGATGCTGCGCCAATAATCCTCGGGGATCTCGCCACCCGATTTCAGCACGACTGCCAGACCGGTGGCCATCGCGATGCCCAGCAGGCCCAACCACAGGCCCGCAAGACCGATGCTCACCCAGGCCGCGGCGGTCAGCGCGGGCCACGGCGAGAGCACCACCAGCAGTGGGGCGAAGAAGAACCCGGCCCCGATGTACCAGGAGGATCCGGCCCGGTCGGACTTCAGCACGAAACGCAGCCAACCGGGAATGACGGGGGTGGTGTCGGCGCTCCTCATACCTCAACGGTGCGCCGCGCCAAGGCCGCCCGCAATTACCTGGGACGTAACGACGAGGCCCGACGTAGGGTCTCTCCATGGGCCACGACCACGACCATCCCCGCCGTGAACTGCCGCCGGGAATGCTTGAGCAGCTTGAGATCGCCTACTCGGGAATGGTGTCATTCGGACAGCGGCCGTTCCTGACCGAACCCGAGCAGCTGGATGAGTGGCGACCCGATGTCGCGATCGTCGGTGCACCCTTCGACATCGCGACGACCAACCGTCCCGGCGCACGATTCGGCCCGCGCGCGATCCGCTCCACGGCCTATGAACCCGGCACCTACAACCTGGACCTGGGCCTGGAGATCTTCGACTGGCTCGAGGTGGTGGACTTCGGCGACGCGTACTGCCCGCACGGCCAAACCGAGGTGTCCCACGCCAACATCCGGGAACGGGTGCACACCATCGCCTCTCGCGGAATCGTGCCGGTGATCCTGGGCGGCGACCACTCCATCACCTGGCCCGCGGCGACGGCGGTCGCCGACGTGCACGGGTATGGCAATGTCGGCATCGTGCACTTCGACGCGCACGCCGACACCGCGGACGAGATCGAGGGCAATCTGGCCAGCCACGGCACGCCCATGCGTCGGCTGATCGAATCCGGCGCCGTGCCCGGAACGCATTTCGTGCAGGTGGGTCTGCGCGGTTACTGGCCGCCGCAGGACACCTTCGAATGGATGCTCGAGCAGGGCATGACGTGGCACACCATGCAGGAGATCTGGGAGCGCGGCTTCAAGGAGGTCATGCGCACGGCGGTGAGCGAGGCCCTCGCCAAGGCCGAAAAGCTCTATATCTCAGTGGATATCGACGTTTTGGATCCCGCGCACGCACCGGGCACGGGAACCCCGGAACCGGGCGGGATCGCGAGCGTCGATCTGCTGCGGATGGTCCGGCAACTGTGCCTCGAGCACGATGTCGTCGGGGTGGACGTCGTCGAGGTTGCGCCGCCCTACGACCACGCCGAGTTGACCGTCAACGCCGCGCACCGTGTGGTGTTCGAAGCGCTCTCTGGGATGGCGGCCCGGCGCCGCGACGCCGCGGGGCAGCAACCCGGCCCGCCGTCACCCCGCGGTCCGCGCGCCTGACTCACGGGACCGTGCGAACCGCCACCCGCCGTAGAGCACGGCCGCCACGGCGAAGTTGACGAAGTAGGCGATGTCGGCGCCGTGCCACGCGTTGGCGATCGGCCCCTGGATCAGCGAGGTGTTCATGAACGGGATCGCCGCGAGGTAGGACAGCACGAACACGACGACTGCCGCGGCGGCATCAGGGCCCGCGGTCCGTTCCAGCGCCGGGTTGAGACTGCGCCGGCCACCGATTCGCAGCCGCCAGTCGATCACGACGATCGCGACGAACGCCGGGATCCAATAGCCCACCAGCAGAAGCACATCGGTGAATCGCGTGGCGGTGTCGTTGGCGTGCAGCCACATGATGAGCGTGAACGCCAGGACGGTCACGACCACCGCTGAGAAGGGTCTGCGGACCCGGACGCCGAGCGTCTGCAGCGCCAGCGACCCGCTGTAGTCGTTCATCGCGCTCGACCCCACCGAGGCCAACGCGATGGCACCCAGCGCGATCATGCCGAGGATTCCGGTGCCCATGACCGTGCGGACCCCGTCGGCGGTGTGGTCGGCCAGGAGGTCAGCACCGGCGATGCCGATGCCCTGCACGAACAGATAGGCCGACACGATGCCGGCGAAGCTGAAGCCGAACACGCGCAGGGAGGACGATTTCGCGGGCAGGTAACGGCTGAAGTCCGACGCGTAGCTGGCCCACGAGATGGCGAGGCTGAAGGCGATGGTGACCTCGAGGACGAAAGCACCCACCAGATCGGGACCCGAGACCGTCGGCGGGGTGACGACGGGTTGACCCGCCACCAGTTCGACGGCCAGCATGACGAACGTCGCGAACAACACCACCGTCAGCACGGCCTGGACCCGGTGCAGCACCTCATACCCGAAGAACCCGACCACGCCCTGCAGCGCCAACACGATCAGCACCGCGACCCAGAACGGAATGCCGAGCAGCAGCGACAGCGCCTCACCGCCGAACAGCCCGACCAGGCCATCCCAGGCAATCGAGGACAGCCACTGCAGCGCCGCGGGCAGCACGACCGCCGGCCCGAACGCCATGCGCGAATTGGGCAGCTGAGCGGTGCCGGTGCGCGGACCCCAAGTGCACAGATACGCCACCACCAGCGAGCCGAGCACGGTGCCGATCGCCATCGCGAGCAGGCCCAGCCAGAAGCCGAGGCCGAGCACGATGGCCAGCGTTCCGGTGAACACCCCGGTCATCGTGACCTGTGGTGCGAACCAGACCGTGAACATCCGCATCGGGCTGCCGTAGCGCTGATCCTCCGGCACGGGCGCGATGCCGTGCGACTCGACCGACAGGTCCCCCGCAGCGGTGGGGCGATGCCCGGAGAACGCTTCGGCCGTCAATGCGCGGGACTTTTCGGTGTGCACACGCACATTCGACCACGCGCCGACGGTCCCTGGGAGAGGCATGTGCGCGCCGCGCATAATCGAGGGCGTGACGAGGACCGGTGAGCGCAGCAGCACCGCTCCCCTGGTCCTCTCCCTGAGCGTCGTGGCCCTGACGGTGGCCCTGCTGCAGACCGCTGTGGTCCCAGCGCTCGGCGTCATGGCCGAACAGCTGGGCGTGTCCTCGCTGGCGGTCAGCTGGGCCGTCACGGCCAACCTCCTGGCCGCGGCCGCCTCGACACCCCTGATCGGCCGATTCGCCGACCTGCACAACAAGAAGCACGTGCTGTTGGTGGTGCTGGGCGTCGTGCTGGTGGGGTCGGTGTTGGCTGCGGCGACGTCGTCGCTGCCCCTGTTGATCCTGGCGCGCGTCCTGCAGGGCGTGTCGTTCTCGCTCTACCCGATCTGCGTGGCGATCCTGCGCGACGAGCTGCCCGAAGGGCACGTGGTGCGCGCACTGGCCGTGTTGTCGGGCATGCTGGGCTTCGGCGGCGGGGTGGGCCTGGTGGTCACGGGTCTGCTGATGGGCGGGTCCGCGGGCTATCACCGAGTGTTCTGGCTGACCACGGCCTTCACGGTCCTCGTGATCGCCATCGTCGTCGTGATGGTTCCCTCGCGTGCCCGGGACCGGGCCGGGACGATCGACTGGTGGGGCGCGCTGGGGTTGGCCGCGGGCCTGACGGTCGTGCTGCTCGCGATCACCCAGGGCAACTCGTGGGGGTGGCTTTCGGTGCCCACCCTGGCCTGCGCGACCGCCGGCGTCGTGGTGTTGGCCGGGTGGTGGGTCTGGGAGCGGCGATGCGCCTATCCCCTGGTCTCGGTGGCGATGCTGACCCGGCGCGCGATGCTCATGACCAACCTGGCCACGATCTTCGTCGGCATGGGTCTGTACTTCGGCTTTCTCGGCATGACCCAGTTCGTCCAGATGCCCCGCGAGATCACCGGGTACGGCTTCTCGGCCACAGTCCTGACCGCGAGCATCGTCTTCCTGCTGCCGGGGGCGTTCGCCGGTTTCGTGACGGCCACCGGCAGCGGATGGATGATCGACCGGTTCGGTGCGCGACCCGTTCTGGTGACCGGTGCGATCACGGGCGTCATCGGATTCGTGGTGATGGCGCTCGCGCACGTCGCGCCGTGGCAGGTGATCCTGGCCGGGGTCTGGATCAACGCCTACATCAGCCTGGCCTACGGCGCGCTGCCCGCGCTGGTGGTCGCGGGGGCCGAAGCCGGTGAGACCGGTGTGGCCACCGGTGTGAACGCGATCTGCCGCACGGTCGGCAGTGCGGTTGCGGCCGCGGTGGTCGCGGTGCTCCTGGGGCATGTGTCGCCGGCCACCGGGTTGCCTGAGGACAGCAGTTTCACGGTGATCTTCTTCGCCGGCGCGGGCACCGCGGCGCTGGCGACAGTGCTGATCGCGCTGTCCGGATCGCGGGCCAAACGCGTCGAATCACCTGATGCCGAGGTCGATTCGCGGGCCATGAACCACGAGTGGGGCTGATCAGGGGCGCCCGGGAGAGTGCGCGACGCTCAGATACGCAGGCCCTGGAAGGTCTCGGCGGCGAAGTTGATCTGAGCGGCCGGATTGGCCAGGGCCGTCACGAGTCCCGTGCCGAATGGGCCCGCGCTGTCGAACAGGGTGGCTGATCCGACCGAGATCCCCTCGGCGGCGAAGTGGCTGTCAGCCTGGATGCCGATCCAGCTGTCGCGCGGCAGGCGCGACAGCGCGACCGTGACGTCGCCGTTGATGTAGCCGATGCCCCGGGACCCGAGGTGGGTGGTGAGGCTGGTCTGCTCGGCGATCATGGTCGCCCGCACGAACGGGCTGTTGTCCACTCCCGCCACGACATTGAGGCCCCGGTCGAAAAACCGTGTTCGCGAGGCATTCTGGTGATCTCCGACCTTGCGCGTCCACCCCAATTCGTCGCTGCCGGTGTACGGCGCGGTGGATTCGTCGGCAGCATTGAAGTCGACCGGCGGTGTGAAGTCCGTGTCGGATGTCCACAGTTCGCCCGGCGGAGGGGTGGACCGCCGGTACAGCACGAGCGTGGCGCGCGCGACGGTCACCTCACCCTGCACCACATCGGCCTCGGCGCTGCGGATGCGGCGTCCGTCGCGCACCAGGCGCGTGTCGACCCGAGTCGCGACGCCGCGCGCGGGACGCAGCAGGTCGACCGTCAGGCGTGCGGGATGCAGATCGTCGGCACCGAACTGGTTCTCCAGGGTCCGAGCCGCCAGGCCCACCACCGCCGGACCGTTGAGGTGGTCATCACCCCAGTGGCTGTGGGCATACCGGTTGGGGAGGAATGCTCCGTCGACCTGGTTGAAGTGCGCGGGCCGTTCGATCATGCGCGCATCCTCGCATACGGCGCAGGCCAACTCCGCGCTGAGCCTGGACAGCGTCCAGCCGCTCGTCGCCGGGCCCGGCCCGCCGAAGACCTGCCGTTCGGGGCGCTGCCGTCAGCCGGAACCGGCAATCTCTGAGATGTGCTGACTGGGCGCCGCGTGGAAGACGTGGGCGCTGCCGTCCGGCAGAACTCTGCGCGCCACCAGGTAGTCGACCCCCATCCAGCCCTGCCGGATGAAACGGCCGAACCGCAGGCAGGTGCCCGGTGCGCCACTGGCGCTCGGCACCAACTTGATGTCCTCGATCGCGGTCTTCACCCCCTCGCCGGTCAGTGGCCGTGCGCCGGCCAGGCCCAAAACGATGACGGTGGCGACATCGCCGCACAGTCCCGGCATGAAATAGTTGCGCCGCCGGCCGTAGCGGGCCTCGAAACGCTCAAGGAAGTTCTGTCCCACCGGGTTTCGCTCGTCGTAGCTGTCCAGCCCGATCCATCCGGCGAGCTGCTGGAACCAGTCTGCGCTGATGTGCGCCATCTCGAACGCCGTGGTCGTGTAACGCGGCGGATCCCAGTCGGCCGCGGCCAACGCGTCGTTGAACCCCCACAGACCGTGCCCGAACCCGACGTGTACGACAGCGTCGGGAGCGGCGGCCCGCAGACGCGTGACGGCGTCGACCTTGTCAGTCTCCACCTGCGGAATCGGCACCGTGGTGACGACGCTCAGTCCCGCGTCGGCGTAGGCGCGTTCGGCATGGGCGAGATACTCCTTGCCGATCAGCGAACCCTCGTAGGCAATGGCGATGCGGCGATGACCGTCCCCGCGCAGGATCGCTGCGAGCATCCGGCCCTCCTCGGGCATCGACCCGTTGTTGAGCGCGAACGTCCACTCACCCAGCGCCCCCTCGGACCCGGACAGGATGATGTTGGGCACCTTGGCGACTCGGTCCGCGTGCGCACTCAGTGGTACCGCATTGTCGGAGACGTACGGTCCGAAGATGGCGAGGCATCCCTCGTCGACGAGTTCGTCGTAGGCTCGCTCGACCGCGTGGTAGGTGCCGTTCGGCAGTCCGATCACATCCCGCTGCACCAGTTCGATCGGGCGGTCGACGACGCCTGCGGCGACCGCCTCGTCGAACACCATGCGGAGGGCGTCGACGGTGTCGTCGTCGACGTGGGATCGGGTCGGATAATCGTTCAGCAGCCCGACTTTCAGGGGAGCGACCGAGCCGTAAGCACGAATCTCTGCGTCTTCCACAACAGCAACGTACAGTATGAATGTCGGCGGCACGCCCGGCATGACGGGTTCATTCGACAAAAGCGAAAAGCCTTACACCGCTGACGATTCGCGCGCTTGACGGCGGCTAACAGCCCGCCTCGGCAGGTACGGGCGCTCCCCTGGCCCCCGCACGCGCGGCGCCGATTCCGGCGGCCACCACGAATCCGATGCCGAGGATGGCCGACGGGCCCGGGACCTGCGCGAGGATGAGCAGTCCAATGAGCATGGCAATGGCCGGCTCGAGGCTCATCAGAGTTCCGAACGCCGCGGTGGTCAGTCGGCGCAGGGCGACGAGTTCGAGGATGAACGGCACCACGGGCAGCAGCAGCGCGAGCGCCGCGCCGAACAGGAACAACTCGGGGGTGAACGAACCGATCACCGAGGGGCCGACCGTGACGGTGGCGACCAGGCCGGCGACGGGCATCGACACGGCCAGTGCGTTGATGCCGGTCACGGCGTCCCCGGCACGCTGGGTCAGCAGGATGTAGCCGGCCCAACTCACGGCGGCGGCCAGTGCGAAGAGCACGCCGACGGTGTCGACGTCGCCTGTCCAGGGCTCGGTCAGGAGCACGACCCCGACGGCCGCGAGGGCGGGCCAGAGGATCCGGCGTGCCCCCGAACCAGTGGCAACGGCCACCCCCAGCGGCCCCAGGAACTCCAACGCGCTCGCGGTCCCCAGCGGAATGCGCGCCGCGGCGGCCATGAAGAACAGCGTGACCGCTGCGGTCACCACGCCGAGCAGCACACAGGTGAGGAAGGCCTGGCGGGTGAACGCCGACGCCTTGGGCCGAACGAGGACCAACAGGATCAATCCCGCCCAGGTGAGCCGGACCCATGCCGCACCCTCGGCGCCGATGCGATCGATCAGCGACACCGACACGGCCAGGCCCAACTGCACGCACAGCATGGAGATCACGGCCAGGACGGCGCCGGTGCGGGCTGGATGCGATGTCACTCCTGCATTGAAGCCCTCGCTCATTGTCCCTGTCCACGTGATAATCGTGGACAGTGTGTTCGGAAATGCTGAACAATAGTGGGATGGATCCGCGACGTCTGCGTCTGCTGCTCGCCCTGTCGCGGCTGGGATCGATGCGCGCGGTCGCCGATTCGGAGGGGATGTCCACGTCGACGGTGTCGCAGCAGATTGCCGCACTGGCCGCCGAGGCCGGCACCGCCCTGATCGAACCCGAAGGCCGCCGCGTGCGGTTGACGCCGGCGGGGCGGCGACTCGCAGGCCATGCTGTCGGCATCCTGGCGGCATTGGACGCGGCGCACGCGACGTCGGCTTCGGTGACGCAGAGGTGGTGGTCGGACGATCTGGATCCGCGCGCCGATCCAGTCGGCGTCGTCCGAGTGGGCGGGTTCGCCACCGGCATCCGGGTGTCGCTGCTGCCCGTGCTGGCGGACATCGCCGACACGAACCCCGGCGTGCAGGCCACCATCAGCGAGTTCGAACCCCTCGAGGCATTTCGTCTGCTGGTCGACGACGACCTCGACCTGGCTCTGGCGTACGACTACAACCTCGCACCCGCGTCAGCGGATCCCGTTCTGGAGTTCGTCGCGCTGTGGACCACGCCGTGGGGACTGGCGGTTCCGGGGCAGGCCCCGGCGGTGGTCGACCTGCGCGCCTATGCCGACGCGTCCTGGATTGTCAACTCGCGCAACACCGCTGACGAGGAGGCCGTGCGAATCCTGGCCTCACTGGCGGGATTTCAGCCACGGATCACCCATCAGATCGACAGCCTCGACTTGGTCGAGGACCTGGTGTCGGCAGGCTACGGTGTCGGACTGCTGCCGATGCACCGCCCAACCCAGCCGGGCATCACCGTCCTGCCGCTGCCCGGACCAGGTGTGGTGATGACAGCCTTCGCCGTCACCCGACGCGGGCGGAGCACCTGGCCGCCCCTGCGGCTGATTCTGAATCGCCTGCAGGCCAAGGCATCTGGTGAGGCGCCGGGACTCGACCTCTGGCCGCGTTCACTGATCCCGGCGAAGGCTCAGATGTAGCGACCGCCGTTGACGCCGATCGTCTGTCCCGTGACGTATCCGGCCTCATCGGACACCAGGTAGGCGCACGCGCCAGCGATGTCCTCGGGTTCGCCCTGCCGCCTGATCGGGCCTGAATTCACGATGGTGTCCCGGGCGCCCAGCTTGGGATCGGCCCAGGGCGACGCCTCGGACATCACGGTGTTCATGACGAATCGCGGCGGGATGTTGTTGCAGGTGATGTTGTGCTTGCCGAACTCCTGGGCCAGCGACTTGGTCAGCGCGATCATGCCGCCCTTGGACGCCGAGTAGTGCGCCATCAATTCGGCGCCCGACTGTGCGCTGGACGACGAGATGTTCACGATGCGACCCCACTGCGCCTCGACCATGTCCGGGAGCACGGTCTGGGTCACGATGAATGTGCCCTTGAGATTGATGGCCAGCATCTGATCCCACTGCTCGTCGGTGAGTTTGAGGAACGGCACATAGGCCGAGATTCCCGCATTGTTGACGACGATGGTCACGGGTCCGAAGGTCTCCCGCAGTTCGGCCACGGCACGCTGGACCGGCTCACGCTGCGAGATGTCGGCGGCCAGCGCAGTCGCCCTGCCGCCCGCCGCGATGATCTCGTCCGCGGTCTTCTGCGCGGCCACTCTGTCGAGGTCGAGGACGCCGATAGCGATGCCGTCCCGCGCCAGTCGCAGACTGATGGCCCGGCCGATTCCGGCCGCCGCTCCGGTCACCAAAGCCACTTTTTCGCTCATGCGCCCACTTCTCTAGAGGTCCATGTCGGAGTAGTCGTCGATGCGTGCAGCAGGTTACTCCAGGCCGTGACACTCACCCCCATCGAATGTCACGGGGCTGTCCCTCCCCAGGGGCGCTCAAATGCGCAAGAATCCAGAGATGTCTGACAGCGCCGATCGCGGCCTGCGAGAACGTAAGAAGCAGCGGACACGCGAAGCCGTCCGCGCCGCGGCCTTCCGCCTGTTCGAGGAGAACGGTTACGCGGCCACGACCGTCGATCAGATCGCCGAAGCCGCCGACGTCTCCGCGCGGACCTTCTTCCGCTACTTCCCCAACAAGGCGGCCGTGCTGATCCCCGACCACATGATGGGGCCCATCATCGATCTCTTCCTGGCCGCACCGCCGGAGGTGCCCCCGATCACGGCGTACCGACATGCGTTGACTCGGGTTTTCGGGGGCATGAGCACCCAATACTGGCGCGAGGAGGTGGAACGACAGCGCCTGCTCTACTCCCTGCCCGAGGCAGGCGGGGCCCTCTACAACGAGTACATCAACGTGATCGAGGCGATCACCAAGGCCCTGGCGACGCGGCTGGACCTACCCGCCGACGACCCCCGGTTGCGCACCACTGCAGGCGCGATCACCGGGGTGATGATGGCAGTCCTGCACGGCGCACCCATGTCACCCGACGCGATCGACACGGGCCTGCAGTTCCTGGAGGCCGGCCTCCCCCTCTAGAGAGCGCCAGTCTGAAAAGGGAGCGAGCAGACGCGGAATCGCACGATGAGGGGCCGATCACGGCGATTCTGCGTCTGCTCGCTGCGTGGGCGGGCGGTGGCGGGCCCTGGGGATCAGCCGATGTCGCCGTTCTCACTACCGGAGTTGCCGGGCACGCCGGGATCCTCGGGCTCGACCGTCGGCGGCGAGTACACGGTGGTGGGCGTGACTTCCTCGGTGGTGCTGGTCGTGGCCTCCTCCGTGGGCACCGGGTCCTCACTGCCGAAGCTCTGCGCCGCTGATCCGGTCGCGACTGCGACTGAAGCCGCCGCGACGCCGGCACCGACGCCGACCGCGGCCGCGAAGCGTCGAGCGCGTTGTCGATCGAGTTTCATGACGAGCTCACCTCCGGGTGGTTCGATATCTGTGGTCACGGCACGAGGCCGTGCACCCAGACGGCTACCCGGATGCCCCGAGGCCTAACCGGCGTCGCGTTCCGATGTGAAGGACGCGATGTTCGGCTGCTGTTGCACTCACCAGCCGGAGACCCCAAAATCAACAGATTCCATTGCGAAGATGAAAAATCGTGACGGAATCGGTTGCGATGACCCCGCGAATGGGTGATTGTTAACCGAATGCATCACCGACGGTGGTCCGGGGGGACGTAACCGCACACAAGGAGGCTCTGTCCTGACCGAGATCGGCACGACAGCCACAGAACATCACACCGATCCTGTCGGCGGTCAAAGCACGCCCGGCCCCGCCGTGATCGAGATCGATCACGTCTACAAACGGTTCGACGACTACGTCGCCGTCGATGACGCGGACTTCTCCATTGGGGCCGGGGAGTTCTTCTCCATGCTCGGCCCGTCGGGATGCGGCAAGACCACGACGCTTCGCATGATCGCCGGATTCGAGACGCCGACCGAGGGGGCCATCCGCCTCGAGGGCAACGACGTCTCCCGCATGCCACCGCACAAACGCAACGTCAACACGGTTTTCCAGCACTATGCGCTGTTCCCGCACATGACGGTGTGGGACAACGTCGCCTACGGTCCGCGCAGCCAGAAGCTCGACAAGACCAAGGGCAAGGGTGAGGTCCAGCGGCGTGTCGACGAACTCATCGACGTCGTCCGCCTGACCGACTTCGCGAAGCGCAAGCCGAGCCAGCTGTCCGGTGGCCAGCAGCAGCGCGTCGCGCTGGCCCGCGCCCTGGTCAACTACCCCAGCGCGCTCCTTCTCGATGAGCCTCTCGGCGCGCTCGACCTCAAACTCCGCCACGTCATGCAGTTCGAGCTGAAGCGCATCCAGCGGGAACTGGGCATCACGTTCGTCTACGTGACCCATGACCAGGAGGAGGCGTTGACGATGAGCGACCGCATTGCTGTCATGAACGCAGGCAAGGTCGAGCAGATCGGCTCCCCCACCGAGATCTATGACCAGCCCGCCACGGTTTTCGTCGCGAGCTTCATCGGACAGGCCAATCTGTGGCACGGCCGCCAGACGGGCCGGGTGAACCGTGACTTCGTCGAGGTCGAGGTGCTGGGCACCAAGCTGGCCGCGGCGCCGGGCTCCACCACGATCGAGAGCGGTGGCCGGGCCACCCTGATGGTCCGGCCCGAACGGGTCCGCATCTCGATGGAAGCCCCGGTCAACTCGGAATCGCTGGTGTCGGTCCCCGCGACGGTCACCGATCTGACGTTCCAGGGGCCTGTGCTGCGTCTCTCACTGGCGGCGGCCGACGGCTCGCCGATCATCGCGCACGTCGGACCCGAACAGGCGCTGCCGATGTTGCGGCCGGGCGATCAGGTGCATGCCGGCTGGGCACCGTCCGCCTCACGGGTGCTGCCCGACGCCGACATACCCACCACAGAGGATCTCGAAGAGATGCTCGACGACTGAACAACCGACCACCCCGCACTCGGCTATCTCCCACCACCCCGCCCCGCCCCCAACGACGAAAGGCACTGTGGCCATGGCTCCCTCCCCGAACGACATCGATCCCCGACTGCTGGCACGCATGGCGACCAACCGCTCCTCGCGCCGCCGCTTCCTCGGCGGCAGCGCCGCGGCTGCGGCCGCGCTCGTCCTCGGGCCGTCGTTCCTGACCGCCTGCGGATCTGACAGCGGCTCCCCCAGCACCGCAACCCGCGAACCCGACGACGGTTCTCCGGCCACCGGCACCGTTCGCATCTCGAACTGGCCGTCGTACATGGCCGACGGGTTCGTCGCGGCGTTCCAGAAGGCCAGCGGCCTGACCGTGGACTACAAGGAAGACTTCAACGACAACGAGCAGTGGTTCGCCAAGTTCAAGGAACCGCTGTCGCGCCGCCAGGACATCGGCGCCGACCTGGTGATCCCGAGCGAGTTCATGGCCGCCCGCCTGAAGGGCCTGGGCTGGCTCAACGAGATCAGCGACGAGCGGGTGCCGAACAAGAAGAACCTGCGCACCGATCTCGCGGATGCCGCCGTCGACCCCGGCCGCAAGTACATCGCCCCCTGGATGTCGGGCATGGTCGGCATCGCCTACAACAAGGCGGCCACGGGTCGTCCCATCACCACACTCGACGACATGTGGGACCCCGCCTTCAAGGGCAAGGTCAGCCTGCTCTCCGACATGCAGGACGGACTGGGCCTGGTCATGCTCGCGCAGGGCAACTCGGTGTCCGACCCGACGACCGACACCATCCAGAAGGCCGTCGACCTGATCAAGGAGCAGAAGGACAAGGGGCAGATCCGCCGCTTCACCGGCAACGACTACCTCGACGACCTCGCGGCCGGCAACATCGTCGTCGCGCAGGCCTACTCGGGCGACGTCGTCCAGCTGCAGGCCGACAACCCCGACCTCGAGTTCATCGTTCCCGAATCGGGCGGCACGTGGTTCATCGACACCCAGGTGATCCCGTACACCACGCAGAACCAGACGGGCGCCGAGGCGTGGATCGACTACGTCTACGACCGCGCCAACTACGCCAAGCTGATCGCGGCCACGCAGTTCGTGCCGGTGCTGTCCGACATGACCGACGAGCTGGCCAAGATCGATCCGGCGATCGCGAACAACCCGCTGATCAACCCGTCGCCGGAGACCATCGCCAAGGTGCACTCGTGGCCGTCGCTCACCGATGAGCAGACGCAGGCGTTCAACACCGCCTACGCGGCAGTGACAGGTGGCTGACGCGATGACTGTGAGCTTCTAGATGGCGGGCGTTGCCAGCAGCAGTCGGCAGCGCAGCAGGATCGCGCCGTACCTGATGATCCTGCCTGCCTTGGCGTACCTGGCGATCTTCTTCGTGGTGCCGTTCTGGTCGCTGTTCCGCACGTCGCTGTCCTCGGCGGGCGGTTCGGTGTACCTGCCGACGCTGACGTTCACATGGAACTTCAGCAACTACACCCACGCGTTCAGCACGTACTCCGATCAGATCGTCCGATCGCTGGGGTACGCGCTGACCGCGACGGTGGTGTCGCTGCTGATCTCCTATCCGCTGGCGTACGTGATCGCGTTCAAGTCGGGGCGGTACAAGAACCTCCTGCTGGGTCTGGTGATCCTGCCGTTCTTCGTCACGTTCCTGATCCGCACGCTGGCCTGGAAGACCATCCTGGCCGACGACGGGTTCGTGGTCCGGATGCTCGACACCATCGGCCTGCTGCCATCGGACGGTCGACTACTGTCCACGGCATGGGCCGTGATCGGCGGATTGATCTACAACTCCATGACATTCATGATCCTGCCGCTGTATGTCAGCCTGGAGAAGATCGATCCTCGTCTGCTCGAGGCGTCCCGCGACCTGTACTCGTCGAGTTTCCGGGCGTTCCGCAAAGTCATTCTGCCGCTGTCCATTCCGGGCGTGGTCGCCGGCAGCATGCTGGTGTTCATCCCGGCGGTCGGTGACTTCATCAACGCCGAGTATCTGGGCAGCACCCAGACCACGATGATCGGCAACGTGATCCAGAAGCAGTTCCTGATCGTCAAGGACTACCCGGCCGCGGCCGCGGTGAGCTTCGTGTTGATGGCGCTGATCCTCGCCGGGGTGCTCTCGTACACAAAGGCATTGGGCTCGGAGGACCTGGTATGAGCGTGACTGTGGCAACCACCGGGCCTGACACTCCGCCGGTGGCTCCCAAGAACCCGTCGAGGTTCGCCCGATGGTCGCCGGGCAACGGGAAGTTCGGCGACATCGTCCTGCGGGTCATCGCTGGCCTGGTGATGTTCTACATCTTCCTGCCGATTTTCGTGATCGTGCTGATGTCGTTCAACAAGCCCTCGGGCAAGTTCAACTACACCTGGCAGGGCTTCACGCTGGAGAACTGGGCCAACCCGTTCAAGTACCCGGGACTGACCAAGGCGATGCAGATGAGCCTGACGGTCGCGGGTCTGTCCACCGCGATCGCCCTGGTGCTCGGCACGCTTCTCGCAGTCGCGTTGGTGCGCCAGCGTTTTGCCGGAAGCAAGGCTGTCGAAACGTTCCTGGTGGTGCCGTTGACGGCCCCCGAGGTGGTCATGGGCGCCTCGCTGCTGATCCTGTTCCTGGATCTGGGCTGGGCGGCCGGGTTCACCACGATCGTGATCGCGCACGTGGCGTTCCAGATCAGCTTCATCGCGATGACCGTCCGGGCCAGGGTCCGGGGCTTCGACTGGACGCTGGAGGACGCGTCGATGGACCTCGGTGCCAATCCCACCCGGACGTTCTTCAAAGTGACTCTGCCGCTGATCGTTCCGGGCATCATCGCCGCGGGTATGTTGTCGTTCGCGCTCTCGCTGGACGACTTCATCATCACCTACTTCGTCAGCGGTTCGACCGTGACGTACCCGCTGTACGTCAACGCCGCCTCGAAGGCCGCGGTGCCGCCGCAGATCGACGTGCTCGCCACGGCGATCCTGGTGATCAGTCTGATCATGCTGGCCCTCGGCACGCTGTACCGCCGCAAGCGCGACATCTAGTTCTCTGGAGTACGCCCGAGGTTTGGGCGCAGAGAAGAAGGCTCGTTTGTGTGCGCCTCGTTGCGGGTATTTGACGCACATGTCGCACGGGCAGATCCACCGCGCGGTGGACGACGCCACCAGCACCGACGCGTTCGAGTACGGGGCACGGGCGGGGTATGCGATCAGCGCGGTGCTGCACCTGCTGGTCGCCTACATCATCGTCCGACTCGCACTGAACGCCCCGACAGGCGGTGGCCAGAACGCCGATCAATCCGGCGCGCTGGCCACCCTGGGCGGTCAGACCGGCGGCGCGATCGCGTTATGGCTGGCGGCGGTCGGCCTGTTCGCACTCGCGTTGTGGCGACTGGCCGAGACCGTGGTGGGCTCGCACCCCAACGAACCGAGCCGCGGCGACCATGGACTCAAGAAGCAGTCGAAGCGGGTCAAATCGCTTGCGCTGGCGGTGGTCTACTGCGGTCTCGCGATTTCAGCCATCCGCTTCGCGACAGGACAGGGGCAGTCCAGCGGCCAGCAGAACGCGGGCCTGAGCGCTCGGCTGATGCAGTCCGGGGGCGGTAAAGCCGTGCTGATCGTGGTCGGGCTCGTCGTGATCGGGGTCGGTGGCTACCACGTCTACAAGGGTGCGTCGCAGAAGTTCCTCGACGACCTGCGAGGGTCCAGCGGTTCGGCGGTCACCGTGACCGGAACTGTGGGCTACCTCGCGAAGGGATCGGTGCTCAGCGGAGCGGGCCTGTTGGTCATCATCGCCACGATCAGCGCTGACCCGGCCAAGGCTGCGGGCATCGATGCGGCCGTGAAGACCTTGGGGCAGGCGCCCTTCGGACGGGTGCTTCTGCTGGCCTCGGCGCTGGGCATCGCGGCGTACGGGGCCTACTGCCTGGTGCTGGCCCGCTACGCGCGGATGTGACCGGTCAGGCGAACACCTGCAGCCGTTCGATGCGCCCGGCATCGCTGAAATCGGTGAGCAGCCCCAGCACCCCGTCACGGGCGTGGACCGTCGCGACGGCGCTGTGACCAGCCGAAATCGGGCGGCGCCAGTGTGCGCCGCCCAGTCGCGTCCGGATCTGGTCGAAGTCGTCGGGAAGATCCGCGCCCGCGAGGTGCCGGCGAATCGCGAGGTCGTCGCCCACCGACAGTGCGGTCAGCAGATTCGTGAGGTGGTCGCGCTGTCGCCGCCTGGGCGCCGGCACCCCGCGCAGGAACCCCACAGCGCCGCGCAGGCCCTGATTCGTCAGCAGCGCGCGCGTCAGCGCCAGGCCGGCGGGGACCGCGGCCACGCCGGTGCGAGCGAACTGCCACATCATGGGTGGCAGCTCCCAATACGCCCGGAGCGCGACGATCTGCGGAGTGGACCCCGCATCCCGCAACTCGTAGTGCAGGATGGCCGGCACCACCAGGGAGACGGACGCGCTCATTCGGATGCCCAGGGTGAGGTCACGAAGCACACTGTGGCCCGAGACGATGTCCACGTCGCGATGGAAGGTGATGTCACGGGGTCCGATGAACGTGTCGAAGAACCGCCTGAGTTCATGCCGGCCGACGTGGGGCTGCGACCCCACCGGGTCCACCACGCGTCCGTCGTCGGTGAACAACGCCACCCAGCCGTCGCGATCGTGACGTGCCGCGGCCTCCGGAGACCGTTCCACCGCGGCGAGCAGACGGTCAGCGTCGGTGCCCACGGTCAGGCGATCTCCACGCCGGCGGCGCGAAGTGCGGTGAGCGCATCCGCCGTCGACTCCGGCGCCACGCCGGCGGTCAGTTCCACCAGGACCCTGGTGGAAAACCCTGCGCGCCTGGCATCTTCGGCTGTCGCGCGCACGCAGTAGTCGGTCGCGATTCCGACCACGTCCACCGCGTCGACGCCGCGTGCGCGCAACCAGTCGGCGAGGGCGGTCTGATCGGCGTCGGTGCCCTCGAAACCGCTGTAAGCCGCGGCGTACGCGCCCTTGTGGAACACCGCTTCGATCGCGTCGGTGTCCAGGCCGGGATGGAACCGGGCGCCCTCAGTCTCCGCGACACAGTGCCGGGGCCACGACGCCGAGTAGTCGGGGTTCTCCGAGAAGTGGTCGCCGGGATCGATGTGGAAATCCTTCGTGGCCACCACGTGGCCGTACCCGTGGTCGGCGGCCAGGCGTGCGGTGATCGCGGTCGCCACCTCCGCACCACCCGTGACGGCCAGCGATCCGCCCTCGCAGAAGTCGTTCTGAACGTCGACGATGATCAACGCGCGCATCGCTTCACCGTATCGGCTCGCCACGTACAGTGAAACGGCTGAGTGGGGGTTGGGGCCGGATGGAGGACGATGACCCGGATCACTGCGCGATGACCACGTTCGACTTCTTTGTGGCCGGCGAACTGCCGGCACCCGTCGTCTCGACCGAGGAAGCCACCCGAATCGCCGCCGAGCACTTCGGACTCGACGCGACCGCCGAACCGCTCGGCAGCCAGCAGGACGCGAACTTCCTCCTGCGATCCCCGCACGGCGCCGCGCTCGGCGTGCTCAAGATCGCCAACCCGGCCTTCAGCCTTGCCGAGATCGAGGCACAGGACGCCGCGGCCCGCCACGTGGCTGAGGCAGAATCCGGGATCCGCACGGCCCACAACGCGGGTCCGTCGGGCAGGGCCGCGATCGCCCGCGTCGAACTCGATGGCCGCGAACCCCTGTTCGCCCGGATCCTGGCCTACCTCGACGGCGGCTCGCTGAGCGGTGACCATTACGTCGCACCTCAGCGGTGGGCCGCACTGGGCACCCTGACCGGCCGCGCCAGTCGCGCGCTGGCGAGGTTCGAGGCACCCGGCGTCGATCGGGTCCTGCAGTGGGATCTGCAGCATGCCGACCGCGCCATCGACCTGCTGCTTCCCTTCGTCAACGACCCCGCCCGCCGGACCCGGATCGCCGAGTCTGCGCAGCGCGCATGGAACGCGGTGCGCGACATCGCCGCCGCCCTGCCCGTCCAGGTGATCCACTGCGACATCACTGACGACAACGTGGTGTGCACGCCCGACGGCGACCGGGAGCCCGACGGAATCATCGACTTCGGCGACCTGACCCGGTCCTGGGCCGTCGGCGAACTCGCGGTCGCCGTGTCCTCGGTGCTGCGGCACGCGGGCGGAGAACCCGCGGCCGCGCTGCCGCTGATCGCGGCGTTCCACCGGGAACGCCCGCTGTCGGCCGTCGAGGCGCAGGCATTGTGGCCGCTGGTCGTGCTGCGCGCCGCGACCCTGGTGGTCAGCGGCAACCAGCAGGCCGCCATCGACGCCGACAACGACTATGCGACAGAGGCTCTCGAATTCGAGTGGCAGATCTTCGAGCGGTCCACCGATGTGCCCGCCGAGGTGATGACGGCCCTGATCACCCGCCACCTCGGCCTCGCCGGTGACTGCGACCGCCCCACGGCGGAGACTCCCCTGCTGCCCGCCGAGATCACGGCCGCCGCGGTCCGCCTCGACCTGGGCACCGAGTCCGACCTGCTCGACGGCGGACGGTGGCTGGATCCCGGGGTCGAGGACGACCTCGCCCGCGCGGTCCTGCGGGCCGGTGCTCGCGCAGCGGCGACCCACTTTGGCCTCCCCCGACTCACGCGCTCGGTCGCTCTGCACAGTGAGTCTCCGGCGACCGTTCCGACCGGCGTCGACGTCTGGCTTCCCGCGCCGACGTCGCTGAGGGCCCCCGTCTCCGCCTTCGTCCGCGCCGTCGGAGAGACGGAGATTGTGCTGGCCGCTGACACCGGCACCCTGCACCTCCGCGGTGAGGCGCTGTCGGCGGCCGTCGAGGTCGGGCACGCGGTCAGCGCAGGCGCCGAGATCGCCGTCGCGGCGGGCCGAATCTGGGTGCAGGCGCTCATCGGCGACTCCGCAGCGGTGCCGGCCTTCGTGCGTCCCGAGTACGCCCCTGGGTGGCTGGCGCTCGTCGTCGACCCCTCGGGTCTGTTGGGGCTCGAGGATGCGGCGCCCGCGGAGATCGAGGCCGCACCGGCACTGGCCGCGCGGCGCGGTGCGACCCTCGCCGCGGTGCAGGAGCAGTACTACCGCGAGCCTCCGCGCATCGAACGGGGGTGGCGAGAGTTCCTGCTCGACACCGACGGTCGCAGCCACCTCGACATGGTCAACAACGTCGCGGCCATCGGACACGGCCACCCGAGGCTGGCCGACGCCGTCGCGCGGCAGTGGCGTCGACTGAACACCAACTCGCGCTTCAACTATGGCGCGGTGGTCGAGTTCTCCGAGCGCTTGGCCGCCACGCTGCCGGATCCGCTGGACACGGTCTTCCTGGTGAACTCGGGCTCGGAGGCCGTCGACCTCGCGCTGCGATTGGCGTTCGCCGCGACGGGTCGTTCCGACGTCGTGGCCGTCGCCGAGGCCTACCACGGGTGGACGTACGCGACCGACGCCATCTCGACGTCGGTCGCCGACAACCCGAACGCGCTGAGCACCCGCCCGGACTGGGTGCACACCGTGCCGTCCCCCAACAGCTTTCGCGGTGAGCACCGCGGTGACGACGCCTGGCGGTATGCGCCCGAGGCCGTGTCGATCATCGAAGGGCTTGTCGCGCAGGGACATCCACCGGCTGCGTTGATCTGCGAACCGTTCTACGGCAACGCGGGCGGAATCGCGCTGCCCGACGGCTACCTCGACGCGGTGTACCGCGCGGTGCGGGCCGCTGGGGGTGTGGCGATCGCCGACGAGGTCCAGGTCGGATACGGCCGCCTCGGCACCTGGTTCTGGGGCTTCCAGGGGCAGGGCGTGGTGCCGGACATCGTGACCGTCGCCAAGGCGATGGGCAACGGCCAACCGCTGGGCGCCGTCATCACCACCCGCGACATCGCCGCGGCCTACCGCACACAGGGATACTTCTTCTCCTCGGCGGGCGGCAGTCCGGTGTCGAGCGTCGTGGGACTGACCGTGCTCGATGTGATCGAGCAGGAGGGTCTGCAGCGCAACGCGGCCGTCGTCGGCGACCACCTGAAGGCCCGGCTGGCCGAACTCGCAGATCGGCACCCCTTGATCGGGGCCGTGCACGGCAGCGGCCTGTACATGGGCGTCGAACTCGTCCGCGACCGGACCACGCTGGAACCCGCGGTCGCCGAGACCGCAGGCATCTGTGAGCGCCTGCGCGAGCTCGGCGTGATCGTGCAGCCCACGGGCGACCACCAGAACGTCCTGAAGATGAAACCGCCGATGTGCCTGTCGCAGGCCTCGGCCGACTTCTTCGCTGACATGCTCGACCGGGTGCTGACCACTGGGTGGTGAGCATCGCCCCAGGTCAGTCCGGGGCGCGTTGCACAGGTCAGCACGGAGAATTAAGGTCTGGACACATGTCCAGAATTAACGGTGGGGTGGCCTGAGATGCGGATCGCATTGTTGTCGTACCGCAGCAAGACCCACTGTGGCGGGCAGGGTGTCTATGTTCGGCACCTGTCGCGCGGGCTGGTGGAACTCGGGCACCACGTCGAGGTTTTCTCGGGCCCGCCCTATCCCGAAGGGCTCGATCCTCGCGTGAAGCTCGTCGAGGTGCCCAGCCTCGACCTCTACCGCGAACCGGATCCGTTCCGGGTCCCCCGGCCCAGTGAGATCAAGACCGGAATCGACCTGCTCGAACTTCTGACCATGTGGTCGGCTGGCTTCCCCGAGCCACGGACCTTTGGGTTGCGGGTGGAGCGACTGCTCGCAGAGCGCCGCGACGAGTTCGACGTCGTCCACGACAACCAGAGCCTGGGAACGGGTCTGCTCAGGATCGCTGAGTCCGGCATGCCGGTGGTCGCCACCGTGCATCATCCGATCACCCGGGACCGCGTGTTGGATCTGGCGGCGGCCAAGTGGTGGCGCAAGCCCCTGGTGCACCGGTGGTACGGCTTTGCACAGATGCAGAAGCGCGTCGCGCGGCAGATCCCGGAACTGCTGACGGTGTCGAGCACGTCGGCCGCCGACATCGCGGAGGACTTCGGCGTCAGTGCCGACCAGTTGCATGTGGTGCCCCTCGGCGTCGACACCGAGGTGTTCAAGCCGACGCTGGAGCCCCGGGTGCCGGGCCGCATCATCGCGATCGCCAGCGCCGACGTGCCGCTCAAGGGCGTGTCGAACCTGCTGCACGCCGTCGCCAAGCTGCGCACCGAACGCGACGTCGAACTGCAGTTGGTGGCGCGGTTGGAGAGCAACGGCCCGACGCTGCGGCGGATCGCCGAACTGGGCATCTCCGACATCGTGCACATCTCCAGCGGTCTGTCCGACGACGACCTCGGTGCCCTGCTGGCTTCGGCCGAAATCGCCTGCATCCCTTCGCTGTACGAGGGCTTCTCGTTGCCTGCGGTGGAGGCGATGGCCAGTGGTACACCCATCGTCGCCAGCCGCGCCGGCGCACTCCCCGAGGTGCTGGGCAGTGAGGGTGCGTGCGCCGAACTGGTCCCGCCGGGTGATGTCGAGGCTTTGACCGCGACCCTGGGAGACCTTCTGGATTCACCCGAACGGCGGTACCGGATCGGTATCGCCGGCCGCCAGCGTGCCGTCGACGTCTACAGCTGGGAGTCGGTGGCCGCTCAGACCGTAGGTATCTATCAACGCGCAATGGACCGGAGTGCAGCATGCTGACCGTGGATTTCGACCGTCTCGGAGTCGGGCCGGGCACCAAGGTCATCGATGTGGGTGCGGGCGCGGGCCGGCACAGCTTCGAGGCGTACCGCCGCGGCGCCGACGTGATCGCATTCGACCAGGACGTGGCCGAACTCGACAATGTCGCAACGATGTTCGAGGCGATGGCGGAGGCCGGTGAGGCGCCCGAGTCCGCCCGCGCGCAGGCCGTCGTGGGCAACGCCCTGGAACTGCCCTACGAGGACGGCACATTCGACGTCGTGATCGCCTCCGAGATCCTCGAGCACGTGCCCGAGGACGACGCCGCGATCGCCGAGTTGGTCCGAGTGCTCAAGGATGGCGGCAAGCTCGCCGTGACCGTGCCGCGCTGGCTGCCCGAACGTATCTGCTGGGCGCTTTCGGACGAATACCACGCCAACGAGGGTGGCCACGTGCGCATCTACAAGGCCAGCGAACTGCGCCGCAAGATCGCCTCTCGCGGAATGAAGTTCACCCACACCCACCATGCCCACAGCCTGCATTCGCCGTTCTGGTGGCTGAAATGCGCTGTCGGCGTGGAGCAGAGCGATCATCCCGCGGTGACGACCTACCACCGAATGCTGGTCTGGGACATGATGCAGCGCCCGCTGCTGACTCGGGTCGCAGAGTCTGCGCTCAACCCCGTCATCGGCAAGAGCGTCGCCCTCTACTTCGACAAGCCGGCGGTGAATGTTGCCCTCGTCTGAGCTTCCCGCTGTAGCGGGCATCCTCAGCGGTGCACAGTGCCGGGAGACGGCTGTCTCCATCGCGGCCACCCAGGAGTCCTCGGGGGCGATCCCCTGGTCCCCGACCGGGCACACGGATCCGTGGGACCACGTCGAGTGCGCGATGGCGCTCACGGCGGCGGGCCTGCTCGAACCCGCCCGTCGGGCGTTCGAATGGTGCCGGAGTGAGCAGCGCCCCGACGGGTCGTGGCCGATCCAGTACCGGGCCGGGGTCATCGAGGACGCCAACAGCGACACCAACTTCTGTGCCTACATCGCGACCGGCGTCTGGCATCACGTGCTGTGCACCGGCGACGACGCATTCGCCGAACTGATGTGGCCCATGGTGGCCTCCGCCATCGACTTCGTGGTCGACCTGCAGCTGCCGGGCGGCGAGATCTGTTGGGCGCAATCCCCTTCGGGCCCCTTGAAGGAAGCCCTGCTGACGGGCTCGGCGAGCATCTACCACAGCATGCGGTGCGCGGTTGCGCTCGCCAACCACCTGGGCCGCGAGCAGCCTGAATGGGAGGTTGCGCTGGGCCGTCTCGGCCATGCGATCGCCACCCATCCCGACGCCTTCACCGAGAAGCCGCACCATTCGATGGACTGGTACTACCCGATCCTCGGCGGGGCCCTTCGCGGTCAGCAGGCTGAGGACCGCATCGAGGCCCGCTGGAGCGATTTCGTGGTGCAGGGTCTGGGCATCCGGTGTGTTGATGACCGACCGTGGGTCACGGGAGCCGAAACCTGTGAACTGGTACTGGCTTTGGACACCATGAATGACCGGGACCGCGCGCTCGAACAATTCGCCAATATGCAGCATCTGCGCGAACGTGACGGCTCCTACTGGACCGGCCTGGTGTACGCCGACGGCAAGCGCTGGCCCGTCGAGCGCACCACGTGGACCGGGGCCGCGGTGATCCTGGCCGCGGACGCGCTGTCCGATGCGACACCGGGCGCGGCGATCTTCCGGGACGAGACCCTGCCTCGCGGCCTCGAGAACGACTTCGACTGCGAGTGCGTGACCGTCGAGAGCTGATCGGACCCTTGGGTCAGTCGACCGGCTGACCCGGTTCCCCGGCGGTGCGCTCCAGCACCCGCAATGTGCCCGTCGCCGAAACCTCCTGGAACTGACCGCTTTCCAGGGCACGGCAGTAGATCTGATAGGGCGCCTGGCCGCCGTCGGCCGGATTCGGGAACACGTCGTGGATCACCAGTGCGCCGCCACGCTGCACCCACTGGGCCCAGCCCTCGAAGTCGCGATGAGCCGCGGCCTCGGTGTGCCCACCGTCGATGAACAGGAACTCCAGCGGGGTACGCCAGTGCTTGGCCACCACCGGCGACTTCCCCACCACGGCAACGACATTGTCCGGCAGGCTGGCCGCGTCCAGGTTGTGCCGGAAGGTCGGCAGGGTGTCGAACAACCCGGTGGCCGGATCCACCATCGAGGTGTCGTGGTACTCCCAGCCCACCTGGTGCTCCTCCGAACCGTGGTGATGGTCGACGGTGTAGAGCACGCTGTTGGTCTCGAGCGCTGCCGCGCCCAGCAGCATGGTGGATTTGCCGCAGTAGGTGCCGATCTCGACGCCGGCCCCGCCCGCCAGATGGCCCCGCGCCGCCTCATACAGCGCACGTCCCTCGTCCTCCGGCATGAACCCGGTTACGCGCTCGGCCAGTGCGAAGAGGCGCTGTACGGTCTCCGGGATCCCTGCGGCGGCAACGTCGGTATCGGTCATGCACGCAACCTACACCGGCTTGCCGGCCCGCCAACCAGGGCATATCCTTGCCCACCCCATTGCGCTGTAGTAGCGTCCGGACATGTGTCCGAACCGGTGACTCGGGAGGCTACTCGCCGTCGATTGTCAGCGAAGCAGGCCGACACCGTCGACCGTCTCGGACGTTCCGCGGTGGAGGTGCTCAGCCGAGAGGGTTTCGCCGGCCTCACCATTCGCATGGTCGCCGCCGAGGCCGGCGTCGGCGCCGCGACCGCCTACACCTACTTCTCGTCCAAGGAACATCTGGTGGCCGAGGTGTTCTGGCGGCGCCTGGCCACCACCCCAGCGCCTCCGAATGATTCGCCCGATCCGGCCACCCGCGCGGTCGCGGTCCTGCACCACATCGCGCTGCTCCTGGCCGACCAACATGAACTGGCCGGTGCGGTGACCAGCGCACTGCTGGGCAGGGATCCCGACGTCGACTACCTGCGGCTCAAGATCGGACTCGAGATCAACGCCCGCCTGACGGCCGCGCTTGGTCCCGACGCCGATCCCAGCACGGTCCAGTCGCTGGAACTGCTGTATGCGGGGGCCCTGGTGCGCGCCGGAATGGGGTACGCCTCCTATCAGGAGATCGCCGAACTTCTGGAACGTTCGGCCAGGTCACTGCTCACCTGACGGGCTTCAGCTCATTGGGTTGTGCGGGCACACGTTCACCCGGTTCTTGCAGGTTTGTCGGCGGGTGGCACGGGGAACACCGCGACCATGTTGCTCCGCAGAATTGCGCGTCCCCTCCTGTCCGCAGCGTTCATCGGCCAGGGCATCGAGTCCCTGAGAAGTCCGAAACCGGCCGCCGACGCCGCCCGTCCCGCACTGGAGGGCCTGCAGAAGCTGCCTGATCCCGTCGGCTCCAAGGTCCCGTCCAACGCCGAGACCTTCGCCAAGATCACCGCACTGGTGCAGATCGGCGGCGGTGTGCTGCTGGCCAGTGGCAGGGTGCCCCGGTTCGCGTCGGCCGCGTTGGCCGCGACCGTGATTCCGGCGAACCTGGGCTCGCACATGTTCTGGGCCGAGGTCGACCCGGAACTCAAAGCGCAGAAGCGACGGGAGTTCCTGACCGACCTGAGCCTGCTGGGCGGCCTGACGATCGCCGCGGCCGACACCGCGGGCAAACCCTCGCTGGGGTGGCGGGGCCGTCAGGCGGCCGCCAAGCTGTCCGAGAGCGTCGCCGGAGTTCTGCCGTCGTCGACGGACTCGGATCTGGCCGACCGGTTGGGGCATCGTCTCCAGGACGGTCTGCATGTCGGCGCCGACCGCGGACGGGAACTGGCGGCGGTGGCCGCCGAGCGCGGAGCACCGCTGCTGGAGGCCGCCCGCGATCGCAGCGCCGAACTGGCGGCGGTGGCCGCCGAGCGCGGTGCGCCACTGCTGGAGGCCGCCCGCGACCGCAGCGCCGAACTGGCGGCGGTGGCCGCCGAGCGCGGAGCGCCACTGCTGGAGGCCGCCCGCGACCGCAGCGCCGAACTGGCCGAGATCGCCCGCGAGCGCAGTGCCGAGTTGGCAGAACTGGCGCGTGAGCGCAGCGCGGAACTGGCGGAGGCGGCCCGCGACCAGAGCGAGGAACTCGCCAAGAGCGCCCGCAAGGCCCGTAAGAAGGCCCGCAAGCAGGCCAAGACGCTGCACTGACAGCACCCGCACCGCCGGTGGGCGCGGTACATTACGCGACATGTCCACCGGTGACTTCGATCCGTATCAGCAGCCTCCCGGCTACGGCGGTCCGCCCGCGGGCCAACCCGGCACGCTGGGAATCCGTTTCCTGGCACGCCTGCTCGACGGCATCGTCGTCGGATTCCTGGCCAGCATCCTGACGTCGCTGTTCGGCTTCGGCAGCGACACCGTGCTCGGCGTGCCGAGCTACACCCTGACGGCTGGCCTGTTCTCGGGTGTGCTGATGTTCGCCTACTTCGTCGGCTTCGAGACCTGGAAGGGCTGGACGCCCGCCAAAAAACTGCTCGGCCTCGAGGTGCGCGGTGTCGGCGGCACCCCGAAGCCGGACCTTCGACAGTCGGCCGTGCGCAACCTGTTCACTCTGCTGGCGTTGATTCCGTGCCTGGGCTGGATTCTCGCGCCTGTCGCGTACATCGTGATCGCGGTGACCATCAACAGCAGTCCGACCAAACAGGGCAAGCACGACGAACTCGCGGGCGGAACTCAGGTCGTCAAAGTCTGATCCCGCGCGAGCTCAGATGATGAGGTCGAGCAGCAGCACGACCGCGAGTCCGGCGACGGACAGGATGGTCTCCATGATCGACCAGGTCTTGATCGTCTGGCCCACGGTGAGCCGGAAGTACTGATTCACCAACCAGAATCCCGCGTCGTTGACGTGAGAGAAGAACAGCGAACCCGCGCCGACGGCAAGTACGACCAGGGACACCTGCCCGGTGTCCATGCCCTCGACCAGGCCCAGGATCAGCGACGACGCGGTGATCGTGGCGACCGTGGCCGATCCGGTGGCCAGGCGGATCACCACCGCCAGCACCCAGGCCAGGATCAGCACCGAGATGTTGACCTGCTCGGCCCAGCGCGCCAGCATCGTGCCGATGCCCGTGTCGACCAGCACCTGCTTGAACCCGCCACCGGCCGCGACGATCAGGATGATGCCGGCGATGGGCGGCAACCCCGACTCGACGGCCTTGGTGATCTGCTCACGCGTCATCCCTGCGCCGCGACCCAGTGTGAACAGTCCGACGATCACGGCGAGCAGCAGGGCGATCACCGGTGTGCCGAGGCTGTCGAAGATCTGACGCACCAGGTTCGATTCGTCCTCGATGAAGATGTCGACCAGCGCCTTGCCCATCATCAGCACGACGGGCAGCAGCACCGAGAAGAGCGTGATGCTGAATGACGGGCGACGGAGATTCTCACCGTCGGCGAACCGATCCGCGTCGAAGGTGTCGGGCGCCCCGACCACGACCCAGCGCCCCGCGAGCTTGCCGAACAACGGCCCGGCCACCACGATCGTCGGGATCGCCACCAGCACGCCGAGTGCCAGCGTCACGCCGAGGTCGGCGTTGAGAAGCCCGACGGCGGTCAGTGGGCCGGGGTGCGGCGGCACGAAGCCGTGCATCGCCGAAAGGCCCGCGAGCGCGGGGATTCCGACGGTGATCAGTGACAGCCCGGACCGCCGGGCCACCAGATAGATCACGGGCATCAGCAGCACGAGGCCGATCTCGAAGAACATCGGCAAGCCGATGATGGCACCCACCAACGCCATGGCCCATGGCAGCGAGCGCGGCGAGGCGTGACCGACGATGGTGTCGACGATCTCGTCGGCACCGCCGGAGTCCGCGAGCAGTTTGGCGAACATGGCACCCAGCGCGATGAGGATGCCGACTCCGGCTGCCGTGGAACCGAATCCGTCCGTGAACGACTTGAGCACCGTGGTCAGGCCTTCGCCCGCCACCAGGCCGACGGTCAGGCCGCCGAAGATCAGCGACAGGAACGGGTGCAGTTTCACCACGGTGATGAGCACGACGATGACCGCGATGCCGGCCAGGAAGGCCAGGATCAGCTGCAGGCCCGACGCCACCGGTTCGGTGAGCGAGGGCGCGTCCGCCAGCAGGGTGGGGGTGGTCATGGCTGCTCCTGTCCGGATCGGGTGACGAACTCGTCGATGATTGCGTCGATGCTCTGGTCGACGTCGATGGCCAGTCCCCGCTCGTCGTCTCCGAGTGGCTCGAGGGTGTCGAACTGCGATTGCAACAGCGAGGCAGGCATGAAATGGCCGGGACGACTGGCCTGGCGGCGCCCGATCACCTCGGGCGTGCCGACCAGATGCAGGAAGCACGTGTCCGGATTGTGCTGACGCAACTGGTCGCGGTAGGCGTGCTTGAGTGCCGAGCAGCTCATCACGCCACCGTCGGAATGCTCGCTCAACCACTCCCCGATGCGCTCGAGCCACGGCCGGCGATCGTCATCGTTGAGGGGGTGCCCCGTCGACATCTTCTCGATGTTGGCGGCTGGGTGGAAGTCGTCGGCGTCAGCGAATGGAACGCGTAACCGCTGCGCAAGCGCCGCCCCGACCGTGGACTTTCCGGAGCCGGATACGCCCATCACGACAATCGGTGTGCCCATTTCCCCCATCCGATACTGCTCCGCCCTGCACACTGTGTTCGACCTCACACAGGATGCATTAATCGTCTGATGATTGCAAGCAGATAACGAATAAATCTGCCTTTAAACCGGCAATGCATCCTATGACAGCATGTGTGCGTGGGAGACGCACCGTTCGTCGGGGAGCTGCACAGCAACCTCCTCGATGCTCTGGGAACCGGCATCGTGTCGGGGCGCCTCCCCGCAGGCCATGTGCTCACCCTCGACGGTGTGTCAGCCGAACATCGCGTCTCTCGCAGCGTCGCGCGCGAGGCGATCAGGGTGCTGGAATCGATGCGCATGGTCGCCTCACGGCGCCGGGTCGGCATCACGATCCAACCCGCCGAACGGTGGAACGTCTTCGACCCCCAGGTGATCCGCTGGCGTCTGGACGCTGGCGACCGGGCCGCACAGTTGGCGTCGCTGTCGGAGCTGCGCCGGGGATTCGAGCCCGCGGCGGCGGCGCTGGCGGCGCGGCGGGCCGATCCGGAGCAGTGTCGCACCATGGCCGCCGCGGTGTCCGACATGGTGATGCACGGCCGTTCTGGCGACCTTGAGGCATACCTGTTGGCGGACAAGCTGTTCCACCGCACCCTACTGCAGGCCAGCGGCAATGAGATGTTCCGCGCCCTCAACGACGTGGTGGCCGAGGTGCTCACCGGACGCACGCACCACCACATGATGCCCGAACGCCCGAACCCGGACGCCGTCGCGCTGCACGACGAGGTGGCCCGCGCCATCAGGCTGCGCGACGAAACCGCGGCCGAGGCCGCGATGCGTGCCATCATCGACGAAGCCGCGGCGGCGGTGGCCGAGGACGCAGGCGCGGGTGGTTAACTCCGATGGGTGAACCGCACTCCTGAGCTTGCCCGGCGGCTTTTCGACCGCTACGAGCCGATCCACGCCGTCACCTACTTCGCCCCCGAGAGTCGCAACGCGATGGATGCGCTCGGGTGCCAGGGATTCTGGTCCGGGTATTTCGCGGGCCGCGCCGCTCCCCTGGACCCCGCTCCGGCACCGGTCGTCACCGCGCTGTTCTACAACTTCTCGGCCGAACGGGTGGCCAAATCTCTGGCCGCAGGCCGGGCCGCGGCGACGGCGGCCGAGGCTCTGGCGGCGAGGTCGGCCGGCGCAGTGGCAGCGCTGCGCACATACGGTCTCGCCGAGCACCAGAACCTGGACACCGCGGCCGAACTGACCGGCAAGGCCGCCCGCACCGCGCCTGTCGACGGACGGGCGCTGTTCGCCGCGAACGCCGCACTCCCCTGGCCCGAGTCACCGCTGGAGGCGCTCTGGCACGCGACCACGCTGCTGCGCGAACACCGCGGTGACGGCCACATCGCGGCCCTGGTCGCCGCCGGCATCGGCGGCCGAGAGTCCAACGTGCTGCACTGCGCGGCCGGGACGGTGCCGGTCGATTTCATCATGCGCACCCGCGACTACAACGACGCCGAGTGGCGGGCCTGCACCGAGCGACTGCGCGACCGCGGTCTGCTCGATGACGATGGCTCACTCTCCGACGCGGGCCGCGAACTCAAGTCCGAGGTCGAGGAGGCCACCGACAGAGCCGCCCTCACGGCCCTCGACGCACTCGACGACGACGAGATCGAGGCACTGTTCGGTGCGTTGACCCCGCTGACGCGCCTCGTGGTCGCAGCTGGTGCCGTGCCGGCTGTGACACCGATGGGCTTGCGCCGCAACGAACTCGACGACGACAGCGCGCACCTGAGCTAGCGGTTGCGGTTCCACTCCAGCCAGCCGATGCCGCTCCGACCATCGGCCGTGGTGATTTTCGCCCACGCCCTCGGGAACTGCGCGACCCGGCCGTCGTCGGCGACCAGGCGCACGGGCGCGTGGCCGACGATCTGCGCGGTGGCCACCATGTCACCGGGTTGCAGCGTCAGCGTCGTTGTGACGGGCAGATCGTCCGCGTCGAAGCTGGCCTCGGCGGTGACGCCGGTCAATTCGACGAGCGGTTCACCGGCCCGCTGTGAGTACCCGACTCCGATCGGCGGCAGGTCGGGGATGCGGATGTCGACGCCGTGCAGATGGGTTCCGTCGTCGAGGTGGATCGCGTTCCACACCCAGTCCATGCCCCACCAGTCGCGGACACCCCAGGAGTGGTCACGTTGTCCCACAACGGCGTTGAGTTCGTGGGTGACCCCGTCGACAATCACGGTCCCCGACACCACGCACGGAATCTCGTAGCGGGTCGCGACCCGGTAGGCGTACGGGACCCCGACCGTCTCCCAGGTCAGGTCCAACGACACCTCGACCGCGCGTCCGGACTCACCGCGCAGCAGCGCCGCCGGATCGTCATGGGCCTGCGCGGTGCCGCGGGCCGTCACGCGGTACCGCTGCAGTGCCGCGGTGACCTCCTGGGTGAGAACGAGGCCGGCCGTGCGGACGTCGAACGGATCGGCGGGCGAGGCGACCTCGAAGTCGTTGAGGGCGATGGTCGGCATACCGGGCCCGCACAGCAGGACGTTGACCCACGCCCGGCTCTCGTTGGGGTACAACCCCAGCCGCACCCAACCACCGAGTTCCTGTGCGGGATCGACGAAGTCGAAGTACCAGCTCTCATTCCACAGCGGTTCCGCGCCTGGCGTGTGCGGTCCCTCATCGGACGGACTGGGCTGCAATGGTTCGGTCGTCATGCGGGCAGCACCGCCAGCGCGTCGGTGTCGGTGACCTGGGCGCAGTGCCGCGTCAGCATGGTCATGAACATCTGGTCACCGCGCTCGGTCTGCACCACCAGCATCGACGACACGATGGCCATCATGACCCCGAAGAAGCTCGCCCTGCGCACTCCCTCCCGGACGTCCACAGCGGTGAGTTCGGTGTCCGCGCCGTACCCCGTCAGGTAGGCCTGCACCAGAGCCTCGAAGTTGGCGCGACGGACCTCCGAGTCCAGCGCGCAGCCCAGGAAATAGGCCAGGTCGGTGAAGGCCGCGCCGCGGGTGACGGTCTGCCAGTCCACCACCGTCAGGGGTCGCGTCGCGCCGGCCTGACCGAAGAGCATGTTGTCCAGTCGGTAGTCGCCGTGCACGAGTCCCAACGGGCCCTCAGCCTCGGTGGCCAACCACCCGTCGAAGTTCGCCACCAGGCGCTCGCAGATTGTGCGCTGCTCCTCGGTCATGATGTCCGCGTACCGGGCCGAGAACGCCCCGTACAGGGCCGTCAGCAGGTCACTGGTGACCGGCGGGTCCGCTCGGTCGAGCCAGGCGACGTCGGCCAGATCGCCGCTGACGTGCGCCGAACCGTGCACGCGGCCCAGTTCGGTGACGGCCAACAGGGCCTGCTCGGCGGTTGCTCCGCGGATCTCGTCACCCACCTCGGCAGGCGCCGCGTCGTCGAGCAACAGGTCGAACACTCCGGTCTCGGTGTCGATCGCGGCGTGGTGGCAGCCGGCGACAGGACCGTCCAACCGCGGCGCGATGTCGGTGTAGAAACGCACCTCCCGCTCGTAGAGCCCCAGTGCCAGGCCTGTCTGGCGGCTGGTCGAATCGCCCGCGGCCACTTTCAGCACCACCGACGCCGGACCGGCGGACGCCTCGGGGTAGGTGAGCGAGACGCGGTAGCACTCGCTCATCTGGCCCGTGCCGATCCGCTCGTAGGAGAAGTCGCTGACGGGTGCCCCCAATGCGGCCGTCAGCCATTCCGCCGTGAGGTCACCGGGAGTTTCGATACGCGAAGTTTGCAATGGCACCCGATCAACTTAAGACAGGCGTCAAGAGTGCTCGCACTGGGTGACGGGAGGCGGCGGCACATCGAGCGCGGGGTTGCGGTCGAAGAAGCCCGACGGCTTGAGCCAGAAGGACACCACGTCGACCGACATGATGGGCCACTCCTCGGGACGGGTGATGTGGTGGATGCCGAAGACGTACCACAGCACGACGTCGGTGTCCTGGATCGACCTGTTGCCCCGAACCCAGGCGCCGATCCCGCGATCGTCACTGGACTGGTTGACGAATTCGCCTGCCGGCCAACGCTCGTCGGGATGGTTCGGGGTGACCCAGAGAGTGTGCCCGACCACGGTCGCGCGTTGGAACACCGGGGAGTCCTCGTGGAACATCGCAGGGATGGCGCCGCCGGGCACGAGCTTGTACGCCGGGTGGGTGCCGAGTCCGTTGACCACGTTGGTGTTCACCACCTTCCAGGCCCGCTGCGTCGCGAAGTTCATGTCCTGGATGCCGTCCCTCTCGGTGCGCAACGGGATGTTGCGCTGTACCAGCGACAGCCCGTAAGGGTTGTCTGGGCCCATGGGTTCGGCGTGCGATTCGGTCATGTACACCGTGTTGTCGGTGCCGTCGACGTCGAGGTCGAGGCGGGCCACCAGGAAGTGCTGGTGGAACGGGGCATACGTGCGCTCGTCGACCAGGGTGCCGTTGGGGTGGGCGGCACCCTCGGCGATCGGCGTGGTGACCATGATGCCCGTCGCGCGCACCTCACACTCGACGTTGCCGTCCTGATAGAGGCGCCAGTACACCAGGTACTCGTAGTTGGCGACGGTGACATGGCAGGAGATGGTCAACCGGCGCATGCGCCGGACCTCAGCCCCAGTGTCGTGGTCGACGTGCTTCCAGAGCACCGCGTTGTCCTCTTCGTGGATGCAGACGGCGTTGCGGATCTCGTAGGGCTCACCCCTGCTGTCGTGCAGAGTCGCATCGAGATAACGGATTTCGCCGAGGCAGTCGCAACCCAACTCCAGCGAGGTGGTCATGAACCCCAGCCCCCACTCGCCGATGTCGAAGGCCGTGCGGCGGTAGTGGTCGGTCGAAGGATCCCGGTAGGGCACCATCATTTCGGCGAACGAGAGCCGGTGTGCCACTGAGCGTTCCCGATCACCGTCGCGGTATCGCAGCTGGTGCAGAGTCATTCCTTCGCGGTGGTTGAACCCGACGCGCACACTCCAGTTCTGCCAGCGCAGCAGGTTGCCGTCCACTGTGAAGGACGGTCCCTCGGGCTGGATGATCTCCAGCGGTTTGATCGGATCGCGTTGCCACCTGCTTCGCAGGAGCTCGGGGATGCGGGCGGGAATGTACTCACCCATGACCTGCGGCGCCGGGACTCCGCCGTCGTCCTCGATGCGCAGCAGTTCCATCGAATTCAAATCGATCACGCAGTGCAGTCCGCTGACCGGGTTGGCGTACGGATTGGCGCCCGGTTCCTTCTTCACCCAGGTGTCAGACCAGCCGATGCGGCGGTCCCGGTACTCGGGCGGCGCCACGGCCTCGCCGTAGGTCCAGGTGTCCATGAACACCAGGTCCATGTCGGTGATGCCGCGCTTGGCCAACGCCGCGATGACGTCGGGGTGGGCGCGCAGCATCTGGTCGCACTCGACGAACTCATCGACCGTGAAATTGGCCTGGACACCGGGAATGTGTTCGAAGGACTCGATGCGGTCGTCGGTCAACGACACCACACTCTTGTAGGTGGCGTTGGCCGCCCGGTCCAGGCACAGCACGACGGCCCGCCGGGTGGGCTGTGTGCCGGTCTCCTCGAACGCGGCCAACTCGGCCTTGGCGGGCTCGACCATCTCGATGCAGTTGATTCGCCAGCCCTCGCCGACCCCGCGGTCCCGCCGAAGGATCGCGGTGACGTTCGTGAACTCCGCTGCCGAAAGGGGATCAAGGGGATGGCGGATCGAGGCGCTCGCGGGCTGGCTCATGCGTACATCCTCTTCTTGAGGATTACGTCACGGGACCGGATTCAGCGGATTACGCGCGGCCTATTCGGCCAGTGAGAAACCGCTCCAGGCCGCACGACGTTCCGGGTGTGGATCGAACTCGACGCGGGAGCGCCGGTCGAACACCATGACGGCCCGGCGCTCCAACGTGTGGGCCGGCCACCCATCGCCGGGAACGCCTGTGCGGGCGAACGCGCGCCACCTGCTCTGCAGGTCCCTGCTGACCCGCTGCGCGGCGGCGCGGTCACCGGCCAGCGTCAGGGCGGCACCGAATCTGGTGCGGTAGATGTCGAACACTGCGAACAGTTCGGTGGCATGGGTGGCCCCCAAGCCCGACCAGTGCAGTGGGCGCGGCGCGTAGTCGTAGCGGTAGACGTAGGTCGGTGCGACGGCGGCGCGGGCCTCGGCGACCTGCCAGGACGCCGCCCCGAAGGCGAAGTCGCCGCCGATCCGGACGCAGGCCTTGCGGGCCGGGTAGTCCGGGTAGGCCTCGATGATGCGGTCCCGGGTGGCCGCCCCGGCACCGCCGAGCACGGCCTCGACCGCGTGCTCGGTGGTCGGCAGCAGCTTGAGGAAACGGGTGAAGAGCCGTCCCTCATCGCGATTGGTGCCCACGATCAACGGCACCGACGCGGCGGCACCCGTGCGGATGGCCTCCAACGGTTCCAGCGGCAGCACGTCGTCGCCGTAGGTGGGGCCGGCGGGGAAGGCGCCGAGCATGTCCGAGGAGTTGCTCTCGATCAGCCGGTCCAGGGCGTTGACCAGATCACGAGGCCGCGCGGCCCGCACGGCCGCGGCCCCGTCCGCGCGGGAGGCGCCGAGCAATGACACGAACCGGTCGGCGAACTTCGCCGCGGTTTCGGTCGAGCTCGTCATACCGGCCGCCGGACTCTCCGAGATCGCCTGGGCGAAAAGGCCTTTGGCGGACGGGGTGGCGAGCAGCGTGATGACGGCCTGTGCGCCCGCGCTCTCGCCGAAGATCGTGACGTTCTCGGGGTCACCACCGAATGCGGAGATGTTGTCGCGCACCCACTGCAGCGCGAGCACCAGGTCGCGCAGGAAGAGGTTCGACTCGATCGGATGGTCCTCGGTGGCCAGCGACGACAGGTCCAGACAGCCCAACGCGCCCAACCGGTAGTTCACCGAGACGTAAATGCAGCCGCGCCGCGCCAGCGCCGCGCCGTCGTAGATCGGGGTGGCCGAGCTGCCCAGGAGGTAGGCGCCGCCGTGGATGAAGACCATCACGGGCAGCGCCTCGGTGTCCGCGTCCTCGGGCGCGACGACATTCAGCGTCAGGCAGTCCTCGCTCATCGGCTGATAGCGGCCCACGCCCGTGGCGGTGTACATGCGCTGCTGCGGGGCGCAGTTGGCGAACGAGTGGCAGAACCGCACGCCGCGCCACGGTTCTGCGGGCTGCGGCGCGAGGTAGCGCAGCGGGCCGACCGGCGGTTGTGCGTACGGAATCGATCGCCAGCGGTGCACGCCGTCTCGGGTGAAGCCCTCGACGAGTCCAGCGGTGGTTGCCACGCGGATGATGCGCTCGTGCATTCCTTGACGGTAGCGAACCCGGCGCGCGCATGCGCCTGCACGTCCACCGTGTCGCCGGCGGCTACCGTGGCTGTCATGCGAATTCTCGCTCTGACGGCGTTGACGTTGCTGCTGACCGCCTCCGCGGTGGGGTGCTCCTCGGGCGACGATGACGGTCAGGAGACGTCGCGGGGCCTCACTCCCGTGCCGTCGCGGTCGTCGACATCGGCGACGACACCCTCGGCGACCTCGAAGGTTCCGTCAGCGGCTCCGAAAGCCGGCGCCTCGATCTCGGCGGTGACCACCTGGGTGCGGGCCGGCGCACCCGCCGATGAGGCGGAGTTCCGCACCGCAACCCGTGACGACGTCACCACACAGCTGGGTGAGTATGTCGCGTTCGTCACACCGTCGGGCAAGACCAGGTGCATGACCGGCGAACTGTCCGACGGCGCCCTGGCCTGCCTGGTGACGCTCGCGGATCCCCCGCCCCAGCCCGACGAGGTCTACGGCGAATGGGTCCCGGGTTGGGTCGAGTTCGACGGCACGGAGGTCACGATGGGCGCGGGCCGCGCCGATCCGGGCCAGTTCAGCGCGGGCACGGGCGCGGAACTGCCCTACGGCAGCACGCTGAAATTCGGTGACTACCAGTGCCGTTCGGATCAGGCCGGCGTGTTCTGCATCAACTTCGCCCATCAGTCCGGGGTGCGCATCAGCGACACCGGCGTCGAACCGTTCGGATGCCTGCGTAAGGACGACACGCCGCCCGACGCCGCGGCGCGCTACTCGTGCCGCTGACCGGCGGTCAGCGCCAGCCGTCGGCGGCCTTGGCGGCCGACAGCAGGGCGTCGCACAATTCGCGCAGTTCGTCCCCTTGAGCACCCTCTTCAACGGCCGTGACCACGTCTTCGGCCGCACAGCGCACCTGGTACACCCGATCGGACAGCTGAGTGGCCTCCTCGGCGGACAGCACCACAGCGTCGGCGGGCAGGGCCGTGCCCTTGACCTGGGAGCGCTGCTCATAGGCGCGCTGCCGACACGACTGGCGGCAGTACTGGCGACGTCGGCCCATCCCGACGTCCACGGCCGCAAGGTCACGACCACACCAGCGACAGGGCTGGGGGCGGACGCGACGTGCCATGGCAGTCGACTCTAGCGGGGGCATTGAGGGTTTCCCGGTATCCTTGACAGTCGGGCTGCATCGCGCCGGGAACTTCACCCGGCCCGGCTGCGTTGATAATCCGCAGGAGTTCTGCGCTGATGAGGAGTGATGACGATGGCTGATCGTGTCTTGAGGGGTAGTCGCCTCGGAGCCGTGAGCTACGAGACGGACCGCAACCACGACCTGGCGCCGCGTCAGATCGCGCGGTACCGGACCGAGAACGGCGAGGAGTTCGACGTCCCGTTCGCCGACGACGCCGAGATCCCCGGCACCTGGCTGTGCCGCAACGGCCTGGAGGGCACCCTGCTCGAGGGTGACCTGCCCGAGCCGAAGAAGGTCAAGCCGCCCCGCACCCACTGGGACATGCTGCTCGAGCGTCGCTCGGTCGAAGAGCTTGAGGAACTGCTCAAGGAGCGCCTCGACATCATCAAGTCGAAGCGCCGGGGCAGCTGACCCCTTCCGCTACCGGTACTGGGCTCCGCGGGCGCGATCCAAGCGCCCGCCGATGCCCCACTGGGCGACCTTCAGCATCGCCTCGCGGATGTTGGACCCGCTCATCTTCGACACCCCGAGTTCACGCTCGGTGAAGGTGATCGGGACTTCAACGACCTTGAAGCCGTTGTTGATGGCGCGCCAGGTCAGATCGATCTGGAAGCAGTAACCCATGGAGTCGACCGCGCTCAGGTCGATCTTCTCCAGCACCTCACGACGATAGGCGCGGTAGCCGGCCGTGATGTCGTGGATGCCCACGCCCAGCAGCACGCGGGAGTATGTGTTGGCGGTCTTCGACAGGATCAGTCGGCGCAGCGGCCAGTTGCGCACCGTGCCGCCCTCCACATAGCGCGAGCCGATCGCCAGGTCCGCCCCGTCGTCGACCGCGTCAAGCAGGCGATGCAGCTGTTCGGGGGCATGGCTGCCGTCGGCGTCCATCTCGACCAGGACCGAGTACTCGCGGCCCAGTCCCCACGCGAACCCCGCAAGGTATGCCGCGCCGAGGCCGTCCTTGGCCGTGCGGTGCATGACGTGGATGCGATCAGGATCCGCCAGCGACAGGTCGTCGGCGAGTTCTCCGGTGCCATCCGGGCTGCCGTCGTCGACAACGAGGACGTGCACGTCGGGAAGTGCCGCGTGCACCCGCCCCAGGATGAGCGGGAGGTTTTCGATCTCGTTGTAGGTGGGGATGATCACCAGAGCGCGCTGGCTGGGGCGCTCACTGGTCATGTGGCTCCTTGGGTTCGGTCGTGGGTCCAGTGCTCTTTGCGGTCGGTTGATTCCGGTGTCGGCGCCCTGGACGCATTAACCCTCCATTCTGCCTGATCCGTAGGACCAGCATCGACAGAGCCGCAATCGCACCCGCTGCCACCAGCACGAACTGGATTGCCGGTCCCCACCTGGTGGCTGGTGTTGCAGAGTTCTTGAGCCGGATCTGGGTGTCCAGATACGCCGGTTCGAAGAACTCGGTGCGCGCCAGTTCGCGGCCGTCGGGAGCGATGACGGCACTGATGCCGGTGGTCCCGGCGACGATGACGTAACGGTCGTGCTCGACGGCACGGGCGCGCGCGAACGCCAACTGCTGGGCACTCATCGTGGCGTCGAAGGTGGCGTTGTTGGTGGGCACGGCGATCACCTGGGCGCCGTTGCGCACCGACTGTCGCACGGCCCGGTCGAAGATGACCTCCCAGCAGGTGGCCACCCCCACGGGCACGCCCGCCGCGTTCACCACCCCTGAACCAGTCCCCGGCACGAAATAGCCGGCACGGTCGGCGTAGGACGACAGCAGGCGGAAGAACCCGCGCCACGGCAGGTACTCGCCGAACGGTTGCACGATCTGCTTGTCGTGCCGCTCCCCCGGTCCGCGCACCGGATCCCACACGATGACGGTGTTGGTGGCGGCCGGATTCTCCGGCGTCCAGTCGGGATGGACGACGACCCCGCCGACCAGGATTGGCACGCCGATGGCCCGCGCGGCCACGTCGATGCGGGCCCGCGCGTCCTCGTTGGCGAGCGGATCGATGTCCGAGGAGTTCTCCGGCCAGATCACGAAGTGCGGTTGTGGCGCCCGGCCCTCGCGCACGTCACGCGCCAGGCGCAGCGTCTCGTTGACGTGGTTGTCGAGCACCGCGCGGCGCTGTGCGTTGAACTCCAGACCCAGACGGGGCACATTGCCCTGCACCGCCGCGACGGTCACGGTCGGGTCGTCACCCGAACCCGCGCCGGACTGCCGCACCGCAGGCGTCGCCAGCGCGGTGGCCAACAGCACGATCACGATGCACACCCCCGGGGCCACCACGGCGGGAGGCACCATGTCGCGCTGCGCTCCACGGTTCCACCACGTGACGAACTCCTGCCCGAGGGCCGCCAGGCTGAAGCCCGCCAACGCGACGGCCACCGACACCAGGGGCACGCCGCCGTACTGCGCCAGCGGCAGGAACGGGCCCGTCGTCTGACCGAAAGCGACGATGCCCCAGGGGAATCCACCGAAGGGAATGGTGGCCTTGAGCCATTCGGAGACGCCCCAGACGAGTGCGAACCACACGGGCCACACCGGCAGCGTCCGCACCAGCACCGCCAGCAGTCCGAACAGGGCGGGGAAAAGCGCGCACACCGCGGCCAGCGCGAGCCACGGGAACGCACCCACGAGCCCGCTGATCCACGGCAGCAGCGGAATGTAGAAGACAAGTCCGGCCAGATATCCGTATCCGAACCCGCCCGCGAGTGTGGTTGCGGGCCTGGTCAGCACCCAGGCCAGCGCCACGAACCCGAGCACCGCCGCCCACCACCACGACAACGGCGCGAAGCTCGCACACAGCAGGGCACCCGCCACGGTCGAGGCCAGCAGGCGGGGCCAGCGCGGGACGAACCAGTCCCCCGTCCGGCGTCCCCACCGCGTGATCCGGTCACCGAGCGACACCGAGGGCGCGTCGGGGTCTGGAGCGGAGTCCTCATCGGGCCCAGAGGCGTCCGCGTCGAGGTCCTGGAGATCCTCGTCCTCATCGGTCACGGCCGGGATGATGTCAGTGGTCTCGGCCTGGGTGGCCGCGAGCTTCTCGTCCCGCTGCGGACGGTCAGCCATCGATCGACCCATGGATCACCGCACCGCGGTGCACCGTCGCGCGGCAGTGCGGAAGCGCGGTGTCGGCGTCGAGTCGGGGCAGCGGCGGCACTCGGGAGCCGGGTTCGGTGGACCAGCGCTGCACGGCGTCGGCGGGCGCCGCCACCTCGAGGTCGGCGGCCTCCCACACGGCGTAGGACGCCGGTGCGCCGGGCGCCAACGTGCCGGTCAGCCCGTCGCGCACACCCGCGGCCCGCCACGCCCCGCGCGTGGCCGCCGAGAAGGCCGCGCGGGGGGAGATCGAACTTCCGTCGGTGCGGTGCCTGGTCGCTGCGCGGACTCCTGCCCACGGGGCGATCTCGGTCACCGGCGCGTCTGAGCCGAAGGCGAGTGGCACGCCTTGGGATGCTAACAGCGCAAAGGGGTTGAGCGCCCCGGCTCGACCGATTCCCAGCCGCTGGGCGTACATGCCGTCGGAGCCGCCCCACAGCGCGTCGAACGCGGGCTGCATGCTGGCGATCACGCCCCACGAGCCGAGCTTGGCGGCCTGTGCGGCGTCAACCATCTCGAGGTGCTCGAGACGATGTCCGCACCGGGCGACGGCCGCGATGCCGACGTCGGTCACGACCCGTTCGAGCGCGTCGACGACCGTCGATACCGCCCGATCGCCGATCACGTGGTACCCCGCCGTCACACCCGCCTCGGTGCATGCCGACAGGTGGGCGAAGACGGCCTCGGGGTCCAGATGGCATGTACCGCAGCCATCGCCGTCGGCATACGGCTCGTGCAGCCATGCCGTGCGGGATCCCAGGGCCCCGTCGACGAACAGGTCTCCGGCCAGTCCGCGGGCGCCCGTCGCGGCGATCAGGTCCCGGGCCGCGGCCGCGGTGGTCACCGCCTCACCCCAGTAGCCGGCGATCTCGACGCCGTGCGCGGTGTCGCGCACGGCGTGCCAGTCCTGCAGTCCGCCGATCTGCGGTCCCGCGCATTCGTGCACGGCGACCACGCCCGCCGCGGCGAACGCGTCGAGGGCCGTGTGCAGGGCCCGGTCCCGCTGCACCGGGGTCAGCAACGCGCGGGCCTCGGCGCGCACCAGGTGATGGGCGTCGGCCGAGAGCGGACCGCCTGCGTCGAAGCCGCCCGAGGTGGCCAGCGCGGGAACCCGGGCCCGCAGGGCAGTCGACGCCAGCGCGGAGTGCACGTCGACCCGGCTCAGGTAGGCGGGGCGGGCGCCGACCGCGGCGTCGAGTTCAGCGGTCGTGGGCGCGGCACCCTCAGCCCAGGCCGTGTCATCCCAGCCGTGTCCCCACACCACACCGTCCGGGTGCGCCGCGGCGAACTCCGAGACCAGGCGCAGGCAGTGCGCCTTGGAGGTCGCGGCGCGCAGGTCGAGTCCCGCCAGCGTCAGGCCCGTGGCCGTGAGGTGCACATGACTGTCGACGAAGGCCGGCGCGACGAACGCGCCACGCAGGTCGACCACGCGGGCATCGGGGAACTGGGCGCGGCCCACTTCATCGCTGCCCAGCCACGCGACGACGTCGCCGCGGACGGCAAGGGCGGTCGCATCGGGATGGGTGGGGCTGTAGATCCGCCCACCGAGCAGAAGCGTCGTGGTCACGGAAGAAGAACGTACTTGGCGAACCTGGGGCCGTGGTTATTCGGGTTTCGGCGTGATCGCCGGACCGGCCGGTCCGCTGGTCTTCGGCCCGTCGTGAACGTCCACGACCTCGCCGTCGATGACCTCACCGTTGGCGAAGCCGTTGGCGTAGCCGGGCCTGGCCGGCACGAAGACAACACCTCGTGAGATCGCGCGCGCGGCCACCACGCGGGCCAACGGACGCATCAGTGACCTCGTCGGCGGGGCCAGCATGAGGAGCCCCGCGAGGCTGGTCACGAGGCCGGGGATGACGACCAGCACCGAGCCGAGGCCGACGAGGGCGCTGTCGGTCACCTGAGCGGCCGGATCGCGCAGCCTCTGCTGCAGGGCGACGATCTGGCGACGCAGCTGCGAGCCCGCCAGTGCCAAGCCCAGCAGGAACGCGCCGATCAACGCCAGCACGGTCCAGCCGAAGCCGATGGTGGCCGTCAGAGCGACGATCACCGCCATCTCGACGACCGCATACAGAAGGAACAGCCGCATCACCATGGTCGGTCAACGAACCGGACGGTGTGGAGGTTCCTCACGCGGGCTGCACTTCGATGGCGCTGTGCACCTTGTCGACGCCACCGCGGACCAGGGTGTGCGGCAGCCACCACCAGGCGTGCCACCAGTACCGGCGGGTGATCAGGTCATAGACGCGGCGGGTCTCCGATTTGGGCAGGTTGCGGGCGACGGCCTCCACGGGTTCGCCCTTCGGTTTCCCCAACGCCGTCGACTTCTGGATGGTCACCCGCGGTGTGTTGTTGATCCGCTTGGTCTTCCACGACCCGTCATCGGTGATGATCAGCAGTTTGTCGCCGCGCGGCACACCCCAGACCGCGGTCGGCTTGGGCCGTCCGTCCTTGGTGAACGTGGTCAGCAGCAGATACTTCGCGCCCGCGACCTCACGGAACGTCGGCGCCACGGCTCACGCCGCCTTGATGACCAGGGCCACGTTCTTCTTCATGCCGCCGCGCAGTTTGGAGAAGAAATTGAACGCCTTGCCCATCAGGCCGTACCGGCGGCCGATGGCGTCGTAGGCATCCCCGGCGCGGGCGGCGTCGATGCTGGCGATGGCCTCCACGGCCTCACTCTTGACGTTGCCGCGCATATCGCAGCGCGCGATCGTGACCCGTGGGGTGTTGCGGATGCGTTTGACCTTCCAGGAGTCGGCGCCGGTGATGACGATCAAGCCATCACCGTCCGGCGCCGCCCAGATGGGCGTGGGTTTGGGCCGCCCGTCCTTGGTGAACGTGGTCAGCAGGATGTATTCGGACCCGGCGATGTCGGTGAAGGTCAGAGCCATGTCTGCCAACCTAGCGGTCAGCCCTCGAGATCGCCCTCGGTCTCGAGAAGCACCTGCCTCAGGCCGTCGAGCGTGTTCTGTTCCGGTTCCGCCCACATGCCGCGCTGCACGGCCTCCAGGAGTCGTTCGGCCATCCCGTGCAGCGCCCACGGATTGGATTCGGACATGAACTTGCGGTTCTCCGGATCCAGGACGTAGCTGGAGGTCAGCTGCTCGTACATCCAGTCGGCCATCACGTGGGCCGTCGCGTCGTAGCCGAACAGGTAGTCGACCGTGGCGGCCATCTCGAAGGCACCCTTGTAGCCGTGCCTGCGCATCGCGTTGATCCAGCGTGGGTTGACCACCCGGGCGCGGAAGACGCGGGTGGTCTCCTCCGACAGGGTCCGTGTGCGCACCGCGTCGGGACGGGTGTTGTCGCCGATGTAGGCCGCGGGATCCTTCCCGGTCAGCGCGCGCACCGTGGCGACCATGCCGCCGTGGTACTGGAAGTAGTCGTCGGAGTCGGCGATGTCGTGCTCGCGGGTGTCGGTGTTCTTGGCGGCCACCACGATCCGGCGGTAGGCGCGGTTCATGTCCTCGGTCGCCGGGGCGCCGTCGAGGTCGCGGCCGTAGGCGAACCCGCCCCACGCGGTGTACACCTGCGCCAGATCGTTGTCGTCGCGCCAGTTGCGGCTGTCGATCAACTGCAGCAGGCCCGCACCGTAGGTGCCCGGCTTGGACCCGAAGATCCGGGTCGTCGCGCGCCGGTTGTCACCGTGCTCGGCCAGGTCGGCGCTCGCATGCGCGCGGACGAAGTTCTGGTCGTCGGGTTCGTCGAGGGCAGCCACCAACTGGACCGCGTCGTCGAGCATGGTGACCACGTGCGGGAAGGCGTCCCGGAAGAAGCCCGAAATACGCACCGTGACGTCGATGCGGGGCCGACCCAGTTCGGCCAGCGTGATGGCCTCGAGGTCCACCACCCGGCGCGAGGCCTCATCCCACACCGGGCGGACGCCGAGCAGGGCCAGCACCTCGGCGATGTCGTCACCGGACGTGCGCATGGCCGAGGTCCCCCACACCGACAGGCCCACCGACTCCGGCCACCGGCCGTGATCCTCGCGGTAACGGTTCAACAGCGAATCAGCCATCGCCACACCGGTTTCCCAGGCCAGCCGGGACGGCACCGCCTTGGGGTCCACCGAATAGAAGTTGCGTCCGGTCGGCAAGACGTTGACCAGTCCGCGCAGCGGCGAACCCGACGGTCCCGCGGCGATGAACCGGCCGTCGAGGGCCCGCAGCACCTGCTCGATCTCACACGAGGTGCCGGCGAGGCGGGGCACCACCTCGTTGGCCGCGAAGCGCAGCACAGCCGCGACGTCCGCGTCGTCGGTCAGCGAGTCCACCACCGCGGCGTCCCAGCCCGAAGCCTGAAGGGCCGCAACGAGTTCGCGGGCCTTGGCCTCCGCGGCGTCCACCGAGATCCGGGAGTCCTCACCGTCCTCGGCCAGGCCCAGGGCCTGCCGCAGCCCGGGTACGGACTGCTCGCCGCCGAACAGTTGGCGGGCCCGCAGCATCGCGAGCACGAGGTCGAGTTCCACCTCACCCTCGGGGCGCTGGCCCAGGATGTGCAGGCCGTCACGAATCTGCACATCCTTGATCTCGCAGAGCCACCCGTCGACGTGCAGAAGCATGTCGTCGAACGAGTCCTCGTCGGGCCTGTCGGCCAATCCGAGGTCGTGGTCCATCTTCGCCGCGCGCATGAGCGTCCAGATCTGCTGCCGGATGGCGGGCAGCTTGCCCGGGTCGAGTGCGGAGATGTTCGAGTGCTCGTCGAGCAGTTGTTCCAATCGGGCGATGTCGCCGTAGCTTTCGGCGCGCGCCATCGGCGGGATGAGGTGGTCGACCAGCACCGCGTGCGCCCGGCGCTTGGCCTGTGTGCCCTCGCCGGGATCGTTGACCAGGAACGGATAGATCAACGGCAGGTCCCCCAGCGCCGCGTCGGCGCCGCAGGCCGCCGACAGCCCCAGGGTCTTGCCGGGCAGCCATTCGAGGTTGCCGTGCTTGCCGATGTGGACCGCGGCGTCGGCGCCGAACTTCGTGTCGATCCAGCGGTAGGCCGCCAGGTAGTGGTGGCTGGGGGGCAGATCCGGATCGTGGTAGATCGCCACCGGGTTCTCGCCGAACCCGCGGGGTGGCTGCACCATGAGCACGACGTTGCCGAACTGCATTGCCGCGACCACGATCTCGCCCTGCGGGTCGTTGCTGCGGTCGACGAACAGTTCACCCGGCGGCGGGCCCCAGTGCTCGACCACCGCGTCGGAGAGTTCGGCGGGCAGCGTGGCGAACCACTCCCGGTATTCGGACGCCGAGACCCGGACGGGATTGGACTCCAACTGCTCGGCGGTGAGCCAGTCGGGGTCCTGACCGCCGCGTTCGATCAGGGCGTGGACCAGCGCATCGCCGTCCCCCGCCGCCAGGCCCGGGACGTCGCCGATGACGTAGCCCGCGTCGCTCATCGCCCGCAGCAGGGCGACCGCGCTGGCCGGGGTGTCCAGGCCCACCGCGTTGCCGATGCGGGCGTGCTTGGTCGGATATGCCGAGAAGATCAGGGCGACCCGCTTGTCGGCGGGTGCGACGTGGCGCAGCCTGGCGTGGCGCACCGCCAGGCCCGCGACGCGCGCGCAGCGCTCCGGGTCGGCCGCGTAGGTGATCAATCCCTCCTGGTCGATCTCCTTGAACGAGAACGGCACCGTCACGATGCGGCCGTCGAATTCGGGGACGGCGACCTGGGTCGCGACATCCAGTGGGCTCAGCCCGTCGTCATTGGCCTCCCACTGCGCACGGGGTGACGTCAGACACAGCCCCTGCAGGATCGGGATGTCCAGGGCCGCAAGGTGTTCGACGTTCCAGCTGTCGTCGTCACCACCGGCTGAGGCGGTCGCGGGCCGCGCGCCGCCCGCGGCCAGCACGGTCACGACCATCGCGTCGGCGCTGCGCAGGCGCTCGAGCAGTTCGGCCGGTGCGGTGCGCAGTGACGCGCAGAACAGCGGCAGCGGGCGGCCGCCGGCGTTCTCGATCGCATCACACAGCGCGTGGATGTAGGCGGTGTTGCCGGCCAACTGCTGGGCGCGGTAATAGAGCACCGCGACGGTGGGGCCGTTCGATTCCGATGCCGGCCGGGCGAGCTCACCCCAGCTGGGCATCTCGGCGGGCGGGTCGAAACCGACGCCGGTCATCAGCACGGTGTCCGACAGGAACGCGTGCAGGTTGGCCAGGTTGTCCACGCCGCCCTGGGCCAGATAGAGGTGCGCCTGCACCGCGATGCCCGCGGGCACGGTCGAGCGTTCCATCAGGTCGGCATCGGGCGCCTGCTCACCGCTGATCACCACGGTCGGCACGCCGCTGGCCACCACCGCGTCGATGCCCTCCTCCCAGGCGCGGTAGCCGCCCAGGATGCGCACCACCGCGACGTCGACGCCGTCGAGCAGTGCCGCGAGTTCTGAGGCCAGGTCGGACTCCAGCAGTCTGCTCGGATTGGCCCACCTGTAGTTCCGCCCGCTCTCACGGGCGGTGATCAGGTCAGTGTCAGAGGTGGACAGCAGCAGGACGGTCGGCGAGGAGTCGGTCGGCACCCCCCATTCGTACCCCATGGCTGTGCGGCAGTTCGGTTCACCCTGCACCAAAGGCTGGGGTCAGCCCATGCTTGGCGACCACCATGAAATCCATGTCCTCAACCCTGCGCGTGACCAGACTCGGGGCCAACATCGGCGCCCGGGTGGAAGGTGTCCGGCTCTCCGACAATCTCAGCGACACCACGGTCGCGGCCGTGAACGCGGCGCTGCTGGAGCACAAGGTGCTGTTCTTCCGTGGCCAGCACGACCTCGACGACGACGGTCAGGCGGCCTTCGCGAGCAGGCTCGGCGTCCTGACGGCCTCCCATCCGACCGTGACTTCGCGCGGCACGCGCGTGTTGCCGATCGACTCGCGCTACGACAAGGCCAACAGCTGGCACACCGACGTCACGTTCGTCGACCGCATCCCGAAGGCCTCGCTGCTGCGCGCGATCACGCTGCCCAGCTACGGCGGCACCACCACGTGGGCCTCCACCCAAGCCGCCTACGACCAGTTGCCCGCTCCGCTCAAGGCGCTCACGGAGAACCTGTGGGCCGTGCACACCAACGCCTATGACTACATCCGCTACGACGGCGACGACGTCGGCAGGTCCGATGAGGAGCGGGAGTACCGGCAGGAGTTCGAGTCCGAAACGTTTGAGACCGAACACCCCGTGGTCCGGATCCATCCTGAGACCGGCCGTCGGGTACTGCTGCTCGGGCACTTCGTCAGGCGTTTCGTCGGCCTGGGTGGCTTCGAGTCGGCGACCCTGCTGAACCTGCTGCAGGAGCGCGTGACCCGGTTGGAGAACACCGTGCGCTGGTCCTGGGAGCCCGGCGACGTGGCGCTGTGGGACAACCGCGCCACGCAGCACTACGCCGTAGCCGACTACGACGATCAACACCGCCGGTTGAGCCGCATCACGCTGGCCGGCGACATCCCCGTCGACATCCACGGCAGGCGCTCCCGGGTGATCATCGGCGACGCGTCGCGGTACTCCCCGGTGGTCGAGCCTGTGGCACTGGCCGGCTGAGCCCACGTCGTACCGTGGACGCGTGACCCGCACCCGCGACGACGACGCCTGCCCCGGCGCGCTGAGCCTGCACCAGGCCGCCGACGGCGCGTTGGCGCGCATTCGGTTGCCGGGTGGCCTGCTCACCGCGCAGCAGATGGCGGCGCTGGCCGTCGCGGCCCGCGAGTTCGGGTCGGGCGTGCTGGAGTTGACGGGACGAGGGAACCTGCAGATCCGTGGGATCGGCCCCGACCCGGCACCGGTGGCGCAGGCCGTCGCCGACGTGGGCCTGCTGCCCTCGCCCACGCACGAACGCGTGCGCAACATCGTCGCCTCCCCGCTGTCCGGCCGCGTCGGCGACTTCGGCGATGTCCGCGCCCTGGTGGGCCGACTCGACGCCGCGGTGCAGGCCGAGCCCGATCTGGCCCGCCTGCCCGGCCGCTTCTGGATGGGCCTCGACGACGGCCGAGGCGACATCAGCGGATTGGGCACCGACATCGGACTGCGCTTGGCCGGCGACCGTGCCGCGCTGCAGATCTGCGGCCGGGACACCGGCCTCTTGGTCGCCCCGGACCAGGCCGTCGACGCACTGCTGGGCGCCGCGCACCGCTTCGTCGCGATCCGCGGAAACGCCTGGCGGGTCAACGAACTCCCCGACCCGGCGGTGCTCTTCGACGGCGCCGTGCTGGGCCCGCGGCCCGCGCCGACCCACCGGCCCCCGGTCGGCTGGTTCGGACAGCACGACGGCCGGGTGACGCTGGGCGCGGCGGTGCCGCTGGGCGTGCTGCCGGCCCGCACTGCCGAGTTCCTGGCCGCCATCGAGGCGCCGCTGGCCATCACCCCATGGCGGTCGGTGCTGGTCCACGACCTGACCGAGGAGGTCGCCGACGCCTCACTGCGGGTACTGGCCCCGCTGGGACTGGTGTTCGACGAGCACTCGCCCTGGCTGTCCGTCAGTGCCTGCACGGGCAGTCCGGGCTGTGCGAAGTCGACCGCCGACGTGCGGGCCGACGCCACCGCGGCCGTGGCCGCGGGCGACATCGGCGCCGATCACCGCCACTACGTGGGCTGCGAACGCGCATGCGGCAGCCCGCCCGGAAGTCAGGTTCTCCTGGCGACGCCGGACGGTTATCGGCCACGTCAACCCCACCCGTAGGGTGATCGGGTGCTCGACTACATCCGCGATGCCGGCGAGATCTACCGGCAGTCGTTCGCGACCATCCGCGACGAGGCCGATCTGTCCCGCTTTCCCGAGGATGTCGCCCGGGTTGTCGTGCGCCTGATCCACACGTGCGGTCAGGTCGACGTCGCCGACCACGTGGCCTTCACCGATGACGTCGTGACCCGCGCGCATGCCGCATTGGCCGCCGGTGCGCCGGTGCTCTGCGACTCCTCAATGGTCGCCGCCGGGATCACCGCGGCCCGACTGCCCGCCAAGAACGACGTCATCTCCCTGGTCGCCGACCCCCGCGCCCCCGAACGTGCCGCTGCCACCGGCAACACCCGGTCGGCCGCGGGCGTCGAGTTGTGGGCTGACCGACTCGACGGTGCGGTGGTGGCCATCGGCAATGCCCCCACGGCGCTGTTCCGACTGCTGGAACTCCTCGACGACGGCGTTCCCGCCCCGGCCGCCGTCCTCGGTGGGCCGGTCGGATTCGTCGGTTCGGCGCAGTCGAAGGACGAATTGATCGCCCGCCCCCGCAGCATGTCCTATCTGGTGGTGACGGGCCGGCGGGGCGGCAGCGCCATGGCCGCGGCCGCCGTCAACGCCATCGCGAGCGCCTCGGAGGGGGTGGCATGAGCGGCACCCTGTGGGGCGTCGGACTGGGCCCCGGCGATCCGGAACTGGTGACGGTCAAGGCGGCTCGGGTGATCGGATCCGCCGACGTCGTCGCGTATCACAGCGCGCGGCACGGTCGCAGCATCGCGCGCGGTATCGCCGAGCCGTACCTGCGCGAGGGACAGATCGAAGAGCATCTCGTCTACCCCGTGACCACCGAGACCACGGCACATCCCGGCGGTTACGCCGGTGCCATGGACGACTTCTACCGGGACTCGGCCGAGCGCATCGCGGCCCATCTGGACGCGGGCCGCGACGTCGCGCTGCTGGCCGAGGGCGACCCGCTGTTCTACAGCAGCTACATGCACATGCACACCCGACTGACCGAGCGGTTCAACGCCGTGATCGTGCCCGGCGTGACGTCGGTGAGCGCGGCCTCAGCCGCGATCGCCACGCCGCTGGTCCAGGGCGAGGAGGTGCTCTCGATCCTGCCCGGCACGCTGCCGGAGGCCGAACTGACCCGTCGGCTGCGCGATGCCGACGCCGCCGTGGTGCTCAAGCTCGGCAGGTCGTATCCCGCTGTGCGCGAAGCACTTTCCAAGGCGGGGCGGCTCGACGATGCGTTCTATGTGGAGCGGGCCAGCACGGAGAACCAGCGCGTGCTGCCCGCGGGCGAGGTCGACGCCGAGAAGGTGCCCTACTTCTCCCTGGCAATGGTGCCCGGCACCGGCATGACCACCACCCGACCCGAGTCCGTCGGCTCGGTGGCCGTGGTCGGCCTGGGCCCGGGTGACCCGGAGTGGATGACGACCGAGAGTCGACGCGTGCTGTCGGCCGCGACCGACCTGATCGGGTACGGACCGTACCTGGACCGCGTGGCGCGCCGCGAGGGCCAGCGCCTGCATCCCAGCGACAACACCGACGAACCCGAGCGCGCCCGGTTGGCGTGCTCGCTGGCCGAGCAGGGCCGCGCAGTGGCCGTCGTGTCCTCCGGCGACCCGGGCGTGTTCGCGATGGCGACCGCGGTGCTCGAGGAGGCCACCCGGTGGCCCGACGTGCAGGTGCGCGTGGTTCCCGCGATGACGGCGGCCCAGGCCGTGGCCAGCCGCGTGGGTGCTCCGCTGGGCCACGACTATGCCGTGGTGTCGTTGTCGGACCGGCTCAAGCCCTGGGACGTGATCGCCAAGCGCATCACCGCGGCCGCCGAGTCCGATCTTGTTCTCGCGATCTACAATCCGGCGTCCAAGACCCGCACCTGGCAGGTCGGTGCGATGCGGGATCTGCTGCTCGAGCACCGGTCACCGGACACCCCGGTGGTCATCGGCCGCGACGTGGCCGGCCCGGCCGAGGAGGTCCGCGTGGTGCGCCTCGCCGATCTCGACCCGTCCGAGGTCGACATGCGCTGCCTGCTGATCATCGGTTCGACGCAGACGCAGTGGCACGACGGTCGGGTCTTCACGCCGCGCACCTATCCCGCGAACTGACCCTCGCGCTGCCGCACCCACGCCTCGGCCCCGTCGACGTCCGACACCGAGTCGACCCCGGCGGGCAGGCGTGGGCGATCGATCATCAGCACGGGCACGCCCAGGTCGCGCGCCGCGTCGAGCTTGGGCCGCGTCATCGATCCCCCGCTGTTCTTGGTGACCAGCACGTCGATGGCGTGGTCGCGCAGCAGCGCGCACTCACCCTCGTAGTGGTAGGGCCCGCGCGACAGCACGAGTTCACGGTTCTCGGGCAGCGTGTCCGGATCGGGTGGCGTCACGGCGCGGATCAGGAACCAGGCATCGCTGCCGACGAAGGCCGCGGTGCCCGATCTTCCGGTGGTCAGAAAGACCCGCGACCAGCCACGGCGAGCCACCTCGTCGGCTGCGGCGGTGTCGGACTCGACGAGCACCGCGTCGCCCGGATCCCAACCGGGCCGGGCCAGCACCACATGCGGCAGGCCCCGCTGCCGACATGCCGTCGCGGCGTTCGCGGTGATGGTGGCCGCATACGGATGGGTGGCGTCGACGACCGCGTCAACGGCGTTGTCGCGCAACCAGTCCGCCAATCCTGTGGCTCCGCCGAAGCCACCGATGCGCACGGGCCCGACCGGCAGCGCCGGATCGGGCACCCGACCGGCCAGCGAACTGATCACCTCGACGTCGGGATGCAGGCGTGCGGCCAGGGCTCGGGCCTCCGAGGTGCCGCCGAGCAGCAGCACACGCATCAGTGCCGCGCTCCCCTGGCTCGGTCTGCGGAGTACAGGTAGCTGTCGACGAATCCGTGTGCAGCCAGCACGTCGCCGACGACGATGACCGCGGTGCGCGTCACGCCCGCCGACCGCATCTGCGCCGCGATGTCGCCGAGTGTTCCGCGCAGCACGATCTGCTCCGGCCAACTCGCGAACGCCACGACGGCCGTCGGCGTCGCTGCGTCGACGCCGCCCGCCGTCAACTCGGCGACCACGGTGTCGATCTGGGCCGCAGCGAGGTGCAGCACGAGCGTGCCGCCGACCCCGGCCAGGGTGCGCAGGTCCTCACCCGCGGGCATCGCGGTGGAGAGTGTCGCCACCCTGCTCAGCGTGACGGTCTGCGCCACCCCGGGCACCGTGAGCTCGCGGCCCAGCACGGCCGCCGCGGCCGCGAACGACGGAACGCCCGGGACGATCTCGTAGGAGATGCCCAGTTCGTCGAGGCGGCGGCACTGTTCGGCCAGCGCGCTGTAGAGCGCGGGATCCCCCGAATGCAGCCGCGCCACATCGAGTCCGGCCGCATCGGCGGCCGCCAGTTCGTCGATGATCTGGTCGAGGTTCAGCGGCCCGGTGTCGACCACCTTGGCCCCCGGCGGGCACCACGCCAGCAGGTCGTCGGGCATGATCGACCCGGCGTACAGGCAGACCTGGCACGCCTGGATCAGGCGCTGCCCGCGCACCGTGATCAGGTCGGCCGCACCGGGTCCGGCGCCGATGAAATAGATCGTCATGGTTTGACCACCGTCCACTGAGTCACGGGCATTGCCGGGCGCCAGCCGGTGAAGCCACCGACCGGCTCGCCACGGTAGTGCTGAAACCTGCGAAGTTCGCCGCCGATCTCCGAATAGCGCTGCACAAGAAAGGATTCCGACTCGGCCGTGACGGCGTTGGCGATCAGCCGACCGCCCGGCGCCAGCGCCTGCAGGCTCGCGTCGAACAGGCCCGGCTGGGTCAGGCCGCCGCCGATGAACACCACCGAGGGGGCCGAGGCGCCGGCGAAGTCGTCGGGGGCGGGGCCGCGGACCTCGACCGGGACGCCGAATCTGGCGGCGTTGGCGGTGATCCGGGCGCGTCGGACGTCGTCACGTTCGAATGCGACGGCGCGGCAGCGGTGTCCGTGCCGGCACCATTCGATGGCGATGCTGCCCGAACCCGACCCGACATCCCACAGCAGTTCGCCGGGACGCGGCGCGAGCGCGGCCAGTGTCAGCGCCCGCATGGACTGCTTGGTCAACTGGCCGTCGTGGGCGTAGGCGTCGTCGGGCAGCGTCGTGAGCACCCGCTCGTCGGGCAGGTACTCCACCGCCACCACATTCAGCGGGTCGAGATCGGCCGGCGGGTCGGCGGCCCACTGCGCCGCGGTCGCGGTGCGCCTGCGCTCCCCCGGCCCGCCCAACTGCTCGAGGACCGTCATGCGGGACGACCCCCGGCCCGTCTCGGCCAACAGGGTGGCCAGCGTCGCGGGGGTCGACGCGTCGCGCGACAGCACGACCGCGCGCCCGCCGCGGCGCACCGCGGTGTGCGGCGGGGCCGTGACGAGGCTGATCACCTCGGTGTCGGTCACGGCCCATCCCAGTGCGGCGCAGGCCAGCGACACGCTGGAGACGTGCGGAAGCACCCGGACCTGTTCGGCGCCGAACATGCTCACCAGGGTCGTGCCGATGCCGTGCAGCATGGGGTCGCCGGAAGCCACGACGTGCACGTCCCCGGACATGCCCTCAAGAGCCCCTCGCAGGCCGGGCAACAGCGGCGACGGCCACTCGCGGCGCTCCGCGCGGACCGTGTCGTCCAGCAGCGCCAGTTGCCGCGGTGCGCCGAAGACGACCGTCGCCCGCGCAAATTCGCCGCGGGCCTGTTCGGACAGGCCCGCCATCCCGTCGGCGCCGATACCGACCACCACGATCATCAGCGCGGCATCCTTCGCCAGATCGGCTGCGGCACAAATCGGGTCACGAACGCGAGCACACCGACCGTCCGCGGCACCCACACCTGGCGCCGGCCCTTGGCCAACGCCCGCGCGGCGGCCTCGGCGACCTGCGCGGGGGTGCTCGACAGCGGCGCCGCGTCCATCCCCTCAGTCATGCGGCCGATCACGAATCCGGGGCGCACGATCAGCAGGTGCACTCCGGTGCCGTGCAGGGCGTCCGCCAATCCGCTCGCGAAACCGTCCAGGCCCGCCTTGGCGGACCCGTAGACGTAATTGGCGCGCCGCACCCGCACCCCGGCGATCGAGGAGAACACCACGATGCGGCCCCGGTCCACGGCCCGCATCCGATTGGCGAGCAGCGTCAGCAGGTTCACCTGCGCCACGTAGTCGGTGTGCACCACCGCGACGGCGTGCGCAGCCTCGGCCTCGGCCCGGGCCTGATCGCCCAGCACTCCGAACGCGAGCACCGCGGTGTCGATGCGGCCGTGGTCGGCCACGATCCGGTCGAGGACCTGGGCGTGCGAGCCGAGGTCGTCGGCGTCGAAGACCACGACCTGCACGGCCGCCGCGCCGGCCTCCGTCAGCCTCGCGACCAGCGGTTCCAGGCCCTCGGTGCCGCGGGCCGCGAGTACCACCGTCGCCCCCGGCGCCAACCGCGCCGCCAATTCGCCCCCGATTTCGCTGCGGCCGCCGAAGACCACCACCACCTCGGGCGCCGTTGCAGCCGTGTCGTTCATGGCTGCGATTATGTCCTGCGCTAGCGTGAGCTCCGATGGCGCACGCAACCACACGGCTCACCAACGACGCGCTGGCGTTCCTGACCGAACGCCACCTGGCGATGCTCACGACCCTGCGGGCCGACGGATCACCGCACGTCGTGGCGGTGGGTTTCACCTTCGACCCCAAGACTCACATCGCGCGAGTCATCACCAACGGTGGCTCGCAGAAGGCCGTGAACGCCGACCGGGGCGGCGTGGCCGTCCTCAGTCAGGTCGACGGCGCCCGCTGGCTGTCCCTGGAGGGCAAATCCAGGGTCAACACCGACCCCGAGGCCATCCGGGACGCCGAACTTCGGTACGCGCAGCGGTACCGCACGCCGCGGGTCAATCCGCGCCGTGTGGTGATCGAGGTTCAGGTCGAGCGGGTGCTGGGCTCGTCGGAACTTCTCGATCGCGGCGAGGGCTGACACCCAGCTCAGTTGGGCAGCGGCACCACAATCAGGTCATGCGGTCGGGTGTTGACCGACTCCGCACCGTCCTCGGTGACGATCACGATGTCCTCGATGCGGGCGCCCCATTGTCCCGGGAAGTAGATGCCCGGTTCGACGGAGAAGGCCATGCCCGGCCGCAGCGGCAGGTCGTTGCCCGCCACGATGTAGGGCTCCTCGTGTACCGACAGCCCGATGCCGTGCCCGGTGCGGTGCACGAAGTACTCGGCTAATCCCGCTTCGGCCAGCACGTCGCGGGCCGCAGCGTCGACCTGCTCGGCCGTCACCCCGGGACGCACCGCGTCGACGGCGACCTTCTGGGCGCGTTGCAGCACCGAATAGTGCTGTGCGACTTCGGCGCTGGGCTCGCCGAGGCTGTAGGTGCGGGTGGAGTCGGAGTTGTAGCCGGGGTCGTAGGGGCCGCCGATGTCGACGACGACGACGTCACCGGCACGCAGTTCGCGATCCGAGTGCTCGTGGTGCGGGTCGGCGCCGTGCGGCCCCGAACCCACGATGATGAACGCCGCCTCGCTGTGCCCCTCGGCCAGAATCGCGGCCTCGATGTCGGCGGCCACTTCGGCCTCGGTGCGGCCGGGCACCAGCAGTTGGGGAACCAGGGCGTGCACGCGGTCGATGGCCGCGCCGGCCTTGCGCAGCGCGTCGATCTCGGCCGGGTCCTTGACCATCCGCAGCGAGCGCAGCACCTCGGTCGCGAGCACCGGTGACCGGCCGAGTCGATCGGCGAGCGGCAGCAGATGCAGTGCGGGCATGGAGTCGGTGACCGCAGTCGCGACCGACCCGCCACCGAGTGCCGCCACCACGAGATCGTAGGGATCCTCGCCGTCAACCCAGTCCTCGACCGTGATCCCGAGTTCGACGACGGCCGACTCCCGCAGTGACGCCAACTCCAGCCGCGGTACGACGAGCGTCGGTGCCCCGACCGCCGGAATCACCAGCGCCGTCAGACGTTCGAAGGTCTGCGCCCGCGAACCGACGAGGTACCGCAGGTCGTAGCCGGGCGTGATGATCAGGCCGGACAGACCGGCCTGGGCCGCAGCGGCCGCGGCGGCGCGCAGACGATGCTCGTACACACTGGATTCGAAGCGGCTGGCACCCATGACCACCAGATTAGTGGCTGGGCACCGCCTACCATCACACGAGTGGAGCACTGGGAACTGACCGCGCGCGAACGCATCCGTGACACGCTGGCCCGCTACACGTGGTCAGGAGACTCCGGGAGGGTCGACGACCTGGCCGCGACCTTCTGCACCGACGGCGTACTGCACATCCGCGGCGAGGAGCCACTGCGGGGCCGTGCCGCGATCGTCGAGAGGCTGTCCTCGGTCGCTGCCACGCCCGCCGCGGCGGGCACCCGGCGGATCGTGCGGCACAACCTGGCCAACATCCTGTTCACCGAGCTCGCCCCGGAACGGGTGCATGTGACGTCGTACTTCACGGTGTTCACCGAGATCGGGCTCGACCACTTCGGCCGGTATCGCGACGAATTCGTCGCCGAGGGATCCGATTGGCTGATCGCGCAGCGCTTCGTCTCCACGGACTGGAGCGCCCCCAACTCGACCATGGCCGGCTGAGGCAGGATGACCGGCATGACTTCTGACACCGGCAAGGTGCTGCTGCTCGACGGGGCCAGCATGTGGTTCCGCTCGTTCTTCGGCGTGCCGTCGTCGATCAAGGCGCCCGACGGCAGACCCGTCAACGCCGTGCGCGGGTTTCTGGACGCCGTCTCGACCCTCGTCACCCAGCAGCGTCCCACGCGACTGGTGGTCTGCCTCGACCTGGACTGGCGACCGCAGTGGCGGGTCGACCTGATCCCGTCGTACAAGGCGCACCGCGTCGAACAGGAGGGCGTCGGCGATGCCCCCGACATCGAGGAGGTGCCCGACGAACTGACGCCCCAGGTCGACATGATCCTGGAAATCCTCACCGCGTTCGGGATCACGACGGGCGGCGCCCCGGGCTACGAGGCGGACGACGTGCTGGGCACGCTGGCGGCGCAGGAGACCCGTGATCCGGTGGTCGTGGTCAGTGGGGACCGCGACCTTCTGCAGGTGGTGACCGACGAGCCGGTGCCGGTGCGGGTGCTGTATCTGGGCCGCGGCCTGGCCAAGGCCACGCTGTTCGGTCCCGTCGAGGTGGCCGACAAGTACGGTCTTCCGCTGTCGCGGGCGGGTGCGGCGTACGCCGATCTCGCGGTGCTGCGCGGGGACCCTTCGGACGGCCTGCCCGGTGTCCCCGGTGTGGGCGAGAAGACGGCCGCGACGCTGCTGGCGCAGCACGGTTCGCTGGACGCCATCCGCGCGGCCACCACGGACCCGAAGTCGGAACTCGCCAAGGGGATTCGAGCCAAACTGGCAGGCTCGCAGGCGTATCTCGACGCAGCCGTCCCGGTGGTTCGCGTGGCCACCGATGCCCCGGTCACGCTGTCGAACGACACCGATGCGCTGCCGCTGGCCGCGCGGGAGCCTGGCCTGGTCGCCGAACTCGCCGGTGCCTACGGTGTGGGGTCTTCGATCGCACGCCTGCAGAAGGCGCTCGACGCGCTCGACTGACGGGGGCGAAGGCGGCCTTACTTGGGTCGACCGACCTCGTAGGTGCCCTTGTCGTCCTGGAAGGTCACGGTCACCTGACGCTTGGTGCCGTCGATGCTGACCTCACACGTGAAGGTGTCGCCCTTCTTGACCTTCGGGTTCTGGCCTTCGTTGCACTTGACGTCCTTGACGTTCTTGGCGCCGTACCCGTTGGCCTCATCCGACAGGATCTGCTGCACACCGGCCTGGGCCTTGTTGATGTCCAGCTTCGTGGTCACCCAGAAACCGGGCTTCCAGAAGCCCAGCACCAGGATCGCGGCGATGATCACGAGAACGATCGCGCCGAGGATGGCGGTGAGGGTGGTCACCGATTTCTTCGAGCCGTCCTCGGGTCCGGGCTGCCCGTACTGCCCGTACTGGCCGTAGGGCGGCTGGCCGTACTGCCCGGGCTGCCCGTACTGGGGCTGGCCGTACTGCGGCTGACCCGGCTGCCCGTACTGAGGCTGGCCGTACTGCGGCTGACCCGGCTGCCCGTATTGGGGCTGGCCGTACTGCGGCTGACCCGGCTGCGCGTACTGCGGCTGGCCCGGCTGGCCGTACTGGGGCTGGCCGTACTCCGGCGCCGCCGGGTATCCGGGCGTCGACGGCGGCTGTCCGTATTGGGGCTGCCCGTACTGCTGCTGGGTGTAGGCCGGCGGCTGCCAGCCGCCCGAGGCCTGGGCGGTGGGCTGATCCGGGGTGCCCGAGGGCGGCGCGGCCGGCGGCTGGTACCCGGGGGTCACAGTGGTGGGCTGCTCTGCGGAATCCCCGGCAGGCTGATCCTGACCCTGGCCCTGCCATGGCTGCGTCGGGTCCGGGCCCTGCGGTCCGCTCATCGTCTCTCCTCGGATATTCGAAACTCGTGCGCCGGCATCAACCGTAGCGGTTGCCTAACCCTACCTGCAGACAACACGATGATCGGTGCGCCACGGACAAGGCCGAACGCGTGTCGGAACGGCTTTTTCGCTGGTGAGCGAACAGGTTCCCGGCCGGGAAGCTCAGCCGCACTCAGCCACTGTCCACGGCCACGACCCCGCGCCGCACGTCATCGACGGCGCGTTTGGCCGCGGCCCGCAGTTCAGCGGCCGGAGCGGCGTTGCGCACCTGGTCGAGCAGATCGAGCACCTGCCTGCACCACCGCACGAAATCGCCTGCGGACAACGGCGTCCCGCCCCCGGATTCGGCCGCCGCGGCCAGCGACGTCGTGAGATCGCCCGTCGTGGCCCACCGGTACATCGTCGTGACGAAACCCTCGTCGGGTTCGCGGGTCGGCGAGATCCGGTGCCGAATCTCGTCGGCGCGCAACTCCCCTGCCAGCTTTCGGGTGCGGGCCAGGGCGCGTCGCAGTCCCGCGGTCGGCGCATCATGCAGGGGTGCCGACGGACCGTCTCCGCCGCGGGACTCGTACACCACCGCTGACAGCACGGCCGCCAATTCGGCAGGTGCGAGGTCATTCCACGCTCCGCTGCGCAGGCATTCGGCGACCAGCAGATCGCTCTCGTTGTAGATCCGGGCCAGCAGTCGACCGTCGTCGGCCACCACGACAGGCCCGCCCTCGCTCTCGGGAGCCGCGATGAAACCACGTTCGCTGAGCAGTCCGACGATGCGGTCGAAGGTGCGGGCCAGGGAGTTGGTGGCCGCGGAGATCTTCTGGCGCAGTTGGGCATTGTCGCGTTCGACGCGCAGGTAGCGCTCGGCGATGCGGACCTTGACCTCCCGATCGGCGGCGCTGTGGCCGGGATGCCGGCGCAGCTGATTCCGCAGGTCGACCAGTTCCGCGTCGATGTCCTCGTCCTGGCCGGATCCCCGCCTGCGGCGGGAGTCCCGCTCCTCGGGCATCACCAGACCGTCGGCGGCCGAACGCAGTGCCGAGGCGACGTCACGACGGACCCGGGGTTGCCGGTGCTCGACACGTTTGGGCAGCGACATCGTGCCCAGGGGTGCGACGGCACCTGAGCAGTCCGCCGACGAGATGCGTCCGGCCCAGCGGTGCTCGCTGAGCACCAGGGGCCGCGGGTCGTCGGCGTCCCGGGCCGGTTCCAGCACCACGGCCAGCCCGCCTCGACGGCCCTGCGAGAGTGCGATGATGTCGCCGCGACGCAGCGCGCCCAGCGCGTCGTTGATCGCCGCCCGGCGCTGCACGCGCGACGAACGTGCCTGGGCCCGTTCACGTTCCGAGATCTTCACGCGCAGCCGGGCGTAATCCAGAATGGGGTCGTCACGACCGCCGAGTTCGGCGGCGATCTCGTCGAGCATCTTCTCGCCGCGCTCGGTGCCCCGCACCAGTCCCACGACCGAACGGTCGGCCTGATACTGCGCGAAGGACTGTTCCAGCAGGTGTCTGGCCTGCGCGGGCCCCATCTGGGAGACCAGGTTGATGGTCATGTTGTACGACGGGGCGAACGAACTCTTCAGCGGGAACGTCCGGGTCGACGCCAGACCGGCGACCTCGGCGGGTTCGGACGAACTGTCGGACGGATTCCAGATGACGACGGCGTGGCCCTCCACGTCGATGCCGCGACGGCCCGCGCGCCCGGTCAGCTGGGTGTACTCACCGGGCGTCAGCGGTGCGTGCTGCTCGCCGTTGAACTTCACCAACCGTTCGAGCACCACGGTGCGCGCCGGCATGTTGATCCCCAGCGCCAGTGTCTCGGTCGCGAACACGGCCTTGGTCAGGCCCGCCGCGAACAGTTCCTCGACCGTGTGCCGGAAGATCGGCAGCATGCCGGCGTGGTGCGCCGCGATACCCCGAAGCAGACCTTCGCGGAACTCGTAGTACCCCAGCACCGGAAGGTCGGCGTCGGGCAGGTCACCGCAGCGACGATCGATCACCTCGGCGATGCGGGCGCGTTCGGAGTCTGTGGTCAGCCGCAGCGAGGACCTCAGACACTGTTTGACCGCGCCCTCACACCCGGCCCGGGAGAACACGAAGGTGATGGCGGGCAGCAGACCCTCACGGTCGAGCGTTGCGATCACATCGGTGCGGGCCGGCGGCCGGAACATGCTGGGCCGCCCGCGGTGCGGGCCATGGCCCTTGGACCCGCGTGGCTGCCAGTCATTCATCCGGTCGGCCTCGCGCCGGTGCGCAATGTGGCGCACCAGTTCGGGGTCGACCAGCAGTTGGTCGGCCATGGAACGCCCAGAGTCGTAGTCGAACAGGTCGAACAGGCGACGGCCGACCAGCATGTGCTGCCACAGCGGCACGGGACGGTGCTCGTCGACGATCACCGTGGTGTCCCCGCGCACGGTCTGGATCCAGCCGCCGAACTCCTCGGCGTTGCTGACCGTGGCCGACAGGCTGACCAGTCGGACCTCGTCGGGCAGGTGCAGGATCACCTCCTCCCAGACCGCGCCGCGCATGCGGTCGGCGAGGAAGTGCACCTCGTCCATCACGACGTGGGAGAGACCGTGCAGCGCAGGTGAGTTCGCATACAGCATGTTGCGAAGCACCTCGGTGGTCATCACCACGATGGGCGCATCGGAGTTGACCGAGACGTCACCGGTCAGCAGGCCGATCCGATCAGCGCCGTAACGGCGGACCAGATCGGTGTGCTTCTGGTTGCTCAGGGCCTTGATCGGGGTGGTGTAGAAGCACTTTCGGCCGGCAGCCAGCGCGAGGTGCACGGCGAACTCCCCCACGATCGTCTTACCCGCGCCGGTGGGGGCGCAGACCAGGACACCATGGCCACGTTCGAGCGCCTCGCAGGCGCGCTGCTGGAATCCGTCGAGCGCGAACGGCAGCTCGGCGGTGAACCGCTGCAGTTCGGCCGCGTTAGGTGACGTCGTCATGAGAGATGCTCGCCGGCGCCGCGACCGGCGACGGGACGTCGATCTCCGAGGCTTGATCGTCGGGCAGTTCCCGCTCCTTGGCCGCCTCCCGCTTGGCCTTGCGTCTGTCGTGGATGCGTCCGATCTGGATGGCGAACTCGAGCAGCAGGGTCAGCGCCAAGCCCAGAGCGAGCATCGAGAACGGGTCTGAACCCGGGGTGGCGAACGCCGCGAACACGAAGACGGCAAGGATCAGGCCGCGACGCCAGGCCTTGAGCCGCTCGTAGGGCAGCACGCCGACGAAGTTGAGCATGATGATCAACAGCGGGAACTCAAAGCCCACGCCGAACACCAGCAGCAGGTTGATCAGGAAGCTGAAGTACTGGTCACCCGAGAGGGCCGTCACCTGGACGTCGCTGCCGACCGTCAACAGGAAGTGCAGGGCCTTGGACAGCACGATGTAGGCCAGCAGAGCGCCCGAGACGAACAGCACCGCCGCGCTGACGACGAAGCTGACCGCAAAGCGGCGTTCCTTCTTGTACAGGCCGGGCGTGATGAACGCCCACAGCTGGTGGAACCAGACCGGGCAGGCCAGCACGATGCCCGCCATCAGGCCGACCTTCAGTCGCAGCATGAATTGGTCGAAGGGGGCCGTGGCCAGCAGCCGACAGCCGCCGTCTGCGCTGATGTCCGCCCGTGCCGACTGCGGAAGCGCACAGTAGGGCTGACGCAGCCACTCGCCCAGGCTGTCGAAGCCGAAGAAGCCGTGCCCGTACCAGAGGAACCCGAAGATCGTGGTGACGAAGACCGCAGCCACCGAGATGAGCAGGCGGGTGCGCAACTCCCGGATGTGGTCGACGAGGGACATCGTGCCGTCGGGATTGACCCTGCTGCGGCGTTGACGCGGGTCGAGCCGTTTGAAGACGCCTGGAGGTTTCACGATCGTCGCTTTGATTGGGCACGCTCAGTCGCTGCCCACCTGGAGGTGGGACGGTTGGTCGACAGAGACTGGGTGGGCCGTCAGGCGGGCCGGGCGTCGGTGTGGTTGGGCTCCGGGTTCGGTGCCGGTTCGGCCACACGCTCGGACTGCACCTGGGTCGGCGCCTGCTCGGGCTTGTCGCTCTGCAGCTCCTTGACCTCGGCCTTGAAGATGCGCAGGGACTTGCCCAACGACCGCGCCGCATCGGGCAGCCGCTTGGCGCCGAACAGCAAGATGATCACGATGGCAAGGACCGCCCAATGCCACGGACTAAGTGCACCCACTTTGGTTACCTCCAGACGTTGGTACGAATGTTACTCCGAGTCGGCATACGCGCCCAGCGCAGCGTGCGCAGCGACACGAACCCGCTCGGCGAGTTCGGCAGGTTCCACGACCGTCACCTCTGGCCCGAAGCCCAGCACCAGGCGGGCCATCCAGTCCTCGGAGGCATAGGTCATGACTGCCTCGAAGTGCCCGTCCGGCAGTTCCCGCGCGTCGCGCATCGGGTAGTACTCGAACATCCACGAGGCCTCGGGCGCGACGCGCAGCGTCGCCGCGGGCAGCGCGGGGTCCGCGTCGAACAGCGAGGTGTCGGGAGGGCCCTGCAGCGCCGGTTCGGGCGCGGCGGCGGGCTCGTCCAGGACTGCCGCGTCGACGATGCGGTCGAACCGGAACAGCCGCACCCCCTCGGCCTCCCGGGACCAGGCTTCGAGGTAGCTGTGGTCGTTCACCAGCACGACGCGGATCGGGTCCACCACCCGTGTCGACATGGTGTCCCGCGACGCGGAGTAGTACTCGATGGTCAGCGCATGGCCGGTGCGCACAGCCTCGCGCACCGCGGCCGCGGCCTGGCTTTCGGCGGGAGCCGGTTCGTCCTCGGCCGCTGCGGCCGACGGGTGCGAGACCGCGCCGGCCGCCGACTCGATCTTGGCGATCGCGCTGCGGGCGGCCGCGGGGTCCACCACGCCGGGTACGTCGACGAGCGCGCGCAGCGCCATCAGCAGGCCGGTCGCCTCAGGCGACGTGAGCCGCAGCGGCTCATCGATGCCCGCGGTGAACGTCACCGCGATGGTGTCGTCGGAGAACTCGAAGTCGATGAGGTCGCCGGGCCCGTAGCCGGGCAGCCCGCACATCCACAGCTGGTTGAGATCGGACTCCAACTGCTTGCGGGTGACGCCCAGGTCCGCGGCCGCCTCGGCGTAGGTGATGCGGGGGTTGGCCTGGAAGTACGGGACCATGTTGAGCAGACGCACGAGGCGCGTGGACACCGAGGTCACGAGACCACCTCCCCCGCGGCCGCCCGCAATCGGGTCAGCACCTCCTGGCGCAGTGCCTCGGGTTCGAGCACCACGGCGTCGGCACCGTGTCCGGCGATCTCACGGGCCAGACTGCCGCGCGGGCCAGTGTCGACTTCGATGATTTCGCCGTCGCGCCCGCCCAAGCGGGCGGGCCCGACCGACGTGCCGATGCGGCGCAGCGAGGTGGCTCGGCCCGCGGCGACCCACACCTTGGCCTGGACGCCGGTGGCCGGTTCGCTCACCACCCGGGCGACGATCGCGCGCAGGTCCACCCCCTCGGGCCGATGGACCTCACCCGCGGCTCCGACCGGTCGCACCTCGGCACCGATGCGGGACAGCCGGAAGGTCCGCGTGTCGTCGCGGTCGCGGTCGTGGCCCACCAGGTACCAGCGCCCGTTCATCGTGACGACACCCCACGGTTCGACGGTCCGCGTGGTGAACGGCGACGTCGGCCCGGCACGGTGCGGGAACTGCACGGCCTGCCCGGCGTTGATCGCGGGGAGCAGCACTCCCAGCACGTCCTCAGAACCCCGCAGGCCCGGCAACCCGCTGGGCGCGGACAGCGACAGTCCCGCGTCGGGGTCGACGTCGACACCCGCGGCGCGCAGCTTCAGCAGCGCGCCCTGGGTCGCGGTGACCAACTCCGGAGATTCCCAGAGCTTCGTCGCGACGGCGACCGCGGCCGCCTCGTCGGGAGTCAGTTCGATGTCGGGCAGCGCATACGAGTCGCGGTTGATCCGGTATCCCTCGGTGGGGTCGAACGAGGACACCCGACCGGTCTCCAGGGGGATGCCGAGGTCCCGCAACTCGTTCTTGTCGCGCTCGAACATGCGCGAGAAGGCCTCGTCGCTGGGACTGTCGCCATACCCGGCGACGCTGTTGCGGATCCGCTCCGCGGTGATGTAGCCGTGCGTCGAGAGCAGCGCGATGACAAGGTTCATCAGCCGTTCGACTTTAGAGGTCGCCACCGACAACACCCTAAGGGTCACATGGACGCGATGAGGCGCTTGACTCGCTCATCGACCGACCGGAACGGGTCCTTGCACAGCACTGTGCGCTGCGCCTGATCGTTGAGCTTGAGATGCACCCAGTCCACCGTGAAGTCGCGGCCGGCCTCCTGTGCGGCACTGATGAACTCCCCGCGCAGTTTGGCCCGCGTCGTCTGGGGCGGGGTGTTGACCGCCTCGTCGATGTCCTCGTCGGTGGTGATGCGGGCCGCCAGTCCCTTGCGCTGCAACAGATCGAAGACCCCGCGGCCGCGCTTGATGTCGTGGTAGGCCAGGTCCAGCTGGGAGATCTTCGGGTCGGACAACTCCATGTCGTAGCGGTCCTGGTAGCGCTGGAACAGCTTGCGCTTGATCACCCAGTCGATCTCGGTGTCGACCTTGGCGAAGTCCTGGCTCTCGACGGCGTCGAGTTGGCGGCCCCACAGGTCGACGACCTGCTCGATCTGGGCGTTGGGCTCGCGGGTCTGCAGGTGTTCGACGGCGCGGCTGTAGTACTCGCGCTGGATGTCGAGCGCGCTGGCCTGCCTGCCGCCCGCGAGGCGAACCGGACGACGGCCGGTCAGGTCGTGACTGACCTCGCGGATCGCCCGAATCGGATTGTCCAGGGAGAAATCCCGGAACGGGACGCCGGCCTCGATCATCTCGAGCACCAGCGCTGCGGTGCCGACCTTGAGCATCGTGGTGGATTCGCACATGTTGGAGTCGCCGACGATGACATGCAGGCGCCGGTACTTCTCGGCGTCGGCGTGCGGTTCGTCGCGCGTGTTGATGATCGGGCGGCTTCTGGTGGTGGCGCTCGAGACGCCCTCCCAGATGTGCTCGGCGCGCTGGGACAGGCAGAAGGTCGCGGCCTTGGGTGTCTGCAGAACCTTGCCCGCGCCGCAGATCAGCTGCCGCGTGACGAGGAACGGCAGCAGCACGTCCGAGATTCGGGAGAACTCCCCCGCCCGCACAATCAGGTAGTTCTCGTGGCAGCCATAGGAGTTGCCCGCCGAGTCGGTGTTGTTCTTGAACAGGTAGATGTCGCCGCCGATGCCCTCGTCGGCCAGACGCTGCTCGGCGTCGATCAGCAGGTCCTCCAACACACGCTCGCCGGCGCGGTCATGGGTGACGAGCTGGATCAGGCTGTCGCACTCGGCGGTCGCGTACTCGGGATGGCTGCCCACGTCGAGGTACAGGCGCGCACCGTTGCGCAGGAAGACGTTGGAACTGCGGCCCCACGACACCACGCGCCGGAACAGATAGCGGGCGACCTCGTCCGGGGAGAGCCGCCGGTGACCGTGGAACGTGCAGGTCACGCCGAATTCGGTCTCGATACCCATTATTCGTCGCTGCACGAGTTCGAGCTTACGGGTTGCGGACCCGCAACGGTGTGCAAGAACCGCCAACGGGATGCCGATCGGTATCGGCGACGACGGCCTGTACCAGGGCTGTTGACAGCCGCACACGCTTCCCGCGCAGCTTTGTCACGATGCGGCCATGGAGCATCCTGCGCTGTCGGCTGACCTCGCGAAGTTGCACGAACTGACCGCTCGGGTCGCCCGGATCGCCGACCGGATTCACGCGGAACCCGTCCCCGACCTCGATCCGGCGGCCCTGCCGGGCGCCGAGACCGCGGCCGTCGTCGCGGCCGCCGATGTCGGTGCGCTTCGTCGCGAAGTGGTGGCCGCACTGTACGACTGGTCGGAGACCGCGAGCCGCGTTGCCGCCGAGTTGGCCGACACCGATAAGTCGACCGCGGCGCGGCTGGGTAGATGACTCCGGCACCGACGGTCAGCGAGGTCGAGCACTGGCGACCGTCGGTGCTGCATGAGGTCGCCGAGGCGTGGTCAGTGCTGGCGCTGGCACTGCGTCGGCACACCGAGGGACTGGCGCGCAACGACGGGGACGCCTGGAGCGGAACCGCCGCCGAAGCCGCCTTCGCCCAATTGGCCGGCCGCGTGGAGCGGGCACACCAGTTGGCGCAGGCCTTGGCGTCGGCGGCGGTCGAGGCTCGGCGGGGCGGTCAGGAGCTCATCACCGCCCGGGGCACGCTGGTCGCGGTGCTGCAGTCGGTGCGATCGCTCGGTTGCGTCGTCGACGACGCGGGAGTGGTGTCGGCGGCCGCGCCCCGGTTCGGGTCCGCCGATGACTGGACGGCACAGGTGCAGACCGCGCTGCAGCGTGCCGGTGCCGCTGACCACTGCGTCGCCGCTGCGATTCGCGAGGCGTTGGGTGTGGCCTTCGGTGAGGCCCCTACTGATCCGGTGCGCGCCCCCGCCGCACCGAACACCGCACCCGCGGCCACCGACGTGGTGGCGGCCTGGCCGACGATGAGTCAGGACCGGATCGCGGCGCAGATCTCCGCCATGACGCCCGAGCAGCGTGCGGCCCTGATCGCCGGCGCGCCGCGGCAGGTGGGCAACACCGATGGCGTGCCGTGGCCGATGCGCGTCGCGGCCAACGAGGTCAACATCGCTGATGCCGTTGCCGCACAACGTCGTATCCTCGACCGCCCGGAGAACGAGAAGATCCGCGAGGCGCTGGCACAGGGATTCGGCCAGGGACTGCGCGGGGCCGGTGGCTTCAGTCCCGATCGCGCCGCGGCGGAACGGTTTCAGGCGATGGTGCTCACCGATCCGGCCTGGCGCGCGGCGGCTATCGCCCACCACGACCGCGCGCCGCGGCGCAACATCGCGTTCTACGGCGAGTTGACGGCTGTGGTGCCCGACCCGACGGGACGCAGCGCCGAACCGGTGAAACGCCAAGTGCTGGCGTTCGATCCGGCGAGATCCTCGCTTGTCGAGTTGCACGGTGACCTGAGCCGCGCGACCAGCCTGGCTGTACTCGTGCCGGGCCTCAACACCACGGTGCAGGAATCGGATTCGAATGTCAGGACCGCCCGTCGGTTCGTCGCGGCCGGCGGCGGTGACGTCGCGATGATCACGTATCTGGGTGGCCCGTTTCCCACCGGGGGCGACGTCGTCAGCGGAGTGCTGGACGCCGCGCAGTCTCGGTATGCGCTCGACATGGCGCCCCGCCTGGTGGCGTTCAGCGAGGACGTCGAGCGCACCGTCGACGCCACCGGACGGAACGTCCCAGTGACCTACCTGGGGCACTCCTACGGCGGGTCGATCCTGGGCACGGCCGAACGACTGGGGCTGACCGCGGACAGAACCGTCTACGTGGCCGCGGCCGGGGCGGGTGTGGGTGTCGAGGACCAGAACGACTGGCACAACCGCAATCCCGACGTCGAGCGGTATTCGATGACCGCCCCGGGCGACTGGATCGAGGTGGTCCAGGGCCGGCCGGGCAGCCCGCACGGGGCCGATCCCGACGAGATGGCGGGCGTGTGGCGGCTGTCAACCGGGAGGCGCCTCGACGGCACCGAGATGTCAGGGCCGCGCGCCCACAGCGACATCGTCAACGAACCCTCGGACGCATGGCACAACCTGCTGGCGGTGATCACGGGCCGACCGGTGGTGCGGTGAGCGGTGCGGGCAACCTCAGGCCATCTGCTCGACCTGGGCCCGACTGCGCTCGGGATCGGTGCCCAGGACGTACGTCGGTGAGGTGACGGGCCGAATGCCGTCGTTGGCCACTCGCTTCTGAGCCTGTCGGAACTCCGGCAGCGGGCCCATCGCCGTGTGCACGCCATTGATCAACGCGAACACCGACGCCTGCCGCAGTGCGCGCTCAATCGGGTTGGGCGGCTTGTACTGCACCATGGCCGCGGCCCACCGAGGCAGCGCGTCGCGGATGGCCCAGTCCAGGAATTCTCCGCCGGGCAGTTTGGCCTCGGCGTCGGCCAGGTTCACACCCGTGGCCATGGCCGTGCCGTACGTGATGGCCAACTTGGGCAGGTAGGAGTGCAGGCACTCCAGCGTCTCGGCCTTGGTCTCGGGCAGGTCGGTGCCACCGAGGGCCTGCCCGACCTTGACGAACTCACGGTAGTAGCGGTCGATCTTCTTACCCCGCAACGGATTCGGATGGTAGTACTCGTGCGCGGTGGCGATGCCCCAGACCACCGTCGCGTAGTTCCAGCGCAGCCACTCGGGATCGTCGGCGTCGTACGGCAGGCCGTCGGGGCGGGTGCCCTTGATCGTGTGATGCATGGCGCGCACGGTGGTGGCCAGGCGTTCGGCGGTGGCCGTCGACCCGTACGCGGTGCCGATGAAGAACGACACCGAGTGCCCCAGCCGGACCGCGGCGCCCTCCGGATCGACCAGCATGGTGGGTTCCCCGGTCTCGGAGTCGCGCGCCACGATGCGGGAGTGGTCGACACCCATCCAGAAGATGCTGGGGTCGAAACGCTCGATGTAGGCCGCGCACTGCAGGCCCAACACCAGTGCCGGCAGGTGCGAATGCACGTGCCACACCGCGCTTCCGGGACCGAACCAGCCCGGATCCCCCACCGGGCCGTCGAACTCGAGTCCGCGGAAATACCGACTGCGGATCTCATCGTCGTAGAAGCGGGTGAGCCGGTACTGCAGAAGCTGATGCGGAAGCTGCATGGGACCAGCCTACAATTCTGGTTACAGCCGTGTCCAGAATTTTGGCCGTTAAGCTTGGCCCATGTCCAGCCCCACCAGGTGGGCGGGAGTTCCGCTCACCGATCGCCGCATCGAGCGCCGAAACCTGCTCGTCGGCGCGGCGTTCACGCTGTTCGGCGAGGGCGGCGAGAGCGCGGTGTCGGTGCGGTCCGTATGCCGCGAGAGCGCGCTGAACACGCGGTACTTCTACGAGAGCTTCGCCGACACCGACGAACTGCTCGGCGCGGTGTACGACGTGGTGGCCGCGGACCTGAACGCCGAAGTCGAACGCGAGATCCTCGCCGCGGGCGGCGGACCCCTGAAGCGACTGCGTACCGGGATCCGGGCCGTGCTGGGCTTCAGCAGTGCCGATCCGCGACGCGGGCGCGTGCTCTTCACCGAAGCCCGGGCCAATCCGGTGCTGGCGGCGCGGCGTGAGATCGCGCAGGACACACTGCGGCAGATGGTGCTCAGCGAGCGTGAACAGGCCCTGCCGGACGTCGACCGCACCGCGACACTGGTCGCGGCGGCGATGTATACGGGCGCGATGGCCGAGTTGGCCCAGCAGTGGCTGTCGGGGAACCTGGGCGGCGATCTCGACAAGGTCGTCGAGCACGCGGTTCGACTGGTCTTGCCGACCACCTGACCTGCGACGTCGGCGGCGTTACGCTGCTGCAATGCCGAGAGCACGCGAAGCGGCGGCCTCTGTGCGGGCCGCACGCCGCGCCCGCAGGGACAATCCGTGCGTCTCGAGTCGCAATGCGCACTACGCCGACAGCGCGGCGCGCAGGTTTCTCGTGCTCAAGATCGCCACGTGGATCGCCGCGGCGGTCAGCGGAGCGTTCGGCATCTGGCAGTTGGTAGGCGGATTCAGCGTGGAAAGAATCGCGGCCATCAACATCGCCTCCGCGCTCGTGTTCCTGACGATTCCGCTGCTCCGGAGGTTCGGCGAACTGGTGCCGGCCGTGACCTTCGTGGTCGCGGCATACGCGTCCGTCGCCTTCATGGCCTGGACCATCGGCACCGGATCCGGCCTGCAGTTCTACTTCCTGATCTCGGTGTCGATCGTGGTGCTGGTGCTGGGCGCTGACCGCATCGCGCTGGCCAGCGCATTGGTCGCCGTGGGCGCGATCCTGGTGGTGGTGCTTGAACTCAACGTCCCACGCAACACCGGCGTGATGCCGGACTGGGCCCTGACCGTCGGCTTCATCAGTTCCGTGGTCTCGGCCTGTCTGATGGCCTTCGCCACGGTCTGGTACGTGCTGCGTGAGGTCGGCCGGGCCGAGGTGGCGATGGAACTGGAATACCAACGCTCCGAACAGCTTCTGGCCAACATCCTGCCGTCGCCCATCGCCGAGCGGCTCAAAGACCCCGACCACGACATGATCGCGGACGCCTACGACGACGCGTCGATTCTGTTCGCCGACATCGCGGGATTCACCCGGCGCGCGAGCGAGACCGCGCCGTGCGATCTCGTGGGATTCCTCGATCGCCTGTACACACAGTTCGACGTGCTGGTCGACCAGCACGGCCTGGAGAAGATCAAGACCACGGGCGACTCCTACATGGTGGTCAGCGGAGTGCCGACGCCGCGGCCGGATCACCTGCAGGCTCTCGCCCTGCTCGCGCTGGACCTGGCCACCACCGTGGCCGATCTGCGCGATCCCGAGGGCAGGCCGGTGCCCATCCGGATCGGACTCGCGGCGGGACCCGTGGTCGCCGGCGTGGTCGGCGCCCGGCGCTTCTTCTACGACGTGTGGGGCGACGCCGTCAATGTCGCGTCCCGCATGGAGACCACCGATCAGGAGGGCCGCATCCAGGTGCCCGAGGCGGTCTACCAGCGCCTGCGGAACGACTTCGAGCTCGAGGAGCGCGGCGACGTCGAAATCAAGGGCAAGGGCACCATGCACACCTGGTACCTCACAGGACAGCGCACGGAGCCGGCGGGCGCGCCCAGCAAGGGTGCGGTCGGGGCGACGGGCGGACGCTGAGGGCCAGACACAGACGACCCGCCCGGGAGTCCGGACGGGTCGTCTGCGGTGGGTCTTGGGTGCCGAGCGCGGAGATCAGACCTTGCGGTTCTCCGAACTGATCAACCAGGCGTGCTTCTCGAGGCCGTCGATCAGCTGGTGGAGGATGTCCGCCGTGGTGGGATCCTCGCTGTCGACGGCGTCGTGCACGACGCGCATGGTGTCCACGGCCGCCTGAATGCGGGTGGTGATCAGGTCCACCACTTCGCTGCTGCTCTGCTCGAACGGCGGGAACTGCGGAAGGCTGGTGGTGGCCGCGACGGTGTCGGACCTCCCGTCCGGCGTGCCGTAGAAGGCGCGCATCCGCTCGGCGATGGTGTCACTGCCCTCGCGGGCGAAGTCCACGAGTTCGTCCAACTGCAGGTGCAGATCACGGAAGTTGGTTCCGACGACGTTCCAGTGCGCCTGCTTGCCCTGCAGGTGCAACTCGATCAGGTCGACGAGGACCTTCTGCAGGTTGTCGAAGAACTCGGCGGACGGGACGAAGCCGGTGATCTCGTCGGCTTCACGCCGTTGGTTTCGCACTGCTGCGCTCATGGTGGGAACCCCTCTCTCCTGCACTTCGACGTTTCGATAGGTGTAACGCGGGGTAACAGAAGGAATTCCGACGCGCACTGTCGAGCGCGTCACGTTTCTGCGGCTGCGGCCCGGGGTCAGGATTGCGCGGTGGGACGCACCACGATCTCGCCCACGTCGACGCCTTCCGGTTGTTCGATGGCGAATGCGACGGCCCGGGCCACCGCGTCCGATGGCATGGCGAGGTCGGCGCGGAGTGCACTGAGTTGCCGCGCGACGTCGGGACTCGCGCCTTTGCCAACTCCCTCGGTGTCCGTCAGGCCCGGGGATATGACCGTCACACGCAGGTCCGGGCCAGCCTCCTGTCGGAGCGCTTCGGACACCACCCGAACCGCGGCCTTGGTCGCGGCGTACGCACCCTGGGTGGCGACGATCCGATGGGCCGCCGTGGACGCGGTGTGGATGAAGTGGCCCGATCCCTGCGCACGGAACACCGGCAGGGCCGCGCTGATGCCGTTCAGCACGCCGGTCAGGTTCACGTCGATCATCTGCTGCCAGTCGTCCACGCGCAGGTCGTCGAAAGCGGAGACCGCCATACTGCCGGCGTTCGAGAACAGCACGTCGAGACGGCCGAAACGCCGTCTGGCGGCACCGACGAGATGCTCGACATCGCCCCGCCGCCGCACATCAGTGCACACTGCGACCGCCGCCCCACCGGAATCAGTGATGCGCTGCACCACGTCATCGAGGCGGTCAGTGCGGCGCGCACCGAGGACGACGGCCGCGCCGCGGGCCGCGAGATGGATGGCGGTGGCGGCACCGATTCCGCTCGACGCGCCGGTGATGGCCACCGTTTTACCCTTGATGCCCGTCATCGTCCTCCCCCCGGATAGAATAAACGGACAGTTGTCCGCATCTACTCGAAAGGTTACCGGACATATGTCCGTTTCGCCTGCCGGCGACAGGTCCACTCCGCGCCGCGCCGACGCGCGGCAGAATCGAGCGCGCATCCTCGAGGTCGCCAGCGCCGCCCTCGACGTCGAACCCGACGCCACACTCCAGTCCATCGCCGCGGCCGCAGGCGTCGGGCAGGCCACGCTGTATCGGCACTTCCCGACCCGCGAGGTGTTGCTGGCCGAGGTCTACCGAGACGACTTCGAGCACCTCGTCGAGGCGTCGGCAGACCTGCTGCGGCGACACGATCCCGACGCCGCCCTGCGGGCATGGCTGGACATCTTGGCCGCGTTCGGCCGGAGGAAGCACGCGCTGTCCCATGTCCTGGACGCCGCAACGCGCGATGACCTTCATCACGAGCAGTACGACCGCATCCTCGACGCGATCGGCCAGCTTCTGACCGCGGGCCAGAGCACCAGAACGCTGCGGGGTGATGTGCACCCCGAGGACGTGCTGCCACTGGTCAGCTTCCTGTGGCGACTCGACACCCGCGTCGACGACCGGGTGCCGCACCTGCTGGACTTGGTCGTCGACGCGTTGCGGGCCCGGCCTCAGCCCTGAAACCTCACGCGGTGCGCGCCTCATCGCGCTGCGCCAGGCTTCGCGCGTACCCGGTGCCCATTCCGAGCAGCACCAGACCGACCACGATGAACGCCGCGACACGGAACATGCCGTCCAGGGTCCCGAGGTCGAACAGGAACAGCTTCGTGGTGGCCGCCGCCGTCAACGCCAGTCCGCCGATGATCGGCGCGGTCCGCCGCTGCGGGTCAGTCACGCGCCGCGCGGCGACCAGAAGCGCTGCGGCAGCACCGATCCAGCAGATCGTGGCCGCCATGTGCCCGGCCAGGAACCCACCACCGACACCGCCGATCAGCACACCGGCCGTCACGGTGAACATCGTGACGGAATAGAGCGCCACGAGTCCCGCGCCGATCGACAGCACGCGCACACCGTCACCCGCGAGGTCGGCACTTCCGGCCCACGTGTAGACGATCGCACCCGCGCACGCGATCGCCAGCGCGCTCGCGGCGAGGTTCGAGACCGACAGCGACACAGCGAGTTCGGTGCCCTCGAGCAGGTAGACGGGCGGCGCATAGGCGAGGAACGCCAGACCTCCGACGGCCGCGAACGCCAGGCCGATCCATTTCGCGGTGCGACTGCGGCGACCGGCCAGCGTGACCACCAGCGCCAATCCGAGCAGCGCAGGCGCTTCGACCTCGCCGTCGAAGGCCTCGGTCACCGCGATCAGCGCGGCGAAGGCCGACAATGCCGACCAGATCACGACGACGGGAGCGACGACGCCGGCGATCCTGCGTCCCGACACGCTCAGCGCCAGCATGCCCGCGGCGACGGCGGCAGCCATCAGCACGGCCGGCACTCGAGGCACCGCGACGCCCGCGGCCAACGCGGGGAGCACGCCGACCACCGTGAGCAGTCCCATCGCGGTCGAACGGGTGGAGGTCGGCAACAACACGATCGTGGACACCACGGCCAACAGCGCCGCGACGGCACATGCGCCTCCCAACAGCCAGGCGTCGTCCAGATCCCCGGACACGCTCGTGATGAACAGAGCCACCAGCAAGGGCAGCGTGACTCCGGCCGTGCGCGCGGCGTGCATCCACATCCAGTCCCGGCCCAGTTGCGCGGGCAGTGCCGCCGCGGACAACGCGGTCATGAATCCGATCAGCAGCAACGTGACCCCATCGGCGACGATCGGCGCCAGCACGACCAGGGGCACCAGGACGAGCAGCGCCAGCTGCTGAGAGTTCCATCGCCGCGCCAGGGTCAGCCCCCCGCCTCCGATCGCCGCAGCAGTCACCAACCCGAGCGCGGGTGGGAGCCAACCGTAGATCGTGGTGATCGCGATGACGTCCATATAGGCCGCGGCGATGCCCGTGGCGGTCAGAGCGACACCACCGACCTGTCCACCTGGCCTGTCCTGCAGTCGGATTCCGATCCCGACCAGTCCCGCCGCCAGGAGCGCGCCTGCCGCGACACGAATCTCGGGACGCAGGATCCCGGCCTGCGCCGCCAGCACCAGAAGCAGCACGACGCCGACGAGAGTCACGGCGACCCCTGCGATTGCGAGCAGCTTGCCGATCCAGTTCTGGTCCTCGTCGCGCTGCAACCGTGCCGAGAGCTTCTGCCGCGGCGGTGCGGGCACGTAGGGCGGCATCACCATGGGTTGCGGCGGAAGGGGTTGGGGCATCGGCGGCGGCGGAGGCAGCGGTGCCATGACGGGCACTGGCGGGGGCGCCATGGCCGGAGCCACCTGCGCAGGAACTGCCGAACCGAGTTCCCTGAACTGGACCGACACGGCGGCCATGTGCTGCGACAACTGATCGAGTTCGACGGACAGCCGTTGCAGGGCATCCTGATGCGGTGCAGTCATCGCTCCATCCTGGCCGCCACAACGCGGGCAGCGGATGAGTAGGACTACCGGGTTTTCAGGGTTCCTTGTCGAGACCGTGCTCGATCGCGTACCGGGTCAACTCCACGCGATTGGCCAACTGCAGTTTGCGGAACGTGGCCTGGACGTGGTTCTCGACGGTGCGGTGGCTGACCGACAGCTTGGCCGCAATCTGCTTGGCGGTCAACCCTTTTGCGACATGTCGCAGCACCTCGGTCTCCCGTTCGGTGAGCGTGGGACCGCTGTCGCCTGCCTTGGGCCCCAGCGCGATACGGCGATACTCCCCCAGTACCAGGCCCGCCAGGCTCGGGGTGAACACCGCGCGACCCTGCGCGGTGGCGCGCACCGCGTCGGCGAGTTCGGTTCGTGACGCGCTCTTCACCAGGTATCCCGTCGCCCCGGCCTTGACCGCCTGCAGGACGTCCTCGCGCTCCCCCGAGGCCGACAGCACGAGCACCCGACTCGACGGCGACACCTCGAGTACGCCCACCGTCGCCGCGGCCCCGTCGCCGTCGGGCAGGTGCATGTCCATCAAGACCACATCGGGGCGCACCACCGCGGCGCGACGACGCGCGGAAGCGACACCGTCCGCGGTGGCCACCACCTCGAACCCGTCGTCGGCGAGGTCGCGCGCGACCGCGTCGCGCCAGATCGGGTGGTCGTCGACGACCATCACCGTCGGACTGTCAGCCACGAAACTCACCCCTGTCCGTCAGCACCCCGCGGCACCGTCAACTCCCATTCCACACCCCCACCGACCTCGGTGGTCAAGTCCGCGGTGCCTCCCACGGCCTGCAGTCGCCTGACGATGGACTGCGATATGCCCATCCGCCCTTCGGCTTCGGCCTGCTGGAGCCGGCCGGGCGCGATTCCGACGCCGTCGTCCCGCACACTCACGATGACGCGGTCACCGAGGTCCTCGAGGAGGACATACGCCGTCGCACCCGGACCGGCGTGCGCGGCCACGTTGTCGAGCACGTTGCCGACCGCGGCGCCGATCTCGGCGACGACCCCGGCCGCCAGTGGCACCGTGGTGGCGGGAACGCTCACGACAACCCGTTCGGCCGCAAAACGATTCAACGTCACGCGCAGGTCCACCAGCCCGGTGTCCGCACTGCCGGGGACTTCCTCAGTGCTCACCAGTCGGCGCAGCGCACGCTCCTGCTCGCCGGCGAGCACCGCGAGTTCGGTCGTGGGGCCGCCGATCTCGCGCCCGCGCTTGGCCACCAGCGCGAGCACCTGGATGACTCCGTCGTGCACCTGGCGCGCCAACCGCTCGCGTTCGGCCACCGCCGCCGACATCCGCACGGCCCGTTCGAGTTCGGCGTGCGCTCGCCGCGCCGTCTGCGCTGCCATGCCGACCGCGAGGCCGACCGCGAGTTCGATGATGATCGTCGCGTTGCTGGCCAGATCAATGCTGACGTAACCCTTCAACGCACCGTAGACCGCCATCATCGCGCACCCGGCCAGCATGCCGAAGATGGGTCCGCGCAGGATCGCCGCCGAAATCGTGACATTGGTGGCCCACAGCGTGGTGGGCCAGGACTGGTTGTCCGCGATCCACTCCGCCGAGGCCACAAGGTGGGTGGACCAGATCAATCCTGCGACCACGACGAATTCGGCGAGCACCCAGGCGGGCCGGCGACCGAAGCCCTGCACGTAGGCCACCGCGCAGGCCAGGGTCCACGCCGACAGCACGCCGAACAGCACCCAGCCCAGTACCGGACGCTCGAGTTCATCGACCGAGGCGATCTCAAATCCGGCCGCGTAGACGAAACTCAGCAGGCGGAAGATCTGGGCAGCGCGCCACATCGGCGCGGTGGGATCGTGGAGGGGCGGCGCAGCAGCGCTCACCTGGCCGCCCCGTTGATGATCGGCTCGTCGATCATCCCTCGTTCGACACCCCACATGGTCGCGATGGTCCGGTATTCGCCCGTGCTGATCAGGTGTGCGAGAGCCTGGCGGAGCGACTCGGTCAGGCCCGAACCCTTCGCGACGGCCCACCCGTAGAGGCCGGCGTCGAACACCTCCCCCGTGACCTCGATCGCGCCGCCGCTGGTCTTGACGGCGAATCCGGTGACCGGAGAGTCGGCGGACATCGCGTCGACCTCACCGGCGATGAGCGCAGCGGTCAGATCGTCCTGCCGGGTGTAGACGACCTTATCGATGGGCGGCCGTCCGGCCGCGATGCAGGCCGCGCTCTTGGCCGGGATCTCCTCAGTCTCCTGAATCACGGCGTAGGCCACCCCGACCCGCAGGCCGCACGCGTCGTTGGGATCGACGTGGACGCCGGGACGTTGCGCCCACAGCGTGCCTGCTTCGAAGTAGTCCACGAAGTCGACGATCTCCTGACGTTCCCGGGTGTCGGTCACCGAGGACATCCCGACATTGAAGCTGCCGGACTGCACCGACCCGAGGATGCTCTCGAACGCCGTTTCGCGGAAGTCCGGCGTCAACCCCACCGTGCGGGCCACGGCATTCATCAGGTCGACATCGAATCCCACCAGTTCGCCGTAGGAGTCGCGGAACTCGTTCGGCGCGTACGGCACGTTGACCCCGATGACGAGACGGCCGGTGGCGCGGATCTCCGGCGGCACGGTGTCCGCGATCGCCGGGACTGCACCCGCGGGTGCCGCCTGCGGGACGGTCGCGGTGCTCTCCGACACGCTCGCGGTCCGGGTGCGCTCGTCGTGACCGGAGCGCAGCTGCCAGGCCGCCAGCGTGGACACCGAGGCCACCAGGGCGACGACCGCGCCGACTACGGCAAGCCGACGGCGAATCGACGGCCTCCGGACCGTGGCACGGTGCGCTGATCTGCCGGTGTTCCTGCGATCGGCGCGGATTCGGGGCCGTTCCACCGCCCTGCGAGTGGCAGCGGCCAACTCGGACGCGGTCTGATAGCGGCGCTCCGGATCCTTGGCCATGCCCTTCTCGATGACCTCGTCGAAGGCCACCAGGGCGGGATCCGCATCGGAGGGGCACGGCGGCGGATTCACCATGTGCCCGGCGATCTGCTGTTCCAGGCTGTCGCTCGGATAAGGCCTGCTGCCCGTAAGACACTCGTAGAGCACACAGGCCAGCGCGTAGATGTCCGAACGGGGGTCACTCAGGCCACCGCTGAACCGCTCGGGCGCCATATACGCCAGGGTGCCCAGAGTGTTGCCGGTCGTCGTGACGCCCGGTTCGGTGGTGGCCCGAGCCAGCCCGAAGTCGATGAGGTAGACGAACTCACTCTCGGAGATCAGGATGTTCGACGGTTTGACGTCGCGGTGCACCAGGCCGGCGGCATGTGCGGCATCGAGCGCCGAGGCGACCTGCTCGACCACCACGGCCGCGAGTTCGGTGCCCAGGGGCTTGTCCCGCCGCGCCAGGATGTCCCCGAGGTTGAGCCCCTCGACCAGGCGCATGTCCAGATACAGTCGGCCGTCGATCTCGCCGTAGCTGTGGATGGGGACCACGTGCGGATCGTTGACGCCCGCCGCGGCGTGCGCCTCGCGCCGGAAACGCTGCTGAAAGACGGCGTCCTGGGCCAGATGCGGCGGCAGCAGCTTGAGCGCGACCACGCGATCGGTCTTGGTGTCACGGGCGCGGTACACCTCGCCCATGCCGCCACGACCAAGCAGCTCAAGTAGTTCGTAGTGTCCGAACCGCTGCGAAGACCCCGAAGACCCTGTATCCACCGTCTGCTCCCAGGCGCCCCGGCGCCCCCCGTCCCAAGTTGACTGAGGTTACATCACCTTTGACAGGAAAGTTCGGGTGCGTTCGTGCTGGGGGTTGCTGAGCAGCTCACGCGGGGCACCGCGTTCGACGACGACGCCGGCGTCCATGAACACCAGCTCGTCGGCGACCTCGCGCGCGAATCCCATCTCATGGGTCACGACGACCATCGTCATACCTTCGGCAGCAAGCTTTTTCATGACTGCCAGCACCTCGCCGACCAGTTCGGGGTCGAGCGCCGACGTCGGCTCGTCGAACAGCATGAGCTTGGGGTTCATCGCGAGCGCACGCGCGATGGCGACGCGCTGCTGCTGACCGCCCGACAGCTGAGCCGGATACGCGTCCGCCTTCTCGGCCAGGCCGACCTGCTTGAGCAGATCGCGGCCTCGGTCGTGCGCCTCCCGCTTCTTGACCCTTTTGACCTGGATGGGCGCCTCGATGATGTTCTCCAGCGCCGTGCGGTGCGGAAACAGGTTGAAGTGCTGGAACACCATGCCGACGTCGCGACGTTGCCGCGCGACCTCGCGCGGTTTCATCTCGTGCAGTTTCCCGCCGCGTTCGTGGTAGCCCACCAACTCGCCGTCGACGTAGAGTCGCCCCGCGTTGACGTTCTCGAGATGGTTGATGCACCGCAGGAACGTCGATTTGCCCGACCCGGACGGACCGACCAGGACCAGCACCTGCCCCTTCTGGACCTCCAGGGTGATGCCCTTGAGGACCTTGAGTGCGCCGAAGTCCTTGCAGACCGACTCAGCCTTGACCATCGGTGTCATGTCACTCTCCCGGAGTCTCAAGCTGAGCTTTGGCCAGTGCCTCAAGCTGTTTGGTGGTCAACTTGCGCGACGCCCCCCGCGAGTAATACCGCTCGAGGTAGTACTGGCCGACCATCAGGATGCTCGTGACCACCAGGTACCACGTCGCGGCGACCAGCAGCAGCGGGACCGGTTCGAATGTGCGCGCGGCGATCTCCCGGGACGTGATGCCGTAGAGGTCGAGCGTGAACGGCACCGCGGTGACCAACGACGTGGTCTTGAGCATGCTGATCACTTCGTTGCCTGTCGGCGGAATGATGACCCGCATCGCCTGCGGCAGCACCGTGCGCCGCATCGCCATACCCCACGACATGCCGAGCGCCGTGGAGGCCTCCAACTGCCCCTCGGGCACGGAATTGATTCCCGCGCGGATGATCTCGGCCATGTAGGCCGCCTCGTTGAGCGCCAGGCCAACGATCGCGAGCAGGAACGGGATGGACAGTGCCTGCAGGTTGACCTGCAGCAGTGACGGCCCGAACGGCACTCCCAGCTGGATGTTCTGGTAGATGGTCGGCAGCAGACCCCAGAACACCAGTTGCACGTAGATCGGGGTGCCGCGGAAGATCCACAGGTACATCCAGGCCACCCAGCGGAGCACGGGATTCGGCGACAGCCGCATCACGGCGATCAGCACGCCCAGGGCGATGGCGATGACCATCGAATAGACCGTCAGCTGAAGCGTGTTGAGCAGGCCGACCGTCAGGACCCGCTCATTGAACAGGTACTCGAAGTAGGTGGACCACCGGTAGGCCGGGTTGGTGGCAGCCCCGTAGAGGAAGAGGGCGGCCAGCACCAGGATGACGATCGCCGTCACCCACCGCCAGGGATGCCGTAGCGGGACCGCGTCGATGGCAGCAGGTGGCGACGAAACGTCTGTAGTCATGGTGCGATCCGTGTGATCAGCTGATCGCGCCGTTGATCACCGGCTTGTCGATCATTCCCTCTTCGACACCCCACTTGGTGGCGATGGCCTTGTACTCGCCGTTCTCGATGAGGTGCTCGAGCGCCTTCTGCAGGGCAGCGGCCAGGGCCGAACCCTTCGCGACGGGCCAACCGTACGGGGCCGCGTCGAAGACCTCGCCAGCCGCCTCGAGCTTGCCGTTGGTCTCCTTGATCGCATAGGCCGTCACGGGCGAATCGGCCGACATCGCGTCGGTCTGGCCGAGGATCACCGCGTTGGTGGCGGCGTCCTGACCGTCGAACGGCACGATGTTGATCGCGGGCTTGCCTGCGTCCGTGCACGCCTTGCTCTTGGCGGGCAGTTCGTCGGTCTCCTGATACGTGGTGGCCTGCACCGCGACACGCTTGCCGCACGCGTCATTGGGGTCGATCGGCGTGCCCGGGCGCTGCGCCCACTGCGTGCCTGCCGAGAAGTAGGTCACGAAGTCGACGGTGTTCTCGCGTTCCTTGGTGTCGGTGAACGACGACATGCCGACGTTGTAGGTGCCGCCCTGGATCGAGGGGATGATCTTCGCGAAGTCGGCTTCGCGGTACTCGGGGGTGAGGCCGAGCGTCGCGGCGATCGCGTTCATCAGGTCGACGTCGAACCCGACGATCTTGCCGCTCTCGTCCTTGAACTCGTTGGGCTTGTAGGGGATGTTGACCCCGACGACGAGCTTGCCGGAAGCCTTGATGTCCTCGGGCACCGTGTTGGCGATGTCGTCGACCTTGGTCGCCGAGCCGGCCTCTGAGGTGGCCGACTCGGACGACGACTCACCTCCGCTGGCGCAGCCTGACAGCGCGAACACGCTCGCCGCGGCAACGATGGCTGCGCGGCGCCACCAGCGTGCACTCACCCGACGGTTTTGCATTACTGCTTCCACGTTGATCTCTTTCTGTGCTCTGTCGGGCTCATTCTGCGCAGGGGCCGCGCAGTCGATTCCCGCAGTCTTCGGCCGTCAGCCCTCGCCCAAGCAGAGCACGTTATCCATCCGAGCCCTGGAGCGCACTGTCGGTAACGGAACATTAACGATCAGGCCTGTTTCACGGGTCAACATTCGCCACTTCGATTGCTCCCTCAAATGCCCTGTCGGCTGCGGTGGGTGTGACACACTTTCGACATGGAGAAAAGCGTGGACGACGTCGGGCAAACCACCACTGCCCCAAGCCTGTTGCCGCACCTCTGGAAGACGACGCTGATCTCGGGCATCCTTGCCCTGATCCTCGGTGTGCTGGCGCTGGCGTGGCCCGGCAAGACCATCATCGTGGCTGCCATCTTCTTCGGTGCGTACCTGCTGGTCAGCGGCCTCATGCAGGTGGTGTTCGCCTTCAGTCTGCGGATTTCCGGCGCACAACGCGCCCTCCTGCTGATCAGCGGCCTCGCGTCGCTGGTCCTGGCGGTGCTGTGTTTCCTGAGCCTGCAGGACTCGATCCTGCTGCTGGCGATCTGGATCGGCATCGGATTCGTCTTCCGCGGAATCTCCACCACCATCTCGGCCATCAGCGACAAGACGCTGCCGGCCCGCGGTTGGGAGATCTTCTTCGGCGTCGTGAGCCTGGTGGCCGGCATCGTGATGCTGGTGTGGCCCGGACTCTCTCTTGTCACACTGTTCCAGGTGGTGGGCATCTGGCTGATCGTGCTCGGAGTCTTCGAGATCGTGGCGGCCCTGCGCATCCGTACGGCCACCAAAGTGCTCACCAGCTACTGAAGACGAACTGCAACGCACGTCACCCTGGTTCCACCGGCGCGCTACTACTACAATCCGTAGTAATAAGAACCCGCAGCTCGGGAGTTGGTCCACATGGATGCATTGGACGTATCGCGGTGGCAGTTCGGTATCACCACCGTCTACCACTTCATCTTCGTACCGCTGACCATCGGACTGGCGCCGCTCATCGCGGTGATGCAGACGATCTGGCACGTCACTGGGCGACCCGAGTGGTACCGGCTGACACGGTTTTTCGGCAAGCTGTTCCTGATCAACTTCGCGATCGGCGTGGCGACCGGCATCGTGCAGGAGTTCCAGTTCGGAATGAACTGGAGCGAGTACTCACGGTTCGTGGGAGACATCTTCGGCGCACCGCTGGCCATGGAGGGCCTGGTCGCGTTCTTCTTCGAGTCCACCTTCATCGGCCTGTGGATCTTCGGGTGGACCCGACTGCCGCGGGCCGTGCACCTGGCCTGCATCTGGATCGTGGCGATCGCGGTCAACATGTCGGCGTTCTTCATCATCTCCGCCAACTCGTTCATGCAGCATCCTGTCGGCGCGCAGTTCAACCCGGAGACCGGCCGGGCCGAGTTGCAGAGCATCGTCGCGCTGTTCACCAACAACACCGCGATCTGGGCGTTCATGCACGCTGTGGCGGCCTCCTTCCTGACCGCCTCGGTCTTCGTGGCGTGTGTGTGCGCGTGGTGGATGGTGCGCAACAATCGCCGCCCACAGGCACCTGAGGCGGAGTCGGACACTTCTCGCGCCGACACTTCTGGCGCCGACAACGCGCACATGTTCCGGCCCGCCACGATTCTGGGCTGCTGGGTGGCCCTGGTGGCCGCGGCCGGACTGTTCTGGACCGGCGACATCCAGGGCAAGCTCATGTTCGAGCAGCAGCCCATGAAGATGGCCTCCGCGGAGTCGTTGTGCCACACCGAGACCGACCCGATGTTCTCGGTCCTCACCGTGGGAACCCACAACAACTGCGACAGCATCGTCCGCGTGCTCGAAGTGCCCTACGTACTGCCGTTCCTGGCCGAGAGCAAGTTCAGCGGAGTCACTCTGCAGGGCGTCGAGGACCTGCAGCTCGCCGCCGAGGAGAAGTTCGGCCCCGGCAACTACCGGCCCAACCTGTTCGTCACCTACTGGTCCTTCCGCGCGATGATCGGCTTCCTGGCGTTTCCGATGCTGTTCGCATTGACCGCGCTGTGGCTGACCCGGCGCGGACGCACCCCGCACCAGCGCTGGTTCTCCAACTTCGCGTTGGTCACCCTGCCGACCCCGTTCCTGGCCAGCACGGCCGGATGGGTGTTCACCGAGATGGGCCGCCAGCCATGGGTCGTCGTACCCAATCCCACCGGCGATCAACTGATTCGGCTCACCGTGCAGGACGGCGTCTCCAACCACTCCGCGGGCATGGTGTGGGTCTCACTGATCACCTTCACGCTGACCTATGCCGTGCTGGCCGTCATCTGGTTCGGGCTGCTGCGCCGCTACGTGGCCAAGGGACCGCAGGAACACGACTCCGAACCCGCGCCACCGACCCCACCCCGCGATGACGACGTGGCCCCACTGTCGTTCGCGTACTGAGGAGGTGATCTGACATGGGACTTCAGGAACTCTGGTTCATCATAGTCGCCGTGCTGTTCCTCGGGTTCTTCATACTCGAGGGCTTCGACTTCGGCGTCGGCATGCTGATGGCGCCACTGGGCGCCATGGCTGCGCCCGCGGATCGGGAGAATCACCGGCGCGCGGCGCTCAACACCATCGGCCCCGTGTGGGACGGCAACGAAGTCTGGCTGATCACGGCAGGCGGCGCCATGTTCGCAGCCTTCCCGGGCTGGTACGCGACGGTGTTCTCGGGGCTGTACCTGCCGCTGCTGGCGATCCTGTTCGCCATGATCCTGCGGATCGTCGCCATCGAGTGGCGCGGCAAGATCGATGACCCGATTTGGCGGAGGCGCGCCGACATCGGCATCGCCGTCGGGTCCTGGGTGCCGGCAATACTGTGGGGCGCAGCCTTTTCCATCCTGGTGCGGGGTCTGCCGGTCGGGCCCGACAAGCAGGTCGTGAACCTGGCGTTCACCGACGTGATCAACCCGTACACGCTGCTCGGCGGGTTGGCCACGTGTGGCGTGTTCCTGCTGCACGGCGCGGCGTTCCTGGCGCTGAAGACCGCGGGTGAGGTGCGCGACAACGCGCTGACGATCGCCCGCCGACTCACCATCCCGGTGGTGGTGATCGCGGCCGTGTTCGGCCTGTGGACCCAATTCGCCTACGGCAAGCCCGGTTCCTGGATTCTGCTCGGTCTCGCCGTCGTCTCGCTGCTGACCGCGGTGTTCCTGCTGCACCGGGGCACCCGCGACGGATGGGCTTTTGTCGCCACCACTGTCGTGGTCTTCGCGGTGGTCTCGATGCTCTTCGTCGACCTGTACCCGTACCTGCTGCCCTCCACTCTGGACCCGGAGTGGAGCCTGACGATCTACAACGCGTCGTCGACGCCGTACACCCTCAAGGTCATGACATGGGCCGCCGCGATCTTCGCGCCGCTGGTGATGATCTACCAGGCGTGGACGTATTGGGTGTTCCGGCAACGCATCACCGCCGATCGCATCCCGGCGTCGATCGGGCTGTCGAGGCGCGTGTCCTGACCAGCTCGACGCGCACGTCGAAGGGGCCGCTGGATCCCCGCTTGACCCGCGCCTCCGCGTCGGTCCGCCGGTTCCTCCTCGCCACGGTGTGCTGCGGTGTGGTGACGGCCGCAGCCACGATCGCCTCAGCTGTCGTCGTCGCACACCTTGTGGCGGCGGTCATCACCGATCCGGCGACCCGGACTTTTGCGCGCTGGACGTCGACTCTGCTTCTGCTGGGCGGACTGTGGGCGCTGCGCACATCGGCGCAGTGGGCCCAGGCCCGGATCAGCCAGCGTGAGGCCAGCGGAGCGATCGCCGATCTGAGCACCCAGGTGCTCACCGCCGTCACATCGGCGTCGCCGCGTGCGCTGGCGGCGCAACGCGACGCCGCGGCGGCAGTCGTACTGCGGGGACTCGACGGTCTGCGACCGTACTTCACCTCCTACCTGCCCGCGTTGGTGCTGGCCGTGCTGCTCACGCCGGCGGCGGTCGCCGTCATCGCCGGCTACGACGTGGCCTCGGCAGGCATCGTTCTGGTCGCGCTGCCGCTGATCCCGCTGTTCATGGTGTTGATCGGCCTGGTGACCGCCGACCGCTCCGCCGCCGCACTGCAGGCCATGACCACACTGCAGGCCCGTGTGCTGGATCTCGTCGCGGGCATTCCCACGCTCCGTGCGCTGGGCCGGGCCGACGGACCCGAACGCCGTATCGCGGATCTGAATGCGGCACATCGGCGTTCGGCGATGTCGACGCTGCGCATCGCGTTCATGTCGTCGCTGGTGCTGGAACTGCTCGCGACCCTCGGTGTCGCCCTGGTGGCGGTCAGCGTCGGACTGCGGTTGGTCTACGGCGGAATGACCCTGGCCGACGGGTTGACCGCGCTCCTGCTGGCCCCGGAGGTGTTCTGGCCGCTGCGCCGCGTCGGCGTGGCCTTTCACGCGGCTCAGGACGGTAAGGCCGCCGCCGACAAGGCATTTGAGCTCATCGGCACGACAGCGCAGCGCCCGGCCCACGGTACGCGGACGGTGTGTGCCGCCGGCAGCCCACTGACGTTAGAGCACCTGAGCGTCGTCGACCGGGACGGCGCTCGGCCGGATGATCTGACGGCGACGATCACACCGGGTCGAGTCACGGTGCTCACCGGCCCCAACGGCGCCGGGAAGTCCACAACGCTGCAGGTGATCGCGGGGCTGACGCCGCCCACCTCGGGTCGGGTCATCGTCGAGGGGGTGGACGTGGCCGACCTGGATCCGCGGGCGTGGTGGGCGCAGCTGTCCTGGTTGGCACAGCGGCCTGTACTGGTGCCCGGCACCGTCGCGGAGAACCTACAGTTGTTCGGCCCTGTCCCCCGCCTCGACGAGGCCTGCACCGCAGCGGGTTTCGACGAGGTGTTGGCCGACCTCCCCCTCGGCACCGCCACAGTGCTCGGCCGCGGCGGCGTCGGCCTGTCCCTGGGGCAGCGGCAGCGCCTCGGCCTGGCCCGCACGCTCGGCTCATCCGCGCCGGTCCTGCTGTTCGATGAGCCCACCGCACACCTCGACCCGGACACCGAGGCCCGTGTGCTGGCGGCGATCTCCGAGCGCGCGCATCGCGGGGACACCGTCGTGATCGTGGGTCATCGGCATTCGGTGCTCGCGATCGCCGACGACATCGTGGAAGTCAGTGGCCGTGTTGCGGTCTGACCCCCTGGTGCAGGGACTGCGGCTGTTGCGCCCTCGGATGCCGCGTCTGGCCCTCGCCGTCCTCTGCGGGGTGCTGTCGCTGGGCAGTGCGCTGGCGCTGGCCGCCGTGTCGGCCTGGCTGATCACCCGGGCTTGGCAGATGCCGCCCATCCTCGACCTGTCGGTGGCCGTGGTCGCCGTGCGGACGTTCGGCATCTCCCGCGGCGTGCTGAGCTACTGTGAGCGCCTCGCATCGCACGACACGGCCCTGCGCGCAGCGGGTTCGGCCCGCGTGCAGATCTACCGGCGACTGGCCCGAGGCCCGGTCGAAGTCCCCGCCACCCTGTCAGAAGGTGATCTGGTGGGCCGGGTCGGCCACGACGTCGACGAACTCTCCGATGCGCTGGTCCGGGCGGTCCTGCCGATCACCGTGGCCGCGGTTCTGTCGGTGGCCGCGGTGGTGGTCCTTGCGTTGATCTCACCGGCGGCAGGTCTGGTGCTCGCGGTCTGCCTGGCGGTGTCCGGGGTGCTCGCACCGTGGTTGTCCGCGCGCGGTGCGGCAGCGCAGGAGCACACCGCCCGCGGCCACCACGCGGATCGCGACATCACGGCGATGACCATCCTGGACCACGCACCGGAACTCCGGGTCAGTGGCCAGCTCCCTCGGCTCATCGTCGAAGCCGCCGAGAGCCAGCGGAATTGGGGCCACGCGCTGGACCGTGCCGCACGCCCCGCGGCGATCGGTGCGGCCATCCCCACGGCCGCGATGGGCGTCAGCCTGCTCGGTGCCGTGGTGATCGGCATCGAGATGTCGACGACGCTGGCGCCCACCACTCTGGCAATCCTGATGCTGCTGCCGCTGTCGTCGTTCGAGGCCGTGACGGCGCTCCCGGCAGCGGCCGTGCAGCTGACCCGGTCACGCATCGCCGCGCGCCGCCTGCTGGTCCTCACCCCGTCCGAGGCCTCTGACGTCGACGACACGCAATTTATCGCCCCCACAGCGGATCTGACATTGACCGCGCAGGCGACTGCCGGGCATTCCGGCGGAGGGCACACCGTCGACGTCGACCTCGTGTTGCGGCCCGGTGACCGGATGACCGTGCTGGGGCCCAGCGGATGCGGGAAGACCACGGTGTTGATGACACTGGCCGGGCTGCTCGCACCACGTTCGGGACGTGTCGACATCGGTGGCATACCGCTGGATCGGCTTGCCGAGGACGAACTTCGCGCCCACGTGGTGTTCTTCGCCGAGGATGCGCACGTCTTCGCCACCACCGTTCGCGACAACCTGCTCGTCGTCCGCGGTGACTGCACCGACACCGAACTTCTTGCGGCCCTGGATCGGGTGGGGCTGCGGGACTGGCTGAGCCGCCTGCCGGACGGGCTGTCGACCGTGCTGACGGGCGGTCCCGAGGCGCTGTCGGCGGGGCAGCGCAGGCGCCTGCTTCTGGCGCGAGTGCTGTTGTCGACCGCGCCGATCGTGCTGCTCGACGAACCGACCGAGCATCTCGACGCAGCCGCTTCCGACTCACTGCTGCGGGCCCTGCTGTCGGGCGATCTGATCGGCGAACACCGGACGGTGGTGGTGGCCACGCACCATCTCCCCAGCGACATCGGCACCGTGTGTCTGAGGCTGCAAAGCGGCTCTGGACGCCCGGCGACGGGTACCCTGGCTGGCGGTCCAGCAAGTCGAACCGACGGGGAGCGCAACTCATGACTCAGCCACCGGGGTCGGACTCGCCCGACTCCTCGCCCGATTCCGGCTATCCGCCGCCCCCGCCTCCGCCGCCGGGCGGCTATCCCCCGCCGCCGGGCGGCTATCCCCCGCCACCACCGGGCTATGCCCCTGGGTATCCGCCGGCTCCGCCGCAGCCCTACTCGGGGTATGGGCCGTCGCCGACGGGCATGAAGAACGGTCTGGGACTCGCGGCGCTCGTGGTCGGCCTGATCTCGCTGCCCGCATCCCTGACGATCCTCGGTGGCATCATCCTGGGCATCACCGCGATCATCCTCGGTGTCGTGGCGCGCGGTCGCGTCCGCAGGGGTGAGGCCGACAACGGCGGTGTGGCGCTGTCCGGAATCGTGTTGGGCGCGTTGGGCACCCTGTTGAGCATCGTCGTGATCGTGGTCGCGGTGGTGGCGGGCAACTGGTTCCTGGACATCGGCGGCCGAGACTTCGTCGACTGCATGCGCGACGCGGGCAACGACGCGGCGGCACAGGCACAGTGCGAGGACGAGTTCCGCGGCAAGATCGAGAACAACCTCAGCGTCACTCTCACCCCGACCCGCTGACCGCCACCGCGATCCATCCCAGATGCGCTGTGCCGCATCGGGTTGCGATCAGCGGTCGCGGCTCGGGAAGTGCTTGACGATGCCCTCCTGCACCACCGTGGCCACCACGTGGCCGTCCTCGTTGAAGAAGTGCCCGGTGCCCAGGCCCCGCGACTCCGCGGCGACGGGTGAGGTCGTGGAGTACAGAACCCATTCGTCGAACCGGAACGGCCGGTGGAACCACACCGAATGGTTCATCGTGACCGCGAAGATCCGGTCATGGCCCCAGGACAGGCCGTGCGTGGTGATGATCGAGTCCAGCACCGTGGTGTCCGAGGAGTAGACGAGCGCGGCCTGATGCAGCACCGGGTCGTCGGGCATCGGCCCCTCGGTCTTCATCCACACGCGGTTGTGGGGCAGCTTGGCGCCCTTGTCGCGCATGATCCAGGCGGGGTCATTGGTGTAGCGCCATTCGATGGGCCGTGACGCGTTGACGAACAGCGGCACCGTCTCCTCGTACCCGGCGAGCAGGTCGTCGATCTTGGGCAGCCATTCGGGGCCTGTGACGTCGGGCATCTCCACGTTGTGCTCGAGGCCGCGGCCGCCGGACAGATACGAGATCAGCGCAGTGCCCAGCAGAGCCCCGTTCTGGGTCACGTCCACCCGACGGTTGGCGAACCGGCGTTCGTCCCGGAGGTGGACCACTGAGAACTCGAGGTCCTGTTCCGGGTCGCCGCCCGCGATGTAATGCGCCGACAGCGCACTGGGCGGCAGGTTGGCCGGCACGGTCCGACTGCCCGCCACGAAGGCCTGCGCCATCATCTGTCCGCCGAATGTGCGGACCGGATTCTTCGTCGGGTGTGAACCGAAGAAGGTCTCGACGCCGGGCGCCGACGAGTCCGCTCTCCGGAGATCGAGTACTGCCAGCAGTTCTTCGAAGTCGCTGCTGGCCTGCGTCGTCATCTGGGGACAGTCTCCTGGTGGCGCGAGTTGCTAGTGGTCGTCCTCGCCGATCCGGTGCACATGGATCAGGTTGGTCGAGCCTACTGTGCCCGGCGGTGCGCCCGCGACGATGACCACCAGATCGCCGCGCTTGTAGCGGCCGAGGTTCAGCAGGGACTTGTCCACCTGCCGGATCATGTCGTCGGTGGTCTTCATGGTCGGGACGATGAAGGTCTCGGTGCCCCACGTCAGTGCAAGCTGGCTGCGCACCTCCGGCAGGGCCGTGAAGGCCAGCAATGGAAGGTGCGTGTGCAGGCGGGCCAACCGACGCACGGTGTCACCGGACTGAGTGAACGCCACCAGTGCCTTGGCATCCAGGCGCTCGCCGATATCCCTTGCGGCATAGGAGATCACGCCGCGCTTGGTGCGCGGAACGTGCGTCAGAGGCGGCGCGGCGATCGAGTTGTCCTCGACGGCCTTGATGATCCGGGCCATCGTGCGGACCGCCTCGAGCGGATGCTTGCCCACCGAGGTCTCCCCCGACAGCATCACGGCGTCGGTGCCGTCGAGCACCGCGTTGGCGACGTCGGAGGCCTCGGCCCGGGTGGGGCGGGAGTTCTCGATCATCGAGTCGAGCATCTGCGTGGCCACGATGACGGGCTTGGCGTTCTCTCGGGCCATCTGAATGGCGCGCTTCTGCACCAACGGCACCTCTTCGAGGGGCAACTCGACGCCCAGGTCACCGCGGGCGACCATGACGGCGTCGAACGCCAGCACGATGGCCTCGAGGTTGTCGATGGCCTCGGGCTTCTCGAGCTTGGCGATCACCGGGACCCGGCGGCCCACGCGATCCATGACCTCGTGGACGAGTTCGACGTCGGCCGGAGACCGGACGAACGACAGCGCCACCAGGTCGACGCCCAGGTGCAGCGCGAACTCGAGGTCTGCGATGTCCTTCTCAGACAGTGCAGGCACCGACACGCTCATACCGGGCAGCGACAGACCCTTGTTGTTGCTGACCGGGCCGCCCTCGGTGACGGTGCACACGACGTCGGGTCCGTCGACGTGCTCGACGACCAGCGCCACCTTGCCGTCGTCGACCAGCAGACGATCCCCCGGCTGCGCGTCTTCGGCCAACTGCTTGTAGGTGGTCGAGACCCGGTCGTGGGTGCCTGGGCAATCCTCGACCGTGATGCGCACGGTGTCGCCGGTCTCCCACACCGTCGGGCCGTCGGCGAACCGGCCGAGCCGGATCTTGGGACCCTGCAGGTCGGCGAGGATGCCCACGGCGTGGTTGGTGGCGTCGGAGGCACGGCGCACGCGCTCATAGGCCTCTTTGTGGTCAGCATGGTCGCCGTGGCTGAAGTTCATCCGGGCGACGTCCATCCCCGCGTCGACGAGCGCACGCATCTTCTCGTCAGTCCCGGTAGCGGGGCCCAATGTGCATACGATCTTGGCGCGTCTGGTCACGACGAGCCAGCATAGTCGCAGTCAGAGGCCATCTCGACCGATACAGATCGCGGGGCCGAATTTCGCCTGGCCGACACCTACACGACCGCCAACGGCAACGCGCTGGGCCGCACCGGCTCGGGCAAATCCGAGTCCCCCATCAGGTACACGTCGACGGCGTGCGCGGCGCTGCGGCCCTCGGCGATCGCCCACACCACGAGCGAGGCGCCCCTGTGGGCATCGCCACAGACGAACACCCCGGGCGTGCTGGTCTGCCAGTCCGAACCGCACGGCAGCGCGCCGCGACGGTTGCGTTCCAGGCCCAGTCCGTCCAGCAGCGGCATCGGCTCCACACCCTCGAAGCCGATCGCCAGCAAAGCCAGGTCGCACGGCAGCCGCAGCGGATCGCCCACGGGGGTGATGTTGCGCCGCCCGTCGGCGTCCCTGGTGACACGGACCTCGGCGATCTCGATCGCGGCCAGGTTGCCGTCGTCGTCGCCGAGGAAACGCTGGACGGCCACCTCGTACTTGCGGGCACCACCCTCGGCGTGCGCCGGGGACGTGCGCAGCAGCAGCGGCCAGGTCGGCCACGGCGTGCGGGACTCGTCGCGCGCCTCCGGCGGTTCGGGGTTGTAGTCCAGTTGGGTGACCGACGCCGCGCCCTGGCGGTGTGCGGTGCCCAGGCAGTCCGCACCGGTGTCACCGCCGCCGATGATGACGACGTGCTTGCCCGCCGCGGAGAGGTGTGACGGCCCGTCGCCCTCGCACTCCCGGTTGGCCGGCACGAGGTGCTCCATCGCCAGATGGACACCGTGCAGGTGCCTGCCCTCGACCTCGGTGTCGCGGCCCTGCAGCGCGCCGACGGCGAGGACCACGGCGTCGAAGCGGCTGCGCAGCTCGTCGACCGAAAGGTCGACCCCGACCTCGCAGTCGGTGACGAAACGTGTTCCCTCTGCGCGCATCTGGGTCAGCCGCTGGTTGAGGGTGTCCTTCTCGAGCTTGTACTCCGGGATGCCGTAGCGGAGCAGCCCACCGAGGCGGTCATCGCGCTCGTACACCGTGACGTGGTGCCCGGCCCGCGTGAGCTGTTGTGCGGCAGCCAGTCCCGCGGGACCCGAACCGACGACTGCGACGTTCTTACCGGTCGCGATGGCCGCGGGCTGAGACTCCACGATGCCGTCGAGCCAAGCCTGGTCGGCGATGGTCTGCTCGATCCGCTTGATCGTCACGCTGCCGCCGGTCTGAGCCTCCGAGATCGACAGCACGCATGCCGCCTCACAGGGCGCCGGGCACAACCTGCCGGTGAACTCCGGGAAGTTGTTGGTGGCGTGCAGCCGATCGCTGGCGGCGTCCCAGCGACCGCGGCGCGCCAGGTCATTCCACTCCGGGATCAGATTGCCCAGAGGGCAGCCCGCGGTCCCCGAGTGGCAGAACGGAATGCCGCAGTCCATGCAGCGCCGTGCCTGCTGACTGACTTCGCCGGCGCGCTCATGCGGGTCCTGCCGTTCGTAGACCTCGCGCCAGTCACCCACGCGCTCGTCGACCGGGCGCTTGGCGGCCTCGATCTTGGGCACATGCAGAAAGCCGGTTGGGTCAGCCACGAGTCGCCTCCATGATCGCCGTGTCCACGTCACGTCCCTCCGCCTTGGCCATCCTGGTGGCCTGCAGCACCCGCTGGTAGTCGGTGGGCATGATCTTGGTGAATTGTGCACTGCGCCTTGGCCAATCGTCGAGCACCGAGCTCGCGACGGTGCTGCCCGTGAGCTGGGCGTGCCGGGCGATGACGTTGTGCAGCCAGGCCAGGTCCTCGGCCTCCATGCGCTGCAGTTCCACCATCTGCGTGTTGACCTTGGCCGGGTTGAGTCCGAGCACATACGCGATGCCGCCCGACATGCCGGCGGCCATGTTGCGGCCGGTCGGGCCGAGCACGACGACGCGCCCACCCGTCATGTACTCGCAGGCGTGGTCGCCGACGCCCTCGGTGACGGCCAGCGCACCGGAGTTGCGCGCGCAGAACCGCTCGCCGACTCGGCCCCGCAGGAACACCTCGCCGGATGTCGCGCCGTAGAGCAGCGTGTTGCCCGCGATGACATTGTCCTCGGCAAGGAACAGCACGTCGTCCGGCGGGCGCACGACCACGCGACCGCCCGAAAGGCCCTTGCCGACATAGTCGTTGGCGTCGCCGACCAGATCGATCGTGATGCCCGGCGGCAGGAACGCACCCAGAGACTGACCGGCCGAACCGGTCAGCTTGACCGTGATGGTGTCGGCGGGCAGGCCCGCGGCGCCGTACCGGCGGGTGACCTCCGAGCCCAGCAGCGTGCCGACCGTGCGGTTGACGTTGCGCACGGGCAGTTCCAGCACCACCTTGTGTGCGTCCTCGAGTGCACCCTCGGCCAGTGCGACGAGCGTCTGGTCCAGTGCCTGTTCGAGGCCGTGCTCCTGATCGCGCAGCCTGCGCCTCTGCGGCAGCGGCGCCCCGTGCTGGTCAGTCGGAGTGCCGAAGATCGGCGACAGGTCCAGGCCCTGGCTCTTCCAGTGCGCCACACCGGCTTCGGTGTCTAGCAGTTCCGCGTGTCCGACGGCCTCGTCGATGCTGCGGAAGCCCAGTTCGGCCAGGTGACCGCGGATGTCCTCGGCGATGAACCGGAAGAAGTTCTCGACGAACTCCGGCTTGCCGTTGAACCGTGCACGCAGTTCCGGATTCTGCGTCGCGACACCCACCGGGCAGGTGTCGAGGTGGCAGACCCGCATCATGATGCAGCCCGAGACGATCAGCGGCGCGGTCGCGAAACCATACTCCTCGGCGCCGAGCAGCATCGCGACCATCACGTCGCGCGCGGTGCGCATGCCGCCGTCACACTGGACTGTGATCCGATCGCGAAGACCGTTGAGCACCAACGTCTGCTGCGCATCGGCGAGGCCGATCTCCCACGGGGCGCCGGCGTGCTTGAGCGAGGTCAGCGGCGCCGCGCCGGTGCCACCGTCGTAGCCGCTGATCAGCACGACGTCCGCGTGCGCCTTGGACACACCGGCGGCCACCGTGCCGACTCCGACCGAACTGACCAGCTTGACGTGGATGCGCGCGGCCGCGTTGGCGTTCTTCAGGTCATGGATCAGCTGGGCCAGATCCTCGATCGAGTAGATGTCGTGGTGCGGCGGCGGCGAGATCAGCCCGACGCCGGGCGTGGAGTGCCGGGTCTTGGCGATGCTGGGATACACCTTGTACCCCGGAAGCTGGCCACCCTCACCGGGTTTGGCGCCCTGCGCCATCTTGATCTGGATGTCCGTGGCGTTCACCAGGTACTCGCTGGTGACGCCGAACCGGCCCGAGGCGACCTGCTTGACCGCGCTGCGGCGGCGCGGATCGTAGAGACGGTCGGCGTCCTCGCCGCCCTCACCGCTGTTCGACCGGCCACCGAGGTTGTTCATCGCGATGGCCATGGTCTCGTGGGCCTCGGCAGAGATCGAACCGTAGCTCATGGCGCCGGTGTTGAACCGCGTGCAGATCGAGTCGACGGACTCGACCTCGGAGATCGGGACGGGCGGGCGCACACCCTTTTTGAAGCCGAAGAGCCCGCGCAGCGTCCCGCCCTCACGCGAAAGCTTGTCGACCTCCTCGGAGTACTTCGCAAAGACGTCGTACTGGCCCGTCCGCGTCGCGTGCTGCAGCAGGAACACCGTCTCCGGGGTGTACAGGTGCAGTTCACCCTCGCGGCGGAACTGGTACTCGCCGCCGACCTCGAGGCGCCGGTGCACCCGTTCGGTCGGATTCTCCGGATACGCGCGGCGGTGCCGCAGCTTGACCTCTTCGGCGAGAACGTCGAGGCCCACGCCGCCGAGTTGACTGACCGTGCCCTCCAGGTATTCGTCGACCACACCCTTGTCCAGGCCGATCGCCTCGAACGCCTGCGCTCCGGTGTAGGACGCGACCGTGGAGATGCCCATCTTGCTCATCACCTTGGTGACGCCCTTGGTGAGCGCCTTGAGGTAGTTGCGCACGGCGGTCGCGGGTTCGATGCCGGTGAGCTCGCCCTCGCGGATCAGGTCCTCGATCGATTCGAACGCCAGGTAGGGGTTGACCGCGGCGGCGCCGTAGCCGATGAGCAGCGCGATGTGGTGCACCTCGCGGGCATCACCCGTCTCGACCACGAGCGCGACCATGGTGCGCTCCTTGGTGCGGACCAGGTGATGGTGCACGGCCGAGACGGCGAGCAGTGACGGGATGGGCGCTTTGGTGTGGTCGGAGTCGCGGTCCGAGATCACCAGTGTGCGAGTGCCTTTGGCGATCGCCTCGGAGGCGCGGCGACGCAGGTCGTCGATCGCCTCGGCCAGCCCCTCACCGCCGCGCTCGACGTCGTAGAGTGCGCGCAGCACCGACGTCCGCAGCCCGGGCTGCTCACCGTCGTCGTTGATGTGGACGATCTTGTTGAGTTCGTCGTTGTCCAGCACCGGGTACGGCAGCAGGATCTGCCTGCACGATGCGGCCGTCTCGTCGAGCAGGTTCTGCTCGGGCCCCATCACGCGGGCCATCGAGGTGACGATCTCCTCGCGGATGGCGTCCAGAGGTGGGTTGGTCACCTGCGCGAACAGTTCAATGAAGTAGTCGTAGAACAGCTTTGAGCGCTGCGACAGGACCGCCACCGGGGTGTCGGTGCCCATCGACCCCAGCGGTTCACCGCCGGAGGCCGCCATCGGCGTAAGCAGCAGCCGCAGGTCCTCTTCGGTGTAGCCGAACGCGATCTGGCGGCGCACCACCGACTCGTGGTTAGGCTGCACCCGCGTCCGCTCAGGCAGCGTCTTGAGGTCCAGCAGGCCGGCGTGCAGCCATTCACCGTAGGGGTGGGCGTTCGCCAGGTCATCCTTGATCTCGTCGTCGGACACGATCCGGCCGGCCGCCGTGTCGATCAGGAACATCTTGCCGGGTTCGAGACGGCCCTTGGCCACCACGTCACCGGGAGCCACGTCGAGCACGCCACTCTCACTGGCCAGGATGATCCGGTCGTCGATCGTGCGCCACCAGCGACCCGGGCGCAGACCGTTGCGGTCGAGCACCGCACCCACGACCGTGCCGTCGGTGAAGGTGACACAGGCCGGGCCGTCCCACGGCTCCATGATCGAGGCGTGGAACTGACAGAACGCACGCCGCTGCGGGCTCAGGGTGGCGTTGTTCTCCCAGGCCTCCGGGATCATCATCATGACCGCGTGGGGCAGGCTGCGGCCACCGAGGTGCAGCAGTTCCAGGGTCTGGTCGAACGACGCGGAGTCCGAGGCGTCGGGTGTGCAGATCGGGCTCAGCCGGGACAGATCGCCGCCGATGACTGAGCTCGCCAGCATCGCCTCGCGGGCGTGCATCCGGTTGCGGTTGCCGCGGACGGTGTTGATCTCGCCGTTGTGGGCGACGAAGCGGAACGGGTGCGCCAACGGCCACGACGGGAAGGTGTTGGTGGAGAAGCGGCTGTGCACGATCGCAATTGCACTGTGGCAGCGCTCATCTCGAAGATCGGGGAAGAATTTGGGCAGCTGCATCGTGGTGAGCATGCCCTTGTAGGTCATGGTCCGCGACGACAGTGACGCGAAGTAGACCCCGGTGCCGGCCTCTTCGACGTCGGTGGTGTTGTGACCGGCCCGCTTCCGCAGCGGGTACACCCGGCGGTCGAGGTCGATGCCGGACAGTCGTGGGCCGTCGCCCTCCGGGGCTGCGACGAAGAACTGCGCGAAGTGCGGCATGCAGCCCAGGGCTGTCATGCCGATGTCGGCGCCGTCGGGGTCGACCGGCACCTCACGCCACCCCAGCACCTCCAGGCCCTCGTCGACGGCGATCGCCTCGATGCGGTCGCGGGCCGCCTGGCGGGCGACGGGGTTCTGGGGCAGGAAGCAGATGCCTGCGGCGAACGTGTTGGCACCGTCCGCGGCGGGCGCGGGCAACGGGAAGTCGACGACCTCGGTCAGCAGTTCGACCGGCAGTTGGAGCAGGATGCCCGCGCCGTCACCGCTGTTGGGCTCGGCACCCGCGGCACCACGGTGTTCGAGGTGTTCGAGGGCCACGAGGCCGTCGGAGACGATCGAATGCGAACGTCGGCCCTTGATGTCGGCGACCATGGCGACACCACAGGAGTCCGACTCCTGCGCGGGGTCATAAAGCCCTTGAGCTTCCGGCAAAGCCGAGAACAGCATGCGAATCCACCTCTGCGGTCATGACGACGGCGGGCGGAAAAGCCTTTGCGCACACAGCGTTTCAGTTCTTCTGGCCTGCCGCAGTCTGACGATCTGTCATCCGGGACTGCATCGGCCCGACGAATACCAAGCGCAGCCCAGCGAAAAAGGCGCGCGTCAGCGAGGCAATTGTATCAGCCCGGATGGGGCCGCTAAGCCTCCAGAATGGTCGGGACCAGCGGGAAACCAGTGAGATTGCGCACCACGGTCCAAGCCACCGCACTGACGAGCACCACCGCGCCGGCCCACCAGGTGAACACCCTCTTGCGCTGGGTGTAGCGAATCAGAACCCAGGCCAGCAACAGCGGTATCCCGACCAGCAGGTAGACGTTGTCGTGGACCGCAGCCGCGACGTCACCGTGCAGAAGGTCATGCGTCATCCGCAGACCGCCGCAGGCCGGGCAGTCCCAGCCCGACAGGGCCTTGAAGAAGCACGGTGGGAAGACCGAGCCCGGGCGATGTGGGTCGACCAGGCCGATGTACGTCAGCGCACCGGCGGTGGCCACCCCGCCGACCCCCAGCGCCGCATAGATGCCGGCTCGCCCCGAGCCGATCCGGTCAGGTGCCATCGCGCAGCGGACGTCCCTGCGGGTCGCGGACCCGATCGGTCAGGATCAGCACCGCGTCGACGATTCCCCAGATCGCGGGCAGCGCGAATCCGAGGCCGCAGGTGAGGATGCCGAGGACGGCGCCGCCGATCCAGCCGATCAGCAGTTGGGCGACGCCGTAGCCGACCTGGCCGAGGTACATCCGGCCGATGCCCAGGAAGCCGAAGAGCCCGAGCAGCTGCAGCAGGCCCGCGACCACCTTCGACTTGTCCGAAAACGGCTCACCGGTGATCGCGTGGCGACCGTACGGGGCGGACGGGTCTGCGTAGGGGCCGCTGACCGGGTAATAGCCCGACGGCGGCGGGGGCGGCGGATACGCCTGGTGGCTGCCCGCGCTGTACTGCGGCGGCGGGGGCGGCGGTGGAAACCGCGGGGGTTCCTGCGGTGTCGAGCCATCGCCCGGATACTGGCCGGGCTGCGGATCCGTCATAGTGTCCAGGATGCCAGATGGTTTTCGGGGTCGCGGGTGCGCCGAGATCTATTCGGCGCACGCCGAGATCTACGCCAGGGCTGTTGAACGGGACCGATCACGACCCTCATGTAGAACTCGACTGGCGAGACGCCGAGATGACCGGAACGGTCGTCAGCGCTTGCGCCGCCACCATCGGCGACGGCCACTTTCGGAGGCGTCCTCCTCCTGGTCGGCCTCAGCGGCGGGTTCGTCAGAGCCATCAGCGGGCTCGTCAGACTCGGCGGCCTCATCAGCCACAGCGGCCTCATCAGCCACAGCGGCTTTCACGGCGACCTGCTCGGGCTCAGCTTCGGCGGAGTCGTCATCGGACTCTTCGTCTTCGGCCGCAAGCTCCTCGGCCGCAAGCTCTTCAGCCTGCTCAGACACCGGCCCATCGGCGGGGGCGATCACCGACTCGTCGAGGCTCTCGAGATCCTCTTCGTCGACCGGATCGTGGTCCTCGTCGATCAGATCCTCGGCGACGGGTTCCTCAGGCTCAGCGGCGTCGGGTTCGGGCTCGGCGGTCTCGGACTCGGCGGTCTCAACCTCATCGAGCTCGTCGGCCTCATCAACCTCTGACTCCGCTGAATCCTCGGTTTCGGCGTCTTCGGCCGCAAGCTCTTCGGCCTGCTCAGACACCGGCCCATCGGCGAGGACGGCCACCGACTCGTCGAGGCTCTCAAGATCCTCTTCGTCGACCGGATCGTGATCCTCGTCGATCAGATCCCCCTCCTCAGCGACGGCCGCGGTCTCGGTCTCGACCCCCGGCGCAGCCACCTCGGCTTCGAGAATGTCCTCGTCCTCGGCCTCGTCTACAGCCTCAGCCTCGGCTTCAGGCTCGTCCTCGGCTTCGGCTCCGGATTCGCTGGATTCAGCTGCCTCTTCGACGGCGTCGACGTCCAGCTCGGCCACCGCAGCGGCGTCTGCAGCCTCCAAGTCCCCCGAATCCTCGGAGTCGTCGTCACCGATCTCGACAGGCACGGGCTCAGGCTCGTCGACGGCCACGGCATCAAGCGCCTCGACATCCACCTCTGCGACGTCGGCGGCGGACTGTTCGGCGCCAACCGAGTCGGGTGGCCCTGTGTCCTCCGTGTCCTCCCGACCCGCCACCGTGGCCGCGGCGACGACGCCGGTGGTCGCGGCCACCGCCGCGAGATCCTCGGCGATCTCCTCGACGAGGGTCTCCTCGTCGTTGCCGCGCAGCGTGGCCGGATCCTCCCGGCCCTTCGGCGCGAGGATGAAGTACACGAACGCACCGATGAACACGAAAGTCGCGGTGAACGAGTTGATCCGGATGCCGGCGATGTGCGTCGCCAGATCGTCACGCATCAGTTCGACGCCGAAGCGGCCCAGGCAGTACCCCGCGACGTAGAGCGCGAACAGCCTGCCGTGACCGATTTTGAAGCGGCGGTCGATGTAGATCAGGGCCGCGAAAACCAGCAGGTTCCACAGCAGTTCGTACAGGAAGGTCGGATGCACCACGGAGTGCACCTGCCCCGTCGAGACGCCGTTGAGCGAATGCACATCGACGACGCCCGAGGGGTCCTTGCGATAGAAGATCTCCATGCCCCAGGGCACGGTGGTGACCCGGCCGTAGAGTTCCTGGTTGAAGTAGTTGCCGATCCGACCGATCGCCTGCGCCAGCACGATGCCGGGCGCGATCGCATCGCCGAAGGCGGGCAACGGGATTCCGCGCCGCCGGCAGCCGATCCAGGCACCCAGGCCGCCGAATGCCACCGCGCCCCAGATGCCGAGCCCACCGCTCCAGATGCTGAGTGCGGCAATCGGTCCGGCGCCACCGGGGCCGAAGTAGGTCTGCCAGTCGGTCAGGACGTGATAGATGCGACCGCCGACGAGGCCGAACGGCACCGCCCAGACGGCGATGTCGTAGATGACCCCGCGCTCACCACCGCGGGCGACCCAGCGTCGATCTCCGATGATCAGTGCGGCCACGATCCCGATGATGATGAACACCGCGTAGGCCCGAATCGGCAACGGACCCAGATGCCACACACCCTGGGAAGGGCTGGGGAAATAGGCCAGTGTCGATGTGATCACCCAGTAACCCCAGTCACTCTCTGTCGCACGCCGATTGCCAGTTCTTCGGTGAGCGCACGCACGGCGGGAAGACCGTCGCTGAGTGCGGACACCAGTGCCGAGCCCACGATGACGCCGTCGGCATACGAGCCGATCTCGGCGGCCTGCTCACGCGAACGCACCCCGAGACCCACACCGACCGGGATGTCGGAAACGGCCTTGACCCGGGCCACCAACTCCGGCGCCATATTGGACACCGCGTCCCGCGCCCCGGTCACACCCATGGTCGACGCGGCGTAGATGAAGCCCCGCGACGCCTGCACCGTGGCGGCCAGCCGCTGCGGCGTTGACGACGGGGCCACCAGGAAGATGCGGTCCAGGTCATGGGCATCCGAGGCGGCCAGCCATTGGTCAGCCTCGTCGGGAATGAGATCCGGCGTGATCAGACCAAGTCCGCCTGCGGCGGCCAGGTCTCGCGAGAACGCGTCGACGCCGTAGCGCAGCACCGGATTCCAGTAGGTCATCACGACGGCGCGACCGCCAGCGTTGCTGATCGCCTCGACGGCACGGAAGGCGTCGCGGACCCGGACTCCCCCTTGCAACGCCGTCTCGGTGGCCGCGGCGATGACCGGGCCGTCCATCCCGGGATCGGAGTAGGCGATGCCGACCTCGATGATGTCGCATCCGGCGTCGACCATGGTGGTCATGGCCTCGATCGAGGTCGCGACGTCCGGATAACCGGTGGGCAGATAGCCGATCAGGGCCGAGCGGCCCTCCTGGCGGCAGGATTCGAAGATCGGGCCCAGCCGAGAAGCACCGGTCACGACTGCACCGCCGTCTCGTCGAGCAGGCCGAACCACTTCGCCGCGGTGGCGACATCCTTGTCGCCGCGCCCCGACAGGTTGACCACCACGATGGCACCCGGGCCCAGTTCGGCGCCGAGCTTCAACGCGCCGGCCACCGCGTGCGCCGACTCGATCGCCGGGATGATGCCCTCGGTGCGGCACAACAGGCGGAAGGCGTCCATGGCCTCGGTGTCGGTCACCGGACGGTACTCCGCCCTGCCCGTGTCGAGCAGGAAAGCATGCTCGGGGCCGACCCCCGGATAGTCCAAACCGGCTGAGATGGAATGGGATTCGATGGTCTGACCGTCCTCGTCCTGAAGCAGGTAGGAGAACGAGCCCTGGAATGCGCCCGGTGTGCCGCCCGTGAATGTGGCTGCATGCCGTCCGGTTTCGACGCCGTCACCGGCGGCCTCGAAGCCCACCAGACGCACGCCGGGATCGTCGATGAAGGGGTGGAAGATGCCGATCGCGTTGGATCCACCACCGACGCATGCCGTCACCGCGTCGGGCAGTCGGCCCGCCTGGGCCTGGATCTGGGCGCGAGCCTCCATACCGATGATGCGCTGGAAGTCACGCACCATGACGGGGAACGGATGCGGACCGGCGGCCGTGCCGAAGCAGTAGTACGTCGAGTCGGCGTTGGTCACCCAGTCGCGGAACGCGTCGTTGATGGCGTCTTTGAGCGTCTTCGAACCTGACTCGACCGAGATCACCTCAGCGCCCAGCAGGCGCATCCGGGCGACGTTGAGCGCCTGCCGCGCGGTGTCGACGGCGCCCATGTAGATGACGCAGTCCAGGTCGAGCAGCGCGCACGCGGTGGCCGTCGCGACGCCGTGCTGGCCCGCGCCGGTCTCGGCGATCACCCGCTTCTTGCCCATGTGCTTGGCCAGCAGGGCCTGCCCGAGCACGTTGTTGATCTTGTGGGAACCGGTGTGGTTGAGGTCCTCGCGCTTGAGGAACAGACGCGCCCCGCCGGCATGCTGGGACAGCCTGGTGGCCTCGTACAGCGGTGACGGCCGACCGCTGTAGTGCTCCTGCAACCGGTCGAGTTCGCCGAGGAACTCGCGGTCGATGCGCACTTTGTCGTAGGCCGCGGTGACCTCTTCGATCACGGCCATCAGGGCCTCGGCGACATATCGTCCGCCGTAGACGCCGAAGTGGCCGCGGTCGTCGGGCTCATGCCGCGTGGTTTCGGAGACCGCAGCGCTCATGCGCGGCAGGTCATTACGGGTGTGTTCAGCCATGGCTGGAAGCTCTCTTGCGCGCCCGGAGGCTCATTCGGCCAGCTAGCGGGCCGGCTTCGGACAGGATGGATGGGTGCCTGCGGTCACCAGGTCAGCCACCGCGCTACGCGGGTCGCCGCTGGTCACCAATCCTTCGCCGACGAGCACCGCGTCGGCGCCGGCACCAGCGTAGGCCAAAAGGTCCGCGGTTCCGCGCACCCCGGACTCCGCGACGCGGATGACATTGCTGGGCAGTCCCGGCGCAATCCGTCCGAAGCAGTCCCGGTCGACCTCGAGGGTCTTCAGGTCACGTGCGTTGACACCGATCACCGTGGCGCCGGCCTGCAGCGCCCGGTCGGCCTCCTCCTCGGTGTGGACTTCGACCAGGGCCGTCATACCGAGCGACTCGGTGCGGTCCAGCATCGACACCAGGGCAGGTTGTTCCAGTGCGGCCACGATGAGCAGCAGCATGTCGGCACCATGGGCCCGAGCCTCGTGAATCTGGTACGGCCGCACAATGAAGTCCTTGCGCAGCACCGGGATGGTCACCGCCGCACGGACAGCGTCGAGGTCGTCGAGCGAGCCGTTGAATCGACGCTGCTCGGTCAGCACGCTGATGATCCGCGCGCCGCCGCTCTGATACGCCTTGGCCAACTCCGCGGGATCGGGGATATTGGCCAACTGTCCCCGCGACGGGCTGGCCCGCTTCACTTCGGCGATGACGCCGATGCCGGGCTCCCGCAGCGCGGCGAGAACGTTCAGCGCAGGTGGGGCCGCGTTGGCACGGGCCTTGATCTCCTCCATGCTGACGAGAGCTTCTCGAGCGGCAACATCAGCGCGAACTCCCTCGACTATCGAGTCGAGCACGTTGGCCGAACTCATGCCAGTCGTTCCTTCCTGCACTGCCGCGAATGCTCGTCGGGGCGCTGGTGCACGTTCCGCGATGGCTGGACAAAGGGTATCTGCTGTGTGGCCTGCAAGCGTCACCGACCCTCTGCGGGCGGATCCGGCTTGTCGTCGGTCTCCCGGACGGTGGGGTCATGGCCCTCGTCGAGGGCGTCCCAGATCATCCGTTCCGAGAGCCCGGACTCCGACGCCGCGTCGCCTTCTGTTTCGGCTTGTGCGGATTCGGTCTGCACCGCCGAACGACGTGCGCCTGGAGCGGCGTAACGACTGGTCGTTCGGCGGCCCGCGGTCGCGGAGCGGATCAGCAGCACCGCCGCGACCAGCGTGCAGATCGCGGCGACCAGCGTGCACACCGCGCCGGCGTACTCGCGCTCGGTGAGGACCTGGTCGGCGAACGGAATCTGCGCCAGTTGTGCGGCCCGCTCATCGACATCGGGCACCACCCACTGGCTCACGGCCAGGTAGGCGAGCCCGGCGCTGACGACGGCCAGCAGCAGCGCCACGGCGCGTAACGGCCACCCCCGCACCGCCAGGGTGGCCACGACCGCGGCCCCCAGCAGCAGCGCGACCGGCAGCAGGGCCGTCGACCAGGTCGAACCGGCCAGTTCCACGGTCTTGGGCTGGCCCAGGCCGTCGGAGCTGTGCAGCACCACCCATGTGAGCCGGGCGGCGCCCCACAGCAGCAGGGCCGCGACCACCAGAAGAAGCTGGCCGATGCGGAGGCCGCGCACGCTGCCGCGCTCCGGCGTGTCAGCCATCGCCCGGCACGGTCAGTGTCTCGGCGGCGGCGATGGCGCTGAGCACGGCCTTGGCCTTGTTCGACGCCTCGTTGAACTCATAGGGACCGTTGGAGTCGGCCACCACTCCACCGCCCGCCTGGACGTAGGCGGTGCCGGCCCGCATCAGGGCGGTCCGGATCGCGATCGCGAAGTCGGCGTTGCCCGCGAAGTCCAGGTAGCCCACCACGCCGCCGTACAGGCCGCGGCGCGTCTTCTCGACCTCTTCGATGAGCTCCATGGCGCGCACCTTCGGTGCCCCCGAGAGGGTGCCGGCCGGGAAGCAGGCCGTCACCGCGTCCAGTGCGGTACGTCCCTCCCCCAGCAGCCCCATCACGGTCGACACCAGATGCATGACGTGGCTGTAGCGCTCGATGTGGCTGTAGTCCTCGACCCGCACCGTGCCGGGCACACAGACCCGGCCCAGGTCGTTGCGGCCGAGGTCGACGAGCATCAGATGCTCGGCGCGCTCCTTCTCGTCGGCCAGCAGGTCCTTCTCGAGGAGCTGATCCTCCTCCTCGGTCGCGCCGCGCCACCGGGTGCCGGCGATCGGGTGCGTTGTGGCCCAGCCGTCCTTGACGGTCACCAGGGCCTCCGGGGACGACCCGACGATCGAGAACGCCGTGCCGCCAGCCTCATTGGGCACGTGCATGAGGTACATGTACGGACTCGGGTTGGACACCCGCAGCATCCGGTAGACGTCGATCGGGTCGACGTCGGTGTCCATCTCGAACCGCTGCGAGGGCACCACCTGGAACGCCTCACCCGCTTCGATGTCGCCGACCAGCTTCTCGACGATGCCGGTGTACTCCTCGACGGTCCGCTGCGCGCGGTGCACCGGCTGGGGACGGCTGAAGCTGGCCACCGACGACGGCAGCGGCTGGCCCAGCGCCTCGGTCATGACGTCCAACCGCGCGACCGCGTCGTCGTACGCCTCGTCGACCCGCTCGTCGGTGCCGTTCCAGTTCACGGCGTTGGCGATCAGCGTGATGGTGCCCTCGTGGTGGTCGACCGCGGCGATGTCGGTCGCCAGAAGCATCACCATGTCGGGAAGCTGCAGATCGTCGACGCACAGTTCCGGCAGCCGTTCCAGGCGGCGGACGAGGTCGTAGGCGAAGTACCCGACCATGCCGCTCGACAGTGGCGGAAGGTCCGCCAGCGGCGCGGTCTCCAGCAGCGTCAGCGTGGCGCGCAGCACCTCCAGCGGATCTCCGCCGCTGGGTGCGTCCTGCGGTGTGGTGCCGAGCCAGACGGCCTCGCCGTCGCGCACGGTCAGCGCCGAGGGCGCACCCGCGCCGATGAACGACCAGCGTGACCACGAGCGGCCGTTCTCCGCCGATTCCAGCAGGAACGTTCCGGGCCGGTTGGCGGCGAGCTTGCGATAGGCCGACAGGGGCGTCTCGCTGTCGGCGAGCACCTTGCGGGTGACCGGAACGACACGATGCTCGGCCGCCAGCGCGCGGAAGTCGTTTCGCGTCGTGGTCAAGGCGATGTTGGCGTTGGCGTGCACGCAGACCATCTTCCCAGACGGGTATCCCGGTCCGGGCGTAGCGTGACCCTCATGAAACGTGGGGATGTCGTCGAGGACTTCGCGCTGCCCGATCAGTCCGGCACCGTCCGCAAGCTCAGCGAGTTTCTGACCGGCGGACCGGTGGTGCTGTTCTTCTACCCGGCCGCGATGACACCGGGATGCACCAAGGAGGCCTGCCACTTTCGTGATCTGGCGGCCGAATTCGCCGCGGTCGGCGCCCAGCGGGTCGGCATCAGCACCGACAGTGTCGACAAGCAGGCGCAGTTCGCGGGCAAGGAGAAGTTCGACTACCCACTGCTGTCCGACGCCGACGGTGAGGTCGCCACGGCGTTCGGGGTCAAGCGCGGCCTGTTGGGCAGGCTGATGCCCGTCAAGCGCACCACGTTCGTGATCGACACCGACCGCAGGGTGCTCGACGTGATCGCCAGCGAGATCAGCATGGACACCCACGCCGACAAGGCGCTGACGGCCCTGCGGGCACGTTAGGCCTACACCGTCAGCAGTGTCTTCACGGCGCGCCGCTCGTCCATCGCCCGGTAGCCCTCTGCGGCGTCGGCCAGGGGCAGTTCGAGGTCGAACACCTTGGCGGGGTTGATCTCTCGCCGCCAGATCTTGTCGATGAGCTCGGGCAGGAAACGACGCACCGGGGCCGGGCCGCCCAGCAGGTGGATCTCGGCGAAGAACAGTTCCAGGCCGGGCAGCTCGACATCGTGGGAGACCCCGACGTAGCCGACGTGTCCGCCCGGTCGGGTGGAACGGATCGCCTGCATCATGGACTGCTGGGTGCCGACGGCCTCCACGACGCTGTGTGCACCGAGACCGTGCGTGAGCTCCTTGACGGCGGCGACCCCGTCGTCCCCGCGCTCCTCGACGATGTCTGTGGCACCGAACTCCCGCGCCATGGCCTGACGATCGGCGTGCCGGCTCATGGCGATGATGCGTTCGGCGCCCAACTCCCGGGCCGCGAGCACCGCGAGCAGGCCGACCGCGCCATCCCCGACGACAACGACCGTCTTACCGGGCCCGGCGTCGGCGGCGACGGCGCCGAACCAGCCCGTGCCGAGCACATCGGAGGCCGCGAGCAGGCTG